>CAYTRY010000100.1:0-2557 GCA_964440375.1 uncultured Bordetella sp. | reverse complement strand
CAAATCTGGTTCGGATCGAGGGCCATACCGACGGCCTGAAATACGGTAACGGACCTGCTGGCTACACCAACTGGGAGCTTTCGACTGAGCGGGCCAATGCCGCGCGTCGCGAAATGGTCCGTGGCGGCCTGCAAGAGGGCAATGTCTCCCAGGTGGTGGGTTTTGCCGACACGATTCGTCTTAATCCAAGTAACCCGAACGATCCCTTAAATCGCCGTATCTCGATTACGGTACAAAACAAAACCGCTGGCGGTCTGCCTTCGGCGAAAGCGGCTGCACCCTCTCCCG
This sequence comes from uncultured Bordetella sp., assembly GCA_964440375.1. Classification (GTDB taxonomy): domain Bacteria; phylum Pseudomonadota; class Gammaproteobacteria; order Burkholderiales; family Burkholderiaceae_A; genus Lacustribacter. The sequence goes on along the minus strand of CAYTRY010000100.1, from coordinate 2,269 downwards.
CTCCTGCTGCGCTCGAAAAGGGTCAGGCGGCGTCTAAGGCAGCGCCTGCGGCAGCTGCTGCACCAAGGCCTGCAGCCAGCCCGTCAGCCGCTCCGGCTGCAGCCTCTCCCGCCCCTGCGCAGGGTACTGCGTCAGCTGCCCCGCAAGACCAGGGCGGCCGTACACCGGTATTGGTTTTACCGCCCCGGCCGCAGCTTGGCCCGGCCGCACCCGGCGCTCCGCCCAAGAAATAAGGCAGCCCGGAATGAACGATTTACGCTTAATCCGGCCCTTGCCACTCGCAGCCTTATGCGGGCTCGTGGTTTTGCTTGCGATATCGCCATCGGTCTTGTCTGCCCAGCCGGCAAAGCCAGCACAGGCAAGTCCCGCAAATGCGGCTGCCACGCCACAGGCTGCGGTGCCTTCAGCGCAAGCGGCAAAGCCCGCTGCGCCGGCTACGCCAGGGTTTGCTGACTTCACGCAGTGGCATCGTCAGTATGTGGTGGAGCGTGGCAAGGCTGCGAAAGGCGCTGCATGTATTCGCAGCAGCAGCTGCATCAGCGATGAAAGTGATTATTTTCGCCACATCGAAGCGGCCCACAATATCCGTAAATCCATTGAGGGCTGGGCAAAAAGTGGCAATCACGATGCCGCCTACTACGCAGGACTCATGGCCTTTGATGAGGCCAAGCGTTTTGACGAAGAATTCCGCATCTATGCTGGCCATAAAGATGAGCGCTACCTTGAAGCCGGCCGAAAATTCCTCGAAGCATCCGACCGCGAAAGGCGCAAGGCAAAGGAATTTTTACATCCCGCTGCCTATGCCCACCGTGCGGATTCCTGCATGCTGATGGGTGACATTCTTGAGTATGAAAAAATGGGCAATCTCGAGTCGAAGGCACTCGTGTTTTATTACTGCGCCTCGCGTGAATACTTCATCGCAGGCCACCGGGATCAAGCCGTTCGTGCCTATACCGCCATGCTGCGCAATGGCCACCCCCAGAGCCCGATGATTATCGAAATGCATGCCCGACTATTTTCTCAACAGCCGCCCAATCTTTGGCGGCCGATTAGTAGCAACACAGCGGCCGGTTCAGCATCGGCTGCAGCCGCGAAGCCGGCCCAATAACGAAAGGAACTCACATGGCTCCGATTCTTGAAAAACTTGCGGTGGTTCTGAAAAAGACAATGCTCTTTTTGGTGTTTCCATTAGGTTTTTTAGTCTTTTTGTTTTTCCTTGGCGAGCAGTTCGAGGTCAATCGATTGGGCGCAGTCGCAGAGTGCGAGGATTCGACCAATAAGTCGGTCTGCCTGCGCTCGAAAGGCTATTTGGCCGCTGCCCCTTACTATCCCGATCTGGGCCGACGCTATCTCGGTAGTTTTGCCCGCGCAGTTGGCGGTGATCTTGGTGCAAGCTACAAAGAGCCCGAGCCCGCCGCTCCTTTAGCAGCCGCTGAGGGAACGGCCGCCGCCGCGGCGACTGCGGGCGCGCCTGCTGCAGCGCCCACGGCGGTTGCCCAGAATGCGGCAGCGCCGACCTCTGCGCCCCCGGCACCACCCTTACCACCCCCAGCCGCGATTGCGCCGCCACCGATTCCCAAGAAATAATCCGGCATGAAACGATTCGCGTGGCTGGTGCTGCTGCCCGTATTCACGTTTTTTGTAGCGTGTTCGGACTATCAGACCGCCCGTCGTGCCTATGAAGTCGGCCGCTTCACCGAGGCCTTAGAGATCTTAGAGCGTTTAGCCCGGGAGGGAGACTCTCGCGCCCAGTATGAAGTGGCGCTGATGTATCTGCAGGGCATTGGCACAGCGATCAACCCCACATTAGGCGGCCAATGGATGCTCGCATCAGCCAATAGTGGAAACGCAACCGCGATGGTAGAAATTGGTGGCCGATTTGAAAACGGCGTAAATGCCGAGAAAAACACCATCTTGGCCTTCACCTGGTATCGGCGCGCGGCGCTCACAGGGGATCCGATTGGCCGCTATAAATACGCGCTAATGTACGAGTCAGGCGAAGGCATCCCACAGGACTTGCCGCGGGCATATGCCTGGTATCGGCTGGCGGATAGCACGGCCGGAAAAATCGCTGCCCAACGGGTCTGGCAGAAGATGAACCCCGCGGACCGAGAGCAGGCCGATCGCGTTTACGATCTTTTGAAAAAGAATCCCGAGGCCTAAGCTAAACTTCCGTTATGGCGGAAGAAGAGTTCCAGGAAGATAAAACCCTAGACCCTACCGAGCGGCGATTACAAAAGGCCCGCGAGGAAGGACAGTTCGCCCAGTC
>CAYTRY010000099.1:0-2586 GCA_964440375.1 uncultured Bordetella sp. | reverse complement strand
TCCCGCAGGAGCTACAGGGCGCACAAAACCTGGGCTTCATGTTCCTGCCGAACTACCGTGCCTGGGTGATTGTGGTCTCTTTGGTGGTGTGTCTTGCGACCTGGTATGTCATTGAGCGCACAAAACTCGGCGCCTATCTGCGCGCCGCTACTGAAAATCCGCAGCTGGTGCAGGCCTTTGGCATCAATGTGCCACGCATGATTACGCTTACCTATGGCTTCGGTGTAGCGCTTGCAGCCTTTGCTGGCGTGATGGCCGCACCGATTTATCAGGTCAACCCCTTGATGGGTGCGGACTTAATTATCGTGGTGTTTGCGGTGGTGGTGATCGGCGGTATGGGTTCCATCATGGGTGCGATCGTCACTGGCTTTGGTCTGGGCATCATCGAAGGCCTCACCAAGGTTTTCTACCCCGAGGCGTCAAACACCGTGATCTTTGTCATCATGGCGATTGTCTTGATGTTTAAACCCGCTGGACTCTTTGGCACACAGAAATGAGCGGACCGACTCCCACCACCTCCCACGCATCTGCCCCGGCTGGGGATGAATTGCGGGCTCAGAAAATTGCCTTTTTGGTGATGGTGGCAATCATTGCTATCGCGCCGGCGGTGGTCTATCCGATCTTCATGATGAAGGTCATGTGCTTTGCGCTTTTTGCCTGCGCGTTTAATTTGTTAATTGGTTTTGGCGGCCTGCTTTCCTTCGGTCACGCAATGTTTTTGGGCTCCGCAGGCTATGTTTCGGCCCATGCCGCTAAGGCCTGGGGGCTTACTCCAGAGCTGGCGATCCTGTGCGGCACGCTGGCTGCATGCGGCATCGCCTTTGTGTCGGGACTGCTGGCAATCCGCAGGCAGGGGATTTATTTCGCGATGATCACCCTGGCCTTGGCGCAGATGATTTTCTTTTTCTGCCTGCAGGCGCCCTTTACCGGTGGCGAGGATGGTATTCAGGCAGTCCCGCGGGGCAAGCTTTTTGGTTTGATTGACCTCTCGAATATTGTCGCTATGTACATCGTGGTGGCGGTGATTTTCCTAGGTGGATTTTTGTTGATCTTCAGAATCGTTCATTCGCCCTTTGGCCATGTTTTAAAAGCGATTCGTGAAAACGAGGCCCGTGCAACATCGCTTGGCTATGACACCGACCGCTACAAGCTGGCCGCCTACATTCTGTCGGGTGCGATTGCTGGCTTGGCTGGTGCGACCAAGGCCCTGGTGTTTCAGTTGGCCTCCCTTACCGATGTCCACTGGACGATGTCGGGTGAGGTTGTGCTGATGACTCTCTTGGGTGGGCTGGGTACGATTTTTGGTCCCGTGGTGGGCGCAGCGGTGATCATCACCATGCAGAACTACCTTGCCCAATTTGGTGCCTGGGTCACCATTATTCAGGGCGTGATCTTTGTGATCTGTGTGCTGGCATTTAGGCGCGGAATCATTGGTGAGATCGCCCATGCCCTTAAGAAATCTCTCTAGTTCGTCTTCGTTAGGGGTAGTGAGTTCAGAGCGCATCGATCTAGCCATCATCGGTGCGGGTGTGATGGGTGCTGCTACCGCGTATTGGCTAAAGCGGTCCGATCCCAATCTAAGTGTTGCAGTCATTGAGCGGGATTATTCATTTAGCCAGGCGTCTTCTACGCTTTCTGCAAGCTCGATCCGCCAGCAGTTCAGCTGCCCCGTCAATATTCGGCTATCTCAGTTCGGTATTCAATTTCTGCGCGCTGTTTCAGATCATCTGTCTTGCGCGGGTGAAGCGATTGATCTGGGCCTAACGGAGCCCGGCTATCTCTATCTGGCGAGCAGCGATCAGGAGCCGAGCCTGCGGGCCGCCTGGGAGATTCAATCTGGCCATGGAGCGGAAATCAGCTTGTTATCCGCCCCAGAACTCACGAGGCGTTTTCCTTGGCTCAATACCGATGGAATCACCCTGGGTGCTTTGGGTTTAAGTGGTGAGGGCTGGTTTGATGGGCCTGCGCTTCATCAGGCGTTTTTAAAAAAAGCCCTGTCACTTGGGGTCATCAAAATTCAGGGTGAAGTGAAAGCCATTCATTGCGAAGGCAGCCGCCCCGGCCCGCGTTTCGCGAAATCGGTAAGCCTTGCTGATGGCCGAGAAATTAGTTGTGGCGCCTTGGTTAACGCGGCTGGGGCCTGGTCCTCGCGCTTAGCCAGAGATTTGGATATTGAACTGCCGATCGGTGCTGCCCGCAGAACGGTGTTTGTGCTGTCGTGTCCGACGCCGCTTGTTGATTGCCCCTTACTCATTGATACCACCGGCTTTTGGCTGCGGCCCGAGGGCCGGTTTTTGCTCGCTGGCATGGATCCTCGGGCCGAGGAGGACGATTTACCGCTTGAGCCCGACTACTCGGAGTTGGGCGAAGCGCAGTGGGCGGTGCTGGCCCATCGGATTCCTGCACTCGAAGCGATGCGCATTGAGCGGGCCTGGGCAGGCTATTACGAGATGAATCATTTTGATCACAATGCGGTGATTGGTCCTTTGAGTGGATTTGAAAACTTTTACTGCATCGCAGGCTTTTCTGGCCACGGCATGCAGCATGCTCCGGGTGCTGGGCTAGCATTGGCGGAGTGGATACTGA
>CAYTRY010000098.1:0-2594 GCA_964440375.1 uncultured Bordetella sp. | reverse complement strand
TCGCTTGCCAAAATGATGATTGGTAAAGAATTTGATCGGCCCAGGCGGGCCGCAGTTGCCCCCGGCGAGACAGTGCTTGCCCTGCATCAATGTTCCAAAGCGGCCAGCGCCCCGTTTGGTGTTGACTTGCATAGCATTAACTTCAGCGTACGGGCTGGCGAAATTCTTGGCATTGCAGGCATCTCGGGCAATGGTCAAAACGAGCTTTGTGAGCTGCTCTCAGGCGAGGTCTTAGCGGACTCGGCTGATGCGATTGAACTCTTGGGTAGACCGATTGGCTTGGCTGGCGTGGGTGCGCGGCGGGCCCAGGGCCTGGCCTATGTGCCCGAGGATCGGCTGAGCCGGGGGTCGGTGACCAGCATGTCGTTGGCAGAAAATCTGATGCTCACAGGCGCCACGACCTTGGGCCTTGTGAAAAGCGGCATGCTGCAGCTTTCTAAGGCTAAAACGCTCACCGAAAACTGTATTCATCAATTTAATGTGAAGGCCTCGGGCCCTGAGGCACCTGCCGGATCTTTATCGGGCGGCAATTTGCAGAAGTTCATTGCCGGCCGGGAGATGCTGCAAACGCCAAAGGTCATGATCTGTGCCCAGCCGACTTGGGGGGTAGACGTCGGCGCGACCGCGTTTATTCGGCAGTCATTAATTGATCTTGCCCGGGCCGGCTGCGCGGTGATTGTCATCTCTGAGGAGCTCGAGGAACTTTTTGAGGTGAGTGACCGCATTGCAGTTTTATCGCAAGGAAGACTCTCCCCGATTAAACCGCTCTCAGAAACAACTGTAGAGCAGATCGGATTGTGGATGGGTGGGATGTGGAAGGAGAGCGCAAATGCCACGGCTTGAACTGCGCCCCGGCGCTTCGCAATGGATGCGCTATGGTTCTCCCGTAATCGCAGTGGTGCTCACCATTGTTTCAGGATTGATCATCTTCGCCTTGCTGGGCAAAGATCCGATTCGGGGCTTCGAAGTATTTTTTTTAAACCCATTGAAAAGTTTTTATCATGTCTCTGAGCTTCTGCTAAAAGCCACACCGCTTGCCATTTGTGCCATTGGGCTTGCAATCGGATTTCGGGCCAATGTCTGGAATATCGGCGCAGAAGGCCAGTTCATTCTGGGGGCAGTGTTTGCAACCGGTATCGCACTTTTTTTCGGAGACGCACCCGTTCTGACCTTGGTGCTGATGATGCTGGCAGGCATGCTCGGCGGGGCGCTCTGGGCGTCAATTGCTGCATTTTTAAAGACCCGGTTTAATACCAGCGAGATCTTGGTCTCACTAATGCTGGTTTATGTTGCGGAGCTTTTAGTGTCTTGGTTTGTCTTTGGCCCCTGGAAAGATCCGCAAGGATTTAATTTTCCGCAGACCGAGGTTTTCGAGAGCACTGCATTGCTGCCCAAGCTTTTTGAGGGGGCGCGGCTCAATCTTGCATTTGGATTTGCAATCGTGCTTTTGATTGCAGGCCATATTTTATTTGCCAGAACCCATCTCGGATTCAAGATGCGTGTGGCCGGCGAGTCGCCTGCCGCCGCAGGCTATGCGGGCATATCAACTGCAAAAATGACCTGGGTGGGTCTCGTCGTGGGGGGCGCCTGTGCTGGCCTTGCGGGTATGGCAGAGGTGGCCGGCCCGGTAGGGCAGCTCACCGATAAAGTGGGAAGCGGCTATGGCTTTGCTGCGATCATCATCGCGTTTGTGGGCCGATTAAATCCCCTGGGTATTGGTCTTGCATCTTTGCTGATGGCGCTTTTTTATATTGGCGGCGAGCAGGCCCAGCAATACCTCGGTGTGCGGGGCTCGATTTCCAAGGTCTTTCAGGGTTTACTACTTTTCTATTTGCTGGCGGTGGATGTTCTGATTCGTTATCGGGTGAGATTCTCATGACCGCAGAGCTTTTGACCTCGATTCTTTTCGCCACGGTGGTGGCGGGCACGCCGCTGGTGCTGGTGGCCCTTGGCGAGCTGGTCTGCGAAAAATCCGGCATGCTGAATTTGGGCGCCGAGGGCATGATGGCCTTGGGCGCAGTTGCCGGCTTTATTGCAACGTTTTTAACCGGCTCGGTATGGTTTGGAGTGGTGGCAGGCATGTTGGCTGGCGCGCTGCTTGCGCTTATTTTCGGTGTGATCACGATTAACCTCATGGCCAACCAGGTGGCAACCGGCTTAGCCGTTGCGATATTTGGCGTGGGTCTGGCGGGCTTTATCGGCAAGCCGTTTGAGTCCCAGGTGATCCCCGCAACTCCGGCGATCGTGATTCCACTGCTCTCGGAGATCCCCATCTTGGGTAAGGTTTTTTTCCAGCAGCAGTCCTTGGTCTACTTGACCTGGATTATCTTCGGCGGCCTGGTCTGGTTTCTGGCGAAGACCCGCGGAGGACTGATCTTAAAAGCAGTAGGGGAATCCCCAGCATCTGCTCATGCGGTCGGTATTTCCGTTAATCGGGTTCGGTACTTGGCAGTGCTTTTTGGTGGTGCGATGGCGGGCCTTGGTGGTGCGTTTTTATCTGTGTTTTACACGCCGATGTGGACCGAGGGGATGATTGCCGGCCGGGGCTGGATCGCGTTGGCGCTGGTGGTCTTTGCGACCTGGCGGCCCTGGCG
>CAYTRY010000097.1:0-2701 GCA_964440375.1 uncultured Bordetella sp. | reverse complement strand
GGATCTCCGCCAGCCCAGTCCGCTGCGCGAGATTCTGTAATGCGGTGGTGCGGCCCGCCCCAGCGCGCAGCTCAAGACTCAGCACATGGAACTCGTCGAAGAGCGCCGGCGCTACTTGTCGAAATTCCTGCCCCACACGCTGGATGGCCGCATCGAGCCCAAGTCCGGCCTCGAGGCAGACCCGAATTAAATCAAGAGCATCCGGAAAATGCTCCAATAGCTGCCGCTGGCGCCTCCGGATCATCAGCGTGATCCCGATAAAGGGAATCGTAGCGCCAAGCACTGCACCAAGCAGTGCGGAGAGCACCACAACCACGGGCTGAACGCGATCGATAAAGCCTAGAGCAGTGATGACTCCGGCTACCGAGCCAATTAGGGTGGAGATGAGAGCTGTACCCAGCAATAGCGATATTGCTGTATTGGATCGGTAGCCACACTGGGCGAGTCTGTCTTGCAAGGGTGAATCCTGCCATCGATTCTCTCGGAGAAGGGGGGGTAGAACATGCTTGAAGCGCTCCCGGAATCTGCTGCCTATATTGGTGATTTGTGATGCCGCATTATCTTTGATCTGAAGACCAACTACGGCTAACTCGGGCCAGCCAGATCCAGGATCTGTGGCTGCCCATGCACTGATCATCATCGCAATAAAGAATATTCCTGCGACAACCGCAACAAAAAGCAAGGTAAGTGCAATTAATAACAGCGTGTCCACAGCAGACCTCAGATTCGAAAGCGGATGATTTTTCGCATCCAAATAATTCCAACAGCGAGCAGTCCAAACATGATTTGGAGTAAGAAAATGCCTGCGGGATCAGTCCATAGAATAGAAATAAACTCTGGATTCACAAGGAACATGACGAGACCGGTGCCAAAGGGCAGCAGCGCGAGAATCCAGGCAGAGAGCCGGCCCTCAGCCGAGAAGACCTTTCCGAGTTTGCGCAGCCGTTGTCGATCACGGATAAGAGTTGATAGGCCCAGCAGCAGTGATGTCAAGCTTCCCCCTGTCTGCAGATGAATTAACACTGCAATTACAAAGTAGCGAACATCGTCACTAGTATTACGAATTGACAGCGATTGCAGCCCTTCTTTTACCGAGCGTCCGAAATTAATTTCTTCGAACACACGGCGAAACTCGGTGCCAATTGGCTCGGCAGCCTCTTTGCTCACAACGGCAAGCGCACCTGAAAATGAATTTCCCGCCTGCATGGCACGCGCGATTGAATCTAGAAAGTCGGGAAGCTGCTGATCTAATAGACGGCTTCGCTGTTGCCGTCGGTAGAGTGCGACGGCAACCGGTAGTGCTGCACCACCAATGCCCCCCAGCCCCAAGAGCCAAATTGGAGGATTCATTAGCGCAAGCACAGCGACAACCAGAACCCCAGCTAGAAGCATTAGCATCATGAATTGATCGGCCCTGTAGGAGAGCCCTGCCTGCGTGAGCAGAAGTTGTAAACGGGCTGCGATCGGAAGCTGCTGAAGCCATGCATCTATCTTTGGCCGCTCACTAAGCCGTAAATCTCGCAATAGTTGTGGATGTCGTGCCGTTTGTTCTTGGGCCACCACACGATTTGACAGCTTTAGCGGCTTCAGACCGATCCGATAGCTTGTCCAGACTTGTGCAGCGGCAATCACTGCGACGGAGACCGAAACGAAGAGGATTAAAAGAGAAGTAGTCGGCATTGGAGGATTTCTTCAGCTTAGGCAGCGAGTCGATGCGGATCGAAAAATGTCTCCGGCAGGTGGAACCCCCGGATTGCAAGCCGTTCAGAAAACTTTGGGCGTATTCCTGTGGCGATAAAACTGCCGATGGGCCGCCGATCAGCCGTTACTCCAGACTGATGGAATTGAAAAATCTCCTGCATTTCAATCACATCACCCTCCATGCCGGTGATTTCCTGAATACTGGTAACTTTTCTCGATCCATCAATCAGCCGACTGACTTGGATGACGGCGGTCAAGGCTGAAACAATCTGCTGACGGATAGCACGCAGACCAATAGAGACCCCTGCCAATCCCACCATGTTCTCCAGGCGAGTCATGGCATCGCGTGGCGAGTTGGCGTGAATGGTGGTCATTGATCCCTCGTGGCCCGTATTCATTGCCTGCAACATATCCAGGACTTCGCCGCCACGGACCTCCCCGATGACAATCCGATCAGGCCGCATACGTAGGCTATTTTTCACGAGTAGCCGTTGCGTAATCTCACCGCGACCCTCGACATTAGGCGGTCGGGTCTCAAGCCTGACCACGTGAGGCTGCTGTAGGCGGAGTTCGGCTGCATCCTCAATCGTGATGACACGCTCAGTGTCCGCGACAAATCCAGACATCATATTGAGCAGCGTTGTTTTGCCGCTGCCAGTACCGCCAGAAATGAGGACATTCATTTTGCAGGCGACCAATCCCTCAAGCACAGTTGCCATATCGGCCGTCAGGGTGCCAAGGCGCACTAGGTCATCGACTTTGAGGGGTTTAGCGCTGAACCGACGAATCGAAAGCATTGGACCATCGAGGGCCAGAGGGGGGATGATTGCGTTGACGCGAGAGCCATCTGGAAGTCGGGCATCCACCATGGGGCTTGATTCATCGATGCGTCGGCCAATACGTGACACAATTTTTTCGATGATGCGATACACATGATCATGGCCGGAAAACCGGACTGCCGTATGCTCTAGTCTTCCGAATCGTTCGACATAAACGGCAG
>CAYTRY010000096.1:0-2834 GCA_964440375.1 uncultured Bordetella sp. | reverse complement strand
TGCTGATCTCAACGCCCATGGACACTCCCCGCTTTGAGCAGCTGCTGGGCGACGGAAGCCAGTGGGGTATCGAGATCCAGTATGCGGTGCAGGCCTCGCCAGATGGTCTCGCGCAGGCGTTCATTATTGGCCAACAATTCATCGACAAGCAACCAAGCGCCCTGGTGCTTGGCGATAACGTTTTTTACGGACACGACTTTGCGCCTTCATTAAAAAAGGCCTGTCATCAACACCAAGGTGCGACTGTCTTTGCCTATCCGGTTCAAGATCCTGAGCGCTACGGCGTAGTCGAATTCGATGCTCAGGGCCGGGCGATCTCGCTTGAAGAAAAACCGAGTAAACCTAAATCCCGATATGCGGTTACTGGGCTGTATTTCTACGATGCCCAGGTCGTCGCTATTGCAAAATCGCTGAAACCCTCAGCGCGGGGCGAGCTGGAAATTACTGATGTCAATCGTTGCTACCTAGAGTCAAATACGCTCGAAGTTGTAGTTATGGGCCGCGGCCATGCCTGGCTTGATACCGGTACCCATGAATCGCTGCTAGAAGCAAGCCAGTTTATTCAAACCATCGAGAAACGTCAGGGGCTAAAAGTCGCATGTCCAGAGGAAATCGCTTGGCGCAGTGGCTGGATTAATGATCAGGCGCTGGAGCAGCTTGCCCGGCCTCTCGCCAAAAGCGGCTACGGCCAATACTTACTTGATATTCTGCGCGAACGGGTTTTTTAAATGTCTGGTGCCCTTGAGATTAAACCACTGACGCCCTTTGATGAGGTGCTCATCCTTCGGGCCAAAGTCTTCGGCGATGCACGGGGATTTTTTCTCGAATCTTTCAACGCCAAAACATTTCGCGAAGCCACTGGGCTAGCACCCAATTTTGTTCAAGATAACCACTCACGATCCGCACGCGGCGTGCTGCGCGGCATTCACTATCAGCTCCCACCGCACGCACAAGGAAAATTGGTGCGCGTGGTTACTGGCGCGGTATTTGACGTGGCGGTAGATCTGCGTCGGTCATCGCCGACTTTTGGGAAGTGGGCAGGCCATACCTTAACGCCCGATTCTGGTGAAATGCTCTGGATTCCGCCAGGCTTTGGCCATGGCTTTCTGGTGCTGGAGGACAACACCGACTTTCTCTATAAAACCACTGATTTTTATGCGCCGACTGCCGAGGCATCAGTGGCATGGAACGATCCCACAATCGGCATCCAGTGGCCAGAGGGGTTTACCGAAGACAGCTTAAAGCTCTCTGAAAAAGACCGACAGGCACCGCAGCTCCAAAAAGCCAAGGTTTTCGAATAAGGGCTAAATCACCTTACCGGGGTTGAGAATCCCGTTTGGATCCAAGGCCTGCTTGATCGCTTTCATCAGCCCCAGCTCAACCGGACTTTTGATGCGCCAGGCCTCGGCCTTGCGCAGCTGGCCCAGGCCATGCTCTGCACTGATGGATCCGTTATAGGCCACCACCCGATCATGGACTTTTCGTCGAAGCAGCCCCTCATTTTGCTCGATGTAGGCCCGATAGGCAGCCCGCCGCTGATCGGCTGAGAGGCCCTTTGCAAGGGACTGCGGCGCGCCTAGGTTGTAGTGAAGATTTCCATCGCCAAAATGGCCGAAGTTATGCAAACGAATGCCTGGGAATTCAGCCAGCATTTCGCGATCCATTTCAGCGATGAACTCCGCCAGCCGCGAAACCGGTACTGCAATATCAAGTTTGACCTGAACCCCATCCTCAGCAGCAGCCAAGGTAATGGTTTCGCGAAGGTGCCATAAGGCCTTGGTCTGGGCGATCGACTGGGCGATGACCGCATCACTGGCGACACCCTGGGCAATCGCATCCGTAATCACCGCCTCCAGCATTTCCCGGGCGCCATCTTCCGAAATGGGATGGGAGATCTCAATCAATACGCTATCGGATAGCCCTGAACTTTTCGATCCAATGACTTGGGCGCCATGTTTGGCGACATCCGGAAAATGATCAATCACCACCTGCACGCTCTGGGCCGACATATATTCAAAACCAGTCAAAGCCGCATCGCATCGGGCCTGGGCAATTTGCAGCAAACCAAGCGCATCTCTCGCTGAGCCCACTTTTACTAAGGCGGTGACAAGGCCGGCCGGCTTTGGGAATAGCTTTAAAACCGCGGCCGTAATAAACCCAAGGGTGCCCTCAGATCCGATAAAGAGATCCCGCAGATCGTAGCCGGTATTGTCTTTGCGTAAACGCCGCAGGCCATTCCAGATTTCGCCGGCGGGCGTTACAACCTCGAGTCCCAGGCAAAGATCTCGCGCATTCCCATAACGCAGCACTGCCGTTCCGCCTGCATTGGTTGCAAGATTTCCGCCGATGGTTGCAGAGCCCTCTGCACCGAGGCTTAAAGGAAAAAGCAGTCCCATTGCATCGGCCAACTCCTGGACCCGCAGCAGGGTGACCCCAGCTTCAACCGTTAGGGTCTTGTTAATCGCATCCTGCTGACGGACCTGCTGCATTCTGAGTAGCGACACAATAACTTGCTCGCCTGTGGGGTCTGGGGTCGCCCCGCCCGATAGGCCGGTGTTTCCGCCTTGCGGCACCAACGCAATTTGATACTGATTTGCGAGCCGAACGATTTTCGCAAGCGATTCGGGTTCCACAGGAAAAAGAATCGCTGCTGCCTTACCAAAAAAACGCTTACGCCAATCCGTACAGTACGGCTCGAGATCAGAAGGGGCCGTCTTGACGGCCCCTTCACCGAGCAGGCCAACGACCTGCCCAAGAAACTCAGATCGTGCGGCTGCCTTCACTTCACCCGATTGCGATACTCGCCGGTGCGGGTATCGATTTCAATCTTATCG
>CAYTRY010000095.1:0-2881 GCA_964440375.1 uncultured Bordetella sp. | reverse complement strand
AACCCGACACGCCAGCCGGCCATGTTGTAGCTTTTACTCATCGTGAAAAATTCCACTGCCACATCCCGCGCGCCCGGCACCTGCATGATCGACGGCGGCTTGAACCCATCAAAGCAGATGTCGGCATAGGCCAGATCATGAACAACCAGGATGTCATGCTGTTTGGCAAGTGCAACGATTCGCTCAAAAAAATCGAGCTCCACACACTGGGCGGTGGGATTGCTCGGGAAGCCCAGGATGATCATCTTGGGCTTTGGAATCGACTCGCGGATGTTGCGCTCAAGCTCTTGAAAAAAATCAATGCCACTGCCCATGCGAAACGACTGAATGCTGGCACCCGCGATGATCGCGCCGTAAATGTGAATGGGATAGCTGGGATTGGGCACGAGCACGGTGTCGCCTGCATCCAGTGTGGCCAACATCAAATGGGCCAGGCCCTCTTTTGAGCCGATCGTGACAATGGCCTCAGTCTCCGGATCGAGATCAACTCCGTAGCGGTTTTGGTACCAATTGCAGATCGCCCGACGCAGCCGGGGGATGCCCTTGGAGACCGAGTAGCCGTGGGTGTGCTCCTTGTCGGCCGTCTCGATTAGCTTTTCAACAATATGCCGCGGCGTCGGACCATCGGGATTGCCCATGCTCATATCGATGATGTCCTCGCCCCGGCGGCGGGCCGCCATCTTGAGCTCCCCGGTGATATTGAACACATAGGGCGGCAGTCGCTGAATGCGGGGAAAGGGCTTCATGGCGGTTTTGGTTGGGGCCAACGGTTGGGAAAACCTTAACTTTAACCGAGCCTCAGAGTTGCAAAAAACCGCCGAAAACCTGTTAGGCTTGACCCTCGATGGCTTTGTCACCGGTCTCCACAAGCTTTACAGCGCAGCCCAATGGCAGCGCCTTCGGAATCAACGCCTACGGGTCCGACTTCATCGAGGTCAACGGCACCCGATTTAACTCCTCTTTATTAGTGCGCTCCGATGTCGGGCCAGCCGAGCTCCTCGGGCTCAGTGTCGAGGGCCTTCAGGCCCGCCACATGGAGATGCTCGCGCAATGGCGCCCCGAGATCGTTTTAGTTGGGACAGGATCCCGACAGAAATTTCTATCCCCCGCCGTTATGGCCCCCATGCTGAGCCAGCGCATTGGCGTGGAATGTATGACACTGGCAGCCGCCTGCAGAACCTTCAATCTGCTGGCCTCAGAAGGCCGCAAGGCCGCCGCGTTTTTGCTCTTTGATCGCCTGGCCGCAATCGCGCCAGCAGAACCCGCCTTAATTTCTTCACTTCACAAGGACTGAGCCCAGCATGCCGCTTCCGAAGGCCCCGACCAAGCCCGCCACCCTGCTGCAGCCTACCGATGACCTCATCGCCAAACCAAATCGCAACAAAAAATCATCGGGCCGCGGCCTCGCACCCCAAGAGGATGCCGAACCCGGCTTAATGGCAGGCCCCGCAGCGCGCGCACCTGTACTGCCGCCCTTGCCGCAGGCCCCTGCCCCGGCCGCCCGCATGGCCTCTTTTCCAATCCCGCCGCAGACGGCGCCAGCACCGGCCATAACGACCCGTCGGCCGGCGATGCTGCGCGAATCACGGCGTCGCACTGATCCCGATGTCGCCAAAACCTTTGTGCTCGATACCAATGTGTTGATGCATGACCCCTCCAGTCTTTTTCGATTCGAGGAGCACGACATCTTCTTGCCAATGATGACCCTTGAAGAGCTCGATAACCATAAAAAGGGGGTCTCCGAGGTAGCCCGTAATGTGCGTCAGGTCACACGCTCTTTGGATGCGATGATCGAAGCAATCGCAGATGCAAGCGACAGCGGCCTGAATATTGCCGACGGCATCCCCCTATCGGTGCTCGGTAACAAAGAGGCAACCGGCCGGCTGTATTTCCAGACCCAGCCACTAGAAATTGAGACCAGCTCGGTCATTGAAGGCCTGACAGTCGGCAAGGCCGACAATCAAATTCTCGGTGTCGTGCGTGCCCTGCAGGCTAAGCAAAAAGACCGGCTGGTCGTGCTGGTTTCCAAAGACATCAATATCCGCATCAAGGCCCATGCCTTGGGACTGCCGGCCGAGGATTACTTTAATGATCAGGTCATCGACGATGCCGATTTACTGTACTCGGGCGCCATGCAGCTGCCCGAAGGCTTCTGGGATAGCCACGGCAAGCGTCTCGAATCCTGGCAGCAAGGGGGCTACACCTTTTACCGGGTGACCGGACCGCTGTGTGCGGCCTTTCATGTCAATCAATTTGTGTACGAAGAAGGGGCCAGCCCCCTTTATGCACTTGTGCAAGAGGTGCAAGGCCGCACCGCCGTGCTGCGCACACTGAGAGATTTCACACACGCTAAGAACTCGGTCTGGGGCATCACCGCCCGCAATCGCGAGCAGAACTTTGCGCTCAACCTTCTGATGAATCCGGATGTCGACTTCGTTACCCTGCTGGGCCAGGCCGGCACCGGCAAAACGCTGCTCGCATTGGCCTCGGGCCTTGCCCAAATCCTTGAGACCAAAATCTATAACGAGATCATCGTCACGCGGGCCACCGTGCCACTGGGTGATGACATCGGCTTTCTGCCGGGCACAGAGGAAGAAAAGATGCAGCCTTGGATGGGTGCGCTCGAAGACAACCTCGAGGTGCTCAACCGCGGTGTCGATAGCGGCGGCGACTGGGGCCGCTCGGCAGCTGCAGACCTGATTCGCACCCGCATCAAGATCAAATCACTAAACTTCATGCGGGGCAGAACCTTTATCAATAAATTTTTGATCATTGATGAGGCCCAGAATCTCACTCCGAAGCAGATGAAGGCATTGATCACGCGCGCCGGTCCGGGCACCAAGGTGGTCTGCATGGGCAACATCGCCCAGATCGACTCGCC
>CAYTRY010000094.1:0-2934 GCA_964440375.1 uncultured Bordetella sp. | reverse complement strand
CGCGATCGGCCATCACCTTTGAGCATGCTGTCTTCTGGCTTACTCCAGGCATCCTCTGCAAAGGCCATTCCATCAAGATCGCTCACAGCCTTGGTGATGCGATCCTGCAGTCCAAGAAAATATTCGCGCAGTGAACCGATATCAATAGTCTGCATAAGCGCTCCCTAATGCCAAATCACCAACTCTAAATTTAGTGCGGTGTGTTTCTTCCAATGGCCCGATAGCCAATATCGCTTCGAAACTGCATACCGCGAAATTTCACCTCATCCACAGCCCGATAGGCCCGCTGTTGTGCCAGCATCGGCGTGCCGCCGAGCCCGGTCACACAGAGCACCCTTCCGCCGTTAGTCTTAAGAATGCCGTTTTGATTCGCGGTGCCTGCATGAAAAGTCATACTGTCTTCTGATGCAATGGGCAGCTGGGTGATTGGATCCCCGGTAGTCACCGCCTCAGGATAGCCCTCAGCCGCAATCACGACACCAAGCGCCGTACGCAAATCCCAATCGGCGTTTACTGAATCGAGCTGGCCATGGATTGCAGCCTCAAGCAGTAGGGTGAAGTCGGTCTTAAGCCGCATCAGAATTGGCTGGGTTTCGGGATCCCCCATACGGCAGTTAAATTCCAGCACTTTAATCTCTCCGGCTGGACTAATCATGAGGCCTGCATAAAGAAATCCAGTGTAGGGCGTGCCCTGGCTGGCCATACCCTTGAGCACCGGATTGATCACCTCGCGCAAGACCTTGGCATGGACTGCCGGTGTCACCACGGGTGCAGGGGAGTAGGCGCCCATTCCGCCTGTGTTCGGTCCCTGGTCTTGATTAAGCAATCGCTTGTGGTCTTGGCTTGTGGCCATGGGCAGGGCGCTTTTGCCATCACACATCACAATGAAGCTTGCCTCTTCTCCGGATAGAAATTCTTCAATCACGACCCGGGCACCTGCATCGCCAAACTTGTTATCAATCAGCATCGCATCGACTGCAGTGATTGCTTCCGACTCGGTCATGGCCACCACAACACCCTTGCCGGCTGCTAAGCCATCAGCTTTCACCACAATCGGCGCTCCGTTGGCGCGGATATAGGCCTTCGCGCTCTCGGCTTCAGAGAAAGTCTGAAACTGAGCGGTGGGAATCGCGTGATCACGCATGAATTGCTTTGCAAAGTCCTTGGAAGACTCAAGCCGGGCGCAGGCCTGGCTTGGCCCAAAGATTGCGAGCCCCTCTTTTCGGAACCGATCGACAATGCCCGCTGCAAGCGGCGCCTCGGGGCCGACGAGAGTCAAACCGATTTGCTGCTCTTTTACAAAGTCAACAACTGCATCCTGATTCTTCACTGGATCAAGCGCAACATTCTGAATTGCAACCCCGCCGCTCGAAGTCGCGGTTCCCCCATTACCAGGTGCCACAAAAATCTTTTCAACTCGTGGTGATTTTGCTAGGCACCAGGCCATCGCATGCTCTCGCCCACCGCTGCCGATCACCAGAACCTTCATGTGATCTGCGCTGCGCCTGCGGCAGGTTTAGTCATGTAGCAGCGCATTGGTGTAGACCTCTTGAACATCATCTAAAGACTCCAGTGCATCAAGAAGCTTTTGCATTTTCGCAGCGTCTTCACCGGAGAGCTCAGAGTCTGTCGAGGCCCGCATCGTGATTTCGGCAAGCTCGGGCTTTAGACCTGATTTCTCTAAAGCAGCCTTGAGCATCTGAAAATCATTTGGTGGGCAGATCACTTCGATGGCGCCATCTTCCGCTGAGACCACATCCTCGGCGCCGGCCTCTAGGGCAACTTCCATGATTTTTTCTTCTGAGCTGCCCGGCGAAAAAATTAGCTGACCACAATGCTTAAACATGAAAGAGACCGAGCCATCGGTGCCAAGGTTTCCGCCGTGCTTGGAAAAAGCATGTCGGACTTCGGCAACGGTTCGGGTTCGGTTATCGGTCATGCAATCCACAATTACCGCCGCACCCCCAATGCCGTAGCCCTCGTAGCGGATTTCCTCGTACTCGACGCCTTCCAGCTGGCCTGTGCCACGCTTAACGGCATCCGTCACCTTGTCCTTGGGCATATTGGCATCGCCGGCCTTGTCCATTGCCAGGCGCAGCCGAGGGTTGGAGTTTGGGTCTGCGCCCCCGAGCTTGGCCGCTACTGTGATCTCTTTAATCAGCCGGGTGAATATCCGGCCGCGCTTTTCGTCCTGACGGCCTTTTCGGTGCTGGATATTGGCCCATTTGGAATGTCCTGCCATAAAGGGTTCTGAGGGAGTATTTAAGGGTTTTGAGGCGTTCTAGGGAGGGGATAAGCGAGACGAATCGGGATTTTAAGGGACCCAAGGGTTAAGACCTGGATGAATTGAAAGCAACATGATTTGATGTAATGATGTTTTGATGATATGATGCGCATATATCAAAAAGGGCTTAACGCAATGAGAACAACCGTGGACCTTGATGAGGATGTGCTGATGGCGGTGAAGGAACTTGCGCGACTTAAGGGTGAGTCCATTGGCCGCGTGTTGTCGGAATTAACCCGCAAGGGGCTGCTTTACCGCCCCATGCCCGAGTCCAGTGGGGGCCTGCTCGTGGCACGAGAGCCCACAGAAACGGAGCAAAAGACTTTGGCAAGTCTTGGCATTCATCCATTTCCTTACGAAGGCGGACCGATACCGACAAACGAATTGGTGAATCGCATTCGTGAGGAAGAGGGCATTTGATGAAATCGCTTTTAGATGTCAATTGCCTAATTGCGCTGTTCGATGAACCCCATGCAAGCCATTTGATCGTGAAGAACTGGTTTTTGAATGCCGAAAGTAATGGCTGGTTGACTTGTCCCATTACGGAAAACGGTTGCATTCGCATTCTTTCTGCTCAGGTTTATGCACGCCCAAAGCCAGCGATTGCAGTGATACACGCCTTGCGACAAGCATTTAAAAACCCGAGTCAT
>CAYTRY010000093.1:0-2946 GCA_964440375.1 uncultured Bordetella sp. | reverse complement strand
CAGGCGCTGCCATAGGATTTTCAGTGCGCCTTTTAGCCAGCCGCTTGCTCGGCTTTGCCAGAGAGCCTTGGCGCAAGGCCCGGCATGATGTCTTTTAAAGCCTCAATACAGCGAGCGTTTTCCTCTCGCGTGCCAATGGAAATCCTCAGCCACTGCGGCAGCCCATAGTTCGCAACCGGCCGGGTGATGACACCCTTTGCCAACAAGGCCTGAAAGACCTGCATGCCCGCATCGGCCGCATCGCCCATTTTGATAAGCAGAAAATTTCCCCAGCTCGGAATAAAACTAAGGCCTAAGTCTTTCGCCGCTGCTGCAATCTGCGCAAGGCCTTCTTGATTAACGCGTCGGCTTAACGCCAAGAATTCATCATCAAATAGCGCCGCGCAGGCGGCTGCCTGGGCAAGGGAATTCACATTAAAGGGCTGGCGAATACGATTCAGCAAATCCGTGATCTCAGGCCTGGCAACACCAAAGCCGATGCGAAGGCCGGCCAAGCCATAGGCCTTAGAAAAACTTCTGGAGACCAATAGATTCGGATGCTCTACGCCCCACTCGAAGGCATTGTAGCGATCGGCATCACTTAGGTATTCAGTGTAGGCCTCATCCAAAACAACAAGGGTCCGCGCAGGGATGTCTTTGATAAACGCAATGACATCAGCAGGCTTTAAAAATGTGCCGGTGGGGTTGTTTGGATTTGCGATCCAAACGATGCCGGTGCGGTCAGTTACCGCCTTGCGCATGGCGACAAGATCATGGCCAAGGGCAGCAGTTGCCGACACAACAACAGCTTTTGCACCCGTTGCCTGTGTCGCCAGCGCATAAACTGCAAAGGAATGTTGGCTATAGACCGATTCGCGATCGGGCTGCAGGAATGCATGAGCAGCAAGCTCCAAAATATCGTTGCTGCCATTGCCTAAGGTGATCCAGTCAGCGGGGATACCAAAGCGTTTACTAATTGCGGCCTTCAGTTCAAACCCGTTGCCATCTGGATAGCGGCCAAGGTCCGCCGCAGCGGCAAGCATCGCCTCCCGCGCTTTAGGGCTCATGCCCAAGGGGTTTTCATTCGAGGCAAGCTTTACGATCTCTGACTCTTCGAACCCATATTCCCGCGCAATCTCTGAAATGGGCCGGCCACCCTGATAGGGCGCAATGCCGCGGACATAAGGGGGAGCGATGCTGCTTGGACTATCCATCATGCTTGCGTGCGGTCAAAAAGCGGGTAGGAGCCCAAGTCTTTATAAAACGCGGCCTGCTTGCGGATTTCAGCTAACGCAAGGGCGACATTGCTGTCGTTGCGATGGCCAACCAGATCAACAAAGAAATGGTATTCCCAGGTGCCCTGGCGTGCAGGCCGTGATTCAAACCGCTTCATTGAGACCCCATGCCGGGCAAAAGGCTCAATCAACGAAAGCACCGCGCCTGCCTTATCGGGCACCGAGAGAATCAGCGAAGTCTGATCCGTGCCGCAGGCGGCAGGATCAAAATTACCAAGGACTGCAAATCGGGTCCGGTTGTTGGGATCATCCTCAATTCGCTCAGCAAGGGCCTTTAAGCCGTAATGCTCAGCCGCGAGATGGCCGGCAATCGCGGCAACGGCGGCATTGCCTGCGGCAAGCTCTGCGGCATGGCCATTACTGGCCACAGGCTGCTGCGCGACTCCGGGGAAATTTTCATCAAGCCAACGATGACACTGCGCTAGTGCCTGAGGATGGGCAGCAATCGATTTAATACTGCCGCGATCACCGGTTTTGTGTAACAGGCTGTGATGAATCGGCAGCGATACTTCAGCAGAAATCTTAAGCGGCGTGCGCAGCAAAATATCCAGAGTTCGGCCGACTGTGCCCTCGGTTGAGTTTTCTACTGGCAGCACCGCGCAATCAACACTTCCAGCTTCCGCCTCACGGGCTGCTTCATCCAATGTCACGCAGGGCACCAAATCCACGCGGTGGCCAAACAATGCGCGGACTGCCTGCTCACTATAAGTGCCCGCAGGGCCCAGATAGGCGACACGCATCACCCGCTCTAGGGCCCGGCAGCCCGAGATGATTTCTAGCCAAATTGCTGTGATTGTCTGTTCAGGCAAGGCACTGGTATTGGCAGCCACCATACGCTTTAAAATTGAGGCCTCGCGCTCTGGCCGAAACACAGGCGATGCAGTTTGCTCTTTTAAGTGGCCTACCTGCTGAACCAAACCAGCGCGCTCAATTAAAAGCTGCATCATCTGATCATCGACAGCGTCGATTTTCTGGCGAAGCTTTTGCAGATCATCCGAGCTCATGCGTGCTCCTTTTCGAACTCGGTAAGCCAGGCGATCAGGGCTTTCACGCCCTCAAGCGGCATGGCGTTATACAGACTTGCCCGAAGCCCACCCACAGCCTTATGGCCCTTTAAATTAATTAAGCCCCGCTCTTGGGCGCCTTTTAAAAAGGGTTCATAAAGCCTTTCATCAGGCAGGTAAAAGGGGATATTCATCCGCGAGCGGACTGATTGCTCAACCCGGGTCTGATAAAAGCGCGATGCATCAAGGGCTGAGTAGAGCAGGCTTGCTTTTTCTTTGTTACGTGACTCAAGCGCCCTCACGCCGCCTTGTTGATCAATCCACTCCAGCATTAAGCCAGTCATGTAGATTGCATAAGTAGGCGGAGTATTGAACATGGAATCATTTTCCAAGACCCTGCGGTAATCAAAAACCGAGGGGCAGCCGGCCAGGGGGGCTTTCACCCGATCTTTGATTAAGGATTCATCCAGAACAACGAAGGTGACTCCCGCGATACCCAGGTTTTTCTGCATACCGCCATAAGCCATCGCGAATTGAGTGACATCGACTTCTCGCGACAGAATGTGCGATGACATATCCACAATGAGCGGCACATCGGCTGCGCCGAGTGCCCGCATATCGGGCCACTGCCAGAACTCCACCCCACCGATGGTTTCGTTACCGCAAAT
>CAYTRY010000092.1:0-2950 GCA_964440375.1 uncultured Bordetella sp. | reverse complement strand
GGCGAATCATTTTAAAGAGTGACTCGGATTGCGGTACGCCATCAAGCGTGAAGTCGGCATTAAAAATTTTGTGCCGGCAATGTTCTGAATTTGCCTGCGCGAACATCAGCAGTTCTACATCCGTTGGATCCCGGCCGAGCTGCTGGTAGGCCTGGGCAAGATAATCGATCTCATCTTCCGATAGCGCAAGGCCGAGTGCTTGATTCGCCCCGCCCAACGCCTGCCGCGCGCTGGCCATCGACGGCCCAAGCGCAATTTCGCGTAACGGCGGCGATTGCCGGGGTGAAAGAATGTCCTCCGGCGGAGCACCGATAAACCAGGACTCGGTCATCCGATCATGCAGCCGCATGGCGAGTCGCTCAATGAGCGCGCTGTCCTGAGTCTTGATCTCGATATCAACCACCATGCCGCGCTCGACCCGCTCGACGCTGCCCAGCCCACAGGAATGCAGAATCTCCGTGGCCTTTGACGACCAAGGCGAACGGGTGCCCTGCCGCGGCACCACAGATAGCCGCAGCATGCCCGCCCCAGGCGGCTCAAGCGGGCCGGTTGCATCGAGGATCGCCGCCAATCGCGGTGCATCCAGGCCCTCGCCATGGCGTACGAGATAACACCAGCGGGCCCGGACCGATTTGGCCTTGGGGGCACTCGCCTGGATTTCAGAAGTCAGTCGGGAAAGTCGAAACTCGGAAAGCGCAGCCGCGCCTCCGAGCAACAGCAGTGAGGGCATGACGAAATTATACGGCGGCCCCCGCCGCAAGCCTGAGCACCTGCTGACAACGTTCGGCAAGCTCTGGGGCATGGGTCACCAACACAATCGTGGTCCGGTGACGGGCCTGCAACTCGAACAGTAGATTCGAAATCTTCTCGCCATTGGCAGCATCCAGACTGCCGGTGGGCTCATCAGCAAAGATCAGCCTTGGCTGCGACACAAAGGCCCGGGCCAACGCCACCCGCTGCTGCTCGCCACCCGAGAGTGTTTTGGGAAAGTGCTGCATGCGGCTTGACATGCCCACCTGGTGCAACAAGTCCTCTGCCCGCTGTCGGGCATTGGCGGCGCCACTGAGCTCGAGCGGCAGCATCACATTTTCCAGCGCATTTAAATGGCCAAGCAGCTGAAAGGATTGAAAAACAAAGCCCAATACGCCATTGCGACGCTGGGCACGGGCATCCTCTGAGAGCGCATCAATTCGCTCATCAAACCAATACACCGCACCCGAGCTGGGGGACTCAAGGCCAGCAAGAATGCCGAGCAGGGTTGATTTTCCGCTGCCGGAGGCGCCAAGAATCGCCAAAGATCCGCCCAGTTCGACGGATAAGGAGACATCACGGAGAATGTCGATGGAACCGCTGCTATCAACAACGGTCTTGGTGATGTGCTCTGCTCGAATTGCGTTCAACCCCAACTCCCTATTCTGACGACTGTGATCTCGATTCTGTCTCACCACCCGCTGCCCTTACGACGTACGCTGATGGCCGCCTGCGCCCTGCTGCTGGCCGCCATGGCCTTCAGTCCGACTGGAGCCATCGCCGCGACCAACCCGCCAGCAAAGCCCCTTATTCTGATCTATGGCGATAGCCTGTCTGCGGAATACGGATTAAAGCGCGGGGCAGGCTGGGTCGCCTTGTTGCAGGACCGGCTTGCCCGCGAGGGGTTCCCGCATCGGATTATGAATGCGAGTATCTCCGGAGAGACCACAGCAGGCGGGCTCTCACGATTCGATGCGGCATTAAAAAAACATCAGCCCAGTCTCGTGCTTTTGCAGCTGGGGGCAAACGATGGGCTGCGCGGCCTGGCCATTGGCCAGACCCGTCGCAATCTTGCTGAAATGATTGACCGGGCCCGTGCCCAGGGCGCTGCAGTGCTGCTGATTGGAATTCGAATTCCCCCGAACTATGGGCCCGATTACTCCCGGCAGTTCGACAGCCTCTTTGGCCAGCTGGCAGGAGAAAAGCAGGTGCCGCTGGTGCCGTTTTTGCTTGATGGCCTGGCGGATAACCCACTGATGTTTCAGGCCGATACCATTCACCCGAATGAAAAAGCGCAGCCCACCATGCTGCGAAATGTCTGGAGCGTGCTCTCGACGGCTGGCCTATTGCAGGCAGCCCGATCCACCGCTGGCCCGGCGGCCACCCCAACCCATGCTGCAGCAGCCGCAAGCCCCGCTGCCCCTGCGGTCTTGGCAGCTGGCAGGGCCCTTGAATTTTCTGATATTGCCCAAGAAGGCGAGCTTCGATTTTTGGCCCAGCATCCCGAGCCCGACAGCTATCGCTATGAATCACGTGTGCGGGTCGGTGCAGATAGCTTTGACTCCGGAATCATTGAACTGAGCACCTGCCACTATCAGCTCGATCCGATTCGCAAGATCGTGATCGCTTTTAACCCAAATCGGCTACAGGATCTCTCAATTAAATCCACCCAAGGCATCGGCGCTGTCGAGATCAAGGGCCACCATGTGGTGATGGCCGATGTGCAGCGCGGCGCTTCCATCTGCATTGATCTGCGCTCCAAGGCACTAGATCGTATTGATCAGCAGACCTACCGGCTTCAGGCGGGGCCGCTGATGCGCCGCTATCTGGATGGCTATCTGCCGATGCAGGCGAAACTTACTTTTGAGTGGCCCGAGACGATGGCCGCGTTACATCAAACCCAGCCGGTGCCGCAGCCTGGGGTGAAGCTGTCACAGCATGCTGCAGGTGCCGAACTGACCATGGTCTTCGCTGGGCGGCTCCTGGCCGCTATTGATCTGCGCCGAAAATAATTCAATCCGGGCGCCTTGAAGAGGTGCTATTTAAATTTGTAATACGTGTCGTTGAGATAACGGCCAACGTGCTGAATCTCTTCTTCAAACCAGCCTGAGTTTGTGCGGCTATTACAGAACTCGATCATGCCGCGAAGCTTGGCAGCAGAATCGGCCTTCCGAAATAAATCCGAATAAAGCTGAGTGCC
>CAYTRY010000091.1:0-2963 GCA_964440375.1 uncultured Bordetella sp. | reverse complement strand
CTCTGCATGATTCGGCGGGTCCATCGCAGCCCAGCCACGGCAGTCTGTAGATCGGCCTCAGTGGATAGGTAATTACACATAATTTTCGGTGATGCCATTGGGTCGGAATGGGCCAGGCGGATGGTGCCGCGTGAACTGGGACGCAAATTGCAGACACTCGGAGTGATTGCATTAAAGCGATGCAGCGGTTCTCCGAATTTTGGCAGTGATAAGGGCTGTACATGCCACTCAAGGTCGGGGGTTGGGCACTCGGGGTGGCTTTTGGCAAATGCGCCAAGCGTCGATGGCGGCATGGTCATGGGACCGGAGCGCAAAAAAGCATATTGCAGGGCCATGCCGATTCGGGTCAGCGGATTGCGATATAGCGTGTTGACCGTGGCGCAGTTGGCTACCTGATAGACCGTGCGGATTTGCAAGTGGTCTTGTAGGTTTTCACCGACCCCAGCAAGATCATGAACAATCGGCACGCCCACCGCCGAGAGCACCGCAGCCGGACCAATCCCAGAGGCCTGAAGCAGGTGCGGTGAGCTGACCGCGCCGGCTGACAAGATCACTTGATCGCGCACCGATATCCGCTGTTTGCTGCCCTCGTGGAGTATTTCGATGCCCGTCACCTCATGGGCGGCATTGGCCCAGGCGGACTCAGCATACTGCCGCTGATGGGTGGTCTCAGGAGAGATTGGCGAAGTAATGAGTCGCAAGACCTGCGCCTTTGTGATCACCTTTAAATTTGGGCGATGACGCACAGGATGTAAAAATGCGTCTGCCATTGACCAGCGAATCCCCCTGCGCTGTGTCACGTGAAAATAGGCGCAGCCGGAGTTATCACCACGATTAAATTCCTCGATTGCAGCAATGCCCTGCTCGGCAGCAGCCTGCCGCCAGGCATCCAGAATCTCCCAACGGACGCGCGGAGACTCCACTCGCATTTCGCCACCCACGCCGTGCCAGGGACTGGCTCCGCCGAAATAATCTTCCATTGCGCGATAGGTGGCCAACGCCTCGGACCAACTCCAGCGTTCATCGCCCGTTGCTTGCACCCATCGGTCATAGTCCGAGGCCTGACCGCGCATGTAAATCATCGCGTTAATCGATGATGAGCCCCCAATCACACGGCCGCGGGCATAGTGAATAGATCTTCCGTTGAGGCCGGGATCCGGCTCGGTCTTGAAACACCAATCGGTTCGTGGATTTGCAATCGCAAACAGATAGCCGACCGGAATCTTGATCCAGATCCAGTCATCCTCGCCACCCGCTTCGATCAGTACAACCTGACGGCTAGGATCTGCAGAGAGTCGATTGGCCAGCAGGCAGCCCGCACTGCCAGCTCCGATAATGACAATATCGGCCTGCATGGCCAGCCGCCTAAGCGGACCTCTGCAACACGAAGCCTTGAACGGTCTGCGAGCGGGTCCGGGCGATGCTCATGAGAATGCCGGCGCCAAAGCCCAGGGTCACCATTGCAGTACCGCCATAGGACATCCAAGGCAGCGGCACGCCAACAACCGGCAGCACCCCCGTTACCATGCCCATATTGACAAACGCATAATTAAAAATGGTGAGCGAAATTGCTCCGGCCAAGAGCCGGGAAAATAATGTTGGCGCGCCAATCGCAATCCAGAGGCCGCGCAGAATTAATCCCGCATAAAGACTTAACAGCAGCAGATTGCCCAGCAATCCAAACTCCTCGGAGTAGGCCGCAAAAAGAAAGTCGGTGGTGCGCTCTGGGATAAATTCCAGATGGGTCTGTGTGCCCTGCATCCAGCCCTTGCCGAAAATGCCGCCCGAGCCCACCGCGATAATCGACTGAATGATATGAAAGCCCTTGCCCAGGGGATCACGCATGGGGTCCAGCAGTGTGCAGACGCGCTGGCGCTGATACTCCCGCAATCCCGGCCAGTTCACGCCATCTGCGCAGGCTGCATCTCCGAACACAATCAGCAACAGCACCCCAAGAACTCCGATTCCGAGGGCCACCAGAACCAGACGCCATGGAAGGCCTGCAAAAAATAAAACAAAAAGCCCCGCTGAGAACACAAGTATCGCGGTACCCAGATCGGGCTGGGCAAGAATGAAAGCGGTGGGCACCATTAAGAGCAATACCGCCATCAGCCAATGCTGAAGGGTACGCAGGCCCTCGACCCGATGGACAAGCCATGCGAGCATCATTGGCATTGCAATTTTCATCAGCTCCGAGGGCTGAATCCGCGTAATACCGATATTTAGCCAGCGGCGAGCGCCCTTTGATACATCTCCAAATAAGGCGACCGCCAAAAGCAGCACGACGCCCAAAACAAATAAGGGCACAGCAACGCGATGAATCATGCCGGGCGGAATATGGGCGACAAGCCACATAATTAAAACGGCGATGCCGAGATTGCGAATGTGGCCGGTAAACCGGCCGTCAAAATCATTACCAGCACTGTAAAGTGTGATGGTTGAAAGAAAAGCAATGCCCAAAAAGAACAACATAAATGGGCCATCGAAAACCGCAACCCAAGGCTGAATTCTTAGCCAGATGCCCCGCCAGCCCCTCGGGATAATCTCACTGGCCACGGGCTGCACCCTTTTTTGACAAGACATGATCAAAGACAAGCCGCGCAATCGGAGCGGCGGCGGCTGCACCAAATCCACCGTTTTCCACGATCAGCGCCACCGCCACTTCCGGCTGCTCAGCAGGTGCAAATGCCATATACAGTGAGTGGTCTCGGTGCCGCTCTGCCACGCGGGCAGCGTTGTATTTTTCATTCTGACCAATGCTAATGACTTGTGCGGTGCCTGTCTTACCAGCCACACGATAGGGTGCGCCTGCGAAAACCCGCGCGCCCGTGCCTGATTTATTTACTTCCACCATGGCATCGATCACCAGATCTAAGTGTTTATCACTGACCTCGACCTTGCGCAGCAACTCAGGCTCTGTTTTGATGACATCACCGGTATTGGGATCCTCGATCGCCTTCACC
>CAYTRY010000090.1:0-3008 GCA_964440375.1 uncultured Bordetella sp. | reverse complement strand
CCTACCGAGCGGCGATTACAAAAGGCCCGCGAGGAAGGACAGTTCGCCCAGTCCCGAGACCTCACCACGCTGGGGCTGCTGCTGGTATTCATGCTATTTGCATTCTCCGCTGGCCCAGTTCTCGTACGGCAGATGGTGATGATGGTGCGTGATGGCCTCACCTTCTCAGATCCGGATCGATGGGCCGACACAGTCATGGCATGGCTATCGGGATCAGTATTAAGTTTTGTCGGCCTGCTGGCGCTCCTGCTGGTGCCGGTATTGTTGGTGGCGATATTTGCGCCCCTCAGCCTCTCGGGCCTACGCCCGGTCTTCGCATTTAAGTTCCAAGGCAATCGATTAAATCCGATTGCGGGTATCGGCCGGATTCTCTCTCTGCCGACCGCGGTGGAGCTGGTGAAGACCATCTTAAAAGCATTTCTGGTCTTGGGCGTTGGCATGGCCTATCTGATAGCGCTGTTGGGCAATGTCTCCACGCTGGTGAATCAGGATTTCAATCTGGCGGTGGTGAATACCAGCCAGCTTATTTTTAATGGCGCCTTGCTGCTGTTGATTCCCCTGATCTTGATTGCGGTGGGCGATGCGGTATTTCAGCGATTTAATTTCATGCGTCAGATGCGCATGAGCCGCGAAGAAGTCAAGCAGGAAATGAAAGAAATGGAAGGCTCGCCCGAGATTCGGGCCAAGCTGCGGCAGCGACAGCGGCAGATCGCCCAGAGTCGGATGATGTCGGCCATCGAGCGGGCCGATGTGGTGGTCGCCAACCCAGACCACTATTCGATTGCCTTGCGGTATGACCAGGCCACCATGGCTGCGCCGGTGGTCGTCGCCAAGGGCCTGGATGCCCTTGCCTTGCGAATTCAGGATGTGGCCAAGGAGCACCAGGTACCGATTGCGCGGATACCGCCGCTGGCGCGGCTGATGTACTCACGATTGGAAATTGGTGATCCTGTGCCTGAGCAGCTCTTTGAGGCGGTGGCCAAGGTCCTGGCCTGGGCCTATGAATTAAAGCGCGGCACCAAAGACGAAGCCGATTTGCCGGAAATCGGCACACTCCCACAGCTTGAGACGGCGGCGTGATTCGCCTCGGGCCACTCTCCAAAGCACTTCTTTCTCAAATTCTCGCGATGGCTTTGGTGCTGGGCGCGTTGGCACTGGGCATCTTTGGCGATCCGCCGCGAGTCTGGCTTGCGATTATCGGGCAGGCCTGTGGCGCGGCTTTGATTGCGCATTGGATGGCATCCGATCGCTGGTGGCTATGGATTCATGCACTGTTTCCGATTGCGGTGGCAGCAGCCAATAGCCTGCAGATTCACAGCGGCTGGTATCTGGCCGCATTTTTAATCTTTGTCTTGGTGTTTGGCCCGACCGTGAGAAGCCGGGTGCCCCTGTTTTTATCCAGCGAGCCCACCATCGAAGCGGTCTCAGAACTCCTGGCCCGCGAGGTGTTCGCCCAGCAGCCTCATGCCCGGGTGTTGGATTTCGGCGCTGGCACGGGCAGCATGC
Organism: uncultured Bordetella sp.; assembly: GCA_964440375.1. GTDB lineage: Bacteria > Pseudomonadota > Gammaproteobacteria > Burkholderiales > Burkholderiaceae_A > Lacustribacter. Next base: position 1,502 of record CAYTRY010000090.1, on the reverse strand, counting down.
CGATTGGATTGGCAAAAAGGCATCCCCAACATTTTTTTGAGGGGATTGAGGCAGCCTGGCTGCCATTTCTTCGCGCACATTTGAAGGCAGCGGCGCTGCCTAATGTTCGTTTGATTCGGGGTAATTTCTGGGATCTGGATTTATCACCGTATGCGGCGGTGTATGCATTTCTATCCACGGAGCCCATGCCGAAGCTATGGCAGAAGGCCTGCCAGGAAATGCAGCCCGGAACACTCTTGATTTCCAATAGCTTTCGAGTGCCCGGCGTCGAGCCCAGCCAGGTGCTGCAGGTTGATGACGAACGCGAAACGCAGCTTTTGATCTACCGCGTTAAGCCCACTTAATCGTGGTGGGCGGTGAGCCAGGCCTCAAGAATGGCTTTCAGATGGGGGTCCTTCCAGACCCGCTGCGCATTTTCGGCTTGGCGGTCAGTGATTTCTACCAGGCGCAGCCGTTTGACAAAGTTCATGTGTCCGGCCGTACTGGGGAAAAATGAGTCGGGCGGCGTGAGCGGCCCGACGGGCACCAGGCAGAGGATCCAGAGGTCGCGCATGTGATCTTCATAGATTTGGCCGGTTTTTTTTAGCTGCAGGGCCCGATGCACCATGGCCCGTAGTAGCTTGAGCGGATCTGCGATGTCGTAGTTGCAGATATTGACCAACTCCGCACCGACAATCTTTTTAAGGTCTTTGCCTTCAGAGAAATCAAATCCGAATTCGCCAAAGTCGAACACATAGTTGGTGGCGATTTCAGCTATTTGTTTGGATTTATCACCGTGGGCCTTTTTCAGCGTTTCCCGCAGACCTTTTTCAAATTGGTTGCGGACCTCGTAGACCATGTCATTTTGGGCAGCCATAGGATCGGTTTTTTTCTTTTTGCTGCCAAAGAGAAATTGAAAAAGTGCTTTAAACATTGGATCTCTCGAGAATCGAAATGGGCTAAAAGGGCAGGGGGCTAAAGCGCGGTCTCATCCGGAGTATCGGCCTTGATCATCTCGGGCACCCGCGAGATCTCTGGCAGTGCCGAGGGCGGTGCTGACGCCGTGCCTCTATTCCAATCCGAGCGGGCCCGCATGCTGTGGGCTTCGAATACGGAAATCTGGCTGGCTTTCCATACCGCCTCGCAAAAGGTAAGGAAGCGCTCTTTGACATCATCTTTTCCAGCGCTCACGATGTAATCACGCTGATACAGCGATTCAAAGTCTTTGGCGGCCAGCACCGGCGGCGTCAATAAAAAGGGAACGGGAAAACGCTGGGCCGCCATAGAGTCAAATTTGCGTTGAAAGGGGTGGATCTTATTGGGTGTAATCAAAAGCCGTGGCGAACGGGGCCGATCGAGTGCGGGCTTGAGATCTCCAAGTAAAGCGATCGTCGAGAGCAGCTCCAATTCAGAGAGCGAGGTCGGAATAATCCAGAGATCAAAAATTTCTAATAACTCATATCCCACCGCAGGCGACCAAGTGACATCGGTGATCACCACCTCGTGAATATTGGAGGCATCCC
>CAYTRY010000089.1:0-3149 GCA_964440375.1 uncultured Bordetella sp. | reverse complement strand
GCCGAATCACAGCAGATGCGGGATGCATTTAATGTGCTGCAGCGTTATCGGCTGCGCGCGCAGCTGGAGTACGCCAGCCGGGCCGAGCGCGACGGGCGGGCCGAAGTCTCGCCCAATGTGTTGCAATTAGACAGCCTGAATTCGCATGAGATTGAGCGGCTCTCCGAGGCCCTCTCGCATTTAGGCGGCCTGCGCGCACGGCTTGAAATGGATTTTTTACGCTAGTCGGTGTTGCTCAATAAAAAACCAGGCCCGCGGGCCTGGTTGGAGTTTCGGCCACTTTCTCTCGGCCGGGGCATTCTTCTTCTTGGTGCTTCTTCTGCTTCTTATCTGAATTTCAATCGAAGAGTCTAATTCTAAAGCAGCTGAAAACACAGGATGGTCACGACCGTGGGCGCTGATGCGGCAGCCAGCAGGCCGAGCGGATTAATGTTTTCATCCTCGAACTGCCGCCGCAGAATAGCTGCACCGGCCGGATTTGGCGCATTGGCAATAATGGTCAGGCCCCCGCCGGTGACTGCACCTGCCACCAGTGCGTATTTGAATTCCTCGCTCAGACCCTCGACAAGCGATCCGAGATAGGTCAGCGCCGCGTTATCGGTAATCGCAGTCAGTGCTGTTGCGCCGTAATAGACCGCAGTGGGGCTCATATTGGAGAGCAAAGGCTGCAGCCACCAGGCCTGCATGCCGCCTAACACCACCAGGCCAGCAAGGAAAAACGCCACCATGAGGCCCTCGCGCAGAATCAGGCGTTCCTGAAATTGCGGATAGGCGGTTGCGATTCCCATGAACAATAAGAAGATGCCTAAAAAGATGGGCGGATGGTGGGCAAAAAGCACCACCCCGGCAATCATCAGAAGATGTAAGCCGATCATGCTGGCAGGAATGGATTCTTTTCCGGACTCTGCTGCGGCCAGGGCCTCACGGATTTCGTGATCTGCCTTCTTTAAATAGTCGCGGTAAAGCCACGTCACCACAATACCGTTGATTAAAACTGCGATTGCCGACTTCCAGCCGAAGTGAGTCAGCATGTAGACCGTATCCCACTGCCATTTTGCTGCCACCATCAGCACCGGGGGCGCCGCAAAGTGGGTCAGCGTGCCGCCGATTGAGACATTGACAAAGAGCGCGCCAATCGTGGCGTATTTAAAGCTCGTCGGGGTATGGCTGCGAAAGTAGGGCAGCAACATCAGGGCCGCAAGTGTCATCGCAGCCGGCTCAGTGATAAAGGAGCCCAAAAGCGGCACCAGGGTCAGCAGCAGAAAATACCGGGCAGCGCCTGCAGAAAGCGGCAGCACGCGGGCTACGGAACTCACCAGCACGCGCGCGCTTTCCATCACGGGCCGGCTGGCGGCAATGACCATGATCGCAAAAACAAACAACGGCTCGGTGTAGTTTCGTGTGTCGGCGTATTCAACGGCAGGCTTAAACCCTTCCGCAAACATCATCCAGCCAAACAAAATAATCGACCAGAATCCGAAGACAGCCTCGACTTCACCGAGCAGGTGAAAGACCCCATGGTGGTTTGGATAACGGTGGGCGAGCCGCTCAAAGAGTTTGGCTGAGAAGGTATGGAGTACGGCGATCGCAAAAATCGCTGCGGCAACATATTGTGTCGTTTCGGACATCTGGCTCCCCCTTAATAATTTTGCGTTCGATCAGGATTTCAACGGATTCCTGTCTCGCCTTGCTTTGGCCGATTGTAAACTGGCTGCCGTATGCGAATTCAATTTGCCTCAGATCTGCATTTGGAATACCTCAATCGGCGGTTTCCGGATTTCGTGCGCGTTGCGCGACTGGGCAGCGCAGAGGCGGACCTGCTCATTCTTGCCGGCGATATTCACGTCGACACCCACATGGTGGAAAAGTTCGGCCGCTGGGAGATTCCCGTACTGTATGTGCCAGGTAATCATGAGTTCTACGACACCGCAATCCATCCGCAAGTAGAAAGAATTCGTCTTGCAGCGCGCGACTCTGCAATGCGGGTGTTGTTTCGTGATGAATGGATCTTTGGGGGTGTGCGTTTTTTGGGCTGCACCTTGTGGACAAACTATCAACTGATGGGCACAGGTGGCCGTCAGCTCGCCGCGATGTTGGCCTCCGAGGCCCGGATCGCTGATCACCGAAAAATTATGGGCATTGATAAGCCCGGCCAGGGCTTTTCCGCCCAGCAGGCCTTTGAGCAGCATCAATGTGATCGGGCATGGCTTGAGCAAAAACTCAATGTGCCCTTTGCAGGCAAGACCGTTGTTATTACCCATCATGCGCCTTCGCGCGGCAGCGTGCATCCGCGATTTCGCGGCGACCCCTGCAATGCGGCCTTTGTTTCAGACCTAGATGATCTGGTGGAGAAGGCCGATATCTGGATTCATGGCCATGTGCATGACAGTTTTGATTACCAGGTCGGCAAGTGCCGCGTGCTGGCCAACCCGGGCAGCTACGCCACGACGATCGGCAAAGTGAAATCACCCGAAGCGCTTGATTACGAAAACCCGCTTTTTGATCCTGCCAAGACCATTACGCTTGCGACCTAATGCCTTGGTGGCCCGCAGGTGGCTGGGGCGATCGTGGGCCGCAGGGCTAAAATGCGGCCTGCAGTTACTGCCCGGATGATGAAATAGGTAGACATACAGGACTTAAAATCCTGGGGCGCAAGCCGTGCCGGTTCGATTCCGGCTCCGGGCACCACTTCAAAAAGTCCTCAAAATGGCGCCCTCGGCGCTGCACGGATCTTAACTTGCACTCGGGCCTGTCCGTAAGCGTTGCAATGGAGGACTCTCTACGATGTCGCGCGCAAACCGTTTATCAACACCGCTTCTTTTAGCCCTAGCGGCCTTCGCACTGAGTGCCGGCATGGCCAGTGCAGCAGATGTCAAGCCTGCGGCCGCCCCCGCGCAGGCTGCAATGCCTCCGGCCCCACCCCCGCCGCCACCCGCGGCGGCAGCCCCAGCGGCTGAGCCGGCACCGAAGAAGGCGGCGCCCGCAAAGCGGGCAGCCAAGCCGAAGGCCGCGCCGATGCCGCACTGGAGCTATCACGGCGCCGATGGGCCCGATAACTGGGGCAAATTGCATGCGAGCTATGGGCTGTGCGATTCCGGCAAGCAGCAGTCCCCGATTGATATCCGCGGCAGCATTGGCGTTGATCTGCC
>CAYTRY010000088.1:0-3189 GCA_964440375.1 uncultured Bordetella sp. | reverse complement strand
GATCCAGGCTCTGGCTGAGGCCCTCCATGGCGCGGTTTAAATCCGCAAGAAAAAGACTGAGCAGATCGTTCACGAGGGCTCCCGTCGATCGCCGAGCTCTTCGAGAACCTCACCCGGACGGCGGGCTGAGGTGCTGGAGGCCACATCCAACAATCGATCCAAATCGGCCAAAGCCTCATTGAGCCGATCAAACTGACGTGTCCACTGGCCCGCCACCACCAGCAAGGACTCGGTGTCGCGCTTTAAGACCATGGCGTGATTGCGCACAAGCTCATCTTGCTCGGTCGACATGAGCTGGGCGAGGGTCCCATCGAGCTCTTGCTGCATGGAGCGGATCAGGGCATCGGCGTGCTCGATGCTGTCCACCAATTTATCACTGGTCTCGGTCATGACTGGCTCAAGGTTGGCTTGAGACAGTGCAAGCGATAGCCGAATGCTCTGCTCTTTCAGCACCGCAAATGAGCGTTGGATCTCCCGCGATCGGAACTGCGTATCCATGAGCGCCTTCATGCCGGGGTCTTGCTGTGAGCTCTCCTGCGGCCCCGAAACCGAAGCCGCCGATTCGCCCAGCCGCTTGATCGCTGCAAGCAGCTGCTTGCCAAGATCAGAGACTTGCTTGGCCGCTATCTGCAGATAGGGCAGGCCCTCGTTGGCTTTCTGTAAGGCCTCAAACCGATTGGAATTGGTAAGCGCTGAATCCACCGCTGTCAGATCAATCGTCGATAAAAGCCGGCGATCGCAGCGGGCTACCTCCACCAGCGCCAAGATCAGTGCCACAAATCCAAGGGCGCCAAAAATACGCGACACCATGCCGCTGTCCATGCCCACCGCATCGGCACCAGGCTGCTGATCGGAAGGAGTCGCCATGGTGGAGGCAATACGGTTTAATTCGGTCGAAATGGCAACCGCAGAAAACGTGGCCGACTCCCAGTCTTTTGCCCGGCGCGTCACGGTCAGCCCATCGATTCGGGCCACGATGGCCTTGCGACGCTCGTTCATCTCGGAGGCCAAGGCGGGATCATCCAGTTTTTCCCGGGCCTCGATCAGGGCCTTCAGGCTCGACTGAAATCCCTTAAAACTATCCAGAGGTTTTTTCGCTTGGATCGCCAGGAAATCGATTCGCAATTTTTCCAAAGCAGTCGAGACCGGCACAAACGGTGATGTCGGCGGAATGATGTCTTTGAAAAGCAGCCCTCCTCGCGAGAGCAACGACTCCATCTCGCGATTGATATTGGGCGCAAGGCCGCGGATGGGGACCAGACGTTTTTCGAGTTCCTTCAGCGATGCCAGCTGTTTTTGGGCCTGGGCGCTTTCGGCCGTATTCAGCAGGCCCAGCCGAGACTGCAATCCGGCAAGTGATTGATAAAACTCAGCATCGAAAAAATCGGCCGCGGAAAGCCTGGCCCGAATCTGCTCGGCAATCTCCGGCCCACTGCCGGCGGCCATTGGCCCAGCTGATTTTGAATTCGCAGCCTCTTTGCTGGCTCCAGCGCTGCCCGATGCAGCCGCTGACTTGGCCGGCGGCTCCGGCACAGCCACCGGGGCTGACCTCTCCGGCCCCGAGAGGACCGTCATCAAAGAAAAGCAGCCAATTGAGACCAGCAGCAAGAGCGCCGAGGTCAGTCGGGATTTGAAAATAATACGGCTCACTGCGGCCGAATCACTCATTTCCATCTCCCTGTAGGTCTTCCATGACATTGGGCCGAAGCCTGACCACTGCCCACCACTGATCCAAATGCTGAATCTCTTTTTTGGCAAACGCATCCGCCTCGGCCATATCGGGCTGCATACGAAAAGGTCCACTGGCCCGCTCGACGCGAATGCCCACGCTGGAGATCGAATCGCCATTGAAAATCACCACCCAAGAGGCAGGCACCTCGACTGAGGCAGCAGTGTCGTGCTCGGCAGCATCCAGGGGGCCCGCCGCGCTTGCAAATAGCCGACTCGGGGGCAGCAAAAAGACTGGCGCGCCCTCGTGCACCATCAGGCCACGAATCCCCAGAAACGGGCCCTTCTCCACCACCGTGCGATCGGCCTGACCATGATCACCCGGCTGATAGAAGACGGTGTTGATGCAATTGAAATCAATGGCGTAACGGCGGCCGTGGATCTCGATCCCAAACCAGCGATAGGGGCGGGTCAGTGTATTCATGGCAGTGACACGCCCGTGGCTTTAATCATCCGTGAGCCCCAGCACCGAACGGTTATGAAACCAGAATGCTACAAAAAACAATGCCAATGCGGCGATAAGCCCAATAATGGCATCGCCAAAACTGCCCAGGGCGGCCAGCTGGCTGGCACTTGCGGCACGTGTGTTTTCCACATGCTGCTCGATGGCTGAGGTGAATGCATCGTGATGCCACGACAGCATCTGATCGATACGAATAAAGCCCGGATCGCCTTCGACCAAGTCACGCTGAGAGTCGATATAGGCCAGCAGCTCGTGGGCAATCACCGCCAGCGAAGTCTGATACTGACGGCGCCACTCGGGCGGCACCAGCAGCATAAAACGGGTATCAAACTGTGTGGCCAGAGATGCCACCTGGCTTTTGCCCACCACGTTTAATCCCTTGGGCACGTTAAAGAGCATGCCGCTGTTTTCAGCATTAATCCGCTCACCGGCGGGGGCGGCCAGGCTTGCAGAAAAGAGCCGACCCTGACGACGAATCACCAGCTGCACGGTCTGCTCGCCACGCTGATCCAGCATGTCGTAGACCGCCAACACTGAATCCACCGCCGCACCATTGACGCTGACCACTTCATCACCTGCCCGCATGCCAATGCGTTCAGCAATTCCGCCAAATACCACGCCCGATAAGGCGGGCTTGAGTTTTTTCAGACGATCACTGGCACGGCCATTTTCAAACTCTGCAATCCACTCAAAAATCTGCGCCACGGATGCATCCCGTGCGGCCTTCTCCGAATTAAATCCCACCCCCTTGGGGGCGGAGAGCTGCTCGAGCCGCAGGGCCTTACGGTACTGATCCACATCTGGCGCCTTTAAGGCCTGGGCAGTAAACCGATGGCCGGCCGAAGAAATCTGGATGCCGATATACGCCAGCCAAACGGCAGTGAGCACCACCAGGCCAAAGGCTGTCCAGACCAATGTAAACGACAGGCTTTTAGTGTTCACAGTCATGCTCTGAAACGGTTTCATAGGGCGGCTTAATGAGAATCCGAAGACTCAGT
>CAYTRY010000087.1:0-3261 GCA_964440375.1 uncultured Bordetella sp. | reverse complement strand
TTGCGGGCGGAGGCGGAGTTGGCCATGTCGTTGAAAATCCTTATGTTTTTCGGGAAAAGCCCTAAACTATAGCGCCGAATATGAATCTGCTCAAGACCGCCGCGACCATCAGCGGGCTGACCCTTCTGTCCCGCATTACGGGGTTGGTTCGGGAGACCCTGACCGCGGCCTATTTCGGCGCCGGCAGCCAGACAGACGCCTTTTTTGTGGCCTTCCGGCTGCCCAATCTGCTGCGCAGGCTCTTTGCCGAGGGCGCCTTCTCCCAGGCCTTTGTGCCCGTTTTAGGCAAGATTAAGACCGAGGAGGGGGAAGCCCAGGCCTTGCTGCTTGCCCGCCGCTGCGCGGTGCTCATGACCGCCATATTGGCCTTGGTCAGCCTGGTTGCGATTATCGGCGCCCCGATCCTGGTCTGGATGATGTCCGGCGGCTTTGGGGGCGACCGGCAGACCTTTGATCTCTCGGTGATGCTCACGCGCTGGATGTTTCCCTACATCCTAATGATCTCGCTGGTGGCGCTGGCCTCTGGGGTGCTCAACACCTGGTCAAAGTTCAAGGCACCGGCATTTGCGCCTGTGCTTTTAAATCTGTCGTTTATCGGCTCGGCGATTCTGCTCTCCCCGTATTTGGAAGAGCCCATCTGGGCCTTGGCGATTGCCGTGATCGCGGGTGGCATCGCGCAACTGGTGCTGATGGTGGTGGCACTCAGGCGGATCTTGGCTCGACGCAATCCCGATCCGTGGATCGGCGCGTCGGCTTCGCCTCCCCGCAATGACTGGTCCATTCGAGCCGCATGGCGCGACCCTTCTGTACGCCGAATACTGATTCTGATGGTGCCCGCAACGCTTGCGGTCTCGGTTGCGCAGATCAGCCTCATCATCAACACCCACATGGCGGCAAGGCTTGAAGCAGGTAGCGTGTCCTGGCTCTCGTTTGCAGATCGGCTGATGGAGTTTCCCACTGCACTCTTGGGCGTAGCGTTAGGCACCGTGCTTTTGCCCAGCCTGACCAAGGCCAACAGTGAACGCAATCAGGAAGAAGTCAGCCGGCTGATTGACTGGGGCCTGCGGCTTGTTGTGATTCTGTCGGTGCCTGCAGCCGTGGGGCTTGCCGTGCTTTCGGTGCCGCTTACCGCAGTGCTATTTCATTACGGCCAGTTTGATCATCAGGACTTGACCATGACCGCCCAGGCGATGGTGGGCTATGCCGTGGGCTTAGTTGGTCTGATTGCGATTAAGGTACTCGCGCCTGGCTTTTATGCCCAGCAAGAGTTAAAAACTCCGGTAAGAATCGCCATCTTTGCGCTTGTGCTCACCCAGCTTTTTAACATTGTATTTGTGCCGATTTTCGCGCATGCAGGCCTGGCACTTGCCACCAGCCTTGCAGCCTGCGCCAACGCCGGGCTGCTCTACTGGGGGCTACGACGCAAATCGATATATGCCCCAAAGCCAGGCTGGCCGGGGTTGATTCTAAAAACCGTAATCAGCGCGCTGGTTATGGGACTGGCGATTGGGGTAATTGCCTTGGAATTCGACTGGTCGGGCTTATCGACTTCACCGCTACTGCGCATCTTTTGGCTTGGTGTGATTATGTTGGTCGCTGCCATCGTATATTTCTCGCTGCTGCGGATACTTGGCATTCGCTGGATAGCGCTTTTAAAAAAGGATTGAAGCATGGACCTGTGTTTTGTGGGTGGTGGCAATATGGCATCTGCTTTAATCGGTGGGCTAATAGATGGTAATGTGCCCATCACGCGACTCCATGTGATTGAGCCACAGGGTGGCGCTCAGGAGACACTAAAAAACAAGTTCTTAGTCCAAGCAGAAAAACGCGGAATTCAATTCACCACGGATTCCGCCGATGCGCCGGACTCATGGGCTGCAAACTCAGGATCGGTATGGGTAGTGCTTGCGGTCAAGCCCCAGCAGATGCGTGAAGCCTGCGAAAAAGCACCCGTAAATCTTCGATCGCTACTGTCCAAAGCATCGATTCTTTCCGTGGCTGCGGGAATCTCCATTGATGCAATCAGTTCTTGGTGCGGTAATAGCCAAGTTGTGCGTGCTATGCCCAATACACCCGCGTTGGTACGCCAGGGGATTACTGGGCTAATTGCGAATAGCCCTGTTACCAAGGACAGACGCGAGGAAGCAAATGAACTAATGTGCACTGTTGGACAGACAATTTGGGTCGACGATGAGTTGCTGATGGACGCAGTGACCGCGCTCTCGGGCTCTGGGCCGGCTTATGTATTTCTGTTTCTTGAGGCCCTTGGTAAAGCTGGCGCTCGGCTTGGGTTAAACGCAGGGCAATCCGCCCTGCTGGCTCACGCCACACTCGAAGGCGCCCTAGCGTTACTGAATGCATCTGAAGAAACCCCCGCGCAACTGCGTGAAAACGTCACTTCAAAGGGTGGCACGACTGCTGCCGCGCTTGCCCACCTCGATCAGGCCGGATTTATGCAGATGATCGAAGCGGCCGTCAAAGCGGCCAGAGATCGTGGAGCGGAGATGTCAACCCAATACCGCTAGCCAGCTAACCCCAACTGCGTCGCCAATGCGATCCAGATCGGCATGCCAACATAATTATTGGCCCGGAATGCCGAAAAGCAATCCTCTCGATCTCGAGTGCGAATTTTCCAGGTCAAAAACGCGCATAGTCCAGCCATAATCATCCAGCCCAACCAGTAAGGCCAGTGACTACCTCCGGGCCCAGACAGCGACTGCCCAACCACCAGCAGACAGGCCATGAGCATCGCGTACGAAATGCCAACTGCCAGCACATCAAATCGTCCAAAGCTGATCGCGCTGCTACGAATACCCAGCTTTAAGTCATCATCTCGATCAACCATGGCATAAATCGTATCGTAGGCCATCGTCCAGAAAAAGTTGGCCAAAAATAGCATCCATGCTACCGCTGGCACCTGGCCCTGCGTATCGGCAAATGCCATCAGAATCCCAAAGCTAAAAGCGATTCCCAGCATCGCCTGTGGCATCGCAAAAAACCGCTTGAAGTAGGGGTAGACCACCGCCACAAAGAGCGCTGTGAATGCAAATTGAATCGCTAAGTCATTTAAAAACAGGAGCAATGACGCCGCGCTACCGAGGATAACGACGGCCACCGTGACAGCCTCCCATAGATAGACCTTCCCTGCGGTCAAGACCCGATCCCGAGTGCGCTTTACATGAACATCAAACTTTCGATCGGCGATATCGTTGATCACACAGCCCGCAGAGCGCATGAGAAAGGTGCCCAGCACAAACACGG
>CAYTRY010000086.1:0-3262 GCA_964440375.1 uncultured Bordetella sp. | reverse complement strand
CCTGCGCCATTGGCGCCCACAATTGCGATTTTCTCTCCGGCTTCCACCATCATGGAAAAACGCTCAATCACCGGGCGGCTGCGGCCTTCAAAGGTCTTTGAGATGCTTTGCACATGAACAGCCTGACGGTAGAGCTGCTTATTTTGCTCAAAACGAATGTAGGGGTTCTGCCGGGAGGAGGGCCGCACCTCGACGGCATCGCCTTGAATTTTTTCGATCAGCTTGCGGCGCGATGTCGCCTGCTTGGCCTTTGACTTATTGGCTGCGAATCGCCGCACAAACTCCTGCAACTCCGAGACACGCTCCTTGCTCTTGGCATTGGCCGCCATCAGCCGGGCCCGGGCCTCGGAAGCCGCCAGCATGAAGTCATCATAGTTGCCGGGATAAATCCGCAGCTCGCCGTAATCCAAGTCGGCCATGTGCGTGCAGACCGAATTCAGAAAATGCCGGTCATGCGAAATAATAATCATGGTGCTGTTGCGCTCATTGAGCACATCTTCAAGCCACTGAATCGAATGGATGTCCAGATTGTTGGTAGGCTCATCCAAAAGCAGCACATCCGGATCTGAAAAAAGGGCCTGGGCCAGCAGCACCCTGAGCTTCCAGCCGGGGGCGATCTCGCGCATCGGGCCCTGGTGCTGCTCGAGCGGAATTCCAACGCCCAGCAGCAGCTCGCCAGCCCGGGCCTCGGCGGTGTAGCCGTCGTATTCAGCGAACTTACCTTCAAGCTCTGCAGCCTTCATGTAGTCGTCTTCGGTGGCCTCTGGGTTGGCGTAGATCGCATCCCGCTCCGACTGTGCGGCCCACATTTCCTCGTGGCCCATCATGACCACATCCAACACACGGACATCCTCAAACGCAAACTGATCCTGCCGAAGCTTGCCGAGGCGAACATGGGGATCCCGAACCACAACGCCATTGCTGGGCTCAAGGTCACCACCCAGAATCTTCATCAGTGTGGATTTGCCGCAGCCATTAGCACCAATTAAGCCGTAGCGGTTGCCGTTATCAAACTTAGCGTTGACATTTTCAAATAGCGGCTTGGCACCGAACTGAATCGTAATATTGGCTGCAGATAACATCGTGTCTAGGCTTTCATGCGTGTTGGACCCAGTGGCGGGCATTGTGGAACATCATCATCCAGGGCGAGTCGTCGCCCGTCGTGCGGAGTGCCTCGGGGATCCAGGACATCTGCACCTGGCGAAATACGCGCTCGGGGTGCGGCATCATCACGGTGATACGTCCATCCTGATTGGATACCGCAGTGAGACCACCGGAAGAGCCGTTCGGATTGTACGGGTAAACCTCTGTGGCAAGCCCCCGTGGATCGACATAGCGCATGACTGCGGCGGCTGGCGGATGCGCTGTGCCAAACGCGGCAAGGCCCTCTCCGTGCGAGACCACCACCGGCAAAATGGAGCCCTCCATGCCAGTGGTCAGCACTGAGGCTGAGGCCTGAATCTCCACCAGAGAAAACCGCGCCTCGAATTGCTCGGAGCGATTCCGAACAAATCTCGGCCAGTTGTCAGCGCCCGGAATGATGTCGGACAAACCGCTCATCATCTGACAGCCATTACAGACGCCAAGAGCAAAACGCGTTGGGTCATGGAAAAACTTTTCAAACTGCACTCTGAGGGACTCATGAAAGAGAATGGACCGCGCCCAGCCCTGTCCGGCGCCCAGCACATCGCCAAACGAGAAGCCCCCACAGGCGGCAAGTCCCGCGAATTGATTCAGCTGAATCCGGCCGGCCATCAGATCGCTCATGTGGACATCCCATGATTCAAATCCCGCCCGATCGAAAGCAGCTGCCATCTCCACCTGGCCGTTCACGCCCTGCTCCCTTAAGATCGCGACCCGCGGACGCTTGCCCACCCAAGGGGCAGCCAATTCGGCCTGACGTGCTGCGAGCTTGGGGCCCAACACAACACGGGGCAGCTCAGAATCCTGTGCGATGGTGAATTCCTCTTCCACACAGCCGGGATGATCGCGGCGCCGACAGATCTCTGTGCTCACGGAGTTCCAGGTCCGCTGCAGCACATGCCGGGGCTTTTGAAAAATACACTTTGCATCGCGATAAATTTCGATCGCATCACGTGGATTGATCGTGCCGATCTCAAAGGTCAGGCGCGATAGGCCATGCCGGCGCAGACAATCCATCACCGCCGTTCGGTTGGAACGGTCCACCTGAAGCACGGCGCCGAGCTCTTCATTGAAAATCGCCTTGATCGTGAGCTCATCGCGCTGCACAGCGACCTGCTCGGGCCGAATCTTGAAATCACCCCAGTCAGCTGCGACAGGATCAATCGTGATCAGATCAATATTGACCGTGATGCCACAGCGGCCCGCAAACGCCATTTCACAGAGTGTCGCCAGAAGGCCGCCATCGGAGCGGTCATGGTAGGCGAGCACCTGATCGCTTTGGTGTAGCTCGGACATCGCTGCCGCAAATGACTGGAGTAACTCAGCACTGATATCCGCGGTCTCATCGCCAAACTGCTGAAGTGTCTGCGCGAGGACCGAGCCCGCCATGCGATTTTTTCCCTGGCCGAGATCGATAAAGAGTAAGACAGTGGGTGTTTCGATTCGCTGAAGCATGGGCGTCCAGGTCCGACGGGCATCAGCAACTGGCGCCACCGCTGTCAGGTTTAACGATACGGGCGAAATCACCGACTTCGATCCCGAGGCCTCACTCCAGACGGTGCGCATGGATAAGGAATCTTTTCCAACCGGGATCGACAATGACAGTGCCGGACAGATTTCTTTTGCAAGGGCCGCTACAGCATCAAAGAGTGCGGCATCCTGGCCTGGCTCTCCACAGGCTGCCATCCAGTTCGCCGAGAGCTTCACGGTCTCAAGGGGTCCGATATCAGCGGCCACAAGATTGGTGAGGGCCTCGCCAAGCGCAAGCCGCGAGGCGGCGGCGGAATTCAGAATTGCGACCGGGCTGCGCTCACCGAGTGCCATGGCCTGACCGCCCAGGCCCTCGAAATCCCATAGCGAGACCGCCACATCGGCAACGGGCGTCTGCCAGGGGCCCACCATCTGATCACGGGCCGTCAGGCCACCGACCGTTCGATCTCCAATGGTGATGAGAAATTGTTTGCTGCCAACGGTGGGGTGTGCCAGCACCTGATCGATGAGGCCCTCAAGCTGCAGTCCTGAGCAGTCCAACGGCTCGGCGGCCACCGCCACACGATCCGCCTGGCGATGCATTTTGGGCGGCTTGCCCAGCAGCACCGACAGCGGCAGATCGACCGGT
>CAYTRY010000085.1:1247-3337 GCA_964440375.1 uncultured Bordetella sp. | reverse complement strand
CTATCGCAGCTGGAAATGCGATGTCATCGGGATGACGAACATGCCCGAAGCCAAGCTGGCCCGCGAGGCAGAGATCTGTTACGCATCGGTCGCAATGGTGACCGATTACGACTGCTGGCACCCCAACCATGACGATGTAACCGTAGATCAAATTATCGCTGTCGTAACCGCGAATGCGGAAAAGGCACGGACCCTTGTGCGGGCAAGCGTGCCTCGACTCGCCGCCGATGCCGACAGACAAAACTGCAGCTGCCAGTCTGTGCTTACTCATGCGCTGATCACTGCGCCCGAGGCCCGTGATCCCGCATTGATGAAAAAATTAGACGCCGTTGCAGGCCGCGTGCTCAGAAAATGACGCCTGCGCACGACGCCGCCAACTCCATCGTCTCGGTGATGCAGCGTCTTGATGCCTTGGGGCTAAACCGCGGGGCGTCAGGGAATTGCTCTGTGCGCACGTCGGTGGGTTTTCTCATAACGCCCTCGGGCATTCCACCAGAAAAGCTAACCGAGACCGCAATGGTGACAATGTCGTTATCAGAACCATATCAGGCCGGCATGGTCAGGGGAATGGCGATGCCCGCAGCCAATCCGTCCAGCGAGTGGCGCTTCCATCACGATATCTATCTTCAGCGGCCCGACGTGAATGCGATCGTTCACTGCCATTCCGCTTTTGCCACCAGCCTGGCCTGCCTGCACAAGGAGATACCAGCCTTTCACTACATGATTGCAGTGGCTGGTGGATCGAACATTCGCTGCGCACCCTATGCGCTTTTTGGCACACAAGAACTCTCCAACCAGGCCCTACAGGCATTGCAGGATCGCAAGGCCTGTTTGCTCGCCAACCACGGCATGATCGCTGTTGGCCGAGATCTGGCCGATGCACTCGGAATAGCAGTCGAAGTTGAAAGCCTGTGCGAGCAATACTGGCGCGCACTGCAAATCGGAGAACCCATCCTTTTATCGGATGCACAGATGTCGGACGTGATGGAAAAATTCAAGACCTACGGACCCAGTAAACATGGCTAGACAATTCGGCGATGGGGTTGAGTATTTTTGCCGGAACTGTCTAATGAAAGTACCAGGAGGCTGCTATGTCAATTAAGTCCAAAATCCGTACCGTTCCCCACTACCCCAAACAGGGCATTATGTTTCGCGATATCACGACCCTGCTGAAAGATCCGGTGGGCTTTCGGATGATGGTGCAAGAACTCGTCAACCGTTATACAGGGCAGAAAATCGATAAAGTCGCGGGCATTGAGTCACGTGGCTTTATTCTTGGTGCGCCGCTGGCCTATGCCCTGGGTGTGGGGTTCGTTCCGATCCGCAAGAAGGGAAAGCTTCCTGCCGAAACGGTTGGTCATGATTATGAGTTGGAATACGGTGTGGATCGTATTGAGATTCATACCGATGCAATTGTCAGAGGCGAGCGCGTGCTACTGGTCGATGACCTGATTGCCACCGGGGGCACCGCCGAAGCGGCGGTATTACTGATTCGAAAGCTTGGCGGCGAGATTGTAGAGTGCGCCTTTGCTATTGATCTGCCGGATATCGGCGGCGCGACGCGACTGGAAAAACTCGATGTGAAGGTGTTTGCCCTCACGGCCTTTGAGGGGCACTAAACAGCACCTCGTATCAGGTCACTTGTACTTTTATATCCTGCAAGGTTTCCAAGGGAATACGGGTACCGATGTTAAGAATCTCCATACCGATGACTTGATCATTCTTGTCGAAATCAAGTATCACTCCCGGACGCACCTCCTCGGAGCTTGCAATCGGCGTCTCATTGAGATGAAGATATAAGGCGTTAGCACTTTGGTCAAAATGTATTTTCATAGCTTGCCTTTCAGGGTTCGATCGAAAAAGGCGGTAATCACTAATGGGGGAATGGTAGCGCGCTTTGTAATAACTCGCAGCACTCTGAAGTCAAAATCTGCAATAGGTGCAAGAAAATGCTGCAACTCGGGGTCAAGAGAGTCGTCATATATTAGGGTCGGCGACCGCAAGGCAGTCTCTACCCAGTCATCCTGAATTTGCCGTAGTGTCATCACGATCTCAGCATGCTTGGTTTTGGTAAACATAGCTATGTTTAC
>CAYTRY010000085.1:0-1237 GCA_964440375.1 uncultured Bordetella sp. | reverse complement strand
GGTTCGATCGAAAAAGGCGGTAATCACTAATGGGGGAATGGTAGCGCGCTTTGTTCATAACCTTCAGTATGAGGTAATCAACTAAGTCGCAATCAGATCGTCAGCCTAGCCGTGCGCTATAGTCAATCCCATGAAAATCGAAACCCTGCGCTGGTCCGATGGCCGGCTTGAAATGATTGATCAGCGGGTGCTGCCTGCGGAATTTTGCTATCTGCCTTTCACCAACGCAGCCGAAGTGGCTGCCGGTATCCGTGACATGGTGGTGCGGGGAGCGCCGGCCATCGGCGTAGCCGCCGCCTATGGGGTAGCACTCGAAGCACTTCAACAGCAGCATCAGACCATCGAGAAATTTACCCAGGCCATTCATCGTGGCCTGGATGTTCTGGCTGCGAGCCGCCCGACTGCCGTGAATTTGTTTTGGGCACTGGAGCGGATGCGTCAGCGCTGGGCAGCGGTCTTAGGCTCGGAGCCACACACCAATAGTCCACCGGCGATCGCCCAGGCCCTGCTGGCCGAGGCCCATGGGATCTACGCCGAAGACATTGCCATCAACCGCGCGATAGGCAGCCACGGCGAAAAGCTATTAAAAGATGGTGCACGGGTCCTGACCCATTGCAATGCCGGGGCACTGGCCAGTGCTGGACATGGCACCGCGCTCGGCGTGATTCGCTCGGCGGTGGAAGCAGGGAAAAAGATTTCGGTGATTGCGGATGAGACCCGCCCATTTCTACAGGGTGCACGGCTCACCGCCTGGGAGTTGGTCCAGGAAAATATCCCGGTCACCCTGATCACCGACAACATGGCGGGCCACCTAATGGCACAAGGTGATATCGATGCCGTCGTCGTTGGCACCGACCGGGTCTCTGCCAATGGGGATGTGGCCAATAAAATCGGGACCTATATGGTGGCTGTACTGGCCCATCGACATCGAATCCCATTTTATGTCGCCTGCCCCTTATCGACCATTGATATGGCCATATCAAGTGGCAAAGATATTCCGATCGAGGAGCGGCATATCGATGAAGTAAAGGGCTTCCGAAATCTACATTGGGCTGCAGAGGGGGTGGCGATCTGCAACCCCGCCTTCGATGTGACGCCAGCGGATCTGGTCACCGCGCTGCTCACAGAAAAAGGCGTTGTCTTTCAGCCAAATGAGCAACGTCTCCGCGAGCTATTTCAATCTAATTAAAAAAATCCTTCACTTTTTCCATCCAGCTCTTGGACTGGGGATTGTGGC
>CAYTRY010000084.1:1607-3353 GCA_964440375.1 uncultured Bordetella sp. | reverse complement strand
GGGCGGGTATCCACCAGCGAGCCCGGCAAGAATGCGCGGATGCCATTGGTCATAACGGTTAAGCCACCCTTGACCTTGCCGGTCACAGTGCCGATGACACTCTCACCGCTTTCTAAGGCCTGCTCAAGGCTTACCCAGGCCGCCAGGCGTTTTGCCCGATCACGCGACAGCCGGGTCTCGCCGCGACCATCTTCGAGGGCTTCGATGGCGACCGAGACAAAGTCGCCTTCTTTGACATCTACACCGCCTTGATCGTTAAAGAACTCTTCAAGGGGGATAAAGCTTTCGGACTTGAGTCCGGCATTGACAACAACATGGTTTTGATCGACCCGCAGCACTTCGGCGGTGATGACCTCGCCTGCGCGCATTTCCTGGCGGGCGATGGATTCTGCAAACATTGCAGCAAAAGAGTCGGGAGGAGCGTTTTTAGCGATATCGCTGAGTTGGTTAAGTTGACGGGACATTAAAAAGAGTTTCCTGACACGCAGTCACAAAGCACACCACCCCGAGCCTTCCGTTTTTAATAAAACGGCGTTCGCCCGAGACAGCGGAGTTAAAAAAAGTGCAGGCTAGGTGAGCTGGCCGGTCTGCTTCACAGAGACCTGATGCCATGCATTCACAACGGCTTGCACCACCTCGTTAATCGAAAGGCTGGTGGAATCAATCACCACCGCCCCCGATGCCGGTTTCAAGGGTGCGACAGCCCGAGAGGCATCCCGAGCATCCCGCGCCTCCAAATCGGCGGAAAGACCGTCAAGGTTAGCCGAAAAACCGTTATCAATCAATTGCTTATAGCGTCTTTCGGCCCTCGCCCGGGGGGTGGCGGTTAGGAAAATCTTAAGCCTCGCCTGCGGAAAGACCACGGTGCCCATATCCCGGCCATCGGCAACCAAGCCTGGCAGCCGTGCGAAGTCCCGCTGGCGCAAAAGCAGGGCCTGCCTTAAGGCGGGCTTGGTAGCGATCTGAGATGCGGCAAGGCCGATTTCTTCTTGCCTTATGGCGGCGGTCACATTCACCCCATCCATCAAGATGGTCTGTCCCAAAAATTCCAGATCCATTTCGGTTGCTAATGAAGCGAGTGCTTGCTCATCTTCTAAGTCGCTCTCTGATTGAATCGCAGCTAGGGCAGTCAGCCGATAAAGGGCGCCGCTATCCAGATAGCCAAAGCCCAGTTCAGCCGCCACCCGGCTCGCAACTGTGCCCTTGCCAGAGGCAGTCGGCCCATCGATCGCAAGGACCGGGACTGCCTGGGCACAAAGGCTTGAGAGCACCTGGAAGTACTCGGGGTAGGTCTTGGCCACGCAGCCGGGATCATCAATTCGAATGGCCGCATTGCCAAAGGCGGCCAGCGAAAAGCTCATGGCCATCCGGTGGTCGTCGTAGGTCTGGATCGTGGCGGGCTGCAGCTGGGTGGGCGGATGGATTCGGATCCAGTCGCTGCCGCTTTCCACCCGGGCGCCGAGCCGACTGCATTCGGCAGCAACGGCGGCAATCCGGTCGGTCTCTTTGACCCGCCAGGAGCCGATATTGCGCAGGGTGGTGGGGCCAGTTGCGTAAAGCGCGCAGACCGCAAGGGTCATGGCCGCATCGGGAATTGCATTGCAATCCAGATCAACGCCTTTTAAGTGGTGCGGCATGGTGTGGGCGAGATCCTGATCCATCGCATGCGGGGTGCTTGCCGGCTCGGCCCACGAGGACTCAATCCAGTCCGGCCCCCACTGAATCCGGGCGCCCATTTTTTCTAAG
>CAYTRY010000084.1:0-1507 GCA_964440375.1 uncultured Bordetella sp. | reverse complement strand
ATCTCGATATAAGGCTGGCTGATGAGTTCACCTTCCACTTCAATTTTTACTGCCTGGCCCCACTGCTTTGCAATGATGGGTGCCGCCTGAAGTAGGCCGGTTAAATATTGGCTCGATGTATCGCCACGAACCGAGATCGCGGCCCTCGGGGTAAGCGGCACGCCCTCAACCCGCAGGGGCGGAAAACCGGGCTTGCCTAAATACTCAATCTTGGCGCCGATTGCGCGCAGGCCTTCCACCAAATCTTCAATTGGCCGCTCGTGCATACGGGCAACGCCTGAGATCTCGGCGCAGCCGCCGGTTTTTGCCATCAAGGCCACCAAAGCAGGCAGCAGAGTGCGAATCGTTAAACCAGAATTGCCAACAAAGAGTTTTACTGGATTGGTCTGCGCGCCTGTATTTGCAAACACACCGGCAGATCCGTGAACAGTAAGTGTCTGGTCAGAGTCGTTGTCTTCGATTGTCACCCCAAGGCTTTGTAAGGCCTGGAGCATGACTTGGGTGTCATCAGATCTTAATAAACGCTTGATTTGCGTGGTACCACTTGCAAGGGCTGCCAAGAGCAGGGCCCGATTCGAGATGCTTTTACTGCCCGGTAAAACGACTTCGCCCGTGATGCCCTGCCGTGGTGAAAGCAAAATCGTTTTGGGATAGATCACGACAAAAATCCCTTGCGCCACTGGCTTGCCTGCTGCAAGAGTTCGATAAGTGTTTCGCGGTCTTCGGCCTCGAGTGCCTGATGCATGACCTCGACATGCAAAGACCACTCTGACCAGGCAGCAAGCAGCTGCTCTCGGTTATCCAGAAAAATATCCGCCCAGAGCTCAGGCGATGAGGCCGCAATACGGGTGGTATCCCGCAGGCCCCCGCCATGAAGCGCCTGCGCTGCACCCGCAAGTGGCGAGCCCGCGAGCATCCCAGCAAGCGAGTAAGCAACTGCATGCGGAAGATGGCTGATTGCGGCCAAGAGCTCATCATGCTCTTCAATCGGCAAAAGGCTGGGCTGGCCACCAAGGGTGATCCAGAACTCTTCGACTGCAGCCACGGCATGGTCAGTAGATTGCGGCAGGCGGCTGATGAGCACCCGGGCTGAATGGAAAA
Source organism: uncultured Bordetella sp. (assembly GCA_964440375.1). Classification (GTDB taxonomy): domain Bacteria; phylum Pseudomonadota; class Gammaproteobacteria; order Burkholderiales; family Burkholderiaceae_A; genus Lacustribacter. The sequence continues at coordinate 406 of CAYTRY010000084.1, read as the reverse complement.
GATCTGCGCGTGCATCAGCAGGGCCGTGCTTTTCAGAGCCTGCCATGGGGTGGGATGAGACAAATAAGTTTGCAAGATTGCCAAGGTTATCTGCGGCTTTCAAAACGCCGGACTTAGTGCTGCCGATATCGGTGATCCAGCTGATTGATTGGTTGGTTTTGAGTGCGCCCGAGAGATTCGATAGCTCGGAAAAAATCTGGCTGTAAGTATTGACTGGGCTGGCAATTACGACTGCGATTGCGCAGCGGTCGTTTTGATCTAAGCGCTGCGCGCAAAGCTGCGGCAATTGCGCGATCGACTCTGCCTGAGCATCAATATGGCCCAACGATAAAGCCTGCTGTGCGGACTGGCTATCGATGCCAATCACATGCTTGACAATTCCACGCTGCTTTGCCGCTTGGGCGAT
>CAYTRY010000083.1:0-3547 GCA_964440375.1 uncultured Bordetella sp. | reverse complement strand
TTGGCGGACAGATCCACGGCGAGGACTGTCGGCTGTTTAACATTTATTCTGCAGGTAACTTCATCGAGGCCTATGCCGAGAGTCCTTATTTTCAGATCGGAGAATTTAAGTACGGCAAGCCCATCGTCGACCGTGTCATTACCCCGGAGACGCCGTTGGATGTCGCTGCAAAGTGCGCACTGATATCGATGGACTCCACCTTGCGATCGAATATTTCGGTGGGCATGCCGCTTGATCTATTGGTCTATGAGCGGGATTCATTTCAGGTCGCGAAGTACGCGACCATCACTTCTGATAACGATTACTTCAATTCGATACGTAGTTTCTGGGGCCAGGAACTTCGTAAGGCCTTTAATCAGATCGCCAATCCGGATTGGGAATCCATGCCCACATCAGAGTCCTGGCCAGTCTTTGAAAAGCACATCCGAAGCCAAGATCAGTAGCAACTGCTGTACAGAGCTTTCGACGCACAAGTTCGGGGCGCCTCAGCACCAAAACGTGCATACGCGCTATTCGTGTGCACTCTGTCCCCCTCAATACCCGCCAAAACCCAGTAAAGCAGACCGCTCTAGCCTGGCACGCTTGTTGCTCCCGCAGGTGGTGGACGTGCTTTATCCCCCCATTACCTCTTCAACCTCGGAGCACACAGCATGCAATCGAACCGTAGAAAGTTTCTCTCAAAAGGCGCTGTTGCAGGCGTAGCAGGCGCATCAACCCTTGGCTTTCCGATGATCGCGAAAGCCCAGCAGACGTTTAACTGGAAAATGACCAGCGCCTACGGCAAGGGCTCGCCGTTTTACATGGAAGGCCCTGGCAGCGCGACTGATCTCGCCCGCCGCATTACCGAGATGTCCAATGGCCGCCTGCGGATCCAAGTATTTGGAGCGGGTGAGTTAATCCCAGCGTTTGAGGGCTTTGATGCGGTCCGCGCAGGCACTGTGGAAATGAACCACGCCAATAGCTACTTCTGGACTGGAAAGACCTTCGCTGCGCAATATTTCACTGCCGTTCCATTTGGTTTGAATTTTCAAGGCATGAATGGCTGGCTCTACGATGGTGGCGGCTTAGCGCTATGGCACGAGGTCTACGATCCCTTTGGAATGATTGCTTTTCCCTGCGGCAATACTGGCGTGCAAATGACGGGGTGGTTTAAAAAAGAAATCAAGACGGTAAAAGACCTACAAGGCCTAAAGATGCGTATCCCGGGCCTTGCGGGCAAGGTGTATGCGAATTTGGGTGTTGATGTAAAAGTGCTACCCGGCGGCGAGATCTTTCCGGCACTGGAGCGGGGCGTGATTGATGCAGCTGAATTCGTTGGCCCATTTCAGGATCGCCGTCTTGGCCTGCACAAGGCTGCGAAGTTTTACTACACCACTGGCTGGCATGAGACCGCAACCGTCTCTGAGCTGCTCATCAATAAGGCGGCCTGGGCAAAACTGCCGAAGGACCTCCAGGCCATCGTTGAAAATGCCTCCGCTGCATGTAATGTCATCAGCGAGGGCTGGTGTCAGCGTAATAACGCCGAGGCAATGGAAGATCTGATTAAAAATCAGAAGGTAGTGGCCCGGCCCCTTCCGGATCCAGTGATTAAGGCGCTTCGGGATGAGACCCGCAAGGTTCTGGCCGAGAACATCGCCAAAGATCCTCTCACCAAGAAGGTCCACGACTCTTATATGGCGTTTAAGGCGAAGTTCGACTCCTGGTCAGGCTACAGCGAGCTTCCTTATCACACCAAGATTCGCGGCTAAAGACTTCCGAAAGAGGGGGCGGTAACGATGCGAGAGTCCATCGCGGGGGTTGTTGCGCGCATTGAGTGGGTGATTGACCGTATCGGGCAGGCAGCTTCGCTGCTTGCCCTGGTCATCATTGTGCTGATGGCATGCAATGTGTTGCTGCGTTATTCGCTGAGTCTGGGAACCGTCTGGGCCCAAGAACTTGAGTGGCATTTGCTTGCAGCACTGATCTTATTTGGCATGAGTTATGCGCTACTGCGGGGCGATAACGTCCGCGTGGATATTTTTTACTCAAAGTACAGCCCCCAAACAAAACGGTGGGTGGATATCGCCTCGGCAATTCTGACCATGGCAATTGCCGTCATCATGGTGGTTCTGTCTTGGAAGTATGTGGGTCAGTCCTACGCCATCGCTGAGAAGTCCCCCGATCCGGGCGGCATCGCCATGCGATGGCTGCTGAAGTCGTTGTTGCCGCTGGGATACGGACTTTTATTTCTTCAGTCATTCGGCGCTTTATTAAAGCTGTGGTTTCTTGATAAGAACGCAGAGCCGGAGGCCGCCAATGCCTAGTTTTGAGGTTCTCGCCATCCTGATGCTGGTTGCATTTTTCGGCATGTTGATGATTGGCATTCCGGTTGCAATCAGTATCGCAACAGTCGGATTTGTATTCGGTGGAATTGGCTTTGGCACAACACTTTTTAATCTAATTCCGGCCCGCCTATTTGGGGTCGTTACGGGCTACCAGTGGCTTGCGATTCCATTGTTTGTGTTTATGGGGGTCATGCTCGAAAAGTCGCGGCTCGCCAATGATCTGTTGGATGTGATGGGCCATCTCGCGGGCGGCGTTCGCGGTGGCATGGGGGTGGGCATTATTCTGTTCGGCGTACTCATGGGAGCAACGACTGGCATTGTCGGTGCCACGGTGATCACGTTGGGACTCTTAACCCTGCCGACACTGATTCGCCGGGGCTATAACAAATCGATTGCCTGCGGCGCCATCTGTGCCTCGGGCACGCTTGGTCAAATCATTCCGCCAAGCCTGATTCTGATTCTGCTCTCCGACATCATGCAGCAGTCGGTGGGCACTCTGTTTGCCGCGGCAGTTGGGCCTGGCCTGCTGCTGGCCGCGGTGTACATTATTTTCTTGCTGCTCTTGGGCTGGGCAAAGCCAGAACTCATGCCAGCAATGCCCCAGGAGGAGCGGGATGAAGTCTCCCGCCGTGAGCTGTTTATCCGATTCTGGAAGGTCGCGGTACCGCCAGTTTTGCTGGTGGTCGCAGTCTTAGGCTCGATTATCGGGGGCGTGGCCGCACCCACAGAGGCAGCCTGCATGGGGGCCCTGGGCTCAGCCCTGATCACGCTGATTTCAAAGCGGCTTTCGTGGGAAGTGTTACGGGATGTCGCCCGGGAAACCACAAAGATCACTGCCGTCATGATGTTCATTCTGATGATGGCCCAGGTCTTTGCCCTGGCATTTCGCGGCCTTCATGGTGAAGACTTAATTACCAAGATGTTTGAATTTCTTCCCGGCGGCGTGAATTCAGATATCTGGTTCATGATGCTGATCATTTTTATTCTTGGTTTTTTCATTGAATGGATCGAGATTAGCTATATCGCCGTGCCACTCTTTCTGCCCGTCTTATTAGCCCAGGGAGTGGATCCGATTTGGCTTGCGATGTTAATCACAGTGAATCTGCAGTCTTCCTTTCTTACCCCGCCATTCGGATGGGCCCTGTTTTATCTGAAGGGCGTTGCACCTCCGGGGGTGACAATTGCAGACATCTACAAGGGGGTAGTACCCTTTGTGCTGATGC
>CAYTRY010000082.1:0-3599 GCA_964440375.1 uncultured Bordetella sp. | reverse complement strand
CCAGCAGGCGATCGTTGCTGCTTTTCACACCGAATTCCCCCACGGCGGTGTTGCTGCCCAGTGGTTTGATCGGGGCGATATCCTTGCCTTACTACCCTTAGCGGATCCTCAGCAGGTTTCGATGGTTTGGTCTTCTTCGCAACCCGATCCACTTACTCCGGATTTGAATGTGACCATCGCAGATCAGATCACTGATCGAACCGCGATGCGATTTGGGCGCCTGCGGCTTGAGGGGGGCCTGACGGCAGCGCCGTTAAGAATGCTGCTTACCGATGAACTGACGGCAACACGTATTGCACTGCTGGGGGATGCCGCCCATACGGTTCATCCGCTTGCTGGATATGGACTAAATTTAGGCGTCCAAGATCTGCTTTGCCTTGAGACCCTTTGGAAGGAGCATCGATCCGATCCGGGCAGCGGCGCAGCACTTAATTTATATCGCCGCAAGCGACAGCGTCACATAAAAACCGTTCAGTGGAGCCTGGACTTTCTTCAGCGCTGGGTGGTTCAATCCCACCCCAAGCTGCAGCGTTTTAGCCAAGTTGGGATGCGTTTCGTTGCCAACACAGGCCTTTTGCGTCAGCTATTGATCCGGCAAGCAATGGGTCCTTATTAAGGAAATCAAAATGTCGAGATTTAATTTTTCAAAAATTCGGCGAATTAACAGCAGCAAAAATTTAACAGCCTGCTTTTTATGTTTGCTGGTGTCAGTTTGCTTGTTGTCGCAGCCGCTACGTGCACAAGAGCGTGTGAACCCCGCAATTGAGTCAGCGGTCAAGACAGCAGTGGAGACCTGGCTTAAAGGCCGCTTTAAAGTCGACAGCGTCAGTCGCACTGCGATGCCTGGCGTTGTTGAGGTTCGGCTGGGTACCGACCTTATTTATGCGGACGAAAAGGGTCAGTTTGCAATTGTCGAAGGCCAGATGGTGAATTTGAAGACAGGTGAAAATCTCACCGCAGCCAGACTTGAAGAAATCAATAAAGTTGATTTCGCAAAACTTCCCAAGGATCTTGCCCTGAAGACTGTTCGCGGCAATGGAAAACGTACTCTTGCAGTGTTTGAGGACCCCTATTGCAGTTTTTGTAGGACTTACCGCAAAACACTAACTGAATTAAACAACGTCACCATCTATACCTACTTTTATCCCACGCTGCGCGCAGAATCGGAAACCGTTTCTCGAAATGCGTGGTGTGCAAAAAATCGGGAAGAGGCCTGGAATGACTGGATGCTTTTTGGAAAAGAGCCTCCGAAAGCGTCGGCAGACTGTCGATTTCCAGCCGCCAAGATTGTTGAGCTGGGCCGATCCCTCGGCGTTTCAGGAACTCCAACTTCTTTTTTAGCTGATGGTCGTCGACTCACCGGCGCCATTAGTCGAGATCGGCTGGAGCAGATGTTTGCGGATGCTAAATAAGTTCATTGAGCGCCAGCGAACGAATTCATCATCGCACTGCCGATTATTTGGGAAGTAGAACAAACATCTTCCCGTCGGCCCGCATTCGGCCGGCGACTTCTCCGGCCTCATTGCCAGTACCAAAAAAGATATCACCCCGGTGGGCACCCAAAACAGCGCTGCCGGTATCCTGGGCAATCATGAGCCGCTGAAAAGAGAGCCCCGCATCTTTCGGTGGCGCGCCGGGCTTTGGCACGCGGGTTGAGAGATAGACAAGGCTGCCTGGCGTCACAAATCGCGGGTCGACCGCGAGCGAGCGTCCTGCGGTAAGGGGAAGTCCCATTGAACCGAGGGGCCCCTGAGTGCTCGGTAGGGCGCTGATTTCCCGAAAGAAAACTACACTTGGATTTTGATGCAAGACCTCATCGCGGCGATGCGGATTGGCGGCCACCCAAGCCTTGATGCTTTGCATCGAGGCATCATTTGGTTTGAGCTCGCCTTTGTCAATCAGATAGCGGCCAATTGAGCGATACGGATAACCGTTTTGCTCGGCATAGCCTACCCTCACCGTCTCTCCGGTTGGCAGTTGGACTCGGCCTGAGCCCTGTACTTGCAAAAAGAAAGCTTCGACTGGGTCATCCACCCAAAGCAGCTCTCCGCCTGCCAAAAGCCCGCCGCGTTCGATTTCGGCGCGGGTTGGATAAGGCACGATGCGATTGCCTTCAAGCCGACCACGAAGCCGAAGCGATTTGATTTCTGGATAAATGGACGAGAGATCTACATTGATCAAGTCCTTGGGCGTCCGGTACAAAGGAATTTGGAATACGCCGCTGCGTGTACGCGATCCTTTAAGTAGCGGTTCGTAGTAGCCAGTAATTAGTCCGGTCCGACTGCCTTTGGTATCCGTGAGCTCGTGAGCAAAAAATTGCGACTCAATGAATTGCCTCAGGGCCGTTGTATCGGCAGCGTTGATTTGATCAGCTTCTCGGCAAAGGCGCCCCCAGATCGCCGTTCTAGCGCGCATCGCAGAGCAGTTGGTCGTCAGCGCGGCCGAAAATCCCCTGAGATCGTCTTCTGGCCAGCCTGGCAGCTCAGAAAACGGGATGGGCCGCAGCCGGGCCTCTGACTGGGCGTTGGTGATCGCCGGCAGTGCGCCGAGGGCGCAAACCCATAATAGGACCGCTAAAAAGTGTCCGAGCAGCACCGGATGACGCACCGTACAATCCATTTGCCTTAACTTCAACATCAAACGTATGTGGCTCATCTTTCTCGAGGCCGGGGTTGCGCTGGCCCTCCTGCTTTTTATTGTCTGGTGGACCATGCGCGGCAAGCGCTGATCTAGAATCGGAACCATGACAGCCTCCACGACTTATCGGATTGCCCCAAGCATCCTGTCTGCTGATTTTGCCCGACTCGGCGAAGAGGTTCGTCAGGTGGAGGCAGCCGGCGCCGACTTTATCCATTTCGATGTGATGGATAACCACTATGTCCCCAACCTGACCATCGGGCCGATGGTCTGTAAGGCAATTCGTCCCCATGTCCAGATCGCAATCGATGTTCATCTGATGGTATCGCCGGTGGACGCCTTGGTGGTCGAGTTTGCCAAGGCCGGTGCCAATCTGATTACCTTTCACCCGGAGGCCTCACCCCATGTTGATCGGACCCTTGCGCTCATTCGCGATCAGGGCTGTAAGGCAGGCCTTGTGCTGAATCCGGGCTCCCCAGTGGAGCACCTCGATTGGGTCATGGAAAAGCTGGATATCGTTTTGTTAATGTCTGTGAATCCGGGCTTTGGGGGCCAATCGTTTATTCCTTCGACCTTGGATAAGCTCAAAGCGGTCCGAAAAAAAATTGATCAGCATGTGATCGCAGGTGGCCAACCGATTCTTTTGGAAGTGGATGGTGGGATTAAGGTCGAGAATGTGGCTGCCGCGGCGGCTGCGGGTGCCGACACATTTGTAGCCGGCTCAGCCATCTTCGGGGCCGCTGATGCCGATGGCGGCTATCGTGGGGTGATGTCGAAGTTTCGGTCTGCGCTGAAGTCGGGCGGGCGGTGATCAGCAGGGCTGAGTTCAAGGCCCTGGCAGCCCAGGGCTATAACCGCATTCCCTTGATGCGGATGCACCAAGCGGATCTCGATACGCCCTTATCGCTTTATCTAAAGCTCGCCAACAGGCCAAATAGTTTTCTCTTGGAGTCAGTCGTCGG
>CAYTRY010000081.1:0-3747 GCA_964440375.1 uncultured Bordetella sp. | reverse complement strand
TTTATCGGCATGAATATCAATGTGCGGGCCAATGTCCGCACCGCCGAGGCCGCACGCTCGGGCATTAACCCGGCCCTGTCGATTGCCTTCCAAGGCGGTGCGATCACCGGCATGTTTGTGATCGGACTGGGCCTGGTGGGTGTTGCCGGCTTTTACGCGTTTGAACTCGCCCGCACCGGCGATGTGCTCAAGGCCCTGCATCCTCTGGTGGGCCTGGCCTTTGGTTCTTCCTTGATTTCAATCTTCGCGCGTTTGGGCGGCGGCATCTTCACCAAGGGCGCTGACGTCGGTGCTGACCTGGTGGGTAAGGTCGAAGCCGGCATTCCGGAAGATGATCCCCGCAACCCCGCAGTGATTGCCGATAACGTCGGCGATAACGTGGGCGACTGTGCCGGCATGGCAGCAGACCTGTTCGAGACTTATGCCGTGACGGTGATTGCCACCATGCTGCTGGGCGCGCTGCTGATGAAATCGATCGCAGCTGAGGCGGCGATTTATCCCCTGGCCCTTGGCGGCGTGTCGGTCATTGCCTCGATCATCGGCTGCTTTTTCGTAAAGTATTCTGGCACCGGAAAAATCATGACCGCGCTTTATAAAGGCCTGATCGTGGCTGCAGTGCTCTCGGTGATCGCGTTTTACTTTGTGACTGACTGGATCATGGGTGCAGCCGCACAGGCGGTGCCTGGCATGACGGTCATGAACCTTTGGCTGGCCTCTGTGGTCGGCATCGCACTGACCGCAGCAATGGTGGTGATCACCGAGTACTACACCGCCACCGAATATGCGCCGGTGCGGCATGTAGCCTCTGCATCCGAGACTGGCCATGCCACCAACATCATCGCCGGCATTGCTGTTTCAATGCGCTCCACAGCGCTGCCCGTGCTGTCGGTCTGCGTGGCGATTTTTGCAGCCTATGCACTGGCAGGCTTATACGGCATTGCAGTCGCTGCGACCTCAATGCTGTCGATGGCCGGCATCATCGTGGCGCTCGACGCCTATGGCCCGATCACCGATAACGCCGGCGGTATTGCGGAGATGGCCGAGCTGCCCAAGGAAGTCCGTAACGTGACCGATCCGCTGGATGCAGTCGGCAACACCACCAAGGCGGTAACCAAGGGCTATGCCATCGGTTCAGCAGGTTTGGCCGCACTGGTGCTATTTGCTGACTACACCCATGCGCTGGAAGGTATGGGCCATAGCATCAAGTTCGACCTCTCGGATCACGAAGTGATCATTGGTCTCTTTATCGGCGGCATGATTCCGTATCTCTTTGGCGCGATGGCGATGGAGGCGGTAGGCCGCTGCGCTGGCGCTGTGGTGACCGAGGTCCGCCGCCAGTTCCGCGAGATCAAAGGCATCATGGAAGGCACTGCGAAGCCCGAGTACCACACGGCGGTCGACATGCTGACCAAGGCTGCCATCAAAGAAATGATCATTCCCTCGCTGCTGCCTGTGGTGGTGCCGGTCATTGTCGGCCTGGCACTCGGACCGAAGGCCTTAGGCGGCATGCTGATGGGCACCATCGTGACCGGACTATTTGTGGCCATCTCCATGTGTACCGGCGGTGGTGCATGGGATAACGCCAAGAAATACATCGAAGACGGCCACCATGGCGGCAAAGGCTCCGATGCCCATAAGGCGGCGGTCACCGGCGATACGGTGGGCGATCCTTACAAGGACACCGCAGGCCCGGCTGTGAATCCGCTGATCAAGATCATTAATATCGTTGCACTGCTGATCGTGCCGATTCTGCCAATGGCAGCGAAGTAGTTTTTCGCTGTTTTAAGCGGTCATCTGAGCCGCCGCCTTCCAGTGGGAGGCGGCGGTTTCTTTTTCATCTAAGCGCTCGGCCACTTCCGCTAAGGCCAGATGGGTGGCCACCATGGGCTTGATGCGAAGCGATGTCTCGAAATGCATGCGGGCCTTGCCCCAGAGGGCCTGCCGCTGACAGATTCGGCCCATCGACCAATTCAGCTCGGCATCGCGAGGCTGATCGCGTAGCCAGGCCTCAAGCCGCTGTAGCTGGTCTCGGGCATTGCCCTCGGCATGGCCATACAGCATGGCCAATCCGGAATCCCACTCTTTTTTCAGCGCTGATTCAATCAAGGAGATGGCCTGGCCATGGCGGCCTTGGGCAATCCATGCCCGGGCCACTTCGCGCTTGATTTCCGTTGCAAGGACCGCAGAAATCGCGCGCCGGTTCTCCAGTAATTTTCCAATTCTTAAGACCTCATCCCAATTGCCTTGCTGCTGATTGGCTTTCAGCGCAAGCCTAAAGGTATGGACATTGCGACGGTCACCTTTAATCAGCGGCGCAAGCGCAGACAGGGCCCGCAGGCCCCGATGATCATCCAACGCAAACTCGGCCTCAAGCAGTGCGGCCAATGTAGTGTCGGCCCGCGGTGAGCCCACCGAGTCATCTCGCAGCTCAGCCAAGAGTTCATCGCGCAGACGTGTATCACGCAACTGATGGGCAGCGCTTGCTGCTAATGCATCAGCGGCTGCGAGTGCTGTCGGCGAATCCCGCAGCAGGCCAGTATCTTCGCGAAGGCCGCGGGATTGCTTTACAACCCGGGCAAACCGGCCTTCAAAGTAGTCGATGGTCAGCGCGGCAAGCCGGCCAAGCCGCTGATTCTGAGTGCGATGCAGCCGAAAGCGTTTCACCCGGGCCGGGATGCTTGCCAGCTGGATCACCAGGAGCGCCAGCACCACCAGCCCTACGAAAATGATCAACAGGCTAAAAAGCGCCAGCTGTAACGACATATCAATGCGATACGGCGGCAGCCAGAGTGTCAGATTGCCGAGATTCAGATCGAGCATCACCACAGCCGCAGCCAGCAGCAGGGCGGCCAGCAAAAAGATTGCAAGGCCCCTCATGGCGTGGTGCTGGCCGGTCCTTCCCCGCTCGGCCGGACTGCATTCAGGGCCTCTGTCAGCGCAAGCGATGTCGGCAGGGGAATTTTTTCAATCAGGCCCTTGATGGCCGCCAGTGTTTTGCGATGGGCCATCACCCGACTGTTTTGTGACTCAAAAACTTCGGCCAGAATCTTTTCTGCCTGCCCAATGTCTTGCGCGAAAATTTTGTCTTGACGTGCCACCAGTGCAATCCGCGCGGAGAGCAGCCGCAGCCTGAGTCGCTCGGTCACCAAGGCGCCCTGCTCAGGTGACAGAAATATGGCCTCTGGATTTTCAACACGACGAATCCGCACCATGCCCGCTAAGCGCGATTGAATTGCTTCAATCATCGACTGAACTGCAGGCAGCCCGGCAGATGGGCCCGCCGCCGAGTCCTTGTCGATGGGCCTGGCAGAAGCCGCTGATGTAATCAACGGCAGGCTATCGATATCCAGAATAATCGCCTCGATCTGCGCGGCCGCCTGCTGAAGATCCACGGCCCGCAATGCCAAAAGCCGCTGCCGATCGGCGGCAATCGCCACCCGCACCGCCACCAATTTCTCTTTCGCGGGATGGCGCACGATGCGGGACTCAATCGCATCCAGCATCGCCAAGGCAGCATTGATATTGCCACCCGCTAAAACGCTATCGGATAGCAGCTGTGCAGAGGCCTGTGTTTCGGTGAGCCATTCGCTGTCGATCTGATCCGCCCGCATGGCCTCCATCGGAGAAAGTGGCCGATCCATTGCCCACCAGCCGAGTGCGAGCAGTGCGGCAAGGCTTACTGCGGCGAAAATTGATTTACCAATGGGCTTCATGCTCAAAGAGATCGTAACTTAGCCATTGATGATT
>CAYTRY010000080.1:0-3758 GCA_964440375.1 uncultured Bordetella sp. | reverse complement strand
CGCACTCTGCTTGAGCTGATCCGCGAGGATCTCAATCTCAAAGGCACCAAGGAAGGCTGCGCCGAAGGCGACTGCGGTGCCTGCACCGTCGTTGTGGGCCGACTCGAAGACGGCAGCCCCAGCCTACACGCGATCAATAGCTGTATTCGATTCGCCCACTCGATTCAAGATCAGATCCTATTTACTGTTGAGGATCTCAAGCAGCCCGATGGATCCCTGCACCCCGCCCAGCAGGCGATGGTAGATCAGCATGGTTCTCAGTGCGGATTTTGCACGCCCGGTTTTGTGATGAGCCTTTTTGCGATGTATGAGCGCCATGCCCGGAGGCCTGTGGGGATCACGCGTGAGCAGGCAGAGATTGACCTCTCTGGCAACCTCTGCCGCTGCACAGGCTATCGGCCAATTCTTGATGCGGCATGCCATATGCAGCAATACCCCAAAGCCTTGCTAAGCCATGAGGCGATCACGGAAAGCCTGTCACACATGGCTGAGTCGCTACCGAGCGATCCCCCGCCGCCTGAATCTGAAGGATTTTATTTTCAGCCCAAGCGACTTGATCTTGCACTCAAGGCTCGGGCGTCACACCCCAAGGCCTTAGTTGTCGGGGGCTCAACGGATGCCGGCCTGTGGGTCACAAAGCGGCATGATCACTACCCCAAGATCATCGATTTGTCGCGTGTTGATGAGCTCCTTCGGCTCACGGAAAGCGCGACCGAGATCTCAATTGGCGCAGCGGTGCCGTTAAGCCGAGCCTTTGAATGTTTGGGGCGGCACTTTCCCCGCGCAAAGGACTATTTCAATCGGTACGCAGGCCTGCCAATTCGTGAGTCGGCCACCCTGGGTGGAAATATTGCTACAGGCTCACCAATCGGCGACTCGATGCCCTTACTGATCGCGCTCAATGCATCGGTATCGCTACAGTCAATAACAGGGAGGCGGCAATCTGCGATCGAAGCGTTCTACACCGGCTATCGCAAGAATTTACTTGCTGCCGATGAGCTCATTACGGATATCCGAATTCCGGTTAATCAGGCCTCTTTTGTCAATGCCTACAAACTGTCAAAACGGCGGGATGACGACATTTCAATTGTGGCGCTTGCCATAGCGATAACGCTGAATGACAACATCGTCAGCTCAGTCCGTATCGGCGTGGGGGGTATGGCTGAGCGCCCCATGCGGGCCCTTGCTACCGAGAAAATTTTGAATGGTCAGCGCTTTTCGCCCGAGACAATCGAGATCGCCGCCCAATGCATTGAAAAAGAATTTAGCCCAATTTCGGATATGCGTGCCACGGCAGCATACCGCTCTCAAGCGATCGGGCAGTTGTTGCGTCGGGTCTGGTTTGATTGGAACGACAAATGACCGTCAATCCAAGCGCTGCGGAAGGCCAAGCGCCGATGGAAGCGGTTGGCCAGCCCACTGCCCATGAGAGTGCGCGTGCCCAAGTTACGGGTGAAGCCCGCTACATCGATGACATCCCAGAGCTAAAAAATACCCTTTATGCAGCCCCAATACTCTCACCTTGCGCGCACGGGGATCTAATCTCGATCGAAGTCTCTGCCGCCTCAAAGATGCCAGGCGTGAAACGGGTCATCCTGGCCGATGACATCCCTGGCAGTAAAAATCTTGCGACTTCGCTCGGGGATGAACCAATTTTTGCTCGCAATCATGTCCTGCATATTGGCCAAGTCATTGGCCTAGTGATTGCAGATTCTGTCAATACTGCGCGGCGTGCTGCGAAGGCAGTGAAGATCTCAGTAAATGAGAGGCCGGCGGTGCTGGATGTATGGCAGGCAATTGAGCAGCAGCATTTTGTACTTCCACCTGTCCATGTCGCCCGCGGTAATGCGCAGGAAAAAATTAAACAGGCCACCAATATCCTTGAGGGGCATTTCTCTGTTGGCGGCCAGGAGCATTTTTATCTCGAGGGTCAGGTCGCCTATGCCTGCCCACAAGAGCAAGGCCAGTGGCTGATTTACTCCAGCACCCAGCATCCCGGCGAGGTCCAGCACTGGGTTGCCCATGCCTTGGGCATCGAGAATCATGCGGTCCGAATCGAGTGTCGCCGTATGGGCGGTGGATTCGGTGGCAAGGAAACACAGGCAGGTCAGCCTGCAGTCTGGGCTGCGATTGCAGCGATGCTCTGCGATGCTCCGGTGAAATTGCGACTCGATCGCGATGATGACTTCATGATCACCGGCAAACGCCATCCCTTTCATTACCGCTATCAGGTTGGCTTCGATTCCACCGGACTGATTCAGGGCCTGGAGATCACTATGGCCGTGGATTGCGGTTTTAGCGCTGATTTGAGCGGGCCGGTGGCTGATCGGGCGATCTTTCATGTCGATAACGCCTATTTTTTATCTGATGTTCAGGTTCACTCCTATCGCTGCAAGACCCACCGGCAGAGTCAGACCGCTTTTCGGGGCTTTGGCGGCCCGCAGGGGATGATGGCCATTGAGACCATCATCGGCGATATCGGCCGCCATCTAAAAACAGATCCGTTTGATGTTCGTAAACGCAATCTCTACGGCGGCCCAGGCCGTAATGAGACCCACTACGGCATGCGGGTAGAAGACGTACCCCTGGATGAAATCCTGGCGGACCTGGAGACACGGACTCTCTATCGCAGTCGACGAGAAGGAATCACTGCCTTTAATCAGTCATCCCAGCGTTTTAAGCGGGGCATGGCGATTACGCCAGTCAAATTCGGCATCTCATTTACTGCTACCCAATTTAATCAGGCAGGTGCTTTAGTCCACGTTTACACGGACGGCAGCATATTGGTAAATCATGGCGGCACTGAGATGGGCCAGGGCCTGCATACCAAAGTCTGTCAGGTTGTCGCACAAACACTCGGGGTCTCTCAATCCCGAGTCAGTATCAGTGCAAGCGATACATCGAAAATTCCCAATGCCTCCGCCACAGCTGCGTCCAGCGGCACCGATCTCAACGCGATGGCAGCCCACTTGGCCGCGCTCGAAATCCGAAAGCGGCTTGCAAGCTTTTATGCAGAACTGCATCAATCCGCATTTGATGATGTCGTATTTTCGAATGATTTCATTTCTGATGCATCGGGCCTGGGCCCGAAAATAGCCTTCGAGGCATTGATCCGAAAGGCGTATGCGGCACGGATTCAACTCTGGAGCGATGGTTTTTATAAAACCCCAAAAATCCACTATGACAGGGAAACGCTCAGCGGCCGCCCGTTTTTTTATTTTTCGCTTGGAGCAGCCTGCAGCGAAGTTGAAATTGACACCTTAACGGGGGAGACCACCGTTACGCGCGTTCAGATCCTGCACGATGTCGGCACAAGCATCAACCCTGCGATCGACATCGGCCAGATTGAGGGCGGTTTTATTCAGGGCATGGGCTGGCTCACCACCGAAGAACTGGTCTGGAACTCGCAGGGCCGCCTTACCACCCACGCGCCCAGCACCTACAAAATTCCTGCAGCCGGGGATACGCCGAAGGAATTCAGAGTCTGGTTTTGGTCAAAACCCAATGCGGAGGACACCATCTATCGATCGAAGGCAGTCGGTGAGCCGCCCTTGATGCTCGCAATTAGCGTATGGGAGGCGATTCGCGACGCGATCGGGCAGGGCTGCAATGGCCCGGTCGTGCTTGATGCGCCAGCGACTCCCGAGCGTATATTTTTTGCCCTTCGGCATGACGCGCAATCCCAGCATGCAGCTGAATCTTAATTCCGCCTGGGGCGCTGAGCTTTGCTTAAGCGAGTGTCTTGGCATCGTTGGGCA
>CAYTRY010000079.1:0-3799 GCA_964440375.1 uncultured Bordetella sp. | reverse complement strand
CACTTAGAGGGCATGCAAAAAGGCCATGAGGAAGGTTATCAGGCCGGTTACGAGCAAGGTAAAGCTGAGATTGAGCGCCTGACGCTGGCGCTAAACACCTTACTTGAGGCAATTAACGATCTGCCCGCAGCGATGGGTGAGCCGATGGCAGAACTTGCTTATCAGATTGGCGAGCGGCTATCTGGAAAAGACGGAATGGATCGCACACCATTTGTGACTGCGGTTCAAGAGGCCTTAATGCGACTACCCAAGCCCGGCGAAAAACTTTTTTTCAGAGTCCGCGCACAAGAGGCAGAAACCTGGAAACGCGCAATTGATGATCCGGGCCTACCGTTTAAGTGCACACTCGTTTTAGATGAGAATATTCCCGAAGGCCATGCCTACGTTGAAGCCCAGGGAATGCGCCTCAATGTTGGGGAGCAGGCCCGCCGTGCCCTAGTGCGGACGGCCCTGGGGCTGAATGCATCCGCAGAATAGCCGATCACTCGAGCGCCTCATCGCCTTTAAGGCAAATCTTGGCAGTGCTCCACTTTCGGTGCGCGAAGGCCGCTTAACGCGTGTTTCGGGTCTTGTCTATGAGGTCCATGGCCTGCCGATGACAATCGGTGATCGTGCAACGATCAATCTCGGCGGAGATAAGGCGATTGAAGCTGAATGCATTGGCTTTAATCGCGGCACAACATTTTTGATGCCGGTTGATCCCACCGAGGGGATCTCTCCCGGGGCGCCGGTCTACCCCTTGGGCACGCCTTATTTCGAGGGTGCTGGTTTTAAGGTCCAAAACACAGCCTTGGCCTTGCCGCTTGGCGAAAGTCTTTTGGGCCGCATCGTCGATGGATTTGGTCGGCCAATTGACGGCAAAGGGGTTGATCCGCATGGTGTCTCGGGGGTGCCAACTCGGCGCGTTAATCCCCTGCACCGAGCCCCCATTCATGAGCCACTGGATTCTGGAATTCGTGCAATTAACGGCGCACTCACGGTGGGTCGTGGCCAGCGGGTCGGGATTTTCGCTGGATCAGGGGTCGGCAAAAGCGTGATGCTTGGGATGCTGGCTCGTAATTGCGTTGCCGATGTGATGGTCATTGGATTAGTGGGTGAGCGTGGCCGCGAGGTCCGTGAGTTCTGTGTGGATACGCTGGGTGATCAGGCCCTTCAGCGATCGGTAGTCGTGGCAGCGCCCGCAGATGCATCGCCCTTGGCGCGGGTGCGAGGTGCTTTTTACGCAACTGATGTTGCGACATGGTTTCGGGATCAAGGTAAGCATGTAGTCTTGATTCTGGATTCGCTGACACGTTTTGCAATGGCCCAGCGAGAAATCGGGCTTAGCCTTGGCGAAGCCCCAGTCTCGCGTGGCTATACGCCGAGTGTGTTTGCCAAGATGCCAGAGCTTGTTGAGCGGGTCGGAAACGGTGCGCGCGAGGATGCCTCTATCACCGCCTTTTACACCATCTTATTAGAGGGCGATGACGTCCATGATCCAGTGGCCGATACGGCCCGCGGTATTTTGGATGGCCACGTATTTCTGTCGCGTGAGCTTGCCGATAGCGGCCACTATCCTGCCATTGACATTGAAAAATCAATTTCGCGTGTGATGCCCAAGGTCACTACAAAAGACCATCAGGCTGCAGCACGAAAATTCAAAATGCTGTATTCGCGTTACATGCGCGGACGGGAGTTACTGTCAATGGGGGCATATGTGCCTGGCGGGGATCCAGAGCTGGATATGGCGGTTCGCATGTGGCCCCAGATCCAGCGCTATCTTCAGCAGGATGCCGATGATGCGTACTCCATGGAGACCTCATTGTCGGAGCTCATGAAGATTGCTGCCGCAATCGGCGGCCCCCCGCAGGCCCAGGCGGCAGCTAAATGAGCCGCGCTATCAAGGCGATGGCCCGGCTCGCCAAGGTCCGGCAGGATATGGCAATGGCCAAAGCGAAGCGGATTGCAAGCGAGTACGCCAAGAATAAGGATCTTAATGAG
The DNA here is from genome assembly GCA_964440375.1 of uncultured Bordetella sp. Lineage (GTDB taxonomy): Bacteria > Pseudomonadota > Gammaproteobacteria > Burkholderiales > Burkholderiaceae_A > Lacustribacter. The sequence goes on along the minus strand of CAYTRY010000079.1, from coordinate 1,819 downwards.
CAAGTGATCCAGTACGCTCGGGAGTACGGGGACGCCGCGATGAAGGTCGGTGAGCGGGGCATCTCGGTGGCGATGCTCAACGACACAATGGCCTTTCGAGGCAGGCTTTTGGCGACCGCCAAGGAGCAGAAGTTAGCAACTGCTCACATGCATCGGCAGGTCCAGGAGGCTAATCGGGCCGCTTTGGCGGCCAAAATGAAAAGCCAGGGCCTAGACCGGGCCCTTGCCCGCAGAAAAAAAGAGGCCGAGCAGGCCGGGCAGCAGGTCGAGTGGCAGGAGATCGAAGATGCGTTTTCCCATCGTCGGCCCGTGCTTGGTCAAGATGAATCGACTCAAGGGAGTTCTGGCACGAAAGATGCTTGAGTGGGTTCAACTTTCTCAAAAAGAGGTTGGACTGTCATGGCATCAATGCAGATTGCAGGCGGAGCAGGGGCGTCAGCCCCAGGAAAAGCCGGAAATAATGGGGGTCTTGACCCCCTCTTGATGGGGCTATCCCCGGAGGCGGCCGCAGCTGCGGCCGCCCAAGGCGAAGGATCGCCAGAAGAAAGCCGGTTTGTCTCGGAATTAGCGGCAGCTTTGGCCACACTGGATGCAGAACAAGCGGCTGCCTTGGCGGAGGACCTTCTCGATAGCGCCCTTCAAAATGGTCAGATCATTGATCCAACGGCGCTGACACAGGCAACAGGGCAGAATTTACCGATTGATCCAGCATTTCAAAACGCTATTCTGGCAAGTTTTGCCGCTTTAACAGGCGCAGTAGCCGGGCAGTCATCGGCTGAGGGTGGCACTCCAAGCGCTGCTGTGGTGGTTTCAGCAGAAGCTGAAGCTCTGCTTCCGACTGCCGTATTGGACGGCGTTGCGGCCGATACCTCGGATGTGAATCTCGTATCCACTGTCGTTGGCGGGCAGATGCTTGGGGCTTCGGGTTCGGCCGTCCCCTCGGCTGCGGCCTCGAATCAATCGGCAGTGGGCGTATCGGCAACAAATAATTCGGCAGCTGCTGTGGGTGCGGTGATCGCTGCCTCAGAGGCATCCGTGGATGTAGATAGTCCCGTCAATGCGTCGGCCGCACAAGCCGCGACAGCGGCCCCGTTAGCGGTCCAGGGGGGATCACAGGCATCTCAGACCCAGGCCTCAACACAGACCACCGTCGGTAACCTGGCGGTCGGCTCAGCAGGCGTCAATTCCATCACCAACTCTTCTGCTGAAAATGGCGCCCAGGGCCAATCCCAGTCGGGCTCATCATCGCAGGATCCGGCTGTGGCGACAGCAGCCCTTGCGGAGGCAGCCCGCCTTCGTGGGGAAAAAGAATCCGGCGAATATCTTGGAAAGCAGACTTCTCTTGCGGGCAGTCCGATTAGCGATGTTGGCAACGTGGTCCTTACTGCAAAACCAAATGCCGAAGGTGTCGCCGCTGCCGCAGATGCAGCCCGCCAGTCCGCACAGCGGATTGAATCCAGCAGCGCAGCAGGCACGCAGTCGATTTCTCAGTCCTCTGCCGATGCGCTTGCCAGAGCGGATAGCAAACTTGAGGCTGCCCGCGCATCTTTGGGGACCGGCCCTCTGAATGTTGAAATCCTGAAACTCACCCGCCAGGGAGGGGGCCGTGCGGTGCTTGAGGTCACCCCCCCTAACCAGGGCCCAATTCGCATTGATTTACAGCTCGATGGGGCTGGGCGCGCAAGCCTAGTGGTTGAGGGGCTATCCGACAGCATGAAGGCTAGGCTTGAAAGCAGTGCCCACTTCCTGCGCCAAGATATGGCCCAGATGGGGCTTGCATTGAATCTCGAGATGCGTGAACGTAACGATTCAGGCGCTG
>CAYTRY010000078.1:0-3841 GCA_964440375.1 uncultured Bordetella sp. | reverse complement strand
CGATGACCCGCGCGCGTGATGTCTTCACGCTGGGCTGGCCAATTTTGGTGGGCCAGATTGCCGTGCTGGGCAATGGCGTCATCGATACGGTGATGGCAGGCCAGCGATCCGCGGAAGACCTTGCGGTCATCGGGCTTGGTGCGGCAATTTACATCAGCGTGTTTGTCGCGTTTCGCGGCGTATTGATGGGGCTAACGCCCATTGCGGCAGGCCATTTCGGTGCCGGGCGTCTGTCTGAGATCGGCGACGATGTGGGGCAGGCGGTCTGGGTGGCACTTATTCTGGCTGCAATTGGCATTCCGTTGCTGTGGTGGAGCGAACCCTGGCTAGGCCTCACCCAGCCTGATCCCAGTCTGCACACACCACTCACCCAGTATCTGCAAATCATCGCCTTAGCGATGCCCTCAACACTGCTGTACAGCGTGTTTTTTACGCTCAACAGCGCAACCTCCCGGCCTGCAGTCACCATGACGATTAACCTTGTCATGCTGACCGTGAAATGGCCATTGAATCTTGTGTTCATGGATGGCATTGATGGTCTCATCACGCCAATGGGAGCGGTCGGCTGTGCAGTCTCCACCGCAATTCTGTCGTGGGTCTCGTTGGCAGTGGCATTGATGGTTCTCCTTTTGGATCGCCGCTATCGCGACTTTCATATACGCCTGCGCCAGCCGGTCTTTGGAAAGATTTCTGAACTACTGCGCATCGGCTTTCCCATTGGGGCGGGCTATCTCATCGAGGTGACATCCTTTACCTTGATGGCCCTCTTGATTGGCCGCTTCGGCACCATCGCAAGCGCAAGCCATCAGGTCGCAGCGAATCTCGCCACACTGATTTTTATGATGCCGCTGGCCTTATCGAATGCCACCAGCATTCTCGCCGCCCAATCCATCGGCGCTGGCGATGAGGCCAAGGCACGGGCCTGGGTCTGGGCAGGCATGCGGCTGGTCATGGGAATCGCGGCAGCAATTGTCTTGGTGCTCTTGGCATTGCAGGATTCTTTGGCGCAGCTTTATGCCGAAGATCCGATGGTGCAGCAATTTGCGCGGGTGCTGATCATCTATGCAGCGGTCTGCCACATGCTCGATGCGCTGCAGTGTCTGCTGTATTCCTCGCTTCGTGCATGGAGAATTACCTTCACGCCAATGCTGGTCTACGGCATCAGCCTCTGGGGATTTGGGGTGGGCGGCGGCTGGTGGTTTGCCCACACGCTGTTCCTGCCCGGACCCTCGGCACCGGAGGGATTCTGGATGGGCAACTTCCTGGGCCTGTCAGCGGCCTGCATCGGCTTAGGCCTGCTCCTACGCCGACGATTTCTCAATCCAATTGTTGCGATAAAACCTTAGCTCTTCGATCGACTCCTGAATATCGGCTAAGGCCGTGTGGGCGCCCTGCTTCTCAAAGCCCTTCATCACCGATGGATTCCATCGACGGCAGAGCTCCTTGATCGTGCTGACATCAATATTGCGGTAATGAAAAAACGATTCCAGCTGCGGCATGTAGCGCTGCATAAAACGCCGATCCTGGTGCACGGTATTGCCGCACATCGGCGTCTTGCCGGCCGGCACATAGCCCCGAATGAAATCCAGCAGCAGCGCACTGGCCTGTGACTCCGATGTTGTCGAAGCCCGTACCTTATCGATTAAGCCGGATTTGCCATGGGTGCTTTTATTCCACGCATCCATGCCATCCAGGACAGTGTCCGGCTGATGCAAGACCACCACTGGCGCAATTGCCAGAACCGTCAGCTGCGCGTCAGTGACGACCATCGCTACCTCTAGGATGCGATCCACATCAGGGTTTAGGCCGCTCATTTCCATGTCGACCCACACCAGATTGAGCTCATTTGTCGTTGACATAGTCGGCAATGATCGCACAGGCTAAGATCCGGGCTATGCGTGATCGTCGGCAGCCCCCGCCCCTTACTTGATATGCAGGCAAGAATCCTAAGCCACCATGGCCGGCAGGCCTGGGTGATCGATGGGCAGGGCCAGCATCATTTGTGTATGTATAAGGGCCGGGATCAGGAGCCCATGACCAATGACTGGGTTGAAATCGATTTGGCAGTAAGGCCTGCGGTCATTTTGCGGCAGCTGCCGAGAAAAAATGCCCTTCTGCGTAGCGAGGCCCATCGCAGTAAAGGGCTTGCCGCCAATATCGATCAGGCGATGATCGTGATTGCAGGTGATCCGTTATTTTCTGATGAACTGCTGGCGCGAATGATCTGCGCCTGCGTCGCAGAGGGCATTTCTGGGCTGATCGTGGTCAATAAGGTGGACCTTGTGCAGCCGACAGAGCGGGCCCGGCAGCAGCTTGCAAGCTTTACTGACTGCCTTGCGCAGCTGGGCTGGGCCGTTTTGGAAATAGCCGCCAAACCCAAGACGCCAGGATTCATTCAAACTGAAAATGCCGACTTGGTGCATGCACTTGCCGAGAAAACCACTCTGGTCTTAGGCCAGTCGGGCATGGGAAAAAGCAGTCTCTTGAACTGGCTTGTGCCCGAATTCAATGCACAGACACAGGAAATTTCGCAGGCGCTTCAAACTGGCCGCCACACCACAACGGCCTCGCGTATGGTGGCTGCCCATAACGGCTGGCTCATCGATACGCCAGGCTTTCAGCTTTTTGGCCTGCATCACCTCTCCGAGACACAGCTGGCGCTGGGATTTCCAGAGTGGGCGGCCGCGCAGGAGGCCCGTGGCCGATGCCGGTTCGCAAATTGCCATCATTTGAATGAGCCCGGCTGCTCGGTCAAGCAGGCGGTTGAGTCAGGCGAGATTGCGGCCCGAAGGCTCAGCCTCTGGCAGGGCCTGCTTAAAGCCAGCTGACGCTTAAATGCCAGCGTTGCGGCTGGCCAGAGACGATGCAGTTTTGAATACTGTTACGGGTGGTCTCGAAATCCGTGATGGTCTGTTCACTGGGTTTTAGTAGCTGACAGCCCACACGAAAATGGTCGAGGTTATAGACATCACTCACATTTTTCACTTGGAGCATGAAGCTTTCTGAAGACTTCTTTCCGCGGGAGAAGTAACAGTTCGACCAAATTGTGCCGACCTGCATCCGCTCCATCGCGCTAAATTCCAACCCAACCCCCTGAAAACCGATATCAAAAATACGGGGCTCAACAACAGAACTGAAAGATCCGGAGATCACCAAGTCAAGGGTACGATCGTTCGGTGCCGGCACGCGAAAACTTTCGCGGCGCTGGATGGCGATGACCTCGGTTGGAAAATCCGACGTCACCAGGTCATAGGAGCCAAACTTCACATTCGGTGCGATGAACTGTAATTTGTATTGATCGGCCGTAATCACCACCCAGAGATGCTGGGATTCCTTAATTGCCTTTGGGACATCGGTGCCCTCGGGCAGGGAAAACGCTAGCCCCACCACCGGATCGGCCTCAACGCATTTCAGGGCCAACCGCTTGGAGAAGTCTTTCAGTGGCATGAGGCCCGCCGTGACTCCTGAATTGAATTCCCGGACGACGGTCCGCTCGGCCGGCCGGGGGTCTAGCTTGTATTGCTCCAGGACCTTGGCGTCGAGCTCGGGGGGGTAGGTTCGAAAGGCCAAAACAACCCTCTTTAAAGGTGAAATTTATCGAAGATTCCATTTTAGGGCATCCCCATTTACCGCTAAAATTCGGGATCCCTAAACCCTGTGGGGGCGGAGCGAGCGATTGAAAACAGGCGGGACGCCAAGACTAAAAATTCTGGTCAGCAACCAGAAGGGGGGCGTCGGCAAGAGTTCACTGAGCGCCAATCTGGCCGCCTATTTCGCAATTGAGCGGCAGATGAGCACGCTGCTGATCGACCTCGATCGTCAGGGTACCTCATCGCAGTGG
>CAYTRY010000077.1:0-3922 GCA_964440375.1 uncultured Bordetella sp. | reverse complement strand
ATACGACGCTAAATGCGTATCGGCTACGCAAAGAGATGGAGTCAAGCTGCGCGCCCGTTTGAGTGCGAATGTTCCCGCTCGTAGTGCAGCACTGCACTTAATCAGTGCGACACCCTCTCGCTAAGACAGTTTCGCCGGACTGATCTGCAACAACTTGGCGGTCAATGGGGTTTGGCATAGATCCTGCTAACTGAAGTGGGTAACCCTTCCGGAGGCGCGACACCATGTCAATTTTCTCGAATCCCTTTGATGCAAAGTCAAGTTTACGTTGCAGCTGCGGGCAGCACGCATCGCAGGCCGAGCATGAGGCCCTCTCAGCGCATGCTGAGCAGCTCGCTGGTGAGCATCTGTCCTCACATGTGGTCGAGCAGGCGGTGGTGCGCGCACTCTTTCCCCAGGATTCGGTGCGCCGAAAATTTCTTCAGGCGGTGGGCTCACCTGTGGCCATGTCTGCGATTTCATCCATCTTCCCGATGGCCATCGCCAAGGAGGCGTTTGCGCAGGCGGGCAGGCTTGAAAAGCCCAAGCTCAATGTCGGCTTCATCCCGATTACCTGTGCGACTCCGATCATCATGGCCGATCCCATGGGCTTTTATAGAAAGCAGGGGCTTGATGTCAATATCGTGAAGACTGCGGGATGGGCTGTGATTCGGGATAAGACCCTGAATAAGGAGTACGACGCTGCCCACATGCTGTCACCGATGCCGCTTGCAATCAGTGTTGGCGCAGGCGCATCCCCGGTGCCTTACACCATGCCGGCTGTGGAAAACATTAATGGCCAGGCCATTACCTTGGCCATGAAGCACAAAGATAAGCGTGACCCGAAGCAGTGGAAGGGATTTCGATTCGCGGTTCCCTTCGACTATTCCATGCACAACTACCTGCTGCGCTATTACGTTGCAGAGGCGGGTCTGGATCCTGATAAAGACATCCAAATCCGCTCTGTGCCCCCTCCGGAGATGGTGGCCAACATGCGGGCCGACAATATCGATGGCTTCTTAGCGCCGGACCCGGTCAATCAGCGCGCGGTATTCGATGGCGTGGGCTTTATTCATATGCTCTCAAAAGAGCTCTGGGAGGGCCATCCCTGCTGCGCCTTTGCGGCGAGCAAGGAGTTTGTAACGACCATGCCGAACACCTATGCAGCCTTGCTGCGGGCGATTATTGAGGCAACGGCCTATGCTCAAAAACCTGAGAATAGAAAAGAAATTGCGGCTGCGATTGCACCACCGAATTATCTGAATCAGCCTGTAACGGTCGTGGAGCAGGTACTGACGGGTACATTTGCCGATGGCCTTGGCAATGTCCGTAAGGTGCCGGATCGGATTGGCTTTGATCCCTTCCCCTGGCAATCCTTTGCAGTCTGGATCCTGACCCAGATGAAGCGCTGGGGTCAGATTAAGGGCGATATCGATTATCAAAAAATCGCAAGCGAGGTCTTTCTCGCGACCGATGCGTCGCGCTTAATGACCCAGGCCGGCCTGACGCCGCCGAAGACCACTACTAAATCATTTTCGGTCATGGGCAAGGTCTTCGATCCGGCAAAGCCAGAGGAGTACCTCAATAGTTTCAAGATCAAGAGGATCTAAACGCAGATGATGTCCCTTGAGCGGCTGCGACCGCTTGCCCTTTCGCTGATTATTCTTGGGCTGATCTTTGGCATCTGGGCCCTCGCCACCATGGGAGGCAGCAAAGGCCAGGTCGTTGATGATGAATACGCCAAGTTGGTTGGGGCCGCGGCCGCATCAGGCCAAAAGTCAGCATTTCCAACGCCGGGCGATTTTCTTGAAAAGCTCGGTGGCCATCTTGCAGATCCGTTTTACGATCGTGGCACCAACGATAAGGGCATTGGCATTCAGTTGGCCTATTCGATCGCCCGCGTGCTGTCTGGATTTTTTCTTGCGGCGGCTGTTGCGATTCCCTTGGGATTCATGATCGGCATGTCGCGAACGGCGTTTGCGGCCCTGGATCCTTTTATTCAGGTGCTCAAGCCCATTTCGCCACTCGCCTGGATGCCGCTTGCGTTATTTACGCTGAAGGACTCAGGCGTATCGGCCATATTTGTGATTTTCATTTGCTCCATCTGGCCAATGTTGATCAATACGGCTTTTGGTGTCGCCTCAGTGCGCAGGGAATGGATGGATGTCGCCCGTACCCTCGAAGTACGCCCGGTGCGCAAGGCCCTGCGCGTGATTCTGCCCGCAGCGGCTCCCACCATCATGACCGGCATGCGCATCTCCATCGGGATCGCCTGGCTTGTGATTGTGGCCGCTGAGATGCTCGTGGGCGGCACGGGCATCGGATATTTTGTGTGGAATGAGTGGAACAACCTGTCGATCAGCAACATTCTGACTGCGATTCTGCTGATTGGTGTGGTTGGAATGGTGCTGGATTTTGTTTTTGCCCGCCTGCAGCGGCTAGTCACGTATCGGGATTAGGAGCGGCACAATGAGCTTTCTTCAAGTCCAGGGCCTTAAGAAAACATTTCCCGGTGTTGCCGGATCCGAAGATCTGATCGTTTTTGACAACATCAATTTCGAGCTGCATCGTGGAGAGTTTGTCTGCATTATTGGCCACTCAGGCTGCGGAAAAACCACCATTCTCAATGTGCTTGCGGGGCTTGAGCAGCCCTCCGGCGGCCATGTCTTTATGGATGGCCGAGAGGTCTCGGGCCCCAGCCTAGACCGCGGGGTCGTATTTCAGTCCCATGCCCTGATGCCTTGGCTGAACGTTCGGGAAAATATTGCGTTTGCCGTGAAGTCAAAATGGCCGGACTGGTCAAAGGCAGAGATCGTTTCGCATGTTCAAAAGTTCATTGATCTTGTGCATCTCCAGGGTGCCGAGGACAAAAAGCCCGCGCAGCTCTCGGGGGGCATGAAGCAACGCGTAGGAATTGCGCGCGCGTTTGCAATTCAGCCCAAGATGCTGCTGTTAGATGAGCCTTTCGGCGCGCTGGATGCCCTTACGCGCGGCAACATTCAGGATGAACTCGTCGAAATCGTTCAGCAGACCCATCAGACGGTATTCATGATTACGCATGATGTTGATGAGGCCATTTTGTTAGCCGATAAGATTTTCCTGATGAGTAACGGCCCCCAGGCAGTCATTGCGGAGATCGTGGAGAACACCATGCCGAAAAGCCGATCTCGATCCACGATGCACCATGATCCACAGTTTTATCCCATTCGCAATCACCTGATTGATTTCTTGGTGAAGCGGGCAAAAGCCATCGCAAGCGGCCAGGAGGCAAAGCCTCAGCGGCCGGTGGTAGTACGGCCTGGGCTGCTGCCCAAGGCCGCGTAGGGCAGCCTAATTTTTTCGATAAAGGAGTGTTTTGTAATGACAGTCGCTAAAAGCCCCGCCAAGCCCATGACCCGCGAGGACGTCACGGATCTGATTTATTCCGCAAAGGTTCAAAAAGGCATCAAGTGGGCCGATGTCGCCAAAAAGCTAAAGCTCTCTAAAGAGTGGACAACAGCGGCCTGCCTTGGCCAGATGACACTGACTGCCGCCCAGGCCGAGACGATCGGCAAAATCTTTGGCTTACCGAAGGAGGCGATCAAACTCTTACAGGTAGTGCCCTTTAAAGGAAGCCTTCCGACTGCTGTGCCGACCGATCCGCTGATTTACCGTTGGTATGAGATCGTGAATGTCTACGGCACAACGATCAAAGAATTGATCCACGAGGAATTCGGCGACGGCATCATGAGTGCGATCGACTTTTCAATGGATATCGTGCGCGAGCCGGATCCCAAAGGCGACCGCGTTAACGTGAAGCTCTCCGGTAAATTCCTGCCGTATAAGACGTACTGATTAGCAGCCTTTTAGGGTGCGCCCGCCGCAGCCTCATCCGGGGCTTTGCGGCGAGGCAAAAGCACAACTGCCATCGCGATCAAAATCAAAATCAGTGCGCTGATATCGT
>CAYTRY010000076.1:2428-4001 GCA_964440375.1 uncultured Bordetella sp. | reverse complement strand
AAACTATTCCCGGATGAAATTCGCGATGAGCTCATGCTTCGCGTGGCCTTGCTGCAGAAAGTCCAGCCAGCAGCGCTCAAAGAACTTAACGAGGTCATGTCACGCGCCATGGAAGGCACCAGCGATACACGCCGAAGCACAGTGGGCGGTGTAATACCCACCGCAGAGATTCTGAACTTCATGTCAGGCGGCATGGATAAGGCAGCACTTGCCAAGATTGGTGAGCATGATGCTGAGTTGGCGCAGCTAATTCTGGAGCAGATGTTTACCTTTGAGGATCTCGTTGATATCGATGATCGATCGCTTCAGACGCTACTGCTGGAGGTCCCGCAGGATATGCTGGTGGTAGCGCTAAAGGGCGCAAGTCCAAGGCTCAGAGACAAGCTCTTTAAGAATATGGCCCGCCGTGCCGCTGAAGGCGTGAAGGAAGATCTCGAGACCCGCGGTCCGATGAAGATTCAGGATGTCGAGGATCAGCAAAAAGCGGTGCTGGTGATTGCGCGAGCGCTCTCCGATGAGGGCCGTATCAACATGGAACGCGGTAAGGCGGCTGATCAGTTCGTCTGATCAATGATCTATGGCGTATTCACTGGACTCGGTTTACAAAGCGGCAGAGGAAAGCCGCGCGCGCAGGGCGGCAGAAGAGGCCGAACTCGAAAAAGAGCTTACCGCTTCGCTTCGGACCTGGAAGCCACCGTCTTTTGATCCGCGGCCACCCACAGAAGTCCGCAGGGCGCCGCTTCCGACTGTAGAAGAGGTTGAAGCGATTCGTGCCGAGGCTGTGCGGCTAGGAATGGAGTCAGGCCATTCAAGCGGCTATGCGGAGGGCAAACAGGAAGGCTACACGGCAGGTCACCTCGAGGGCATGCAAAAAGGACACGAGGAGGGTTACAAGGCCGGCTATGAGCAAGGCAAGGCGGAAATCGAGCGCCTTACTTTGGCACTGAGTACCTTACTTGAGGCAATTAATGATCTGCCCGCAGCAATGGGCGAGCCGATGGCAGAGCTTGCCTATCAAGTTGGTGAGCGTCTAGCCGGTAAAGAAGGTATGGATCGGGCTCCTTTTGTCTCGGCCGTGCAGGAGGCTTTATTGCGGCTTCCCAAGCCCGGCGAAAAACTTTATTTCAGAGTCCGTGCAGAAGAGGCGGAGACCTGGAAGCGCGCAATTGATGATCCGGGCCTTCCGTTTAAATGTACGCTCGTGGCAGATGAAAATATCCCCGAGGGCCATGCCTACGTTGAGGCCCAAGGAATGCGTCTGAATGTTGGGGAGCAGGCCCGCCGTGCCCTCGTGCGGACGGCCCTGGGCCTTGATGCACCCTCAGAATAGCCATTCGCTTGAGCGTCTGGCGGCGGCTCAGGCAAGTCTTCGTGGTGCTCCGAGATCGGTACGCGAGGGCCGGCTTGTGCGTGTCTCTGGCCTTGTATATGAGGTGCAGGGCCTGCCGATGACTATCGGTGATCGCGCCACCATCAATTTGGGTGGCGATCGGGCCATTGAGGCCGAATGTATCGGCTTTAATGGTGGCACTACTTTTTTAATGCCCGTGGATCCCACTGAGGGGATCTCTCC
>CAYTRY010000076.1:0-2328 GCA_964440375.1 uncultured Bordetella sp. | reverse complement strand
TCGATCACCGCGTTTTACACCATCCTTTTAGAGGGTGACGATGTACACGACCCGGTAGCCGATACAGCCCGCGGGATTTTAGATGGGCACGTATTTTTGTCCCGTGAGCTTGCCGATAGCGGCCACTATCCCGCAATTGACATTGAGCGCTCGATTTCACGGGTGATGCCCAAAGTCACGACCAAAGACCATCAAGCTGCGGCAAGAAAGCTCAAGATGCTTTACTCCCGCTACATGCGAGGGCGAGAGCTTTTGTCCATGGGGGCCTATGTGGCCGGGGGTGATCCCGAGCTCGATATGGCAGTGCGAATGTGGCCGCACATTCAGCGTTATTTGCAGCAAGATGCAGATGACTCGCATTCGATGCAGACTTCGCTTGCCGAGCTTTTAAAGATTGCCGCCGCCGCAGGCGGGCCTGCCCAGCCGCAGGCCTCTAAATGAGCCGCGCCATTAAGGCGATGGCCCGGCTTGCGAAGGTCCGCCAGGACATGGCCATGGCAAAGGCAAAGCGGCTTGCCAGCGAGTACGCTAAAACTAAAGAACTCAATGAGCAGGTGATCCAATACGCCCGGGAATACGGAGACGCTGCGATGACGATGGGTCAGCAAGGGATTTCCGTCGCCACCTTAAATGACACGCTCGCTTTTCGCGGCAGGCTTTTGGCGGGAGCCAAAGACCAAGAGTTAGCAACCGCTCACATGCATCGACAGGTTGAGGAGGCCAATCGAGCGGCATTGGCGGCGAAAATGAAAAGCCAGGGCCTTGATCGGGCCTTGGCACGGCGCAAAAAAGAGGCCGAGCAGTCCGAGCAGCAGGCCGAATGGCAGGAAATCGAGGATGCCTTTTCACACAGAAAGCCCGCCTTTGGCTCCGATGAGCCAGCCCAGCATGGCTCTGGCACGAAAGATGCTTGAGAGGGTTCAACTTTCCTTAAAAGAGGTTGGACTGTCATGGCATCGATGCAGATTACAGGCGGAGTGGGGGCTGCGGCTTCAGGAAAAGCTGGAAATAACGGGGCGCTTGACCCCCTTTTGATGGGGCTATCCCCGGAGCCGGCCACCTCAGTCGGCTCTGCTGGTGAGGGATCCGGGGAAGAGAACCCATTTTCCTCAGAGCTAGCGGCGGCCTTGGCATCGCTGGATGCCGAACAAGCAGCCACCCTCGCAGAAAACCTTCTCGATGATGCCCTTCAAGACGGTCAGATTATCGATCCGAAAGCAGTATCGGGGATATCAGGGCAGAATTTGCCCATTGATCCGGTATTTCAGAATGCGATTTTGGCAAGTTTTGCCGCACTAACGGGTGCGGTGGCTGGCCAGCCTTCAGGTGACGGTGACACCTCAGGCGCCGCCTTGCTGGTTTCAGCAGAGGCTCAAGTCATGGTTCAGACAGCCGCATCAGAGGGCGTTGCGGCCGATGTCCCGGATGTGGGTCTCGGGCCTGCTGCGGTTGGCAGTCAGGGCCTTACGAATTCAGGCCTGATCGGCTCAACGGCCGCAGGTGGTGTATCGGCAATAAATAATTCGACAGCAGTCGCGCAGACCGCGGTTATGGCAGCCTCGGCGTCACTTGCAGATCCAGGCAGTTCCGCGAACGCATCTGTCACGCAGGCGGTTACAGCATCCCCGATATCGGCGCAGCAGGCGGGATCACAGACACCTCAGATGGGTCAGACGAGCGCTGGCGATGTTGCACCAGGCTTGATTGGCGTGAATACCTCGGCCACCCGCCTGCCAAACGATAGCGGCGCTCAGGGCCAACCCCAGTCAGGTTCTTCATCCCAGGACCAGGCTCTGGCTGCAGCGGCCCTTGCGGAGGCAGCCCGTCTTCGTGGGGAGAAAGAGGCCGGCGAGTATTCTGGAAAACAGACCTCGCTTGCGGGCAGCCCCATTAGTGATGTGGGCAATGTGGTCGTTACTGCGAAACCAAACGCCGAAGGTGTTGCCGCCGCTGCAGATGCGGCCCGCCAGTCGGCCCAGCGAGTTGAGTCTTCTCTAAACTCTTCGACACCATCGATTGCTCAGTCCTCCTCGGAGGCACTTGCCCGCGCAGAAAGTAAGCTTGAGGCTGCTCGTGCGTCTCTAGGAACCGGACCTCTGAATGTGGAAATTCTGAAACTCACCCGTCAGGGAGGAGGCCGCGCGGTGCTTGAGGTCACCCCACCTAACCAGGGCCCAATTCGTATTGATTTGCAGCTTGACGGCACTGGCCGCGCGAGCCTGGTGGTCGAGGGGCTATCTGACAGCATGAAGGCCAGGCTGGAAAGCAGCGCCCACTTCCTTCGCCAAGATATGGCGCAGATGGGGCTTGCATTGAATCTCGAGATGC
>CAYTRY010000075.1:1795-4171 GCA_964440375.1 uncultured Bordetella sp. | reverse complement strand
AGCCTCCAGCAGTGCAGGCCAGCCTTTAGGCCTGGGGCAAGGGTGGCGGCTTCATCTGCGGCAAGCTTGATGACCCGAGTGCGATCACCATCAAGAAGTCGCAGCACCCGCTGCGCGCTGCCTAAGTCCGAGCCATGGCAGACCATCAGGCTGTCTTGCAGCTGCAGGCCTACACCCGAATCAAGATCCGATGCGGCCTTAGCATGCGCGCGAAGATGAGCGTCAATTTCTTGCCATAAATGCAGCGATCGCTCGCCGAGTTTACGGACTGCGTCACCGCCAGTTTCCATCTCTGCAATCGGGCTGAGCATTCCTGCAGAGGTCCAGGCCGCCGCACGCGGCCCACTCGATTTCGGGGACAGCGAGTCGCTGGCCTCGAAGATCGTGACCTCATGCTCAGCACGCGCAAGTGCGAGTGCCGCGAGCCTGCCCACGAGGCCGGCCCCCGCAACGCCAATACGTAAACCCATACTAGGCCTTGTGGTAGACCTTTGCGCCTGATTTCACGAACTCGACCGACTTCTCCTGCATGCCCTTTGCAAGGGCCTCGTTTTCGGAGACTCCTTGCTTTGCGGCGTAGTCGCGGACATCCTGCGTGATCTTCATGCTGCAGAAGTGGGGCCCACACATACTGCAGAAGTGGGCGACCTTCATGCTCTCCTTGGGCAGGGTCTCATCGTGATAGGCCTTGGCGGTGTCAGGATCCAGGCCGAGATTGAATTGGTCATTCCAGCGAAACTCAAATCGGGCCTTTGAAAGTGCGTTGTCACGAATCTGTGCGCCGGGATGGCCTTTGGCAAGATCGGCAGCATGGGCTGCGATTTTGTAAGCGATGATGCCTGCTTTGACATCATCTTTATTGGGCAATCCCAGATGCTCCTTGGGCGTGACATAGCAAAGCATCGCCGTGCCATACCAGCCGATCTGGGCGGCACCAATGGCGCTGGTAATGTGGTCGTAGCCCGGCGCAATATCGGTGGTCAGTGGCCCCAGGGTGTAGAAGGGCGCCTCATCGCACCAGTCCAGCTGCTTGTCCATGTTTTCCTTGATCAGTTGCATGGGCACATGGCCGGGGCCTTCGATCATGGTCTGGACATCATGCTGCCAGGCGATCTGAGTCAGCTCGCCCAGGGTCTTCAGTTCGCCGAGCTGGGCATCATCGTTGGCATCCCAGCCGCTTCCCGGCCGCAGTCCATCACCGAGACTGAAGGACACATCGTAGGCCTTCATGATCTCGCAGATGTCGGCAAAGTGGGTGTACAGGAAATTCTCTTTGTGGTGGGCCAGGCACCACTTGGCCATGATGCTGCCGCCACGGCTGACAATGCCGGTCATGCGGTTGGCCGTCATGGGCACATAACGCAGCAGCACGCCGGCATGAATCGTGAAGTAGTCCACACCTTGTTCGGCCTGCTCAATTAGGGTGTCGCGGAAAAGCTCCCAGGTGAGCTCTTCAGCCTTGCCATCAACTTTTTCAAGCGCCTGATAAATCGGCACTGTGCCAATTGGCACGGGGCTATTGCGAATGATCCATTCCCGGGTCTCATGGATGTGTTTGCCGGTGGAGAGGTCCATGATGGTGTCGGCGCCCCAGCGAATGCCCCAGGTCATCTTGTCGACTTCTTCACCAATGCCAGATGAGACAGCGCTATTGCCGATATTGCCGTTGATTTTCACCATGAAGTTGCGGCCAATAATCATCGGCTCTGATTCCGGGTGATTGATGTTGGCAGGAATAATGGCCCGGCCGCGGGCAACTTCGCTACGTACAAACTCAGGCGTAATTTCTTTTGGGATTGCGGCGCCAAAGGACTCACCGGGATGCTGACGCAGCATCAACTCCGCCATGCGGGCGGAATTACCGCCTGCCGATTTCAGGCTCTCGATGTAATCGGCCCGCAGCATGTTTTCGCGTAGCGCAATGAATTCCATCTCGGGGGTGACGATGCCTTTTTTAGCGTAGTGCATCTGAGTGACATTCATCCCGGCCCTGGCTCTGCGGGGCTGGCGCTGCAAGTTAAACCGCAGCGCGACAAGCTTAGGATCATGGAGTCGATCCTTGCCAAAGGCGCTGGTGGGCCCAGAGAGGCGCTCGGTATCGCTACGCTCATCGATCCACTTGGCACGAATGGGGGCAAGGCCCGCGCGAATATCAATCTTTGCCTGCGGGTCGGTATAGGGGCCGCTGGTGTCATACACATAGATGGGCGGGTTTTTCTCTGCGCCCATCTGGCTGGGGGTGTCATCTTGGGTAATTTTTCTAAACGGCACACGCAGATCAGGCCGGGATCCCTGCACATAGACTTTTTCGCTATTGGGAAAGGGCGCGATCGCACTCTGATCCACGCTGGCGGTAGCGGCAAGAAACTGAGGATT
>CAYTRY010000075.1:0-1695 GCA_964440375.1 uncultured Bordetella sp. | reverse complement strand
ACCGGATCGAGCACCACAAAGCCCGGCCGATATTGCTTAAGCGCCGAGGCCACAACCCCAACAATTTCTGGCGAGTGCAGCATACCGATCTTGACTGCGTCGGCGCCGATATCTTCAAAGACTGCATCAAGCTGCGCACGCAGAAAATCCGGCTCAGGCGCATGGATGGCACGCACGCCCTGGGTGTTTTGCGCTGTTAGTGCGGTGATTGCGGTAAGCCCATAGCAGCCGAGGGCGGCAATGGTTTTTAAGTCGGCTTGTATGCCTGCGCCGCCCCCGCTGTCGGAGCCGGCAATTGAGAGAACTTTTTTGGGAGAGGCCATTTGTGCTTTCCTACGCCGGTATCAGCCGGATCAGGTTCGAGGGTATTTCTCAGACCGGCCCATGCCGGTCACCCCTAGCGATGGCAAATGGTAGCGAAAAAAAAGCCCGCCGGGGAAGGCGGGCTTCGTTGTTCCGACCCCGGGGGAAGGGGATCCCCCGGGTGGGTCGGGATTACTTCGCCATCTTCAGGTCGGGATACCGGACCGATTCCACCAGCTCCTGAACCTGACGGCTCGGAGCGGGGGTGATCAGGCTCACGATGATGATGATCGCAAAACCCAGCGGCACGCCGAAGAGGCCAGCTGAGATCGCGGAGATCTCAAACCACTCGGTAGGCGCTGTCGGCACGGAGCGCGGAATTCCGAAGAAGACTTCGCGCAGCCAGACCTGATTGTTGATCATGTACCAGAAGGTGATGCCTACACCGGCCAGCATACCCAGGCTTGCGGCAATACCGGTGGTGCGCTTCCAGAAGATGCCCATCACGAGTGCCGGGAAGAAGCCCGCAGCAGCAAACGAGAACGCCGCAGACACCAGGAACAGAATGTCAGCAGGTTTCTGCTGTGCCACCAAGGCAGCCAACACGGCAACGACCAAGAGCATCGACTTGGACAGGGTCACGCGGCGAGAAACCGGTGCCGAGGGGTCGATCATCTTGTAGTACACGTCGTGCGACAGGGCGTTGGCCATTGTCAGCAGCAGACCGTCAGCAGTTGAAAGCGCTGCGGCAAGACCACCGGCAGCCACCATGCCTGAGACCACATAGGGCAGGCCCGCGATCTCTGGTGTTGCCAGAACCACGATATCCGCACCGATGGAGATCTCCGCCAGCTGCACGATGCCGTCTTTGTTGATGTCAACAATTGACAGCAGGCCGGGGTCTACCTTAGTCCAGTTCTGTACCCATGCCGGTAGCGATGCAAACGACGATCCCACAATGTCGTTGTACATCACGAACTTCACCAGCACCGCAAGCGCAGGCGCCGAGAAGTACAGCAAGAAGATAAAGAACAGTGACCAAGTCACAGAGCTACGCGCCTCCTTTACTGATGGTGTGGTGTAGAAACGCATCAGAATGTGCGGCAACGCGGCCGTACCCACCATCAAACAGAAGACCAGGGCTAGGAAGTTTTTCCGAGCTTTGTGCTGTGCGGCCTCGTCTTTACCCGGGAATGCTTGGGCGTGGGATGAGGGCGGGGCAGCACGGGCAGCACCAGCTTTCGCGCGGTCAAGACCCTTCTTGTAGGTGTCTTCATCCTTAGCGAATTTGTCAATGGTGCCATCCTTCTCAGCAGCAGCCTTGTCAGCGGCATAGGAAGCTGGAACATCCTTCAGCTTTTCAGTCGCGGCAGCAGCCCGGTCTTTGAAGAT
>CAYTRY010000074.1:0-4234 GCA_964440375.1 uncultured Bordetella sp. | reverse complement strand
CTGAAGCGGAAAACGCCTCCACCACCGCACCATGCTCAATGACATAAAACCGGTCTGCCAGTGGTGCAGCAAACCGGAAATTCTGTTCCACCATCACGATCGTAAAGCCCCGCTCGCGCAGCATCCGAATCGCCCGGCCAAGGGCCTGAACAATCACGGGGGCCAAGCCCTCAGAGATTTCATCCAGCAGCAATAAGCCTGCGCCTGTTCGCAAGATACGCGCAACCGACAGCATCTGCTGCTCGCCGCCCGATAGCCGAGTGCCGGGGCTTGCCCGCCGCTCTTTTAAATTCGGAAAAAGCGAATAAATCTCTTCAACCGTCATGCCGCCTTCAGCGACCTTTGGCGGCAGTAATAAATTTTCTTCGCAGGTCAGGCTTGCAAAAATGCCCCGCTCTTCCGGGCAAAAGCCAATGCCCATCTGCGCGATCTTATGCGGCGGCAGACTCACTGTCTCCTGGCCCTTCATTTGAATCGAACCGGAGCGCCTGCCAACAAGACCAAGAATCGCTTTCAGTGTGGTGGTGCGGCCGGCACCATTGCGGCCCAAGAGCGTGACCACTTCGCCTTGCTGCACATGCAGATTGATGCCGTGCAGAATATGCGACTCGCCATAAAAGGCGTGGACATTTTCTAGGCGCAGCAGCTCACTCATCTTAATGGGCGCCCTGTAATTCGACTTCGCTGCTGCCCATATAGGCCTCGAGGACCTGCGGGTCCTTAGAGACCACTTCGTAGGGGCCTTCGGCAATGATCTGGCCGCGCTGCAATACTGAAATGGTGTCAGCGATGCGGGCCACCACATTCATGTTGTGCTCCACCATCAAGACTGTGCGATTCGCGGATACTTTTTTAATCAGCTGGGTGACACGATCGACATCTTCATGGCCCATGCCCTGCGTGGGCTCATCGAGCAGCATCAGCTGCGGATCCATCGCTAAAGTCGTGGCAATTTCTAGCGCCCGCTTACGGCCATACGGAAGCTCGACCGTTGTGTGATTTGCAAATTCGGTAAGCCCAACGGTTTCTAAGAGCTCCATCGCCTTCGGTGTCAAGCTCTCAAGCGAGGCTTCGGATTTCCAGAAATGAAACGAGGTGCCCAGCTCACGCTGCAGCCCGATACGGACATTTTCTAAAACCGATAGGTGGGGAAATGTCGCCGAAATCTGAAATGACCGAATCACGCCTTTGCGGGCGATCTGGGCCGACTTCTGGCGGGTAATGTCTTCGCCGTTATACAAAATCTGGCCAGAGGTCGGAATCAAAAACTTGGTTAACAAATTAAAAACCGTAGTCTTGCCCGCACCATTGGGGCCAATCAAGGCATGGATATGGCCACGCTTAACCTTCAGATTAACGTTCGACACCGCCACGAAGCCCTTGAACTCCTTCACAAGGTCCTTGGTCTCTAAAATGATGTCGTTGCTCATTGGGTGCTTACACTAAGTGCGTTGCCAGAGTCGGCCGAGTATAAAGTCGAATTGGTCCGCCCCTAATTAGGGGAAAACGCAAATAAAACAAGGCTTTTTCGCAGATGCCGACCGCGGTTCCCTACCTCAGTGAAGCACGGGTTAACGAGTGCCTTGACCCGGCCGCCCTTATCGATGCAATGCGGCAGGCGCTGATCGACCTATCGGCTGGAAAAGCCAACCAGCCACTTCGCATGGTCATGCCGTTTGATGCGGCCATGCAACCATCCGCCGCAGGCAAAAAGCCGGCCGCCGGCGGCCCATCCGAACATGGTCTTCTGTTTTTAAAACCCGCCCAGCTGGGCAGCGCCCTTGCCACCAAGCTGATTACCCTGGTGCCGAGTAACGCCGAAAAAGGCCTGCCCACCCTTTTGGCCACCATCGTGCTGATGGATCCCGAAACGGGTGCTGCCACTGCAATTCTTGAAGGCGCGACCCTTACCGCGATGCGCACCGCTGCGGTCTCGGCCGTTGCCGCCGATGCGCTTACGCCCGCCGGGCCAAAAATCGTTGCCATGCTGGGCAGCGGGGTTTTAGCAAGAAGCCACGCCAAGATGCTGCGTCTGGTTCGGCCCGTTGATGAAATCCGTGTCTGGAGTCGTAGTAAAAGCAATGCTCAGGCCTGCGCCCGAGACATTAATGGCCGTGCCTGCGGGTCTGCAGAGGAGGCCGTGCGCGGGGCCGACATCATCTGCACGGTGAGCAACGCCGCCACGCCGATTCTGAAGGGTGCTTGGCTTAAGCCCGGAGCCTTTGTCGCTGCAGTAGGTGCCCCAAGGCCCAGCTGGCGGGAACTTGACGATGATGCAATGCGCAACATTGTGATTGCCGATCAGCGGCAGGCGGCCGAGCAGGAATCGGGCGATGTGATTCTTTCAAAGGCCACAATTACCGCCGAGATTGGTGAGTTACTCGCAGGTACTGTGGCGATGCCAAAAGCAGGCAGCACGATTATTTTTAAATCTCTGGGCCAGGCGGTAGAAGATGCAGTCGCTGCCCAGCTCATCCTTCATGCATCGCTTAGAAAATAACTATCCACCATGTCAATGACTGACTCGACCCATCAGGCCCTTCTGCGGCTTGGCGTGAGCCCAAATACTTTTGCAGCCTCAGCATCTGGATCGCAGGCTTTAGTTGTAAAAAGCCCCATCGATGGAAGCGTTATTGGATCCATCGAAAAAGATAGCCCCAGTTCTACGGATACAAAGATAGCAAAGGCACAGGCGGCCTTTCAGGCCTGGCGTGTCATCCCTGCGCCAAGGCGTGGCGAGTTGGTTCGCCGGTTGGGCGAGTTACTGCGTCAGCACAAATCTGATCTTGCAACCTTAGTCTCGATAGAGGCGGGAAAAATCACCAGCGAGGCCCTGGGTGAAGTTCAAGAGATGATTGATATCTGCGATTTTGCTGTCGGACTTTCGCGGCAGCTGCATGGCCTGACCATCGCTTCGGAGCGGCCGAACCATCGCATGATGGAACAGTGGCTGCCGCTTGGCCCCACTGCGGTCATTACTGCGTTTAATTTTCCCGTGGCGGTATGGGCATGGAATGCGGCCTTGGGGCTGGTCTGCGGCAATAGTCTGATCTGGAAACCTTCAGAGAAGACGCCACTCACAGCAATTGCAACACAAGCCTTATTCGAAAAAGCCTGCGCTGCCTTGGCAAGTGAAGGCACCCCAACCGAGGGGCTTTTAGGACTTGTCATCGGCCAGGCGGATTTAGGCAAGTGCCTTGCTGAAGACGCGAGAGTCGCCCTTGTCTCGGCAACGGGCAGCTGCCGCATGGGCGCAGACCTTGCGCCACGTGTCGCAGCGCGGTTTGGTAAATGCTTATTAGAGTTGGGTGGCAATAACGCCGTGATTGTTTCGCCGACCGCAAATCTTGATCTCGCGATTCGCGGCACTGTTTTTGGTGCCTGGGGAACGGCAGGCCAGCGCTGCACCACCACCCGTAGGCTCATCGTGCATCGATCCATCTTGGATGCTGTCATCAAAAGGCTTGATGCCGCACGGGCGAGCCTTCCCATCGGCAATCCAACTGAGGCTGGCATCCTGGTTGGGCCGCTTATTGATGAACGTGCTTTCGCCGCGATGCAGGCCGCACTCACCCAAGCGCGGACCGAAGGCGGAAAAATCTTTGGCGGAGAGCGGGCGCTTGAAGAGCGGTTTGCAAACGCCTGGTATGCCCGCCCGGCCCTTGTCGTCATGCCATCGCAGACCGCGATCGTAAAAGAAGAAACCTTTGCACCGATTCTTTATGTCATTCCCTATGACCGGCTGGAAGAAGCAATCGCCATGAATAACGATGTGCCCCAGGGGCTATCGTCTGCCATTTTCACCAATGACCTAACAGAGGCTGAGCGATTCCTATCCGCTGCGGGATCCGATTGTGGAATTGCCAATGTGAACCTGGGGACCTCGGGCGCAGAAATTGGAGGCGCCTTTGGGGGAGAAAAGCAGACAGGCGGCGGCCGCGAGTCGGGGTCGGATGCATGGAAGTCCTACATGCGCCGCGCCACCAACACAATTAATTATGGCCGGGACCTGCCGCTTGCCCAGGGCGTGAAGTTTGATGCCTAGTGGCTAGCAGGCTGCTGAAGGGGCCCCAATTGGCCTACGGGGTCAGCAAATCATTCAGGCCATGCTGCATGGCCGTGATCACTTCCTCGCCGACCCGCACCGATTGGGCAAGCCCTGCCGCAGCACTCAAGATATGGTGGGTGTAGAAAGTCGCAACGCCAATCTTCTGTGCGTAGAAATGATCGCTGG
>CAYTRY010000073.1:0-4294 GCA_964440375.1 uncultured Bordetella sp. | reverse complement strand
GAACTCACGCCGTTTGTGGGCGATGCCAATTCACAGACGCCAGAGTTCAAGGCGTTTCTCGTCAACATCGCTAAGGTCTAAGGAGGATAACAATGGCTACAGCAACAACCATGAACATTGTGAATCGCTCCGCAACCACGGCGGAGATGCCGATCAAGAGCAATCCGGATATCGCCGTTGCGAAGTTGATTGACGAGTCGAAGTGCATCGGCTGCAAGGCCTGCCAAGTCGCCTGTATGCAGTGGAACGACAACCGGGATGAGATCGGGTCGATGGTCGGGGTGTATGACAACCCGGCCGACCTCACGACCAAGTCCTGGACCGTGATGCGCTTTAACGAAGTCGAGCGGGCCGACGGTGGCCTCGATTGGCTGATTCGTAAAGATGGCTGTATGCACTGCGAGGATCCAGGCTGCTTGAAGGCCTGCCCTGCACCAGGTGCAATCGTCAAATACGAAAACGGCATCGTTGATTTCGTTAAAGACAACTGCATTGGCTGCGGCTACTGCGTCGCTGGCTGCCCCTTTAACATTCCGCGGATCAGCAAGACCGATCACAAGGCCTACAAATGCACGCTCTGTTCAGACCGTGTGGCAGTAGGTGAAGGCGCAGCCTGCGCGAAATCCTGCCCGACCAAGGCCATTCGCTTTGGCAAGAAGAAGGATCTCGTGGCCTGGGCCGATCAGCGCGTGAAGGACTTAAAAGAGCGCGGCTATCAGAATGCAGCCCTATACAACCCGCAGGGTGTGGGTGGCACGCACGTGATGTATGTGCTGCGCCATGGCGATAAGCCCGAGGCCTATAACGGCCTTCCCAGCGATCCGCAGATCAGCCCAACGGTTGGCCTGTGGAAGGGCATGACCAAGTCTGTGTTGTCCTGGGGTATGGCAGCGGCAGTTGCCGTTGGAATCGCCCACTACTTCATCAAGGGTCCCAAGACTGTTGATGAAAAGGAGGTCTGATTCATGAGCCAAGGCAATGAAGTTCAGCGTTATGCCGCCAATGAGCGCTGGAACCACTGGCTAACAGCAATCACGTTTGTGTTGCTGGCCGCCAGTGGCCTGGCGTTCTTTCATCCGACGTTTTGGTCGCTGAGTGCTGTGCTGGGCGGGGGCGAGTTATCGCGCATGCTCCATCCCATCATTGGCGTTGTAATGTTCGCCTCCTTCATGATCTTTGCCATCCAGAAGTTCAGTGACAACGTCATGAGGAGTTACGACTGGAAGTGGCTGGGCCAGATTGGTGATGTGCTTGCCAATCGCGATGATCGGCTGCCCGCGGTGGGTAAGTACAACGCCGGTCAGAAGCTTGCCTACTGGGCGATGCTGCTCACCATGCTGGCCTTGATGGCCAGCGGCATCATCATCTGGCGGCAGTATTTCTCGCATATGTTTGCGATTGATACGCTTCGGCTTGCAGCCTTGGTCCATGCCGTGGCGGGTGCGCTGCTGATCATCACGATCATCGTGCATGTCTATGCCGCCATCTGGGTGAAAGGCACCATTGGTGCCATGACCAAGGGCACGGTATCGCGTGCCTGGGCCAAGCATCACCATCCGCTGTGGTACCAGTCGATCGATAAGCGATAATCGGCTTCGGTCAAGCAAGGAAGTGGTAATTGATTCCGGCCCCGCAAGGGGCCGGTTTTTATTTTGAAGTGGATTGCTCAGCAAAAGAGGAAAACGCAGGTATGCCGACCCCCATCATTACCGACGGCACGATGGACCGACTCATCAAGGCCCCGCGGGTGGTGCTACCCGAGCCGCAGGGCCTGTTTCGAGACCGTGCGGCCCGCTTTGATGCTTTGGCTGCACACGACGATTCGGGCGCCTATATGCGGTTTCTCGGCCAAGTCTGCCGCGGCCAGGCCAAGGCCTATGCGGCCCGCCCAGCCCATGCAGTGCCTGCGAAAGCAGTCGCCAACAGCCGCCAGTACGGCATGCCCCCCTTATCGGCCCACGTCACACCGCGGGATGTCCAATGGCATGCCGATCTGCGTGATGTTCTGGCCGAAGTCAACGCCCAAGGCCAGGCCAATGCCCAGCTTGCAGCGGTCATTGCGGAGCTGACCTCTGCCTTGGCCTCTGATCCCGCAAGAATTGAAGCCATTGCTGATCGAATCATTGCGGGCATTCCCGAGCCCGACGACGGCCCCTTGTATCCGCTTATTGGAGCGGCCCTGCAGGTCTATTTCTCGCGGCTGGCCGCCTCGCTGACCGCAGAAGATGTCGGCGCAAGTGATGTGCCAACGGTCTGCCCCTGCTGTGGCATGCGACCGACCGGCAGCCTGGTCAGGATTAACCCCGATCGGATGAATTACCGCTACCTTGTCTGTGCACTCTGTATGACAGAATGGAATATGGAGCGGGTGAAGTGCACCTCCTGCGAAGAAGAAAAAGGCGTGGCCTATCTCACCGTTGAGGTGGAGGGCCGTCTGCCGGCGGATGTGCCGATTCGTGCGGAGACCTGCGATGAATGCAAGACTTACCTAAAGATTTTTATGCAGGAAAAAGATCCGAATATCGATCCGATTGCAGATGACTTAAATTCCTTGGCCCTGGATATGCTGGTCGACGAAAAAGGTTACTCACGGACTGGCCCGAATTTGTTGTTCTACCCCGGCCACGACTAGCCATGTCATCCTCGATTCTGCCCGGTTCGGGCGAATCCGAAATCCAAAAGAATCCCCGCCACCTGCCCTCGGTGGATCGGCTGCTGGCCGCACCGGCGCTTTTGGCGCTGTCTGAAACCCTCGGCCGCAGCCTTGTAAAACGGGCGGTCCAGGCCGAGCTCGCCAGCGCCCGTGGGCGACCCTCTGGGCCGGCCGATCCGCCTTCAGAGGCCCTGCTCATTGACCGAGCGCTGGCCCGCGCCCAGCAAGATGCCGCCTCGCGGCTGCGTGGTGTGATCAATCTCACCGGCACCGTCATTCATACCAATCTGGGCCGTGCGCTGCTGGGTGAAGAAGCCATCGATGCGGTTGCTGCCGCCATGCGTGGATATCGCGCCCTTGAATTTGATATCGCATCCGGTGAACGGGGTGATCGCGATGATGTGATCGAGGAGCTGCTCTGCCGGCTTACGGGTGCCGAGGCTGCAACCGTCGTGAATAACTGCGCTGCGGCGGTGCTGCTTGCTTTGGTTGCACTGGGCGCCCGTAAAGAAGTCCTGATCTCGCGTGGTGAGCAGATTGAAATTGGTGGCTCATTTCGTATGCCCGACATCATGCGCGCCGCGAATTGCAAGCTCATTGAAGTGGGCACGACCAATCGCACCCATTTGCGTGATTATCGTGATGCAATTACCGAGAAGTCATCGCTGATCGTGAAGGCCCACCGCTCGAACTATGCGGTGACGGGATTTACCTCAGAGGTCGGAGATGCTGAGCTCGGTGCTTTGGCCCGGGCCCATGGGCTTTTGTATATGGTGGACTTGGGCAGCGGCGCATTGATTGATCTTAGCCAATGGGGCCTGCCACGCGAACCACTGCCCTCTGATTCGTTATCCAAGGGCGCTGATGTGGTGATGTTCTCGGGCGACAAACTCCTCGGCGGACCCCAGGCGGGCATCATCGTGGGCAGTCGAGTGGCGATCGACCGTATCAAGCGCCATCCGTTAAAGCGTGCCCTGCGGGTATCAAAACTTGTGCTGGCGGCTTTGGAGGCGACGCTGCGTGTCTATGACTCAGGCCATCGGCTGCCCGAGCGGCTGCCGGTGTTGGCGATGCTGACACGCTCACGGGCAGATATTCAGCAGGCCTGCCACCGAGTTGCCGGCCCGCTTGCAGCTTTTGCTGGCGATAGGTTTGAGATGCAGGTTGCGGATTGCGCAAGCCAAATTGGATCAGGCGCGCTGCCCGAGGAGCGGCTGCCTTCGGCAGCCGTGATGCTGCGCCCCAAGGCTGCCTTGCGACGAAGCGGCGGGTTGCTACAGGAAACACTCGCCCGTTTTCGTCAGCTGTCCACGCCGGTGATCGGCCGCATTAGCGATGGCGCAATTATTTTTGACTGCCGATGCCTCTTGCCGACTGAAGAAGCGCTGCTGATTGAAGCGCTACGTCAGGCCAGGCCATGATCATCGGCACTGCCGGGCATATTGATCACGGCAAGACTTCCCTGATTCGCAGACTCACTGGCAAGGATACCGATCGCCTGCCAGAAGAGAAACGTCGCGGTATTTCAATTGAGCTCGGCTACGCCTATCTTGCGGTCGCTGCGGGGGAAACCTCAGCGGCTAACACAATCGGCTTTATCGATGTGCCGGGCCATGAGCGTTTTGTGCATGCCATGGTCTC
>CAYTRY010000072.1:0-4308 GCA_964440375.1 uncultured Bordetella sp. | reverse complement strand
TCAGCAAAACCAATGATCTGCTTGAAAAGCTGTTACCTTAACTTATCGAACATCCCATGTGACAGGCAATGCATCGCAGACTCGATGATTTTTTGGCCCAGGGCCTTGCTGGCCGAACGCATGGCCAGGAGCTCTTGGCCCTGGTCATGGCGATTGCCGATGCAGTGCGGGCCGTCTCTGCGAATTCTGCAAAAGGCCGGCTGCTAGGGCAGGCGGGCGGCCCCAACATCGGGCCGGAAGCGTTAATGTCTATAGCCCTGGAGCACGCCACCACCACCTTTTTTGATGCGGTATCGGGCCCGGGCTTAGCCGAAGTCATCTTTCAAGCCAAGCCGGCTTTGGCCCCTGGGCCTGAGCAGAAGGCGCCGCTACTGACGACCGCGATTACCACCTTGGAGGGATCAGCGAATTTTGCGTTCAATGCCACTGCGGGTTCGATCTTTGGCGTCTGGCCGTCGAGCCCTTGGCCACCTGGCACAGCAGCCGATGCATTGGCATCAGCCGGTAGTCCGATTGCGGCGGGCTACGCCATCTATGGCCCAGCAACGTTACTGGTGCTGACCGTTGGCGATGGCGCGCACGGCTTTACTTTGGACCGTGAATCCGACCGGTTTCTTTTGACCCACCCGGGGCTGCAGATTCCGGATACGGCCGATGAGTTCGCAATCGATGTGGGCCGCGAGCGTTTCTGGGAGTCACCGGTGCGCCGCTACATCACCGAATGCAAGTTGGGAGCGGCAGACATCCGCGGACGAGATTTTCAACTCCGCTGGAGCGCCAGCATGGTTGCGGATCTGCATCGGATACTGATGCATGGCGGGGTTGCCCTTTACCCCCGCGGGCAGGAAGATTCTGGCCACCGATTTTTACTTACCGAGGCTGCGCCGATCGCCATGCTGGTCGAGCAGGCCGGGGGCCTGGCCACCACGGGCCGGCAACGGATTGCGCAGCTGCAGGTCCGCCAGACGCAGGAGCTCGTGCCATTGATTTTTGGGGCGCGCTCAGAATGCGAGCGGCTAGAGCGTTACCATCATGAGCACGATAACGGCATTGATGAGCGCTATTCTTCGCCGTTATTTAAGGAACGTTCTTTATTTCAATAATCAGGGGAACCTCAACGCAGCGGTATCCCTGAGGAAGGCCTTTCATGTCGGTGCGTTATCCCATCGTTGCAATCACAGGCTCATCGGGGGCGGGAACAACCTCGGTGATGAGCAGCTTTCAGCATATCTTTCGCCGTGAGGGCATTCGGGCGCAGATCTTTGAAGGCGATTCAATGCATCGCTTTGATCGTCAGGCCATGCGTGCTGAGATTGAGCGCCAGGCCCAGCTCGGCAATCCGAGCTTTAGCGATTTTGGCCCCGAGGCCAACCTCTTAAAAGAGCTCGAAGAGACATTCTCAACATTCGCGCAGACTGGAACCGGCCGCGTGCGTCGGTATATTCACGATGCTGCTGGCGCAGCCGAGTCGGGATGCGAACCCGGCACCTTCACCGACTGGCAGGACATGATTTCCCCGGCAGATCTATTGTTCTACGAGGGGCTTCACGGCGGCTATGTCGGGCCACAGGTCAATGTGGCAAAGCATGTGGATCTATTGGTCGGGGTGGTGCCCACCATTAATTTAGAGTGGATTCAGAAGTTATTGCGAGATAAGACCACGCGCGGCTATTCGCAGGAGGCAGTCGTTGATACGATTCTGCGCCGCATGCCGGATTACATCAATCATATTGTCCCGCAGTTTTCGAGAACCCATGTCAATTTTCAGCGGGTTCCTACCGTGGATACATCCAATCCCTTTATCGCCCGGGATATTCCGACCCCCGATGAGAGCATGGTCGTCATTCGATTTGCAAACCCCAAGGGAATCGACTTTCCGTATCTGTTATCGATGCTTCATGACTCCATGATGACGCGGCCGAACACGCTGCTCATCCCCGGCGGAAAAATGGGCCTGGCCATGCAGCTCATCTTCACGCCGATGATTCTTCGTCTGATGGACTTAAAGCGCCGGGCCTAGGGTTCATTACAATGTTGGGGACGGCGCCTCTGCGCCCTGATGACTGTCGGCCAAAGGGAAGAAGATGAAGTTTTTGCGTATGACCGATCTGCCGCTTGCAGGTAAGCGGGTATTGATTCGCGCTGATTTAAATGTTCCGCAAGATGATGCCGGGGCAATTACCGACGACACCCGTATTCGCGCCTCAGTGCCGGCGATTGAGTTTGCACTGAATCGCGGCGCTGCTGTCATGGTCACTTCACACCTCGGCCGGCCGACGGAAGGGGAGTTCAAGCCAGAGGATTCGCTTGCACCGGTTGCGATGCGGCTTGCCCAGCTGCTGAATCGAAAGGTGCCATTGATTTCCAATTGGGTCGACGGCGGATTTAAAGTCGGCGCAGGCCAGGTGGTTTTACTGGAGAACTGTCGGGTCAATCCCGGCGAGAAAAAAAACGACGAGACCCTGGCAAAAAAGATTGCCGGCCTATGCGATATCTATGTCAATGACGCATTCGGTACTGCCCACCGGGCTGAGGCCACCACCCACGGGGTCGCACGCTTTGCGCCTGTTGCCTGCGCCGGCCCACTGATGGCGGCTGAGTTAGATGCGCTTGCATCTGCGCTGGAGCATCCACGCCGGCCATTATTGGCCATCGTTGCCGGCTCGAAAGTCTCCACAAAGCTCACCATCCTGCGGTCGCTTGCCGAGAAGGTGGATCAGTTAATTGTCGGTGGCGGAATTGCCAATACATTTATGGCGGCCAAGGGCCTGCCGATCGGGCGGTCGTTGGCCGAGCTTGATCTGATGGATGAGTCCCGTCGCATCATGGACATGATGGAAAAACGCGGGGCGCAGGTTCCGATTCCGGAAGATGTGGTGGTGGCCAATGAGTTCTCAGCCCAGGCACGGGCCAATAAAGTCGCCGCCACTGCTGTCGCAGACGATGACATGATTCTTGATATTGGCCCCAAGACTGCTTCGCGGCTATCGGCGATGATTTCCAATGCCGGCACGATTGTCTGGAATGGGCCGGTGGGCGTATTTGAGTTTCCGCAGTTTGCAGGCGGCACCAAAATGCTTGCCGCGGCAATTGCGCACTCTCCGGCATTTTCGATTGCTGGCGGCGGCGATACATTGGCGGCAATTGCAAAGTTTGATATTGCTGCGCAGATTGGCTACATCTCTACAGGCGGCGGTGCTTTTTTGGAGTTTTTGGAAGGCAAGCGGCTTCCCGCCATTGAGGCCCTTGAGTCCCGCGCGACTTAGCGTGTTTCGCCCGCTAAACGATCGGCTGCTTTTTGCGGCGCTGGCTTAAGAACCACAACAGGCCGATCGCAATCACCGGCACTGAGACCAGGCCCACCACATCGGGATTGATCTCAATTCCGGTGGTCCGCAGGCCCTTGGCAATGTATTGCAGCAGGCCCGTTGCGTAGTAGGTCATCACGATCACCGAGAGGCCCTCAACCGTCTGTTGAAGCCGCAGCTGCAGCTTGGCACGGCGATCCATGCTCTCCAGTAAAGACTGCTGCTGGCTTTCATTGACGAATTCGATGCGTGTTTTCAGAATATGACTGGTTCGCGAGATTCGATCGGAGAGGTCATGCAGACGCCGAACGGTCCAGCGGCAGGTCCGCATGGCGGGCTCGAATCGTCGGTCCATAAATGTGCCAAGAGTCTGTACGCCCGGGATCACCGATTCATGTAATTCCTGTAAGGCCCCTTTGACCAGCTCATGGTAGGCCTCGGCTGCGGTGAACCGCAGCCCATTTGCGGAAATCCAGCCTTCCACCCGGGCCGCCAGCGCTGAGACATCGCCCAATAGCTGCGCATCGACCGTGATATCGATGGTTTCTTGTTTCTGTGCAGTGGCGATTTTTTCAGAGACCTTCGCCAACTCAAGCTCTGCATTGCGTAGCGGCTCTGCCAGTGATTTGGCGTTTGGAAAGGCCAACAAGGCCATCATGCGATAGGTTTCAATATCAATTAAGCGCTGAATCGCGCGGCCTGCCTGCCGGCTGCCCATGCCGCTTCCCCGCACTACAACCCGAACATAGCCTTCTTGATCGAGCTGCAGATCGGTCCAGAGCTGGGCATTTTGATTTGAGGTAATCAGACTGCCCAAGACGGTGTTGTCATTAAAACGTTTGGCAATCGCAAATGCATCGGCGTAAGGCGCGCCTTCTTCAAGCACGATATCGATTGCGACAAGCCGCTGGCCGGGAAGCTCATGCAGCGGCGCGACCCCGTTTTTTGCGAGCAGGGCCTCGATTCGGCCCATCAACTCGGCCCGGCCCTCGATGTGGGC
>CAYTRY010000071.1:0-4320 GCA_964440375.1 uncultured Bordetella sp. | reverse complement strand
GTGGTCGATGCTTCAGCGATGCCCACAATTACCTCGGGAAATACCAATGCCCCGGTGATGCTGATTGCCGAACAGATTGCGCGGCGGATGCTGGCCGAGAAGGCCTAGCTAAAGCGCGATCTAGCTGCCGTAGTCGATGACAAGCGGCGCATGATCCGAGAATCGATCCGCAGTGTGAATAAAGCACGAGCGGGCGATGTTCGCCAGCCCCGGTGTAGCGATCTGATAGTCGATTCGCCAGCCAACATTTTTCTCTCGGGCCTGGCCGCGCTGACTCCACCAGGTGTATTGCTCAGGCCGTGCATCGAGTCTGCGAAATACATCCACCCATCCCAGGCCATCGAAGACCTGGGTGAGCCAGTCCCGCTCCTCGGGCAGAAAGCCTGAATTTTTCAGGTTGCCCTTCCAGTTTTTTAGATCAATTTCCTTATGCGCGATATTCCAATCGCCGCAAATCAAAAACTCCCGGCCTGTTTTTTGATGCTCCTTAAACCATGACTCAAGCACGGGATAAAAGGCATCCAGGAATCGGAACTTAGAGGCCTGACGCTCTTCAGATGCAGACCCAGAGGGCAGGTAGACGCTGACCACAGATAGGGGGGTCTTGGCCTGGTCAAAATCCGCCCGCAGCACACGGCCTTCATCGTCAAATTCCTGAACCCCGATGCCGCGCAGAATGCGCGTCGGTGCGCGCGCACTGTAAATACCAACACCGCTGTAGCCTTTTTTCTGGGCGCAGTAAAACACCGCCTGCAGCGTCCGGCCGTTATGCAGGATGCGGCAATGTTCATCGCTGAGATCTTGTTCTTGGGCCTTGAGTTCTTGCACACAGACAACATCAGCCTGCAGGTGGCCTAGCCATGCCAAGGCCCCCTTTGATGCCGCTGAGCGAATGCCGTTGAGATTAAGCGAGACGATGCGCATGGGTGATATTCTCTCGCATCATGGCCCACTCCTATGATTCACGACCCGCCGATCAGGAATTTATTCGGTTTGCCATCGATGCCGGCGTATTAAAGTTCGGCAGCTTCATTACAAAAGCAGGCCGCGAGTCCCCGTATTTTTTCAATGCCGGACTTTTTGATCATGGCGGCACGCTCGGTGCGCTGGCGGGCTTTTATGCCAAGACATTTCTGGCGGCGGAATTTGATGGCCGGCTGCAGGCCGATGGCCTGTTTGGGCCAGCCTATAAAGGCATCCCCTTGGTCAGCGCCACCGCCGTGGCCTTATCGCATGCGGGCCGCGATATTGGGTTTTCGTATAACCGTAAGGAAGCCAAAGATCATGGTGAGGGCGGAGTCGTGGTGGGCCGGGCCCTGGCTGGCCGTATTTTGATTGTCGATGATGTGATCTCGGCGGGCACTTCAGTACGGGAATCGGTCGACATTATTCGTGCCCATGGCGCAACACCAGCGGGTGTACTGATCGCATTGGATCGGATGGAGCGTGGCGGCACTGCCAGCGCGCCGACCGAGCGCTCTGCCGTCCAAGAAGTCCAGGATCTTTTCGGAATCCCGGTGATCGCGATCGCCAATCTTGCGGACCTTTTGGAGTTTCTGGATCGTTCCGATAACCGGGAGCTCTCCCGGTATCGGGATGCGGTTGCCGCCTATCGTGATCGATGGGGCGTTGCTTAAAGGCTTGGATCGGGCGGCAGTTGATCCATCGATACACCAATGGCCTGCGCAAAAAGCGGCAACACAAGATCAAGATGCCGCTCAATCTCTGCGATGCGATTGTTGCCTGAGGGATGGGTCGATAGCCATTGCGGCGGCGTATTTTTGGATTGAGCCGACATTTTTCTCCACAGCGTAATGCCAGCACGCGGATCAAAGCCTGCCCGCGCCGCGATATCCAGACCAATTAAGTCTGCCTCGCCTTCATCATCGCGAGAAAATTTCAGCATGGTCAGCTGTGCACCGTAATCCATCACCGTGCGGCCAGCCTCTCCCAGCCCAAGCACGGATGACAGCACCGTCGCACCGATGCCCGTGAGCTGATGTTTGGCCAGCCGCTCCCGCGAGTGTTCGCGTAAGGCATGGGCCATTTCATGGCCCATGATCATGGCCACCTCATCATCAGTGAGCTTGAGTCGATCGAGAATGCCTGTATAAAAACCAATCTTTCCACCGGGCATGCAAAACGCATTAATAGCGTTCGATCCAAATAACTGCACCTCCCAGGGCCAGTTAACGGCCTTGGAATTCCATCGGCCGATGTGGGGCATGAGCCGCTTTGCAATCGCTCGCAGCCGAATCAGCTGTGGATGATCATCTGCCGCCAAGGCATTTTTTTCGGATGCCTGACGTTTCATTTGCGCAAATTGTTGCCCTGCAGCCCGCTCAAGCTGCTCGGCAGGCACTAAATTTTTTAGCCGTGATGGCCGCTCAAGCGTGATGCCTTCAGAAGACGGCTGGCCAAACGCAGGCATTCCTGTTGCCAGAAAGGCCAGTCCGATTGCGGCCGCAGTACGGGCCGCCCAGTGAGCAGCAAAAAAGCGCATATCCGATGACAATACTGCCTCATGAATCCAAATCGCAATGGCCAGCAGCCCGCCATCACGGCCCCGCCACCCCGATCCCTGCTGACCATGACCCTGCTGCTGGGTTTTGCGAGCGGGCTGCCGCTGGCACTCTCGGCCGGCACCCTGCAGGCCTGGCTGACGGTCGAAGGCGTCAATCTAAAAACCCTCGGCTGGCTAACCCTGTTGGGACTGCCGTACACCTATAAGTTCCTCTGGGCACCGCTTTTGGACCGCTATCGATTTCCGGCTGCAGGAAATTGGGCTGGCCGCCGCCGGGGCTGGCTAGTCGCCCTGTTATTGGCGATGGCGGCTGTGCTTGCGGCAATGTCATTTCAGGCCCCTTCCTCGGATCCCAACAGCCTAATCTGGCTTGCCGCCCTGGCCTTTGGCCTGGTGATTCTCTCGGCAAGTTTTGACATCGTGTTCGATGCCTGGCGGGCGGAGTCATTAACGCCTGCGCAGCGTGGACTTGGTGCCGCATGGTCGGTGATCGGCTATCGGCTCGCGATGCTGACCTCAGGGGGGCTTGCCCTCATGTTGGCCGATCTCTGGCTGGGATTTCAGGGGGTCTATCTGCTGATGGCGGGCTTTGCCGTGGTTTTCGCGGTGATTGCGGCGGTAGCGCCGGAGCCCACCCAGGCTCCCGCGCCACGTTCCTTGGTGCTTGCGGTCGTCGAGCCCTTTAAGGAGTTTTTCGGCCGGCCCGGTGCCCTGCTTTTTCTTTTGATGATCGTGCTCTACAAATTTGGAGATGCCTTTGCGGGCAGCCTATCGACTGCATTTCTAATCCGTGGCGCTGGCTTTACCCCTGCCGAAGTCGGTGCGGTGAATAAAGGCATGGGCCTTCTGGCGACGCTGGTGGGCGGACTGGCGGGCGGATTGTTGCTGTCGCGAATTTCGCTTTGGCAGGCCCTGTTGGTTTTCGGTGTGCTTCAGGGCGTCACCAATCTTGGATTTTGGTGGCTGGCCTCGACAACCCCCACGCTTGCTGGGATGACTGCGGTTGTTCTTTTGGAAAACCTTGCAGGAGGAATGGGCACCGCTGCCTTTGTCGCCCTGCTCATGGGCCTGTGCGATGTGCGATTTACCGCGACGCAGTTCGCACTGCTCTCGGCCCTGGCCTCGATTGGCCGGGTTGTGATCGGCCCAGTCGCGGGCGTGGTGGCCTCGGACTGGGGCTGGCCCGAGTTTTTCTTGCTGTCGACCGCGCTGGCGGTGCCGGGTGTCGTTGTGCTGGCGCTCATGCGCCAGCGTTTTGATCGGTTTACTTCACCACCAATACCGGCACAGGACTGAGACTCATCAGTTTGGTGGTCACTGATCCAAGAATTAAATCACCCAAGCTGCTGCGGCCTTTTCCGCCCATGACCATCAGGTCCACGTTTTCCTTTTTGATGATTTCAATAATCGTGGGGGCGACTTCGCCGTGGCCCTTGATCACCTGGGCAGAAAGCCCGGCATCTGAGACTGCCTGACGGGCAGCCTTGAGTTCTTCTTCTGCGATCTGATCCATGTACTGCTCGATCTGATGGCGATCAATCCCCTTTGCAACCGGAGAGATCAGGGCCGACAAATGGACATTAATCAGACTAAGTGAGGGGGCCTGCTTCAGCTGCTGGGCAAGGCCAATCGCATGCTTTACAGCCCGCAGGGAATTTTCTGAGCCATCAACGGCAATACCGATATGCATCATGACCTCCTTATGAAGGCCACTGATTTTATTCGACCGTGACGCTCTTGGCGAGATTGCGCGGCTTATCCACATCATGGCCCCGTGCACACGCCACGTGGTAGGC
>CAYTRY010000070.1:0-4361 GCA_964440375.1 uncultured Bordetella sp. | reverse complement strand
GCAGCCGACTTACTGCAATGCTCCAAAGAGAACCACTCTTGCAGCTGCTGCATGGAAAAAATTTCATCATTGCCATGGCTCCAGCCCAGCCGTGCCAGATAGTTCAGCAAGGCCTGCGGCAGATAGCCATCGCTGTCGTACTGCATGACCGATACAGCGCCGTGGCGCTTGGATAGCTTCTCTCCATCTGGGCCATGAATCATTGGCAGATGCGCGTAGGCTGGCACCGCTGCGCCAAGGGCCTTCAAAATATTGATCTGCCGCGGCGTATTGTTGATGTGATCATCGCCACGAATGACATGGCTGATTTGCATATCCATGTCATCCACGACGACACAGAAATTGTAGGTGGGCGTCCCGTCTGTGCGGGCGATGATGAGATCGTCCAGTTCATCATTGGAAATTGAAATACGGCCCTTCACGCCATCTTCCCATGTCACAAAACCGGCGTCTGGGTTGCGAAACCGCACGACCGGCTGCAGTCCTGGTGGTGGCACGAGGCCACTGGCCTGCGCATTTTCTGGCCGCCAGCGGCCGTCATAGCGCGGCTTAGCCCCCCTAGCCCGCTGCTCTTCGCGCATTGCATCCAGCTGCTGCGGCGTGCAGTAACAGTGATAGGCGGTGCCCGATTTGAGCATTGCGGCGATGACCTCTCGGTAACGGTCCATGCGTCGCATCTGATAAAACGGGCCCTCATCTGGGTTAAGGCTAAGCCATTGCATACCGTCTAAGATGGCCTGGACAGCCTCTGGGGTAGAACGCTCCACATCCGTATCTTCAATACGAAGAATGAATTGGCCGCCGTGGCGGCGAGCATAGGCCCAGCAATAAAGCGCAGTGCGGGCGCCGCCCACATGAAGATAGCCGGTTGGGCTCGGCGCAAACCGGGTTCGGACAGGCTTGAAAACAGGCGTTGACATGGGCCGCAAGTTTACCTGCAGCCGCCCACTTAACCCGAGGACCAGGGCAGTTGCGGCCGCTTAAAGGAATAGCCGCCCATCAAGAACTCGTGGGCGATATACGATGGAAAGCTCCAGGCCGGCGCAGTCTGTGATGACCATTCCACCAAGATTCCCAGCACCGGCTTTTCCTTCCATAGGCCGGCCCGCATTGCGGTGACATAGCCGGGCGAATCAATCAGGGCATTACGCGGAATAAAAGACACCAAAATCAACAGCAGTAACGTCGCAAACATTACCGGTCGCCGTGTTCGCGGTCGAATTAAGTTGCCCAACGTGCCCACCAGAAAAGACAGGTTCACCAGCGCAAAAAACAGTGATATGCCGACCACGATCGGCGGGATGATGAGATTCTTATAGGCGTTGTATTCCAGATCAGTCGTTACGGTGAGCCCTGCGCTATCGCCACCATGCTCCAGGACCCATTGGGTCAGCTGGGCCTCCCGATTCGTGGTGTGCAAGGCGGCGGCTGGAAATAAGGCCATCACAATGTCTTTCTCGGCACGGTCAAGCGGCCCCCAGATGACCGGCTCACCGCTTGTCAGTCGCAGCCGGCCTTCGCCTGCATATTTTGTAACCAACGACAGCGCCACTGCGGCCTGCTTATCTTCTGACTTGGCTGTGCGGACCAGATAATCCGTGAGTTCGCGCTGCGCATTCCACATCAAAGCAATACCGAGGACCACAAAAGCGCAAAGCCTGAGAAACTGGCTAAAGCGTAAGAACACTTTGAGCCGGAAAAAAACCAGCCCAAGGCCGACTCCCGAAATCACCCGGCCCCAAAATTCGAGGCCTTTTAAAATCTCATCGCTTGCCGTACCCGATAAAACGCTGACGAGCTGATGGGTAAAGCCAAGCTCAAAAACCAGGTAAATAAATGGGATGGCGATGCCGAATATCACCTCTCGCCGAAAACGGGTCATACGCTTTAATCACCATAAAATATTGTGCTGACTACCGAATTGTCTCAAAACCCTCACCGAATGATCCAATCGACCCGACAGGCGCTCCGCATCTATGCCGGACCAAAAGCCCGAGCGCATATTCGAGAGCATGGCCTTCTGCCGGAGCATATTCATGTCATCCCCGGGGCTGCCGGCGGGCCGAAGGGCCTGATTCTGGGACCGATTGATCGGCTGCTTTTTGGCAGCTGGCTGCCAAAAAGCAGCCAGCCCATTCATCTTGTCGGAGCATCCATCGGCGCCTGGCGAATGGCCACTGCATGCCTTGCATCGCCAATTGATGGATTTATTCGTCTTGAGCGGGACTATGTGCATCAAGACTACCCGCTCGCACCCGGGCAGAGGCGCCCCACTGCGCAGCAAGTCAGCGAAAGTTTTCAAGCCAATCTCGAGTCATTTTATTTGGGCAACATCTCTCAAGTTCTGCACCATCCCCGCTATCGACTGCATGTGCTCTGTTCTCGAGGTAAGCACCTCTTAAGTAAAGAGCATGGATTTCTCACACCCCTTGGCTACGCGATGGCCTACTTAAGCAACGCCATCAGTCGGCGCACCATGGGCATCTGGCTTGAGCGCACAGTGTTTTCCTCGCCCGGGGCGGCCGGACTCGGTGGAAGGCCTTTTGAAATTGATGACTTTGCCACTCGCGAGCTCCGCCTGACCGAAGAGAATTTCCTGCAGGCAGTTCAGGCAAGTTGCAGCATCCCGTTTGCGCTCAAAGCAGTTCCCGCGATTGCCGGCGCGCCGGCCGGCGCTTACTGGGATGGTGGGATTACCGACTATCACCTGCACCTGAATTACCAGGGTCTCGTGCTCTACCCGCATTTTCAGCGGGCCGTAGTTCCAGGCTGGCTGGATAAACAACTCAAAGCCCGGCACCGGCCGACCGCATTTCTGGATAACACGATTGTGCTTGCGCCAGATCCAGCTTGGGTGGCGTGCCTGCCCAACCAAAAGCTGCCCGATCGGACCGACTTTGTCACCTACAGCAACGATCTAAAAGCGCGTATCCGGAACTGGACAATCGCGATTAGCGAAAGCCAACGACTTGCCGATGAATTTAACGAGTGGCTGACCCGGCCCGATCCGAGTCTGGTGGAGCCGCTCTAGGTGATTGGCGCCGCAATACTTACCTCTAGGATTTAGACTAAACTCGTTCCACTATGTTCGAGCGCTTAAAAGCAGCCCGCGAAGTCGCCAATCAAAAAACTGAGCTCAAGCGGCTTATTGCGGATTGCGATGAGCTCATCAAGGAGCCGGGCCAATCAGTCAGTGTTGGGATTGCTGCCCGCGCGCTAAGCCGCTATCAAAAGCTTGATGCCAGCTCGCGAAGCGAGTTCTATAGCCTACTGGCGACACGATACGAGCCCAGTATCGAAAACATGACCCGGGCGCTTGATGCCCATAAGGAAAAACGATCCCCCGAGAGCCTGATTGAACTGGTGCGGGCAGTCGAACCGCCACGACAGGAACTCTTACGGCGGCTTAATCGGGTCACCTTGGGTACCGCGGTGATTGTTCAGATGCGTGAGGAGATCCTGAAAAGCCTACGCTCAGCCCCATTGCTCGCGGCAGTCGATGCCGATTTTGAGCACCTGCTGTCTTCCTGGTTTAACCCTGGATTTTTGGAACTCAAACGGCTTGACTGGATGACGCCAGCTCACCTGCTGGAAAAAGTCATCCAACATGAAGCCGTCCACGAAATCGATGGCTGGGGCGATCTGAGGCGCCGGCTTGAGCCTGATCGCAGACTTTATGCGTATTTTCATCCTGCGCTGCCCAATGAGCCGCTGATCTTTGTTGAGGTTGCCCTCTTAAACGACATACCAAGCGCCGTGGCACCGCTACTGGATCGCAGCAAACCGCCCAATGTGGATACGAAACACTATAAAGTGGCCGCCTTTTATTCGATTTCAAATTGCCAGCCCGGACTTAAAGGAATCCATCTCGGTAACTTTCTGATTAAGCGAGTCGCCGAAGATCTGAAATCAGAGTTTCCAAGTCTTAAGACCTTTTGCACCCTATCGCCTATTCCATCGTTGGCTGAATTTTTACTCAAAGGCCCGAAATGGAAATCTGGCCGCTACACCGCGAAAGAGCTCAATCAGCTCGAAGCAGACCTCAATGAGTTGCAGCCCGAACTGCAGAGCCTATCCAAATCAAACGCGGTGCTATCAACAGCACATCAGGCCCGCCTCGTGCGCCTGTGTGCAGCCTACCTCGCGCAGACCGCCCCGGATGAGAGCGTTCGTAGTGATCCGGTTGCTAAATTTCACCTCAACAACGGCGCCATACTGGAGCGGGTGAACCTCGGCGCAGACCACTCCAGCAAGGGGCTAAAACAATCCTTCGGGATGATGGTGAATTACCGCTACGACCTAGATAAAGTCGAGGAGCATCACGAGCGATTTGCTGCTGGGGAGACCGCGATCTCGAAAGG
>CAYTRY010000069.1:2150-4418 GCA_964440375.1 uncultured Bordetella sp. | reverse complement strand
ACCCCGGACCTGCGGATTATGATTCCGTCGCTCTAACCAACTGAGCTAAATCGCCCCGGACGGCGGATTTTACAAGAAAAGCAAAGTCGCTACAACCCGCTCCAGGCGGGCCGCTGCGGCCGTTAAGGGTTGCGCAATCGCGAGATATTTTCTTCGGGCGATGGGCCGTGATCGTGAAGTGTGGATGATGTTATTTCACCCCTTGAGATAACGCTCCGTGCTAACCCTAGAGAGAAAGTAGCAACAACTCACCAATACGGGTTTATCCTGCAGCTGCAAGCATTTTTCTAGGGCATGTCAGACCCACAACACGGTTATTCAAGGAGACAAATTAAAAATGAAGAATCATCGATCACATCCACTCAGGATCGCTGCAGTTGTTGGCCTGGCCGCGATCCTGCCGTCGCTTGCCAGCGCGCAGTCTGCCAATCCAGCACCGCCACCGCCCCCGGCCTGGAAGCAGGGCATGCCGGCAGCAATGTCCGATTCAAAATTAGCGCCGCTTGCGGGAAAAATGACCATTACCCCGGCCGCAGAGATTCCTCTTCAGAATGTCAAGCTGCCCCCCGGTTTTAAAGTAGAGATCTGGGCAACTGGAATCCCCGGGGGCCGTGCAATGGCGCGGGGCGATGATGGAAAAGTTTATGTCGGCACCCGTGCAATTGGGCGTGTTTACGAGATCACCGATAACGGCAGAGAGCGGACCGCTCGGGTGGTGGTGGATAAGCTTGTTCAGCCCGCTGGAGTCGCTTTTAGAAACGGCTCGCTCTACGTTATGGCCATTAACAAGGTATTGCGTTTTGATGGCATTGAGAAAAATCCAAACGCAGCGCCTGTTGATTTAACCGACAATTTCAAGCTACCGCCAGAGCAGCACCACAACTGGAAGTACATCGCCTTCGGGCCAGATGGAAAGCTTTATGTGCCCTTTGGTGCCCCTTGCAATATTTGTGAATTGCCCACCCCAGAGTATGCGCAGATTCGCCGTTACAACCCGGATGGATCCGGCATGGAGGTCCTGGCGACCGGCATTCGCAATTCTGTTGGATTTGACTGGCA
Organism: uncultured Bordetella sp.; assembly: GCA_964440375.1. Taxonomy (GTDB): domain Bacteria; phylum Pseudomonadota; class Gammaproteobacteria; order Burkholderiales; family Burkholderiaceae_A; genus Lacustribacter. The sequence continues at coordinate 3,359 of CAYTRY010000069.1, read as the reverse complement.
CCCGGTTACAAAAGAGCTCTGGTTCACCAACCATGGCCGCGACTGGTGGGGTGATGACAAGCCGCACGATACGCTGCATCGGCTGCACAAAACAGGCCTGAGCTTCGGCTTTCCGCATTGCCATGAGGGAACGCTTCCCGATGATGCGGTGACCAAGCCCAACGCCTGCGCCGGAGTGGAAAAGCCAGTCGCGCTGATGGGGCCCCATAGCGCTGTAATGGGCGTGACTTTTTACACCGGCAACATGTTCCCCGCCGAGTATAAAAATGTCGCTTTCGTGGCGAGAAAAGGCTCATGGAATCGCAATACAAAAATTGGCTTTGATATTGTCACAGTCCGCGCAGATGCAGACGGCAGGAACGCCCGCGTAACGCCATTTATGACGGGTTTTCTAAATTCATCTGACCAGACATTCTGGGGTCGGCCGGCCTATATGCTGCAGATGCCCGATGGCGCGATGCTGGTCTCTGATGAGCAGCTCGGTGCGATTTATCGCATCAGCTACAGCAGATAGTCGATGTCGGTGCTAAAGCCCTTTGTTGCACTTATGCTGGGCCTGGTGTGGCCCGGCATAAGTGCGCAGGCATCCGGGCCAAGCCAGCCGGCGCGGCTGGTCCAGTGCGCAGACTGTCACTCGCCGGATAGTCCGCGTCTTTCTGCGGACTATCCGCTCTTGGCTGGGCAGCCCAAAACGTTTCTTGAAAATCAGATGATTATGATTCGCGAGGGCCTGCGGGAGATTCCGATGAAAAGAGGAATCTTTGATAATGTGTCTGACCAAGAAATTATTTCAATCGCACAGCATTTCTCGAAGCAGACCATTGGCGCCTCTCGGACTCCCAAAGACATCGCGCTCTACGCGAGGGGGGAGAAAGTTGCGAAAGAGTTACTCTGTGGTACCTGCCATCTGCCCAATTATGCAGGCCGCGATCAAATGCCGCGGCTTGCCGGGCAGCACGAAAGTTATCTTCTCAATACAATGAGAAAATTCAGAAACAACCAGGCAATTGGCCGGGATACGATTATGGCGGCCTCCTTGTATGGCGTACATGAAGATGACCTTCGGGCAATGGCCCATTATTTTTCGCAACTTGATCGTTAGGCTTGGATTTCCGCCGATTCTCCCTATCTGATTTACCCCACTTAAGACGCCGCTGGTGGCTGCTGATTGCCTGCACCGCCGGGCCGGTGCTTTTGGCGGCATGGATC
>CAYTRY010000069.1:0-2050 GCA_964440375.1 uncultured Bordetella sp. | reverse complement strand
TCATGGCCAGTCCAGGTCGGCGCTTGCCCTGATCATGATCGATATTGATGGATTTAAAGCAATCAATGATCAGCATGGCCACCCTGCGGGGGATGCGGTGCTGCGGGCGTGTGCGACCCGCTGGCGGGCGATGCTGCGCGAATCGGATTGGCTATGCCGTTATGGCGGAGATGAGTTTTGTGTGCTGCTGCCTGGCACAGCGCTGCATCAGGCCCGAGTCGTTGCCGATAAGCTGATGCAGGCCTCTCGCGAATTAATCCACGTGACCGATCACGCACAGCGCACTGCTGAGGTCCGATTAACGATCAGTCTGGGCGTGGCCGCCTGTGCGCCGCCTGAGACCAAGAACGCCACAGCGCTTCTGGCAATGGCCGATCGGATGCTCTACCAATCAAAGGCCGCAGGCGGGGATCAAATCACCGCTATCGCTACCACACAGGAAATCCATGGCTAATAAACTGGGTGCGATTTCCAGATGGCTTTCGCAATATCACGTGATCGCACGCTATCGCACGCGCTGGCTGCTGGCGATTGTGTTTTTGCTCTTGGCTGCCGCCGCCACGCTGACCGTGCCGCTTGCGTTTCGGGATCTGGTGGATACCGGCCTGACCAGCGATGCCATCAATCAGAAGTTTCTTAATTTGTTGCTCTTGGCGGTGTTTCTGGCGGCGGTGACCGCAAGCCGCTTTTACTTGATGTCATGGCTGGGCGAGCGGGTGGTAGCCGATATTCGGGAGCAGGTCTATGACAACATGCTTAAGCAAAGCCCAGCCTATTTTGAGACCCTGCAGACTGGCGAAGTGCTCTCCCGGCTCACCAGCGACACCACACTGATTCAGGCCCTGGTGGGCACCAGCATTTCAGTGGCGCTGCGCAGTGGTGTGATGTTCTTAGGCGGCCTGATCATGATGCTGGCAACCAGCGCCTGGCTGGCGGGCACCATGCTGGTATTGCTTTTATTGGTGGTGCTGCCGCTTTGGGCCCTGGGCCGGCATGTCAGGAGGATGTCCCGCACGAGCCAAGACAAGGTCGCCGATACCAGCGCAATGGCCGGCGAGGTACTCAATGCCATGCCAACTGTTCAGGCATTCGCGCGCGAGTCGCATGAGCGTGACCGTTTTTCAAAGGCGGTCAGAGCCGCCTTTGATGAAGCAAGGCGCCGAATTCGTTTTCGATCGCTGTTAACCGCGGTCGCAATCACGATGGCGTTTTCGGTAATCGTATTCGTGTTGTGGATCGGTGCCCGCCAGGTCTCAGTGGGCCAGATGTCGCTGGGCGAACTCACCCAGTTTGTGATGTATGCCGTGCTGGTTGCCGGATCGATCGGCGCGCTGTCTGAGGTCTGGGGCGATCTGCAGCGGGCGGCAGGCGCAACCGAGCGCTTGGTTGAACTCATGCAGGCCCAGCCACAGATTAAAGATCCAGCCCAGCAGCCGATGCCTGCCGCTTTAGGTGATCTGCAGCAGGCCGATGCGATTCGATTCGATGCGGTCTGTTTTTCTTATCCATCCCGGCCGGCCACATTGGCGCTGGATCATCTGACGTTTTCAGTGGCACGCGGCGCCCGCGTCGCGCTGGTGGGGCCATCGGGAGCAGGCAAAAGCACCGTTTTTGCTTTGCTGCTGCGTTTTTATGATTTTGCGGGTGGTGATATCGCGCTTTTTGCAAGGGCCCTGCGGGACTGGCCGATCGCTGGGCTGCGCCAACAGATGGCAATCGTGCCGCAGGAGCCGGTTATTTTTGCGGCCAGCGCAATGGAAAACATTCGCTATGGCCGGCTAGAGGCCACCGATGCCGAAGTCATCGCTGCAGCGAAAAGCGCCCATGCCCATGATTTCATTTCTGCGCTGCCCGATGGGTACGCCAGCTTTTTAGGCGAGCGCGGTGTGCGGCTTTCCGGCGGCCAGCGGCAGCGGATTTCAATCGCACGTGCGATTCTTAAAAATCCACCGATTCTGCTTCTGGATGAGGCGACTTCTTCTTTGGATGCTGAGTCCGAGCAGGAAGTCCAGCGGGCCTTGGATGAGATTTTGCCGGGCCGCACCTCGCT
>CAYTRY010000068.1:0-4619 GCA_964440375.1 uncultured Bordetella sp. | reverse complement strand
ACTGAAAGCCTTTAAAACTATCCAGCGGTTTTTTTGCCTGGATCGCGATGAAATCGATGCGCAGCTTCTCAAGCGCGGACGATACGGGCACAAATGGCGAGGTGGGTGGAATGATGTCTTTAAAGAGCAGGCCGCCGCGCGATAGCAAGGCCTCCATCTCGCGATTGATATTGGGCGCCAGGCCGCGAATCGGCACCAGCCGCTTCTCAAGATCTTTTAACGCAGCCAGCTGCTTTTGGGCCTGTGCACTCTCAGGCGTATTAAAAAGTCCAAGCCGAGACTGCAATGCGCCAAGCGATTGATAAAACTCGCCATCAAAATAATCCGCCGCAGAAAGCCGGGCCCGAATCTGCTCAGCGATCTCCGGGCCGCTGCCGGCGGCTGCCCCATTGGACTTGGCCGCGCCTTCTTTTGATGCGCCGGAATTGGCGGCACCTTTCGCGGCAGGCTCAGGCGCACTCACGGCCGGGGCCTTGGCGGGCTCCGACAGAACCGTCATTAACGAAAAGCAGCCAACCGAAACCAGCAACAGCAGTGCGGAGACCAGGCGGGACTTGAAAATAATGCGGCTCACCGCTGCCGAATCACTCATTTCCGTCTCCCTGTAGATCCTCCATCACATTGGGCCGAAGTCGGACGACGGTCCACCATTGATCCAGATGCTGAATTTCTTTTTTCGCAAAGGCCTCGGCCTCAGCCATTTCGGGCTGCATACGAAATGGGCCGCTGGCCCGCTCGGCGCGAATGCCCACACTGGAAATCGAGTCGCCATTAAAGATCACCACCCACGAGGCCGGCGCATCCGCAGTTGCACCGCCGCCATCGTGTTCGGCGGCATCCAAGGGGCCGGTAGCGCTTGCAAATAAACGGCTTGGCGGCAGCAGAAATACTGGCGAACCCTCGTGGACCATCAGGCCCCGAATACCAAGAAAGGGCCCCTTCTCCACCACCGCCCGATCGGCCTGATCATGGTCACCCGGCTGATAAAACACAGTGTTGATGCAATTGAAATCAATGGCATAACGGCGGCCATGAATCTCAAGTCCAAACCAGCGATAGGGGCGGGTCAGGGTATTCATAAAGCAGATGCGCCGAAGGCTTTAGTCATCTGTGAGTCCCAACACCGATCGGTTATGAAACCAGAATGCTACAAAAAACAAGGCCAATGCGGCGATGAGTCCAATAATCGCATCCCCAAAACTGCCAAGGGCGGCCAGCTGACTGGCACTTGCCGCCCGGGTGTTCTCGGTGTGCTGCTCGATCGCAGAGGTAAATGCATCGTGATGCCAGGACAGCATCTGATCAATTCGAATAAAGCCCGGATCGCCCTCCACCAAATCGCGCTGCGAATCAATGTAGACCAGTAGCTCATGGGCAATAACGGCAAGCGAGGTCTGATACTGACGCCGCCATTCCGGCGGCACCAGCAGCATAAAGCGGGTATCGAACTGCGCGGCCAGCGAGGCCACCTGGCTTTTGCCAACAACATTTAAGCCCTTGGGCACGTTAAAGAGCATGCCGCTGTTTTCCGCATTAATCCGCTCGCCGGCCGGTGCGGCCAGGCTTGCTGAAAAAAGCCTGCCCTGCCGACGAATCACCAGCTGCACGGTCTGCTCACCCCGTTGGTCCAGCATGTCGTAGACCGCCAGCACCGAGTCCACATTGGCGCCATTAACACTGACCACCTCATCACCAGCCCGCATACCAATGCGCTCTGCCAGTCCGCCAAAGACCACACCGGAGAGCAGGGGCTTGAGTTTTTTCAGCCGATCGCTGGCCCGGCCATTTTCAAACTCGGCGATCCACTCAAAAATCTGCGCAACGGATGCATCACGGGCGGCTTTTTCAGAGTTAAACGCCACACTCTTGGGTGCGGCCAGCTGCTCTAAACGCAGGGCCTTGCGGTACTGATCAAAATCCGGCGCCTTTAAGGCCTGGGCAGTAAACCGATGGCCGGCCGATGAAATCTGGATGCCGATATAGGCCAGCCAAATCGCGGTCAGCACCACCAGCCCAAAGGCTGTCCAGACCAATGTAAAGGACAGGCTTTTGGTGTTCACGGTCATGCTCTGAAACGGTTTCATAGGGCGGCTTAATGAGAATCCGAAGACTCAGTGTCCAAGGAGAATTTTTCTTTTAATTGCTGAACATCCCGGTGCTCGGCCAGTAGGCTGACCTCGCGGTGCCGGACATCCATCTTGGCACGGCAGGCCAAAAGTGTCTGAATCCATGGCCCGGACTTCATCGAAATCACCGCATCGGCAATCAGCTGGGCCCCGCGCTGATCCGGCCGAACCCGGACCGTGACCAAGCAGGCATCGGATTGATCAAAGAGGCTGAGCTCGATAAATGACAGCCGGCTGTAACGGTGATGGGCCCCCACCAGCAAAAAGGGCTGCTCTTCGAGGGTGAAATAAATCTCGTAGCCCGGCTGGACCTGGACGGTCTCCACGACATCGATTTGGGTGACGCCGATCTTGCCGTGCCAGTCCAGATCGGCTTTTTGGGCATCGCGCGACTTGCGTCCGTAGTGGCGCATGCCCTCGTAGAGCTCATACAGGGTGATCGGAATGCGATTCTGCCGGGCAAGGTTTTTTAAGGCCTCGGTCTTGGTCTGGACTTCCTCGCGCTCAGCGGCGAGCCGATCTTCTAGGGTTTTGATCTCGTCTTTGAGCTGGGTCTGAAGGTTCTCGATGCCTTTTAGGGCCTCGCCCCAGAGGACATCGATTTCATCGCTATCAGCAGGCTGCACGCCCGCCATCGCTTTTTCAACGACCTCTTTGCGCTCGGCGGCCTTCTGTTTCTTGCGCCGTGCATCCCGCATGGCCACTACCGCTAAGACGGCAAGTAGCACAAGACAGATCAGAGCGATCCATATTCCGGGTCTGATTGCGGACGCCGTGTCGATCATCAGGTCGGGCCAGGGCCTTTGTGGATCCAGTCAACAGCGGCAAGTGTAACGTGTCCGACCTGCGGCATTGTCATGGGGGAATCCATCACCGCAACTTTTCCGCTCAATGTGCACAGCTGCACCTCGACCTGTGCGGCCCGGGACTGCGCATCCAGCACCACGACCGTGGGCCGCTTTAAGCTGGGCAGAATCTGGGCGACCGAAGCAAACGGCAGCCGTCGCGCCAAATCGGCCCACCGCACGGGGCCCTGCTGAGGCCAGCAGCCATGATCCTGGGCCCGCGATACAGCCGCTTTGCCCAAAAGCGCCGCCAGGGGGCCACGGCATCGGGCAAGCCGCCACTGCGCAAATCGATCAGGGCCAAGCCTTGCCGTGGTCAGCGAAAAATCAAAACCCAAAAACGGCGCAATGGCGACCACGCCTTTTAGTACCGATGGCTGCTCGATCACCTCGGGATGAATCACCGTCGAGTGTCGAATGCGGGTCTTTTTCGGCCGGATCCGATCCAGCATATCGAGCCATAAGGCAAAAGAGGCCGACAATCCGACGGCAATGAGAATTGCCGATGGGGCAGCGCCTGATTGATTGGAATCATCGGCGGCAGCGCGAATCTGCGCCAGGGTATCGAGGGCAGCCTGATCGGTGCCATCCAGTGCGTCTGGGGACACCATGATTCGGCTTACTGAAGCTGCAGAGTCCCTTAGAAAAGCGGCCAACGGATCCAAAAATGCCGCGTCTTGCTCATGGGTTTGAAGCAAAAATAAACGCGTTGCTTGCATGGCCGGAGTATATACTCGGCTGCATGGAGACCCTGCTGCTTGCCTTTGCAATCGCAGTGGCCATCGTGGCCCTGGTGCTCTATTTTGAGCTCAAAAATACGCAGGAGCGGGTCGAAAAAATTCGCACTGAAATTGAGCAGCGGATGTCCGCCACGATTCAAACGGTGATGCACGACACATCTGAGAAAATTCCTCAGATTGAAAAACGCGTGGAAGAGATCGCCCAGAAAGTTGCGGAGACCGAGGCCGAGGTCCACAGCATGGCGGCCAAAAACAACGCCGCCCCGCCCCAGCAATAACGCTTCAGGCCAGCCAGCCCAGCCAGTGGCCAATCGATACCAGTAACACCAGGGCCACCCAAAGAATCAGCGCCCGCCAGACCAGGCCCACCGCAGATCGCAGCGCGGCCTCGTTGGCCTCACGCAATTCGGGCATGTCTTGCACCAACGAGGGCCAGGGGCCGCCGAAGGCTTCGGTTTCTGAGGGCTCATCGAATCGAATCGAGACTGACGGCGCCTCGGGCACACTTAAGCGCACACCCATTGCGCCTGCGCCTGAAGAAAGAATCACCCGCTCGGTATCGTTTTTATGCGGCGCAAATCCTGATTTGTAACGCCACATCAAAATCGCATCTTCAAAATTACCCACAATCGCAAACACAATCGCTGTCACGCGCGAAGGAAACCAATCCACCCAGGCAAAGGCGCGGACTGCGAAATCTCCAAATGGCGAAATCGGTGCGGCGGATGCACCGCCGGTTAGCACGGGATCGCGGGCATCGGCCCAGACCCGCCGGGCCTCTGCGCTCAGGCGATACAGCACCGCGCCTGCCGGGCCGGGAAGAATCACAAACCAGAAAATCACACCGAAGACATGCCGCTGCGCGCCGACCAAGGCCAGCCGAATCGCTTCACGGCAAATCGCCGAAC
>CAYTRY010000067.1:0-4783 GCA_964440375.1 uncultured Bordetella sp. | reverse complement strand
AGCATGACATCATGCTTGCCATCGGTAATCGCCGCACCAATTAGGTAATCGCCATCATCAAGGCTCACTGCGATGATGCCGCGCTTCATGGGGCGGGAGAAATTATCAAGCGGCGTTTTTTTCACAGTGCCCAAGGCTGTCGCCATAAACACATAGTGATTTTCATCAAACTGCTTCACCGGCAAGATCACCGTGACTTTTTCTTCAGGCTCAAGCGGCCAGACATTGACCAAGGGCTTACCGCGCGAGGTGCGGCTTCCCTGCGGCACTTCCCAGACTTTTAACCAATACACGCGGCCCCGGTTTGAAAACGCCAGGATCATGTCGTGGGTATTCGCGATAAAGAGCTGATCGATCCAGTCATCTTCCTTGGTGCTGGCGGCCTGCTTGCCACGGCCACCACGGCGCTGGGCCCGGTATTCAGATAATGGCTGACTCTTGATGTAGCCCGAATGCGAAAGGGTGACTACCATGTCTTGCGGCGTGATCAGATCTTCGGTCTGCAGTTCCTCGGCATTGACTTCAATCTGGCTCTTGCGGCCATCGCCAAACTCAGCGCGAATCGCATTCAGTTCTTCAGAAATAATCGCGGTGATTCGGGCGGGTGTGGCCAGGATATTGAGCAGATCGGCGATCTTCTCGATGACCTCTTTGTATTCCTGAACGATTTTGTCTTGCTCAAGGCCAGTTAGCCGCTGCAGACGCATCTGCAGGATTTCGTTGGCCTGAATATCAGAGAGCTTGTAACCATCGGGCTTTAAGCCAAAGGCCTCGCTTATGCCTTCGGGCCTAAAGGCCTCAGAGATTGTTTTCTCAGTTGCACGGGCCAGCAGCTCCTTCACAAGCGAGGCCTGCCAGGTTCGGCCCATGAGCTCGGTCTTGGCAATCACCGGGGTGGCTGAGCCTTTGATCAAGGCAATCATCTCGTCCATGTTGGAGACAGCAACTGCCAGGCCCTCCAGAATATGGCCACGATCGCGTGCTTTTCTAAGTTCAAAAACGGTGCGACGAGTCACCACCTCGCGGCGGTGGTCGATAAAGGCCGACAGCATCTGCTTTAAGTTCAGCGTACGCGGCTGGCCATCGACCAAGGCCACCATATTCATGCCGAAGGTGTCTTGCAGCTGGGTGTTCTTGTACAAATTATTTAAGACCACCTCAGGCATCTCGCCGCGCTTGAGTTCAATCACAACGCGCATGCCTGATTTATCGGACTCATCACGGATATCAGAGATGCCTTCGATCCGCTTTTCATTCACCTGCTCGGCAATGCGCTCAAGCAGGTTGCGCTTATTCACCTGATAGGGGAGCTCATCAATGATGATGGCCTGACGGGCCCCTTTATCAATGTCTTCAAAATGGGTCTTCGCGCGCATCACCACCCGGCCACGGCCAGTCCGATAGCCCTCACGCACACCAGCAAGCCCATAGATGATTCCTGCAGTCGGAAAATCAGGCGCAGGGATGATGTCGATTAACTCATCCACCGTGATTTCCGGGGTTTCCAGGACCTTCAGGCAGCCTTCAATCACTTCCGAAAGATTGTGGGGCGGAATGTTGGTGGCCATGCCCACCGCGATCCCCGAGGAGCCATTGATCAGCAGATTGGGGATGCGCGCAGGCAGGATTAAGGGCTCTTTTTCGCTGCCATCGTAGTTAGGGCCAAAGTCCACCGTTTCTTTATCAAGGTCTTCCAGTAAGGCATGCGCGATTTTGGAGAGCCGGATCTCGGTGTAACGCATGGCGGCGGCGTTATCGCCGTCGACTGAGCCGAAATTGCCCTGGCCATCGACCAGCATGTAGCGCAGCGAGAAGTCCTGGGCCATACGGACAATCGTGTCGTAGACCGCGGAGTCGCCGTGGGGGTGGTACTTACCGATGACATCTCCGACGATACGGGCCGACTTCTTATAGGGCCGGTTCCAGTCGTTGTTTAACTCGTGCATGGCGAATAACACCCGGCGGTGCACGGGCTTTAGACCATCACGAACATCGGGGAGGGCTCGGCCTACGATCACGCTCATTGCGTAATCGAGGTAGGAGCGGCGCATTTCCTGTTCCAGGCTAACTGGAAGGGTCTCTTTGGCGAAGGATTCCATCACGCGATTTTACCTTTTTAATCCACCTAACCTGTGGCAGAATCCTGGTCTAAACGCGATAAGTTCAGCCTGAAAAATTGCCCCGTTTGTAAGGAGTTTTGAATGCGAATCAGCGCCCTTCCCAGCCTGCTCTCGGCAGCCACTCTTGCCTTCTCATTTTCGGTCGTCTCAAGCCCTGTCGCTGCACAGGCACCCGCAGCCTCCAATGGCTACGTCCAGTCCATGGGCGGCACGGTTCGCAGCGGCTCCGGCGCCTGTGTGCGCACCGGCTACTGGACCCCGCAGATGGCGACCGAGGAATGCGATCCCGATCTGCTGCCTAAGAAAACACCGGTAGCACCCCCACCGCCAGCGCCGCCCGCTCCCGCGGTCAAACCGCCGCCCCCGCCACCCAAGCCCATCGTTGAGAAGGTGAGCCTGCGCGGCGACACGCTCTTTGACTTTGATAAGTCCGTGGTGAAGCCCGAGGGCAAGGCCGTGCTGGATAAATTGGTCGATCAGGCCAAGGCCTTAAACCTTGAGGTGATCGTTGCGGTGGGCCACACCGACTCTGTCGGCACCGACGCCTACAACCAGAAGCTCTCTGAGCGCCGGGCCGCAGCGGTAAAGGCCTATCTGGTCAGCAAAGGCGTTGCTGCTAACCGTGTCTACACCGAAGGCAAAGGCGAGAAGTCGCCGGTGGCCGATAACAAGACCAAGGAAGGCCGGGCAAAAAACCGCCGTGTTGAAATTGAAGTCGTCGGCACGCGCAACCTGAAATAAGCCTGCCTTTTGAAATCTAAAAGCCCCAGGCAGATCTGTCTGGGGCTTTTACTTTGAAGTCCGCCCAATGAACGTTGATCAAGCCGAATTAGAGAAATTCAGTGCCCTGGCCTCGCGCTGGTGGGATCCCACCAGCGAGTTCAAGCCATTGCATCAGATCAATCCGCTGCGGCTTGACTGGATCGATAACCTGGCTTCGCTTAAAACCAAACGGGTTGTGGATGTGGGCTGCGGTGGCGGCATATTGGCTGAATCAATGGCAAAGCTTGGGGCTTCGGTAAAAGGTATTGATCTGGCCGAAAAGCCGCTTAAAGTCGCGCAGCTGCATGGGCTAGAGAGCGGAGTGAAAGTCGACTACGAGGCGATCTCTGCCGAAGACCTAGCCGCCCGCGAGGCTGCCCAATTTGATGTTGTGACCTGCATGGAGATGCTCGAGCATGTGCCCGAGCCCGCAGCCACAATTGCTGCCTGCAGTCAGCTGGTGAAGCCCGGGGGCTGGGTGTTTTTCTCCACCATTAACCGCAATCCGAAGAGTTTTCTCTTTGCCATTATCGGTGCGGAATATGTGCTGCGGCTTTTACCAAAAGGCACCCACGAATACGCAAAGTTTATTAAGCCCTCTGAGCTTGCCGATGCCGCCCGCGATGCGCAGCTGCAGCTGCATCAGATGGTGGGCATGAGTTATAACCCGATCACTCAGGTCTATGCGCTCACAAGAGATACGAGCGTGAATTACCTGATGGCCTACCGAAAGCCATAATGGCTACGCCCCGGCCCGAGTGGTTTAAACATTGGTCGGCCCATAGCCGCCGGGCTATGCTTTTTGACCTCGATGGCACCCTTTTAGATTCGGCGCCGGATCTGGCCCATGCGGCCAATGTGATTCGCGGGCAGCGGGGCATGGAGCCCATGGCCATTGATGCGCTCAGGCCTTGGATCTCGCAGGGGGCCCGCGGCATGATCACCCGCGGCTTAGGAATTACGACCGAACACCCTGAGTTCGAGCCTGCGCGCAAGGCCTTTATGGAGGTCTATGCAGGGTGTTTGTCGCGGCAGACCACCTGGTGGCCGGGCATGGAATCCGTGGTGGAGCGGCTTGAAGCCCAGGGCATTGCCTGGGGCATTGTGACCAATAAGATTGCGCGCTTTACCGAGCCGCTTTTGAGGGACATCAATCTGTATGACCGCTGCGCCATTGTGGTGAGCGGCGACACGACACCGCACCCTAAGCCCCATCCTGCGCCGATTTCGCATGCGGTGGACCAGCTGGGCCTGCCGGCAGAGGCCGTGGTCTATGTGGGCGACGATCTTCGCGATATCGAGGCGGGGTTTGCCGCCGGAACTTGGACAATTGGCTGTGATTTTGGCCACCACGTGGAGGAACCCCTGCCGCACCAGTGGGGGGCCGACACCTTGATTAAGCAGGCCCAAGACCTCTGCCGATTTCTGTAGCGGCACCCTTTTTTAAAAAAACAACAGCTGCGGGTGAAAAGTATTGTTTGGCGGGAACTTTGGCGCCATACTTCGCGTCCTAGTTGCAGTAACAATCAGAGAAACATGGGGCCGACCCGGTTTCGACGTGGGTAGTGAAGGAGTGCAGGGCATACCGAGGACCGATTTCCTCGTAAATCCATTCGGAAAAAAACAAACGCAAACGACGAACGTTTTGCTCTCGCAGCCTAAGGGCTAGCGAGCGCTGCACCGGCTCTCTGATGGGCCGGGCGGGGCAACCCGCAGCAGTGTCATTCACATCAGATCGTCATCGGATAAGCCGTGGGTCCGATGCCTAAAACAAGCGGATCGCCAGTTGCCGGCCTGTCGGTTGGCTAAGCAGCTCGGTTAAATTAAATAAATCGACTACGTATGTAGAACTGTCTTTGGAAGACTTGCGGACGCGGGTTCGATTCCCGCCGGCTCCACCA
>CAYTRY010000066.1:0-5225 GCA_964440375.1 uncultured Bordetella sp. | reverse complement strand
GAGACCAGCGACTTTAAGGTCCTGGGAGTCCATCCCGAGTTCGAGCGGCTGATCGATCAGACCGTGGGCAGTGCGGCCACCGCGGCCGATGGTGCGATCGAGCCCTCACTGGCGCGGCTTTTTGGCGAAGAGGTCATCGCAGGCGTGAATGAAATGGAAAGCCAGGGCCTGGCCCCTGTGATCCTCACCGGATCCAAATCCCGCCTCACCCTGTCTCGGCTGGCCCGTCGCATCAAATCCCAAGCCATCGTACTGGCGATGAGTGAGCTGCCCGCCACCGGAAATGTCACCTTTCAGAAAGTACTCTGTAACCGGGGTGCAGCCGGTTAAACTCACGAAAAATCATTATGGGACCCGAACGATTCGTTGCGGCTTCGGCCGCTGAAGCCTTAAAGCAAGTCCGCCGAGCGCTCGGTCCGGACGCCATGGTGCTCTCCACCAAAGAGACTGCCGATGGTGTGGAGATCATGGCGATTACCCCGGATGCGCTGGATCAACTCTCTGCAGGCTTAGGCCGCAGCACGGTCAGCGCCATGCCGGGCGGCGGCTCAGCCGAGCTCTACAGCGCGCCGCCGCGGCGCTCGACAGCCCCTTCCGGCCCCTCGTTTCCGCATGAGTTGGTGATCTCAGATGTGATCAAGTCGCAACGCAATCTCGATGGCTCACCGGTCTATACGCCCGAGCAGCTGGGCAAGGGCAAACGGCCTGAGCCGGCCGCTGCCGCCAGCAGCGCCCGCGCCAGCGCCGCCCGTGATTCTGAAATCGCCGCCAGTGCATTGGCTGCTGCCTCGGCCAATGCCGCTGAGATGAGCCGGCTGGTGCTCGAGATGGCCCAGGTGAAAAACCTGCTGCAGTCCCACCTGGCCAGTAACTTCTGGAGTAACCTCCAACACAACGCGCCGGCCCATGCCGATGTGGTGAAAACGCTCATCAACGCTGGATTTTCACCCAAGCTTTGCGCCGATATCGTGCAGGCCATTCCCAAAGACGGCGATACCCCAACACTGCTCAAACGCGTCAGCGATATTTTGGAAGCGCTGATTCAGGTGCAGGATCCCATCGATGTGTTTGATGAGGGTGGCATCTTCACATTCATCGGGCCCACGGGCGTGGGCAAGACCACCTCGGTGGCCAAGGTCGCGGCCCGCTGTGTGCTGCGCTATGGCCGCAATCAGGTCGCCTTGCTTACCACCGACACCTATCGTATTGGCGCACAGGAGCAGCTGAAGGTGTTTGCCAAGATCCTTGGTCTGCCCGTGGTTTCCGTGCGCGACAGCGATGATCTGGCCGCAAAACTCAAAGAGGCCTCAAAGCGCAAGATTGTGCTTTTGGATACCGCCGGTGTCGGCCAGCGCGACACACTGATGGTGGATCAGACCCAGCTGTTGGCCAAGGGCTCTGGCAACTCACACCGAATTCTGGTGATGAGCGCCACCACCGATCTGCGGACCCAAGAAGATGTGATCATGCTGCACAATCGGGCCGATTCCGCTGAGCGAATCAAGTCCGTCATTGTCACCAAGACCGATGAAGCCGCATTGGTGGCGCCAATTCTGGACTGCTTGATTCGCTACGAGCTGCCATTGCTTTTTATCTCCAACGGACAGCGCGTACCCGAGGACCTCAATCCACCCAATCCGCAATACCTTGCCCACCGCGCCATGCATCCGCGCACACTGTCTGAAGAGTCCGGCATTTCAGCCGAGCAGATTCCCGCTGTCCTTGCTGACAATCTTGCGCAATGGTCGAAGACACCAAGCTAGATCAGCCCGCTGAAATCAAAACGGATCAGGCCGAGGGCCTGCGTTCAATGTTCGGGGACCGCGCACCCCGGGTCGTTTGCATGTCGTGCGCTCTCGACGCCGACACCGCCAGCACCATGACACTGGGCACTGCCCACGCACTTCGGCAGCAGGGCCAGCGGGTGCTGCTGGTGGATGAAATCCCCCTGCAAGAGCGGCGAGATATTCATGGGCTGGCCTATCCCGTGCGCTATGACATCGCCCAGGTATTGGAAAACGACATTCCGTTAGAAAAAGCCATCTGCAAGGCCGAGGAGAACCTCTGGTATGCCACGGGCCTGCGCATGGAACGCTCTTACATGAAACACAAGCTGCGCCACCCTTCGCTCATTGAGCGAATCGTCAAAGCCAAAATCGAGCTGGATCTGGTTGTCTTGGCCACCAAAAATCCGGTGGAGGGCGTGCTTCGGGCCTATGCCCATGACATTCAGCATCTCGTGGTCTGCGCTCCTGAAGAAGCCAGCATGATCCACGCCTTGGAATTCGTTCGCAGCATTTCGTATCGCACCGATGGCGCCAAAATTCCCGTGCTGATCATCGGTGGTGACACCGAGTCCGTCGGACAAGAAGCCTTTGATCGGCTGCAGCAGGCCTCGCAGTCGCTCATGGAGCAGCCCTTGGAATCGATGGGCTGGATTGCGGCCGTGACGGTTCCGAATTCAACTAAGAAAACCCAGCAGCCAGCGGGATTGATCCTGCCTGCGACCTTGTATGCGAAACTCGCAGGCACAACACTCCAGCTGACCTGATGTCTGCCCGAAAAAACGCCTACGCCCAATCCACCGCCCTTGACCCTGCGGAGTCGGTGACCCAGTACGCGCCCCTGGTGCGTAAGCTGGCCTTTCAGATTGCCTCAAGGCTGCCGCCCAATGTCGATCTCGATGATCTGATTCAAGAGGGCATGATGGGGCTACTGGATGCAGTTAAGCGTTACGAGCCCCGGCCGGGGCTAAACTTTGAGGCCTATGCACGATTTCGCATCACCGGAGCCATCTACGATAGCTGCCGCGAAAACGACATCCTTCCGCGCAATCAGCGCGACAAGCTCTCGGAATTGGAAAAAGCAGTGCGGCGGCTCGAACAGTCTCTGGGCCGCTCACCCACTGAACAAGAAATCGCTGATTCCTGCGAGATTTCCATTGAGCAATATCATGAGACTTTAGATACTGCAGTGGGCATGACCGCCATTGATGATGTGCCTGAACATTTGCTGCCCATTGCCGAGGGCGCTGACCCGTCGCAAATCACGTCGTTTAAACAGCTCGCAAAACAGCTGGCCGGCGTGATCAAAGATCTGCCCGAAAAAGAACGTATGGTGGTGGCATTGCATTACCAAGAAGACTTAAGTTTTCGCGAAGTCGCCTACGTGATGGACCTCACCCCAGGGCGCATCAGCCAGATCCACACCCAGGCCATGGTCCGCATTCGCGCCCATTTGGGCTCAGACCTTAGCTTTCAGCCCTAGGAGCCACGACGCGGCCCCAGCCGCGGGCCGCACCGCTTACACCTTGCGCGATAACAGGCTGCCCAAGACACTGGGCACATGGCCTCGATCGGAATAGGTGGCCTCGGCAGACTGCTGGGCCACGGTGGCCTGAAGAGCAGCATTTTTCTGCATGGCAATTCGAATCAGTTCGCCATTGATCTTGTGATCAATGGATGCCTTGGTGATGAGCTCGCGAAGCCTGAGTTTTTCCTGCTCCGCAGAACGATCCAGCGCAGATCGCAGGCTGTCGATACCCCCGGGGTAGCCAGCAATTGCATCCAACGCTTTCTGGGCTGCATCAATTGCAGAGGGGTATTCATCAATGCGCTCGGCCTCGAGCACCGCGCGCAACGCCCCCACCGATGAGGCCATCTGCTCAATAACGCTTGCGACCTCTGGGGCTGACAATTACCTGGCTCGGCGCAGCGAGGAGGCAATGGCATCGCTCAGAATCGACTCGGCCACGCGGTCATAGTCGATTTCAAACTCACCTGCCGCCACTTTAGAACGGATCTCGTCGAGCAATTTAATGTCAGTTGTTTTATCAGCGCTCTTGGCATTGGCAAGGGCCGCTGCCACATTGATATCCAGGGAAGCCGCAGGGGAGGCCGCCTTGGCGCCCGCCGCAGCAGGATTTGCAGTGGCCGTAGGGGTCGACATCGCCTGTGCCGAGTCGGCCTGAGCCCGGCGGTTCTGTTCTATCCTGGTTTCGACGATCTTTGACGGATCAATCTTCATAGCCAACCTTCCTGTTACCCCAATTCACAGCCTTAGCCGCATCGGCTAGTTGATGACCACCTCGACCACTCCGGGACGAATCACCCGGCCAGACACCTGCTGGCCATCGGGCATCCGCACCCGAATACTATCGCCAATTGTTCCGGCGGTGACCGCTACGCCCTCGCCACTGGCTTGAAAGCCCTTGCCCTGAATCTGGACTCGGACCCCTTCTCCTACCTTGATTACGGACGGCTCGCGAAGAATGTTTAGGGCCAAGCTAGCCCCTTGGGCCAAAGGCTGGCTGAGGATCTTGCCCTGGACCTCCTCCACCGAGCGGGCCAGGTCGGCCGGGGTGCGGGTGATATCGGTAGAAACGGCCTCCAGGTCCTCGGCCTTAAGCCGGGTTCCTTGGGCCAGGTAACGCTTGGCCACGACCTGGGGCCCAAAAACTCTCGTCTGCACCGCTACCGTCACCCCCCAAAAGGGCTTGGCACAGCGCACAACCACGCTAAAGCTCCCCCAGGGCCTGGCCTTAGGGGCAGCAAAGGCCACCTCAGGGGCGGTGGGGCAGTCGGCCAGACGCTGCCGAATCCGGCCCACCCTGACCTCGGCCTTTAAGCCCGAGAGGCTCGGGTGGCCGCGGACCATCTTGATGATGCGCTCTACGATCTCAGCAGGCAGGTCCTCTTCGGCGGCGGTGGCCGATCCACTGCCCTGCTCATAACGCGAGGCCTCCAGGGCCCGCTGGGCTTGGGCAATCTGGCTTAAGAGCATCAGGCCAGCCAGCCCGATGACCAAATAAATTAAGAACTTGCCGGGACTACCCATATCACCGGCTCGGTCACTGCTCCGACCAAAACGCCTGCAACCCACTCGGGCGCCTCAACGGCCGGGGGCAACAAAAAGGCGTTCATGACTTCAAACGGCCGGACTTCATCGGCATAAAGGGCAACCTCATCGACACCTGATCTCAGTCGCAGGCACAGCCGCGCGCCCTGAGTTGAGCCCAGCAGATCATCGGGGCCGGACTCAGCACCCTTGACAGTCTCCGCACGAATGAATTGGGCCCAGCTGACGGCGTAAGTGAGTCCATTGCGCACAAATGGCACCGCCCTCAGTCGACTTAAGCTTGAAGGCAGGATGAGTCGCAGGCCCTCGGCAGTTTCTTCGATTCGGCCAGCGAGAATCTGCACAATCTTGCTGGCCTTCTCCAAGCT
>CAYTRY010000065.1:0-6140 GCA_964440375.1 uncultured Bordetella sp. | reverse complement strand
AGAACAGGGGAAATCGCATCCAGGCCAGCATCGCGGCGGCCTGTGTCAGTCGGGCAGAGGACCCGCCCATCGAGGTCAGCAGCAGCGTGCCATGCTCATCCGCGTATTCAATTCGCGCCAAATCCCGGCCATCGATCGCAGACTTAAAAAAACGAAACTTGTAGCGGCCCTGAATCTCAAAAAACGGAGAGACATAAAAGGCCTTGTCGGATTCGAGCGTCTGGCCATTGCGAATTGCAGCGCCTTGGCCAGGATCCAAAACGTAAACATGCCGCTGCCCAAACGTGTTGTTGACCTCAGCAATGATGGCCCGAAGGCTTCCGTCTTGGCGCTCGCAGAACCAGAAGCTGACCGGCTTAAAGGCATAGCCAAGCATGCGCGGAAAGGTCTGCAGCCAGATCTCGCCATCGGCATCATGAATGCCGGCCTGCTGGAGTGACGCAATGGCCCATTCCAATAGCGGCCTGCCATCTCCGTGATCACGGTCGACCACACTGAGCAGCGCCTTTCGATTCAGTGCCCAGCCTATCCATTTCCGTTGGCCAACGGCCGCAGACGCCTGAAGGCTTCTGAGGGGCAGTTGAAGGTAGAAGGCCCGATAGCGAAAGTCATGGCGAAAGGGCCGGACCCTGCAGTGCCAGATGTGGCCGCTGACCAGCCGCGGCTCATGCAGGGTTGGGCAGGGCAGGGGCATGTCCAGTTTTGACAAAGTGATGCCGCAGATCGCGGGCCGCCTGGGTTCCTGACTGAAACCCATCTTCATGAAAGCCATAGCGAGTCCAGGCGCCCGCCAGCCAGATTCCTTCGTGGCCTTGCACGCTGGGCAGCGCACGCTGCGCCTGAATCGCAGGCCCATCAAAAATAGGATGTGCGTAATGCATAGACTGAAGAATATGCTCAGGCCGTGGCGGCGCAATCGGATTCAGACTCACGAGCACCGGCGTCTTCACCGGCAGGGGCTGAAGCTGATTCATCCAGTAGGTCACGCTCACGCTGCTGCTGGCGTGATCGTGCGTGTGCAGATAGTTCCAGGCCGCCCAGGCCGCCCGCCGTTTGGGCATGAGCGTTATATCCGTGTGAAGTACCGCGAGATTTTTCTGATAACGGATTTTTGAAACAATTTTTTTGGCAGGGCTGGTTTCTTGTAGCAGTTGGCCGGCCTGGTCAGAGTGGCAGGCCATGACCACTGCATCGTAATGATCTTCAAAGGCCTGGGCTGCGCCCGCATCGGTCTGCACGCCGCGGATTCTGACCCGGGCATTGCCGCTCATTGAAGTGATCGGGCTCACCGAATCCACGTTGCATTGTGTCCGCCAAATGACATGACGGCCCGACTGTGCCAAGCGGGCCTGAAGTTTCTGAATATAAGTGGTGGATCCGTTGCGCACGGTGTACCACTGGGGCCGGTCGGCAATCTGCAGCAGTCCGTGGTTTTCACAAAACTGGGTGAAGGTTGCCATGGGAAAGGCCCGCATCTGTTCGGGCGGGCAAGACCAGATTGCACCGGCCATCGGCAGCAGATAGGCATTGAGAAACAGGGGGCTGTAGCCGCCGTGATCCAGATAGTCACCAAGGCTGGGGCCCGATTCCGATTGCAGTCGGAATCGCGCAGCATCGCGTGGGGCCTGGCGGTTAAAACGCATGATGTCGGCCAGCATCCGCCAAAAGCGTGGCGAGATGAGGTTGCGTCGCTGCGCAAATACAGTGGAGAGGCTAGAGCCACACCACTCAAGTGCGCCGTGATTCAGGCTGGCAGAAAACGACATGTCACTGGCGGCGGTCTCAACACCCAGAGTCTCAAACCAGGCCTTCAGGCCCGGGTAGGTCCGGTGATTAAAAACAATAAAGCCAGTGTCAACCGGAAAGTTTCGGTTCTCTACACGGATCTGTTGGGTATGGGTATGACCACCCAGACGGTTGTCGGCTTCAAAGACAGTGACGTCTGCCCATGAAGACAGCTCCCAGGCTGCTGCGCAGCCCGAGATACCACTTCCGATGACGGCGACTCTCATGCGCGGCGTAGATGATCGATCTTTGCGTATGCCGAATGGTTGTGTATCGATTCAAAATTCTCCGATTCCACGCTGTAGCCGATGATGCGGCGATCTTCTGCCAGAGCAAGCGCAATGTCGCGCACCAGGTCTTCAACAAACTTTGGATTGTCATAGGCCCGCTCGGTAACCCATTTTTCGTCTGGCCGCTTCAGCAGTCCCCAGAGTTCACAAGAGGCCGCCTTCTCGGCCACTGCGATCAGCTCTTCGATTTCAATGGGGGTTTTGACTTGCGCGGCGATCGTGACATGCGAGCGCTGATTGTGGGCGCCATATTCAGAAATCTTTTTTGAGCAGGGGCAGAGGCTGGTCACAGGAACCACCACTGTCATTGTGGTGGTGCGCTGGTGATCACGGACTTCGCACTCCAGCGTCACCTGATAATCCATCAGGCTTTCCACGCCGGATACGGGCGCTGCTTTGCGAACAAAATAAGGCAGGGCGATTTTGATGTAGCCCTGATCCGACTCCAGCCGGGCCAGCATGGCATCCATCAGGCCCTGCAACGAATGGTAGGCCAGTGGATCTTCGTGGGACTGAAACACTTCAAGAAAGCGCGACATGTGCGTGCCCTTGACTTCGGGCGGCAAAGCGACCGTCATGTCCACGGTGGCCACAGAGGGCTGCGGCCCCTTTGCGGTCTGAACCAGAACGGGGTGCACCAGTGATTTCACGCCTACCCGCTGTATCGCCAGCTGACGATGGTCAGCATGCGATTGCACATCGGGCAGGGCGGCGGTTGAGGAGAAGAGTTTATCGGGCGCGTTCATGACGGCACTCCTGTAATGGTGAAAAAAATTCAGGAACGGGGTGAGGAGAGGGCCCGCTCAATCTCGCTGGTAAGACGGCGATCGCTGGGGCTTACCAGGCTTGAGAAACTGCGAACGAGTTTTCCATCACGGCCAATGATGTATTTATGAAAATTCCATCCTGGTGATTCGGACTGCTGGGCAAGCTGTTTGAATAAAGGATTGGCGTTGCCACCTTTGACCGATGTCTTGGCAAGCATCGGAAATTTCACGCCGAAGGTATTCGAGCAGAACTCTGCAATCTCTTTGTTGCTGCCGGGCTCTTGATTGCCAAAATCATTGGAGGGAAATCCGAGCACGACCAGGCCACGGTCCTTGTATTTGGAATATAGCTTTTCCAATCCTTCGTATTGGCGCGTGAAGCCGCAGTAGCTTGCGGTGTTGACCACGAGCACGACTTGGCCCTGGTATTGACAAAGCGACTGGGGAACGTCGTCTTGTAAGCGCGGAAAGCTGTGGTTCAGCAGTGCTGGGCAGGCCGCGCTCGCCCATGCCTGCGGAACAATCGCCAGCAGCACAATCGCAGATGCGATCCAGAGCCACCGCCGCCACGCAGGGGACAGGCTGTGGGCCGTTGTTGTTGCGTTTTGCGTGGGAAATTTCAAATTCATAGGGGAATTGTCTTGGTCATTACAGGTTCCAGCCTTATACTAGTGGCGGGGACATAGGACGTCAATGATTTGTCCATGACAAAAGAGGGCTAAATTGGAACACCCGGATGCCGCAGCAGTCACGCTGAGCATATCAGCCGTGGAGCGGGATACTGGCCTGTCAAAGGACACGCTTCGTGTCTGGGAGCGGCGGTATGGCTTTCCCAACCCGATGCGGGATGCCTTCGGGGAGAGAATTTACTCCTTGGACCAGGTTGACCGTCTGCGGGCAATCCGCCGCCTGATGGATATCGGGCACCGCCCCGGCAAGATCATTGGCCTAGACATCGCTGAATTACACGCGCTTGCCGACACTTCGACTGGCTCGGGCAGCTCAAATCGGGCCGAGGCCGATCAAGACACCAATCCCGATCTCGCCCATTTGGTCGATATCACCAAATCCCATGACATCGAGGAACTCCGCCGCCAGCTCGGCCAGCGGCTGCTTCGGCTTGGTCTGGCGCGGTTTGTGACCGAGGTCGTTGCCCCCCTGACCCAGCGGGTCGGGGACGCATGGTCCCGCGGTCAGATGGAAATCTACGAGGAGCACCTCTACACCGAGTCGATTCAGGTCGTGCTGCGCAATGCCATCAGCACCATCCCCCAGCCGGGTGATCGGCCCCGCGTTTTATTGACCACATTTCCCTCCG
The DNA here is from genome assembly GCA_964440375.1 of uncultured Bordetella sp. Taxonomy (GTDB): domain Bacteria; phylum Pseudomonadota; class Gammaproteobacteria; order Burkholderiales; family Burkholderiaceae_A; genus Lacustribacter. Next base: position 1,980 of record CAYTRY010000065.1, on the reverse strand, counting down.
AGGCCCATGGCGTCGGACTCTTGATGGTAGAGGCGCTGCTGGCGCTTGAAGGCTGCAGATGCATCTCTTTGGGCACCCAGACCCCCGTCTGGGACATTGTGCTGGCGGCCTCAGCCCAGGAAATCGATATTGTTGCCTTGTCGTTTTCCGCGGTCATGAATCCGAATCAGGTGGTGGATGGCCTGACCGAATTGCGGGCCAAGCTGCCGCGCAGCATTGAAATCTGGGCTGGCGGCCGATGCCCGGTGCTGCAGCGCCGTCCTCCGCCAGACATCAGGGTGGTCTCGGAGTTGTCTGACCTCACCACCGGCCTTGCCGAGTGGCGCCACCGGGCCTCCCGCTAGGTTTCGGTTTTCTTAGTTCCACCCGCCCGCTTCGGGCCCTGCGGCTTAGTCTCCATCATGCTCTGTGCACCGGCCTGGGCTGCCGTCATCATCTGGCCGAATTGCTGCTGCATTGCGCTCCACCATAAATTTGCCTGATCGGCGGCAGGCCCTGCTGCTGATTGGGCTGATGACTGGCCCGCCTCTGCGCCGCCCGGGGTCGCGGCAGTGAACGCTTTGATGGCGGCAATGGTCCCACGTTGAACTTCGAGGCCCTGGATGGTGGTCTTCAGTAAAGTGAGGTTCAGGCTGAGCCACTGCTCCACTGCCTTTAATTCCGAGATGCGTTTGTCCATCTCCTTGAGGTCGGTGAAGTCAAAGTTCGCCATCCCAGCAGGCGAAGTCCCCATGGGCATTTTTGCCCAGGGTGTATTCAGGATGTCAAAAGGATTGAAGGCTTGAGAATTTTCCATTGCGGTCATCGCTTTCATTTGGAGCGCTGAATTGAGGATAGCGTAAGCATGGCCGGGCTTGGGGCCCCACGTGCGGTGTCGGTTCGTCCCTGGATGACGTGGAAACGGGCGGCCCTCATCGTGCTCTTGGCCCACTTTTTCATTCTCTTCGGGCTGGAGATGTTGCTGCGGCTTCTCAGCCCCCAGGAACTGCCGGCAGAGTTGCAGATGGGGCCTGTAAGTTTTCAAATGCTTCAAGAGCGGGCCCCGGCCGCCCCGAGCCCACCGCCTCAGCCATTTCCTGGCTTAAGCCAGATCGCGCAGCAGGATATTGCAAGCGCTCCGGCCGCTGTCCAAACCCCGCCGCCGTCTGTGAATACCCAGCCAGCGGCCCAGCCGCCGAACTCGGGCGCTCCGAAATCAAGCGCCGAGCGGACCCCGCGGCCGGATGAGCTGCCCGGGGTTGGCGGGGTGGCACTCAGCGTTTTTTTTGGCGATCACGCTGGCAACACGCCGATCGCGACGGGCTCGATTGAAATTAGCTTTCCTGCCGAGGGCCGCTATCAGATTCGGCTCCTGACAAAGGCTATGGGCTGGGCTGCGGTATTCGCCCCCAACCCGCTATTTGCCGAAACAGTCGGCCGCATTGGCCCCGGCGGGCTTCAGCCCGAGCGCTATACCCACCGATCACCCAGGGGCCGGGAAGAGGTATCAACTTTTGACTACGAAACCGGAAAAGTCGTCTATTCATCGTTAAAAGAACCTCTTCCTCTGGAAAAAGGTATTCAAGATCGCTTAAGTTTCATGATCCAGCTGGCCTGGATGCTCAAGATTGAGCCCGAGCGGTTCTCTGTTGGAGAGTCGATTCTTCTGCCGATGGCGGGCAGAAACAAGGTGGAGAAGGTCAATTTCACGGTGATCTCTGAGTCCGACATCGTGCTGCCGGGCGGGGTGATTGTTCCGGCGATCCATTTGTCGACGTACGGCCGGGGAGAGCGCGTCAGGGGCCAAATTGATGTCTGGCTCGATCGCACTGACCGGCTTTTGCCGGTCAGGATCCGGTTCGAAGAGGCCCGCGGCCAGGTGCTCGATCTGCTGGCGGTCCGGCGACCTTAACTTGACGCTTATCTAAGCAAATTCCATAATCGCGGGTTCCTCGCGGAGGGGTGCCCGAGTGGCTAAAGGGGGCAGACTGTAAATCTGTT
>CAYTRY010000064.1:0-6159 GCA_964440375.1 uncultured Bordetella sp. | reverse complement strand
CTCAGGCTCTGTTTTGATGACATCACCGGTATTGGGATCCTCGATCGCCTTCACCAGCTTGGGCTTCATGATGACGCCGCGGTTGGCCAATCCAGCAGTCGCAACCGCCATCTGCAGCATCGAAAATGAGTTGTAGCCCTGCCCAATTCCAATCGACATATTCTCGCCAGGATGCCAGGGCTGCTTAAAGCGTTCCATCTTCCATTTTGAAGAGGGCAAAATACCATTGACCTCGCCAATCAGATCCACGCCAGTCTTCTGCCCAAATCCCCAGGGTTCTACATACTGATGAATCATGTCCACGCCCATATCGCGGGCAACGATGTAGTAGTACGTATCGCTTGAGACCACAATAGATTTACGCAAATCCACCACGCCATTGCCCTCAGGCTTGCTGTCGCGAAACTTGTGATTGCCAAACATGAAAAACCCGGGGTCATTGATGGTGTCCTCCGGCTTTCGGGTGCCTGACTCCAACGCCGCCAGCGCCATGAAGGGCTTATACGTTGACCCTGGCGGATAGGTGCCACGTAGCGGCCGATTCAAAAGCGGCTTATCCGGGGAACTGTTCAGCGCATCCCAGGTGGTCGAATCAATGCCATCAATAAATAACGCTGGATTAAAGTTGGGCATCGACACAAAAGCAAGAATTTCCCCGGTCGCGGGCACGAGCGCGACCAAGGCGCCGCGGCGCTTGCCGTAGGCCTGCTCGATCGTCCGCTGCAGCTCACCATCAATCGAGAGCCGCAGATTCTGGCCGGGCACCGGCAGCCGGCGCGCCAGGCTTCTGACCATTCGGCCACCCGCCGTAATCTCCATGCGATCAAAGCCAGTCCTTCCGCGCAGCTGCTCTTCATAGGCCTGCTCAAGCCCCAGCTTTCCAATGTGTGAGGTTCCAAAATAACTCGAGGCTAAATCAGACTGCTCGATGCGCTCACGATCGCGTCGCGAGATTCGGCCAATATGGCCCAGCAGATGGGAAGACGAGTCGCCGTAGGGGTAGTAGCGCATGCTGCGCACGTTGACCGAAACGCCCGGCAGCTGATGAAGATGCACAACAACACGGGCCACTTCTGCATCATTTAATGTCGGCCGCAGCGGAATCGTATCGAATCGGCGAAGCTCGCTTTTGAGCCGTCGAAATCGGCGCAGATCAAGCTCATCAATCTTGATCAGTGTTCCCAGAAAATGCAGCGTCTCCTCGAGATTGGGCACCTTATGGGGCTCGATCTCCAGCGCGAAAGCAGAGCCGTTACGGGCAATGATGTTGCCATGACGGTCAAAGATTTCGCCGCGGGGCGCCTGCACCGGCAGCAGGGCGACACGGTTTTCCTCTGAGAGCGCATGAAAGTCGTAGTAGCGCCAGACCTGAAGATACGCAAATCGCACCAGCAGCAGCGCAAATGCGGCCAGAACAAGTGCCGCAACAAAAGAAGCGCGCAGCCGAAAATCTTTTGAGTCGTTGGCGCGAAATTCGGTCATCACTTACTCAAAACTCCGGATGCCTAACGGCCAATTGCCGCAGTTGAACTCTGCGGCCGATTCAGTCGATTCAAAATGCCAGTGGTCACGGGCAGCCAGAGTGCGGCAGTCAACAGCGGTGAAATAAAAAATGTCCAATTCGGACCAATGCCCGAAAAGAATAAGTGGACCACCACCACAATCACCTTTGCCAGAAAAAATAAAGGCAGCAGCTGCAGGGCCTGGCCGCCAAGGGAGTACCAGAGCAGCCGACGATGCAGGGCGATAGCACCATACGATAGAACTGAATACGCAAGCGCATGCTGGCCAAGCAAAGATCCCGCATGAACATCCATCAGCAGGCCCAATAGCCAGGCTAGCGCAATGCCGACACGCCGCGGCTGAAAGATATTCCAAAACACTAAAATCAGCGCAAGAAAATCCGGCGCTGGAAATCCGCCCCAGGGCAGCATCTCCAGAGCAAACGCCACGGCGATCGATCCTGTGATCATGGAGGTTGTGGGTGCCCTGCCCAGCATGGTGCGCTTCATCGCTGCCGCCTCATTTATTCATCTCACTGCGTGCTTTCGGAATCGGCCGATCCAGCTCGCGCGGAGCAGGCGGGATTAACTCCTGATCAATCAGAATCACCAAGACATGCTGCAGGGTTCCGATCGGCGCCACCGGGGTTGAGGTGATGCGCGGAAACTGTCCGCTGCCGGCCCGTTCAACCCGATTGATTTTTGCCACGGGCAGTCCGCTTGGATAAAGGCCATCAAGGCCTGAGGTCACCAGAATATCGCCGACATCCACCTCGGCATTGATGTTGAGATATTTGAGCTCCACCTGCTGGCCATCACCCGTGCCTGAGGCCAGACTGCGAAGACCTGAGCGCGGCAGCGAGACCGGGATCATCAGCGATGGATCGGTCACCAGGGAGACCTCGGCCGTAATTGGCGAGACTCGGACCACCTGGCCGACGACACCCTGGGCATTAATAACGGGATGGCCTGGTGCGACACCATGCTGGCTGCCCCGGTCGATCACGATGCGATTGGAAAACGCATCCCGAGTCTCATGGCTAATTTGGGCAGTAAGGGTTTTATGCTTGACCGACTTACGAAGATCTAAAAGCGTGCGAAGGCTTTCGTTTTCGATTCGCAGCTGCTCCACCTGGAGCAGGCTCTCAGAGTTCTCGATTTCTTTTCGCTCCAGCGTCACCCGCTGACCCACAAGGTCGGAGACCGCTGCGCCATAACGGGCAAACCAGATCACGCCATCGCGGGGCAGAATCAGGAGTTGCTCGATGGGATAAAGCACCATGGTGAGCCCCTGCCGCAGGGGCTTCAAAATTCCAAAGTGTAGATCTGCGTACAGCATTCCAATCGCTGCGATTACAGCGATCAGCATCCGAAGCCGGGCAGGAAGGCCTTGTTTGAAAAGCGGTGGAGGACTCTGCGAAAGTGCCATATCTAAACGATGGCACCCCCCTTATTCGTGAGCAAAAACATCCTTGAACTCATCAATCCGATCCAGCGCGGCACCACAGCCCCGGACCACGCACGACAACGGATCTTCAGCAACGTAGACAGGAAGGCCCGTCTCCTCTGATAACAAACGATTGAGATCTCGCAGCAATGCGCCGCCGCCGGTCAGGATCAGGCCGCGCTCTGCAATGTCCGCAGCAAGCTCTGGAGGGGTCTGCTCAAGCGCATTCTTGATCGCCACCACAATCTGATTTAGGGGCTCGGTGAGCGCCTCCAGAATTTCATTGCTCGACACGGTAAAGGTCCGCGGAATCCCCTCGCTGAGATTGCGTCCGCGGACTTCCATTTCACGAATTTCGCTTCCAGGAAATGCCGAGCCGATTTGCTTTTTGATGGCTTCAGCCGTCTGTTCGCCAATCAACATTCCGAAGTTGCGTCGGATGTAGTTGGTAATCGCCTCATCGAATTTGTCCCCGCCGACGCGCACGCTGCCCGCATAGACCAGGCCGCCCAAGGAGATCACACCGACCTCGGTCGTACCGCCACCAATATCCACGACCATCGCACCATGGGGCTCGGAAATGGCCAGGCCTGCACCAATCGCTGCGGCCATCGGCTCTTCAATCAGATAGACCTGGCTTGAGCCCGCCGACAGGGCCGACTCACGAATCGCTCGGCGCTCCACCTGGGTGGAGCCGCAGGGCACACAGATAATGACGCGGGGGCTTGGGGAAAGAAACTTCTTCTCATGCACCATGCGAATGAACTGCTTGAGCATCTGCTCGGTCACGGTGAAATCGGCGATGACCCCATCCTTCATCGGACGGATTGCCTCAATGTTGCCGGGAACCTTGCCCAGCATTTGTTTGGCCTTATGGCCGACGGCCTCAATGACTTTTTTGCCGCCGTTGCCGCCCTCGTATCGGATTGCGACCACTGAGGGCTCGTCCAGCACGATGCCCTTGCCCTTCACATAGATGAGGGTGTTGGCGGTGCCCAGGTCAATGGCGATGTCCTGGGAGAAATAATTACGAAGAAATCCAAGCATGAGAACCCTGCTGCAAAAGAAAAGGATAATAAAGCAAACGTCCCTGTTGATTTCTGCGCCGTGAACCTAAACGCCCAAGACCTCGAAAAACTCGCCCGGCTTGCCCGGCTCGCCCTCTCCGATCGGGAGCGCGACGAAACGCTGCCCGCGCTTCAGTCGGTCCTGAACTGGGTTGGTGAACTGTCCCAGGCCCCGACCGCCGGCGTTGCGCCAATGGCCCATCCCCATGATGTGGGCCTGAGGCTCCGTGCCGATGTGGCCGAACCACTTCCGGCCCGAGATGACCTTATGGCCAGCGCCCCCCAGACCGCCGATGGCCTATTTATCGTTCCTCGGGTCGTGGAATGAGCGCTGCGATTCCACCGTTTTCAGACCTCTCGGGCCTGGCCGCAGGCCTTGCCCGGCGGGACTTTAGCGCTGTGGAGCTTGCCCAGTGGACGCTGGACCGGCTGGCCGCCGATCAGACCAATTCGGTGCTCTCGCTACTGCCGGAGGCGACACTCGGCCAGGCCAGGGCGGCCCAACAGCGGCTTGATGCCGGGGCTTCTGGATCAATGCAGCAAAAGGGTCCTGGGTTTTCATTGCTGGGATTGCCCATTGCCCATAAAGATATTTTTGTCACCCGCGGCTGGCCGACGACGGCCGCCTCAAAGATTCTTCGTGGCTACTTAAGCCCCTTCGATGCGACCGTTGTCCAGCGCCTGGCGACAGCCGGCATGGTCTGCGCCGCAAAACTGAACTGTGATGAATTTGCGATGGGCTCAGGCAACACCCACTCCGCCTTTGGGCCAGTGAAAAACCCCTGGGATCCACTTGCTGTACCGGGCGGATCATCGGGCGGCTCTGCGGCGGCCGTCGCGGCGGGCCATATTCCTGCTGCCACCGGAACCGACACGGGAGGATCGATTCGTCAGCCCTCGGCCATGTGCGGACTTACCGGCATCAAACCCACCTACGGCCGGGCCTCGCGATGGGGGATGATCGCCTACGCTTCCAGCCTCGATCAGGCCGGCCCGATTGCAAGAACTGCATTGGACTGTGCGGTGCTGCTTGCAGCGATGTGTGGCTTTGATGCCAAAGATTCCACCAGCCTGCAGCTCGAAGAGGAGAACTTCGCAGCAGAGATCGATCAGCCATTTTCGGACGCGCCTGCGAATGCGCCGCTGGCAGGCCTTCGGGTAGGCCTGCCAAAAGAATTTTTTGCAGAAGGCCTCAGCCCCGAGGTGCGATCGGCCATCGATCAGGCGATCGGAGAACTGACACGCCTTGGTGCTACGGCCTGCGAGGTCAGCCTGCCAAGGACCGCGCTCAGTATTCCAGCGTATTACGTTATCGCGCCCGCCGAGGCCTCAAGCAATCTCAGCCGATTTGATGGCGTGCGCTATGGCCATCGGGCCGCGGCGCCAAAAGATCTTCTTGATTTGTACTGCCGGTCTCGGGCCGAGGGCTTTGGGGCGGAGGTGAAACGTCGAATTCTGATTGGCACCTTTGTGCTTTCACACGGCTACTACGATGCCTATTACATCCAGGCCCAGCGCGTACGGCGGCTTGTTGCCCAGGACTTTGATGCCGCATTCCAGGATTGCGACTTGATTGCGGGACCCGTTGCGCCCACGGTTGCCTGGAATATCGACCAAGCGGCGAGCGACCCACTGCAGGAATATCTCGCTGATATCTACACCCTCGGCGTAAATCTCGCAGGCCTGCCCGCCCTGTCGATGCCGGTTGGCTTTGGATCCAGTAGCGGCACTGGAAAGCCCCGGCCGATCGGGATGCAACTCATTGCGCCAAGGCTCAAAGAATCACTGCTCCTAAAGGCCGCCCATCACTTTCAATCAGCCACTGATTGGCATCGAAAAACGCCTGAGCACTTCGGAGCGGCACGATGAGCTGGGAGATTGTGATTGGCCTGGAATGCCACGTCCAGCTGAAGACCGCATCAAAAATATTTTCACCAGCATCGACCCAGTTCGGCGCCGCTCCCAATACGCAGGCCCATATGGTCGATATGGCACTGCCCGGCGTTTTGCCCGTCATGAATCGCGAAGCTGCCGCCTGCGCGATACGGTTTGGGCTTGCGGTGGGCGGACAAATCGCCCATCGGTCCATCTTCGCAAGAAAGAATTATTTTTATCCTGATCTGCCCAAGGGCTACCAGATCAG
>CAYTRY010000063.1:0-6176 GCA_964440375.1 uncultured Bordetella sp. | reverse complement strand
TCGCTGCACCACGCAGTCCGCCAGAGAAATCATCATTTTCGATTCTTGCACAGACGATTAGGGGCTCATCAACTTTGATCGATTGACGATAACGATCCCAAAGTTCTGAGAAAACAGTCAGTTCGAGCTTTGCGGTTCCATCGTCAATTTCTATAATGCGCATCATCCCCCGCTTGGTCATTTGTCCCCGGCTGGCACTTACAATTCCCGTGATCCAGATTGGATCGCGCGAGGGACTAAGCCGATTGAGCGTTGCAGAAATAAAACGGCGAATTTCTGCTGCATAAGATGCAAAAAGATGTCCCGAAAAACAAAAGCCCAGCGCCTGTTTTTCCTCGAGCAATTGTTCGCGGTCGCTCCAGGCGGAAGTCGTTGGCAGTTCGACATGTTGCGAAGTTTCAGCACCGTCTTCAAAAAGACCGCCCTGATTCAGGTTTGCCTGAGCCTGATCCGCTGCGCCAATTGCCAAGCTTACCGAGGCGAGTAACTGTGCGCGGTTTTCATGGAGTCGGTCAAATGCCCCGGCTTTAACCAAGGCCTCAATCGCCCGGCGATTAACGATGCGTCGATCAATCCGCTGACAAAAATCAAACAGATCTTTAAATGGGCCGCCTTGTTGTCGTGCCGATAGGATGTTCATAACAGCACTTTCGCCAACACCGCGAATTGCCCCCAATCCATATTGAATCTGCAATGTCGAAGGCCCATCGGCTACATCGGTATCACGGCGCGTTTCAACATTGTGCTGATAACGAATCGGATCGAATCGATAACTCGAGGTATTAATATCGGGTGCCAACACCTTTACGCCATTCGCTAGCGTATCGGCTAGAAAAAACGCGACCTTATCTGTGTCGTCCATATCGGCCGAGAGCGTTGCAGCCATGAACTCAGCAGTATGGTGGGCCTTCAGCCAGGCAGTCTGATAGGTCAATACTGCATAGGCAGCGGTATGCGATTTGTTAAAACCGTATTCTGCAAATTTCTCCATTAGGTCAAAAAGACGCGTGGCCAATGATTGACTATGGCCTTTTGCAAGCGCGCCTTTCACGAAGATCTCGCGCTGCTGGGCCATTTCCTCCGCTTTTTTCTTGCCCATAGCCCGACGCAGTAGATCCGCTCCGCCCAGTGAGTAGCCCGCGATAATTTGGGCGATCTGCATCACTTGCTCTTGATAAACGATCACTCCGTAAGTCGGTGATAAGCAGTCTTTGAGCGAGTCATGAAAGTAATCGATCTGCTGCTCGCCGCGCTTGCGTTTAATAAAGTCATCGACCATGCCGGAATTCAATGGACCGGGACGATACAGCGCAAGCACAGCAATAATGTCTTCAAAGCGGTCAGGCTGCAGCTTAGCCAAGAGCTTTTTCATCCCATCAGATTCGACCTGGAAGATGGCAGTTGTATTGGCGTCACGCAGTACCTGATAGGCGGCAGGATCACTGAATCCATCCAGCTCCCTGAGCGTCAGGTTTCGGCCGGGATACAGCCGATTGATGTAATCGACGGCCATCTGGATGATGGTTAAGTTTCTTAGGCCAAGAAAGTCAAATTTCACTAATCCGGCCGCTTCGACATCATCTTTGTCATACATCGAAACAATGCCGTCGCTACCGTCTGAACCGGGCGCCTGATACAGCGGGCAAAAGTCGGTCAAGCGTCCTGGAGCAATTAAGACGCCTCCTGCATGCATGCCGACATTGCGTGTGAGATCTTCCAGTGGCCTGGCCAGGGCAAGGAGTTCACGGACTTCATCCTCCTTTTCGGCGCGTTCGGCAAGTATGGGCTCTTCTTTTTTCGCCTCTTCGAGCGAAAGCGGTTTGTTCTGAACCACAGGAATAAGCTTAGAGAGCTGATCGCAGAAGTTATAGGGCAGGTTCAAGACCCGGCCGGCATCGCGAATCACGGCTTTAGAGGCCATAGTGCCAAAAGTCACAATCTGGCTGACCGCATCCTTGCCATATTTACTGCGTACATAGTCGATGACCTTGTAGCGATTGTCTTGACAAAAATCGATATCAAAATCTGGCATCGAGACCCGTTCGGGATTTAAGAATCGCTCAAAAAGAAGCGCATACGGAATGGGATCGAGATCGGTAATGCCCAGGCTATAGGCCACCAGAGAACCCGCACCAGAGCCCCGGCCAGGGCCCACTGGAACACCGTTTCGCTTTGCCCAGTTAATAAAATCCGCAACGATTAAAAAGTAGCCCGGAAATCCCATATCGATGATTGTTTTAATCTCCATTTCCAGTCGCTCTTGATACGATGGGGCCTGCCGGTCACGAATCTCTGGGTTTACAAACCGCTCGATAAGGCGCTGTGCGAGGCCCTCGCGGGCGCTGATGCGGAGATAGTCTTCGAGGCTTTCGCCGTTCGGCGTTGGGAAATTTGGGAGTTGTGGCCGTCCGAGTTGCAGTGTGACTGAGCATCGCCGGGCAATTTCAACTGAGTTGGCAAGGGCCTGCGGGAGGTCGCAGAACTTTTCCGACATTTCGGCCTGCGAGGTCATATATTGTGTCGCGGCAAAGCGCCTCTGCCTGCGGCCACTGACCAGCGTTTCCCCTTCAGCGATACAGACCCGTGCCTCATGTGAACGAAAATCCCCGGGCTCTAAGAACTGAACAGGATGGGTCGCAACGATGGGCACTTGTTGTCTAAGCCCAAGGGCCAATGCAGCCCGAATGTAAGGCTCCTCTCCCGGCTGACCTGTTCGCTGAATCTCAATGTAGAAGCGATCGCCAAATGCCGCGAGGTACTTCAGCAGGACTGTATCAGCGGGTCCATCGGGCTGAGTTGGGGCGTTGGATTTCGATAGCGCATCGGCGATCTCTCCCGACAATCCCCCCGACAGCGCAATGAGCCCCTGCGCAAGCAACCCTTGGCCATTAGCGCCAGGCTCACAAAACCATTCGGTTTTAATCTCGCCCCGATCGCGATAAGAGTTTTTCAGCCATGCGCGAGTAAGTAACTCGCAGAGATTTTTATAGCCTTGCTCATTCTGCACTAAGAGCAACAATCGAAACGGTCGGTCCCGGTCGCTCGGGTTTGTAATCCAGACATCGGCACCCAAGATGGGTTTTACGCCCGCAGCGCGGGCTGCCTTATAAAACTTAATGTAAGCGAACGTATTGCCCAGGTCGGTGATCGCCAGAGCGGGCTGATGGTCGTAGGCAGCCTTTTGAACAGCCGTCTCAAGCCGAACAATACTGTCCACGATCGAGTATTCCGAGTGGATTCTTAAGTGAACGAACTGGGGGGCCTTCATCACCACGATTTTCGCATTTCCAGCGGTCGTAGCCCTAAAGCGTCGCGCTTTGGTGCCGAGGGAGGGACTCGAACCCTCACGCCATCACTGGCACCGGATTTTGAGTCCGGCGCGTCTACCAGTTCCACCACCCCGGCGGGCAGAAAAGCGCCTTAGTATACCGGCGATGGAGCTTCGCCGTATTCATCTCATGCGCGATCAATCGCCTGTCTTTGTGGACCTCTCGCTGTCCCTGGATGGGCAACGCATCGGGCTGATTGGCGCTAACGGCTCTGGCAAAAGCTCGTTGCTCCGCCTGATGAAAGGCCTGCTCACTCCCGATTCTGGGGAGGTCCGCGGATCTGGCTCGGTTGGGATCGTCTTTCAGAATCCGGAGCATCAGTTGTTATTTCCCACCGTAATGGAGGAGCTTTGTTTTGGACTGCGTGAGCGGGGCTGCAGTGAGCTGGAGGCTCGGACCCGCGCCCTGTCGGTGCTGCGTGATTTTGATGCGCTGGACATGGAATCAAAAACTGTTCATGAACTCAGTGATGGCCAGAAGCAGCTCATTTGTATTTTTGAAGTCTTGATAGATGGCGCAGACACCGTGCTTTTCGATGAGCCCTGCGCGAGTCTGGACTATGCCAATCGCAAAAAGGTGATGCAAATTATTGAATCCCTGCCCCAGCAAGTCATTATGGCCACCCATGATCTCGAGCTGTTGCTGGCCTTCCCCCGGGTCGTCTGGCTCGATGAAGGCCGGATTCGTGCTGATGGTCCGGCCCCGGAGGTGCTGATCGCCTATCGTGAGAGCATTGATAAGTCATGATTTCTCTCTATCTCTCAGGCAACACTTGGCTGCATCGCATTCCTGCGGCAGTAAAGCTTGTGGGACTCGCCGTGGCCTCTCTGTCTCTGCTGTTTGTGCAGCAATGGATGTACCTCCTGCTGCTGTCGCCGCTTTTGGTGTTGGCCTACAGCGCAATGGGAAAACCGGGAAGGCAACGTCTATTTGGCCTGCGGGCCCTGATGGCGTTAATCCTTGGGCTGGGTATTTTTCAGGGCCTGATGATGGACTGGGACCGGGCGGCGAGCGCGGTTGTAAAAATGGTGGTGATGGTGATGTTTGCTGACTTAATTACCATGACGACTCCGATGCAGCGTATGGTCGACGTTTTAAATCTGCTCTTAATTCCCCTAGACCGTATTGGAAATTTTCGCCGCCAGCTTGCTCTTATGGCGGCCCTGATGATTCGTTTTATTCCCCTGCTTGCTCAGCAGTGGCAGGCCCAGCATCTTGCCTTCCGCGCCAGGACCACGGGCCGGTCAACGCCATCCTTATTGGCGGCTTTTCTCTCTCAGGCACTGCGCAGGACTGATCAGATTGCGGAGTCGATCGCCGCACGAGGGGCCAGAAGACATTAGTGGTTGCGCAAGCGCCTGGCTGCGGCCCGGCCCTCGTCTACACTCTGCCTATGATGAACACCCGAGATCTTGTTCGTATTGCGCTTTTTGCTGCATTGATTGCGGTGATGGGGCTCATTCCGAAGTTTGATCTTCCGTTTACTGCGGGCGTGCCCATCACTGCGCAGACCCTAGGGGTCATGCTGGCGGGTCTGCTGCTCGGATCCCGGCAGGGTGCCCTCGCGGTAGTGTTGTTTTTGTTTGTCGTCGCCTTGGGCGCGCCGGTGCTCTCTGGCGGCCGTGGCGGACTCGGCGTTTTTTTTGGGCCGACTATTGGATTTCTGTTGGGCTGGATCGCGGGTGCATGGGCCTGTGGCGCGGTCTATGAGCGGCTAATTTCCTGGCTGCCATCGCGGCGTTTCTTGGCTGCCCTGATGGCCTGCTGGGTGGGCGGCATTCTGGTGATCTACGCGATTGGCGTTCCGGGTATTGTATTGCGGACAGAACTCACGATCTCAAAAGCTTTTTTTGCAAGTATGGTTTTTTTGCCGGGCGATATTTTGAAATCATTGGCCGCTGCCTGGCTGGTAACCCGACTACGGGGCGGCCGTTGAACTCGGCATCAGTACGAAACTGGCAGCTGTCTGATTTTGATTACGAACTGCCGGCAGACCTCATTGCTCAGCAGCCCGCACAGCAGCGCTCGGGCAGCCGTCTTTTGGCAGTCGCCGATCCGTTTAGGGATCTGCACTTTTCAGATCTTGTGGACTTGCTGGATCCTGGCGATGTACTGGTCTTTAATAATTCAAAGGTGATTCCGGCGCGGCTATTTGGCACCAAGCCAACCGGCGGGAAAGTGGAGATCTTGGTTGAGCGGATTCTTGAGAATCAACAGGCGATCGCTTTGCTTCGCTCGAGCAAAAAAATCCTTGATGGAAGTTCTTTTGATCTTGAGGGCAGCAGCCAATCTACGGCAGTGGTCTTGGGTCGATATGGCCAGAGCCAGGATCGTTTTCTGCTGCAGTTTGATCATCCCGTCTTGGAGTTATTGGAGCGCCATGGCGAGATTCCGCTACCACCTTATATCTCCCATCGTCCAAACGCCTCTGATGCCCAGCGCTATCAGACCGTCTATGCTCAGATACCCGGCTCGATAGCCGCGCCCACAGCAGGACTGCATTTTGATGCGCCAATCTTTAAGGCTCTGGAGCATAAAGGAATACAGCGTGCCACATTAACGCTGCATGTCGGAACCGGTACTTTTGCGCCGGTTCGCGTTGATGATATCGATCAGCATCAGATGCACAGCGAGTGGTGCGAAATCTCCGCGGAAACAGCGGCGATGATTAATGCGGCAAAGACAAGGGGATCCCGGGTGGTTGCAGTCGGAACGACGAGTCTGCGCACGCTGGAGTCCGGCGCACTGAAACGTGAATCTTTGGCTGAGCATCAATGGGTAAGGAGCGGCTTCTGGGAGACCAATCTCTTTATTCGGCCGGGATATTCATTCAAAGTGGTGGATAGT
>CAYTRY010000062.1:0-6300 GCA_964440375.1 uncultured Bordetella sp. | reverse complement strand
TGATTTACCAATGGGCTTCATGCTCAAAGAGATCGTAACTTAGCCATTGATGATTCAGGCGAACACGCCGTACTGATGTCGCACCTGCCGATTGCAGCAGTTCGGCAATTGCCGCGTGATGTGTGCACCAGACCACCTGCGAAAGCGCCAGCCCGTGCGACTGAAATGCCGAGACCAGCTGCCGGCCGGCTGCCGAGGAGGTCACCACAAGGCCAAGCGCGCCTGACTCCGAACGGGCAATCTCAGCCCAGGCCGACTCCGGCCAGGCAGACGCGATGCGCCGATACAGCACAGCCAGCAGGCAGCGTGCGCCGCGGGCCTCAAACCCCGCCCGCAGGGTCGGCCGGTTGGACTCGCCTTCCACAATCAGCAGCGTCTGTCGGGCCCAATCGCTTGATTCTTGCGCGATACAACGATCCATCGCGCTGAGCAGGCCCTCGGCGTTAGCCCGCTCCTCCTGATCGGCAGCGACAATCGGGCCGGCCTCGGGATAGTGTCGCAGCAGCTGATCACGGGTTCCGCTTCCAATAACCGCGAGCCGAGCGACCTTCAAAAAACCAGTGTCGACTCCGTGTTGCTTTAGCCAGAAAAAAAATGATGAGACAGCCGCCGGACTCGTCCAGACGATCCAAGGACAGGACGCATCGCGTAAGGCCTCGAGCGTTGCGGTGTCGGGGTTGAGCATTTCCAATCGCTGCAGCGGCATTGCTTTAAGCCGTGCATCACCGTGATGCTCGTCCTGGGCGGGCATGAACGCAGGCTCAGACCACTCTGGCCGGGTCATCCAGACTTGCCGCATGCGCAATTCGCCCATCTGCAGGCGCTTAAGAGGCGTTTAATGCTTGCAGAATCTGCTGGGCGCCCTGCTCTTTCAAAAGCCCGGCAGCCTGAAGCCCAATGGCCTCGGGGTCTTCGCCACGACACTCGGCACGCAGCATCTTGGAGCCATCGGTCATGGCGACCAGGGCCCGCAAATACAAGGTTTTGCCATCTGGCTCGGTGATGCAATAGGCTGCAAGCGGCACCTGACAACTGCCCCCCAAGGCCCGCGAGACTGCTCGCTCCGCCCGAACTTCATAAAAGGTACGTGCATCAGCAAGCGGCGATAAGGCCGAACGGATGGCGTGGCCATCACTACGAATCTCGATGCCAAGTGCCCCCTGGCCCGCAGCAGGCAGCAAGACTTCAGGCGGGAGAATCTCGCGAATGCGTTGGGCTAGGCCCAGCCGTTTTAATCCGGCGGCCGCAAGGATGATGGCCTGCATCTCACCGCGATCCAGCTTGGCAAGCCGCGTATCCAGATTGCCGCGCAGGGGCACAATCTTTAGGCCCGGATAGCGGGCTCTCAGCTGGGCCTCGCGTCGCAGGCTGGATGTGCCCACCACAGCGCCCTGGGGCAGGGCATCCAGTCCTGAAAAATCGTTGGAAACAACGGCATCACGGGGATCTTCCCGGCGCATGACACAGGCCAGCTCAAAGCCTTGCGGCAGCTCCATCGGGACATCTTTTAGCGAATGGACCGCCAGATGGGCCCGGCCGTCTTCCAGGGCGGTCTCCAGCTCCTTTACAAACAGGCCCTTGCCCCCAACTTTCGATAAGGTGCGATCAAGAATCTGGTCGCCACGGGTGGTCATGCCGAGAATCTGGACTGGGCCTGCGGAGGCCTTTTCCAGCAGAGACTGCACATGTTCGGCCTGCCACATCGCCAGACGGCTTTCGCGCGATGCAATAATCCACATATTGCGAAGTGTATCAATCTCATGGCCGAACAATTTTCAAAGAAAAACGAAGGCTGGTCCGGCCGGTTCAGTGAGCCGGTGTCGGCACTCGTGCAGCGCTACACCGGATCGGTCGGCTTTGATCAGCGGCTGGCGCTGTGCGATATCGAGGGCTCGCTGGCCCATGCAGAGATGCTGGCCCATGTGGGGCTGATCTCAAAAGAAGACCTCCGTGCCATCGAACAGGGCATGGCCCAGATTCGCGAGGAGATCACCGCGAAATCGTTTCAGTGGTCGCTTGCGCTTGAAGATGTGCACCTCAATATTGAAAAACGCCTCACCGATTTAATCGGAGATGCCGGCAAGCGGCTGCATACGGCAAGAAGCCGAAACGACCAGGTGGCCACCGACATGCGGCTCTGGGTACGGACAACAATTGATGAACTTCAGCAGGCCTTGGCTGAACTGAAATCTGCGCTTCTGCAGCAGGCTGAGCAGCATGCCGCGACCATCATGCCGGGCTTTACCCATCTGCAGGTGGCCCAGCCCATCACTTTTGGCCATCACTTGATGGCCTATGTGGAGATGTTTTCGCGAGATCGCGAGCGGCTTCACGATTGCAGGTCCCGCGTTAACCAGCTGCCGCTTGGCGCTGCCGCATTGGCTGGCACCTCTTATCCAATTGATCGCGCGCGTGTTGCGAAGCGGCTGGGCTTTGATGGCCTCTGCCAGAACTCACTGGATGCAGTCAGCGATCGGGACTTTGTCATTGAGTTCACATCCTGCTGCGCGTTGATCATGATGCATATCTCGCGGCTATCAGAAGAGCTGATTCTGTGGATGACACCACGCATTGGCTTTATTGATCTTGCCGATCGCTTCTGCACGGGCTCATCGATCATGCCGCAGAAGAAAAACCCCGATGTGCCCGAGCTGGCCCGTGGAAAATCGGGCCGGGTCTATGGGCACTTAATTGGCCTACTGACCCTGATGAAGGGCCAGCCGCTGGCCTACAACAAAGACAACCAAGAAGACAAAGAACCGGTCTTTGATGCTGCCGATACCGTGCTCGATACCCTGCGGGTCTTCGCTGAAATGGTGGCGGGTATTCAGGTCAATGCAGACAACATGCGGGCGGCGGCCTTTGAGGGCTACTCCACCGCTACTGACTTGGCCGACTATTTGGTCAAGCGCGGCCTAGCGTTTCGCGATGCCCACGAGGCCGTGGCCCTGGCCGTCAAGGCAGGTGTCCAGGCCGGCAAGGACCTGTCGGAATTCAGCCTTACGGAATTACAGGTCTTTTCCCCACTGATTGAGCAGGATGTCTTCAAGGTCCTTCAGGTCGAGGGCTCGGCTGCGGCCAGGAGCCACCCCGGCGGGACCGCCCCCGACCAGGTCCGGGCCCAGATTCAGCGCCATCGGCAGCAGAGTTAGCGACAGCCCTAAGAGCCAAACGGGTCGTTTTAGGTTAAAACCGTGGGCGTTGTCGGCGGATTCATTCCGCAAAACAACCCAAAACAGCAATTTAATAAAGGAGCGAGTTATGAGTCGTCGTGATTTTCTGGCAAAAACCGGTGCGGCTGCGGTTGCCACGGGTGCAGCAGCAGTTGCAGCACCTGCGATTGCCCAGTCCGATGTGGTCCGTTGGCGTTGTGCGTCAAGCTTTCCAAAAGGCTTTGACACCCTGTTCGGCACGCTGGAGCTGATCGCCCGCCGTGTCAATCAGATGACTGGCGGAAGATTCCAAATCTCCACCCATGCTGCGGGCGAAATTGTGCCGCCCTTCGCGGTCCTGGATGCGGTAGAGAAAGGCACCATCGAGGCGAATCACACCGCGCCTTACTACTTTATTGGTAAGGATCCCGCCTGGGCGTTTGGTACAGCAATCCCGTTTGGCCTGAATGCGCGCCAAATGAATGCCTGGTGGTATCACGGCGATGGCGAAAAAGTTTTCAACGAGTTCTCACGTAAATCCGGCGTGGTCAATCTGCTGGCAGGTAACACCGGATCACAGATGGCCGGCTGGTTCAAAAAAGAACTCAAGTCAGTGCAGGACCTGAAAGGCCTGAAGTTTCGGGTGGGTGGCATGGGTGGGCAGGCCCTCTCTAAACTGGGTGTTGTGGCCACGCAGATCCCGGCTGGCGAGATCTACTCGGCACTGGAGAAAGGCACCATCGATGCGGCCGAATTCACCGTTCCGTACGATGACGAGCGTCTCGGCCTGAATAAGATCGCCAAGTTTTACTACTACCCGGGCTGGTGGGAGGGCGGCGCCGCACTTGGATTCCAAGTCAACGCCAAGGCCTACGATGCGCTGCCCGATGCTTATAAAGCTGCCCTTCAGGCGGCATGCGCCGAGGGCAACACCTGGATGCAGGCCAAGTACGACACCGTGAACCCCCAGGCACTCAAGCGCCTGATCGCGGGTGGTGCTGTGCTGCGTCGCTTCCCCAAGTCGGTGATGGATGCCTCGTTTAAAGCCAACGAAGAACTGATGGCTGAAAACAGCGCCAAGAGCCCGGAGTTCAAAAAACTGCTCGATCATATGCGCGCCTTCCACCGTGACCAGCAGGCCTGGTTCCGTGTGGCCGAGGGCAGCTTTGATGACTTCATGGCAACTCAGAAGCTCTAAACGCGTTTCGCCCGGTCTAATCGCCGGGCGCATGCGAAAGAAAAACCGCCCCTCGGGGCGGTT
This sequence comes from uncultured Bordetella sp., assembly GCA_964440375.1. Classification (GTDB taxonomy): domain Bacteria; phylum Pseudomonadota; class Gammaproteobacteria; order Burkholderiales; family Burkholderiaceae_A; genus Lacustribacter. The sequence goes on along the minus strand of CAYTRY010000062.1, from coordinate 1,887 downwards.
TTTTTATGCCAAGAATGCCTTACTTCTTTTTGAAGTAATCCATCGGATCATTTTTCGGCTTGTCGTCTTTTTCGTCGTCCCAGCCATCACTCTCGTTTTCCACCGAGTCATCGACTTTAATTTCAATATTCTGGAGATCTCCAGTCACCGGCTTATCCAGCATGCCGGTCACGATCTCCGGAAAGAAAATCAAAATGGCAACAAGCAGCAGTTGTAGGCCCACCCAGGGAATCGCCCCCAGGTAGATCTCACTGCTCTTGATGGACTTGGGCGCGATCCCCCGCAGATAAAACAGCGCAAAGCCAAAGGGCGGATGCATAAACGAGGTCTGCATATTCACGCAGATCAGCACCCCAAACCAGATCAGATCAATGCCCAGCTTATCGGCCACCGGGGCCAGCAGCGGAATCACAATAAAGGCGATTTCAAAAAAATCAAGGAAAAACGCCAAGATGAAAATCATGATGTTGACCACGAACAGGAAGGTGACCGGATCATCTGCACCGACACTTAAAAACAAATGCTCCACCCAGATGCCACCATCCACGCCCTGAAAAACCAGGGTAAAGACTGTGGCACCGATCAGAATGAAGATCACCATGACCGTGATGTTCATGGTCGACTCCATGCCCTCACGGATCATTTTCCAATTCAGCCGCCGATGGACTGCCGCCAGCCCAATGGCGCCCACGACACCCATGGCGCCCGCCTCAGTCGGTGTGGCAAGGCCGAGAAAAATCGTGCCCAGCACAATGAAAATCAACGCCAGAGAAGGCACCACCCCCGCGGCCACCTTCTTTAAAAGCGCCAGCCCCCGCAGGGTCCGGGCCTCGGGCGGAAGCGGTGGCATGCTCTTGGGCTTGATGAGCGACATCACAAAAATAAACAGCATGAAAATCGCAACCTGGGCCAGCGACGGGCCAAGGGCACCGAGATACATATCGCCCACCGATCGGCCGAGTTGATCGGCCAGCACAATCAACACCAACGATGGCGGAATCACCTGGGTGATGGTTCCCGAGGCCGCGATCACGCCGGTTGAGAGTCGGGCTTCGTAGCCATAACGCATCATGATGGGCAGTGCGATTACGCCCATCGCAATCACCGAGGCCGCGACAGTGCCAGTGATAGCGCCTAAGATCGCGCCCACCACAATCACCGCATACGCCAGGCCCCCCGGCAGGCCGCCGAATAGCTGGGCAAAGCCTTCGAGCAGATCCTCGGCCAGACCACTACGCTCAAGGATCGCACCCATCAGTGTGAAAAACGGAATCGACAGCAAGAGCTCGTTGGCCACAATGCCAAATACCCGCAGCGGCAGATTGGCCATGAACTGGGGCGGGAATAAGCCCATCTCAATGGCCACTAAGCCTGAAGCCAGGCCCAGTGCAGCCAAGGAAAACGCAACCGGCAGGCCCAGCAGCAAAAACACCACCAGGGCCGCAAACATTGCCGGAGCCATGAAGTCGATCGGATTCATGGCTATTGCAGCGGCCTTTCGTAATGGGTATTCAACGCAATCACGCCCTTGAGTGCGGCAACGCGTTTGATGATTTCAGAGCAGCCCTGCAGCACCAAAAGCCCAAAGCCGATGGGGAACAGCAGCTTCACGGGCCAGCGTACGAGGCCGCCAGCGTTACTGGAGATCTCGTTAATGGTCCAGGACTCAAGAAACCATGGCCAGCAGACCAACACCATGTAAATGCAAAATGGCTGCAGGAAAAATATCAGGCCCGCCAGATCCAGCCAGGCCCGTTGGCGGTCATTGAGCCGGGAATAAAATAGATCAACCCGGATATGGCCATTGATGGTGAGCAAATGCGGTGCACCCAAGAGCACCATGCCGCCGAACATATACCACTGCATTTCCAGCCAGGCGTTTGAGCT
>CAYTRY010000061.1:0-6446 GCA_964440375.1 uncultured Bordetella sp. | reverse complement strand
TGGAAAAAAGCCAGCGCGAGTACTACCTGAACGAGCAGGTCAAGGCGATCCAGAAAGAGCTCGGCGAGGGCGAGGACAGCGAACTCGATGAGCTGGATAAGAAAATCAAGTCCGCCCGCATGCCCAAGGAGGCCCTGGATAAGGCCAATGCAGAACTGAAAAAACTTCGAATGATGTCACCCATGTCCGCCGAGGCGACCGTCGTTCGTAACTATATTGATGCGCTCGTTAATCTTCCTTGGAAAAAGAAAAGCAAGATTAATAACGACCTCTCGGATGCCGAGCAGGTACTCGAGAAAGAGCATTACGGCCTGGAGAAAGTCAAAGAGCGCATCCTGGAATATCTGGCGGTGCAGCAGCGGGTCGATAAGGTCAAGGCCCCCATTCTGTGTTTGGTCGGTCCTCCGGGTGTGGGCAAGACCTCGCTGGGCCAGTCCATTGCCCGGGCGACCAATCGTAAGTTTGTCCGCATGGCCTTAGGCGGGGTTCGTGATGAGGCAGAGATCCGCGGCCATCGCAAGACCTATATCGGCTCCATGCCGGGCAAGGTGTTGTCCAATCTGACCAAGACGGGCGTGCGTAACCCACTGTTCTTATTTGATGAAGTGGACAAGATGGGCATGGATTTTCGTGGTGACCCGGCAAGTGCGCTGCTCGAGGTCCTCGATCCGGAGCAGAACCATGCCTTTGTAGACCACTACGTCGAGGTGGAGTACGACCTCTCGGACGTCATGTTTGTGGCAACTGCGAATTCCTTGAATATCCCGCCAGCGCTTTTAGACCGGATGGAGGTCATCAAGCTCTCGGGCTATACCGAAGAGGAAAAGATCAATATCGCTACCCGCTATCTGCTGCCCAAACAAATCAAACACACAGGTCTTAAAGCGGGCGAGATTTTGGTCGAGGAATCCGCAATCCGAGAGATCATCCGGACTTACACCCGAGAGGCTGGAGTCCGTGGACTGGAGCGCGAGATTTCAAAGATCTGCCGCAAGGTCACTCGCATGGTGCTGACCAAAAAGGCGGCCCCGCCGGTGAAGGTGAGCGCGGAAAACATCGAAGAGTTCTTGGGTGTGCGCAAGTACACCTATGGTGTGGCCGAGAAAGAGGATCAGGTCGGCGAGGTCACGGGCCTGGCCTGGACCGAGGTGGGCGGCGAGCTGCTCACCATTGAGGCGGCCGTCATGCCGGGCAAAGGCCAGATCATTCGCACGGGCTCCTTGGGCGATGTCATGAAAGAGTCTGTTGAGGCGGCCCGCTCGGTGGTGCGCAGCCGCGCCCGACGTCTGGGCATCGTGGATGATGTCTTTGAGAAAAAAGATTTGCACATCCACGCGCCTGAGGGCGCAACCCCAAAAGATGGTCCAAGCGCGGGCATTGCGATGACCACCGCCATGGTCTCGGCTCTCACCGGCATTCCGGTTCGGGCGGATGTGGCCATGACGGGTGAGATCACGCTGCGTGGCGAGGTGCTTCAGATCGGTGGCTTAAAAGAAAAGCTGCTGGCAGCCCACCGGGGTGGCATTAAGAAGGTCTTAATCCCAGAGCAAAATGTCCGCGATCTCGCAGAAATTCCCGCCAATGTGAAGGGCGCTTTGGAAATCGTTCCCGTGAAGTGGATCGATCAGGTGCTGGACCTTGCGTTGGCAAAAGCGCCGGTGCCGTTGCCTGATGAAGAGGTTCCGCTTGCTGTCCCTGCAGCAGAATCTGCCGCCAAGGAGTCCTCACGGGGTCGTAAAACCAGCAAATCGGATCCGCTGCCGCATTAAGAGTTTCCCGAATTCGATTCGCCTTGACACTGTCTCGGCGAATCGAAATAATTCGTGCTCTTTTTCGCAGGGAGCCGTCAGTGAATAAAAATGAAATGATCGAGCACATCGCCAAGCAGGCTGACATCTCAAAGGCGGCCGCAGGCCGTGCGCTTGAGGCAGTCATCGGCGGCGTAAAGAACACTCTTAAAAAAGGCAGCTCGGTTACCTTGGTTGGTTTTGGAACATTTGCAGTCGGTAAGCGTGCCGCGCGTACAGGCCGCAACCCACAGACCGGTGCAGCCATCAAGATTAAAGCCGCAAAGGTGCCCAAGTTTCGCGCAGGAAAGGCCCTGAAAGACGCCATTAACCGCTAAGGCATGGCCCCGGCGGTGTGGCCCCTGCTGGGGGCTGCAGGGCCCAAGTAAAAAGAGGGTGCGCTTGAAGAAGCGGCCCTTTTTTTTTATACTCGTGGGCTTGCAAAAAGCAGGCCTTGGGCTTGCCGATTCCAGGTTTTGGGTGCTTAGCTCAGTTGGTAGAGCGGCGCCCTTACAAGGCGTAGGTCGGGAGTTCGACCCTCTCAGCACCCACCAAAACTTTTTTGCAGTGTTTGATTTTAAGGAGTGGTAGTTCAGTTGGTTAGAATACCGGCCTGTCACGCCGGGGGTCGCGGGTTCGAGCCCCGTCCACTCCGCCATCTTTCCCGGCCCTGGGTATGCCGGGCCCGTGTTGTTGCTTACTGTTGAGTCCCCGCCATGTTTGAATCGGTCCGTCGGCACCAGAGAATTTTTCTTGGTCTGATTCTTGTTCTGATCATTCCTTCATTCGTTGTGGTCGGCGCCTGGGATCTCATCGCACCCGGCTCGGATGCAGGCACGGTCGCCACAGTGGGCCGACAGAAGATTCAAAAGTTCGAATGGGAGCGATCCCACCAGCAGCGGATCGATCAGATCCGCGCTCAATTGGGCGGCCGTATTGATCCGAACCTATTGGATACGCAGGCCTCACGGCTCTCCACACTTGAAGATCTGGTCACTCAGCAGGTCCTGCTTCATGCAGCGGAGTCCCTGCGGGTCCGGATTTCTGATGAGCAGATGCGAAGAACCATCGCGGCGATTCCAGCGGTGCAAAAAGACGGCCGGTTTGATATGGGCCTGTATCAGCAGGCGCTGAAGGCTCAGGGCTTAACTGCCGAGGGTTTTGAGCAGCGCGTGCGTGCTGACCTTGCCCTGGAATTGGTACCCGCTGCAATTGGCCGCTCAACGATGGTGCCGCGGTCGGTAGCCCGCCGTCTGACTCAGTCGGGCCTGGAGACGCGTGTCGTGCGCGTGAAAAAGTTTCCCATCGCCGAGGCCCTCGCTGGCATTCAGGTTTCGGATGCAGAGCTTCAGGCCTTCTATCAGGCCAATGCCAAAAGCTTTCAGACTCCAGAGGAAGTGGATATCGCTTTGGTTGGGTTTTCAAAGCCCGCCTCAGCTGATCAGGTCGAGCAATTCTCAAATCTGGTCTACGAGCAGTCTGACAGCCTTGAGCCTGCGGCACGGAAATTTAATCTGCCCATCCAGACTGTTAAATCGGTTCGCCGTCAGGGCCCTGACGAAGCAAGGCCCGCTGAGCTCCAACGCATTGTCGGCCATCCAAAAATGTTGCAGGCCCTGTTTTCGGCAGATGTATTGGTCAATAAGCGGAATACCGAAGCTGTCGAGATCGCACCCGGCGTTTTGGCCAGTGCGCGGGTCATCGCCCATCGGCCCGCCGCCCCCATTCCCTTGGATCGTGTCCGTGCGCAGATTGAGCGTCAGCTGAAAGAGCAAAAGGCGGCAGAGCGTGTCACGGGCCTTGCCCAGACCGCAGCAAAAGAGCTCACCCCAGGCAGTACGTTACCGGGCCTGGCCGCCGCCAAGACCCTGAGCCGCGCAGATAGTCAGAAGCCTGCTGGTGCAGCCGATATTCCTGCTGAAGTGATTGCAGCGGTCTTTGCTGCTGATGTGAAATCCTTGCCTGCCGCAATCAGTGTGCCGGCATCTGCGAAAACTGCTGCAGCCTGGCTTGTTGTCATTGAGTCCGCCGCGGTTCCTGCAGTCGATAGCCCCGCCGTAAAAGAGGCGGTTGCCCGCGAACTGCAGCGGCTCGAGATGGCCTCCACCCAGGATGCACTGGAGCGCTGGATTAGCTTTCATCGCCAGGCCATCGGCGTGAAAACCTTTCCTGAAAAACTCGCCAAGACGGATAGCCGCTAGGGAAAATCGGCGGCTTTAGGCGGCTGCAGTCTGCAGCGTCTGATGCATCGGATGGCCAGGGTGTTTTTTAGCCTGGGCGTAGCCCGAATAATTCTTGCGCATCGACCGATGGTAGGTCGGGTCATAGTGGTGGGTGAGCAGTGAGGTCACAAGCTCGGCCCAGCTGCGGCGGCGAATGCTGTCTTGCCATTGTAAAACCCGATCAAGCCCCACCAGCGGGCTAAGCCGCTCTAACTGTGCCATGAGCACATCGGGCTGATCAAAGAAATGGGCGTAGTCTTCCAAGAGATACGCGACACGATCTTCTAGACTGGGACACAGCTCGAGACATTCCGAGGCCCGCATTTGTGAGATGAGTGCAGCAGGCACCTGCAGGGCACCAATTTTTTTACTCTCGGATTCGACAAGCACCGGCTCATTTGCATTGAATTGCCTGAGCTGATCCCAGATCGCAGTCTCAAAGGCCTTTTGAGTGGGCTGCGCACCCGTTGGCTCGGAGCCCAGCAGAGAGCCACGATGGTGGGCCAACGCCTCGAGATCAAGGACCTGGCGGCCATCGCGCTGCGCCTGACGCAGAAATAAACTCTTTCCTGATCCGGTGACGCCGCAAATGACCTGATAACGCAGGCGCTGGGCCTGAAGGGTTAAATCTTCGGCAACATAGCGCCGAAACGCGGTATAGCCGCCTGTCAAAAGGGCTGGCTTCCAGCCAATGCGCTCCAAGACTGTCGCCATTGCCTGACTTCGATTGCCCCCGCGCCAGCAGTAGATGAGCGGCCGCCACTGCCGTGGCTTATTTGCCAGGGCCGTCTCAAGTGCGGTGGCGATATTGCGGGCCACCCATGCAGCGCCGAGCTTTTTGGCTGCAAAGGAAGATTCAGCATAAAGCCTTCCGATATCGGCCCGCTCCTGATTAGAGAGTACCGGAAGGTTAATGGCCCCCGGCAGCCGGTCGGCCGCCCATTCGTCGGGGCTGCGTACATCAATCACCGCATCGAAACGATCAAAGTCGCGAATCGCTTCGTGGATTGTGATGTGCATGTTGCTCCGGGCTTCCGATGTTATTTTCGAAGGTCTGCTAAGACGGCACAGCCGCGAATGACTGCGGGCCGACTGCCGATCGATTCAAACCAGCGGCGCACATTGGGGTAGGCCGCGATATCGACGCCTTGCCGCTCATGGGAGGCAATCCATGGCCAGGCGGCAATATCGGCAATCGAGTATTCATCGCAGCCGAGATACTCGGACTGTGCAAGCCGTCGGTCCATCACACCGTAAAGCCGCTGGGCCTCTTGGGTGTAGCGTTGAATTGCGTAATCAATCTTCTGCGGCGCGTAGATCCGAAAATGATGGGCCTGGCCGAGCATGGGCCCGAGGCCTCCCATCTGAAACATGAGCCACTGCAAAATATCGTAGCGGTCTGTCTCTGTCGTGCCCAGCAGTGTGTTTGTTTTTCCGGCGAGATAAATCAAGATGGCGCCGGATTCGAATAGAGAATACGCTTTTCCCTTTGGCCCCTTGCTATCAACAATGGCTGGGATTTTGTTATTCGGGCTGATCTTTAAGAAGTCGGGCGCAAACTGGGCATTGGCCGAGATATTGATGGGCAGGGCCTTATATTTCAGGCCAGTCTCTTCCAGCATGATCTGGACTTTTTTTCCGTTTGGCGTCGGCCAGGTGTACAGAGTAATCATTGGGGTGGGCTCCAGGGGTGTTGAACGAGCTGCTCTTGGCGAATCACGAACACATTATCAAACTGTTCCTGGGTCCGGATCCATTGGGCCTTCAGGCCTGAGAATTCTTTGCGCAGCAGGGCCTCGGTGCTGCGGCGTTCGTGGCCGATCTCGACAATCAGCAGGCCCCCGGGCGCCAGGAAGCGGGCCGCCTGACTCAGTAGCCGGCGGACAATCGCCATGCCCCGATCTTCGGCGATCAGGGCCATTGCCGGCTCTGCTTTGAATTCTTTTGGCAGACGCGGCCCTTTTGTCGCTGGCACATAGGGCGGGTTTGCGATGATCAGGTCATAGCGGCCATGGCGGTCGGGGCCGAGCGCCGAGAAGACATCAGACTGCACAAGCCGAATGCGGTCGGCCATCGCGTAGCGATTCACATTGGCATGCGCAACCGCTAATGCATCGGCCGAAAGATCGACAGCATCGATTTTTGCTTCAGGATAGATGTCCGCGGCAATAATCGCCAGACAGCCTGATCCTGTGCACATATCCAGAATTTGGGATGGGGCCTTCGGGGTGGGCGGGAGCTGCGCCAGGCGGTGGACCAGTAACTCGGCAATAAACGATCGGGGAATGATGACCCGTGGATCAACAGCAAATCCATAGCCTTTTAGCCAGGCCATTTTGGTGATGTAAGCAGTCGGCACACGATCCCGAATCCTTCGGTGTAAGGCCGACTCCACCTGTGCGATCTGGGCAGCCGATAGCGGCTGTGCAGTGATGCT
>CAYTRY010000060.1:0-6529 GCA_964440375.1 uncultured Bordetella sp. | reverse complement strand
GGCCTTGGAATGCCGGTGGCTGCAAACCCTTATGGCATGCCCTCGCAGTACGAGAAAGGCCTGCAGCGCCGTGAAAGCCCGGGCTTAACACGTGTCTCGGCCGCATCGGTGGCCTTTACTCCGCTTCAGGGAACGTTCGGCATCATTACACCGAGCGGCTTGCATTTCGAGCGGCACCACCAAGGCTGGTGGGATATCGACCCGAGTAAGCATCGCCTGATGGTCATGGGCCTGGTGAAAAACCCCAAGGTCTACACCATGGATGACATCATGCGGCTGCCGTCAGTCTCACGCATTCATTTCATCGAGTGTGGCGCGAATACGGCGATGGAGTGGGGCAATGTGGCAGTGCCAACCGTGCAGTATTCCCATGGCATGGTCTCGTGTAGTGAATTTACTGGCGTGCCCCTGTCGGTCTTGCTGGAAGACTGCGGCATCGATAGAAAAGCGGCGCGGTATGTCCTTGCCGAGGGTGCGGACGGATCATCCATGACCCGCACCATTGCGTTGGATCGCGCCCTTGATGATGTCATTGTGGCCTATGGCATGAATGGCGAGATGCTCAGGCCCGAAAACGGCTATCCCTTGCGGCTGGTTGTGCCAGGCATTCAGGGCGTTTCGTGGGTGAAGTGGCTGCGCCGCATTGAAGTCGGCGACATGAAGTGGGCAGCTAAGGATGAGTCGATCCACTACGTCGATTTGATGCCGGGTGGCTTGCATCGGCAGTACACCGGCATTCAAGAGGCCAAGTCGGTCATCACCACGCCCTCGGGCGGCCAGACCCTGCTCGATAAGGGCTTCTACAACATCAGCGGGCTGGCCTGGTCGGGCCGCGGAAAGATCAAGCGTGTGGATGTCTCGGTCGATGGTGGCCGAAATTGGCGGACCGCCCGGCTTGAGACACCAGTTCTTTCAAAGGCGTTTACGCGTTTTAATATCGACTGGGTCTGGAATGGCGGGCCCGCAATTCTTCAGTCGCGTGCCCAGGATGACACCGGCTATATCCAGCCCAAGATCAATCAGCTGCGGGCGGTTCGTGGCACACGATCGATCTACCATCAGAATGCAATTCAGTCATGGCGTGTGGCCGACAACGGGGAGGTCAGCAATGTCCAGATTTATTAAATCATTGCGCCTTGTGGCCTCGGCGGGAATGCTCGCCGTCTGTGTCTCGGCGTCTGCTCAGGGCGCGAATCAGAAGTTTTCCGGCATCGGCCGCACTGCGACGCCTGCAGAAATTAAGGCCTGGGATATTGATGTCCGGCCAGATTTCAAAGGATTGCCTGCGGGCGCAGGCTCGGTCGCGAAGGGCCAGGATGTCTGGGAGGCGAAGTGCGCCTCGTGCCACGGCGTTTTCGGCGAGAGCACTGAGGTCTTCACCCCCATCATTGGCGGCACCACCAAGAAAGATATCGAAACAGGCCGGGTGGCCAATCTGGCCCGCGAGGATTTTCCGCAGCGCACGACGATGATGAAGGTCGCAACAGTCTCCACGCTTTGGGACTACATCAACCGGGCCATGCCGTGGAACAATCCGAAGACCCTCACGGTCGAAGAAGTCTATGCAGTTACGGCCTACATCCTGAATTTGGCAGAAGTCGTTCCCGAGAACTTTGTGCTTTCTGACAAAAACATCGCCGAGGTCCAGAAACGCATGCCCAATCGCAATGGCATGACCGAAAAGCATGGCCTCTGGGACCTGAAGGGCAAGCCCGATGTGGTCGGAACGCTGTGCATGAGCAACTGCGCAACTGAGCTGAAAATTACCTCCTTTTTGCCGGAGTCGGCCCGCGATGCCCATGGCAATTTAAAAGAACAGCACCGGCCGATTGGCCCCGCCCGCGCGATTGATACATCTCGGCCTGCAGCTGCTGCGCCGACCGCCGATCGGCCCGTGGTGGTTGCGGCGGCACCAGCCGCTCAAGCCGCCACGGCGAGCGGCGTTAATGCTGCGGAGATTTCCAAAAAGGCCAATTGCACGGCCTGCCATGCCCAGGCGGCCAAGATGGTGGGGCCGTCCTGGACAGAGATTGCTAAAAAATACAAAGGCGATGCGAAGGCCCCTGCCATGCTGGCCAAGAAAATCAAGTCAGGTGGGGCCGGAAACTGGGGGGCAGTACCAATGCCACCCCATCCGAATTTGAAAGACAATGAACTCACTGCCTTGTCGCAGTGGATTCTTGAAGGTGCCAAGTAACCGCTCGGCATTGGTTTGTGAATAGAGAGGAGAAGTCACTATGAACGTTTCACGTCGTACAGTTGTGAAGGCCGGTGGCGGTGCCGCGTTGTATTCGGCCCTTGCATCGATCGGCTTTTTTGCCGCCAATCCGGCCATGGCCGCATGGAAAAAAGATTGGTTCGATGCCAAAAATGTGCCCGATACCTTAAAGGCGATGGGCATTGCTGGCACGCCAGCTGCCGGTGATATCACGATCACATCGCCGGATATTGCAGAAAACGGCGCAGTGGTGCCGGTGGGCATCGCCTCCAAGCTCCAGAAGACCGAAATGATCGCGCTACTGGTCGAGAAGAATCCAGCCATGATGGCGGGCTTTTATGAGTTTGCAAGCGATTCGCTGCCCGATGTCTCCATGCGGGTCAAGATGGGCCAGAGCTCAGATGTCATCGCGATTGTCAAAGCCGATGGCAAATTCTTCATGGCCAAAAAAGAAATTAAGGTCACCTTGGGCGGCTGCGGCGGCTAAGGGTGACTTGATTGAAACGAACATTGTCGAATTAAGGAGAGATTGTTATGGCAGATCCAATGCGTATTCGTGCCAGGGCCGCAGATGGCGTGATTGATGCCCGCGTGCTGATGGCCCATGAAATGGAGACAGGAACCCGTAAAGATGCATCGGGGAAAATTGTGCCCGCCTGGTTTATCCAGGAAGTCACGTGCCAGGTGAATGGCAAAACAGTAATGTCTGCCCAGTGGGGCCCTGCGGTTTCTAAAAATCCGTTTCTGCAGTTTAAGGCCCGCGGAAAAGCGGGAGACAAGGTCACCGTGACCTGGGTGGATAACCGCGGAGAAAAGCGGACCGACGAAGCCAGCGTCGGCTAGAGCGATTGGCGTAGAACCCACCGCCATAGTGAGCATGGCGGTGGTAATAAGTTGTTAAAAAACAGGGAGGCAGCAATGCTTAGCAAGACGCTAAAGGGAACAATTTTGGCGATGGCGCTTGGCGCAGCGGGTTCGATGCCCGCAGTCGCTCAGACCGACGCTGAAAAGGCGATTGATCGTTATCGCGAAATGGTGGCCGATGGCAATCCGGCGGAGCTCTGGGAGGCCCGCGGAGAGGAGCTTTGGAAACGAAAGCGGGGCCCAAAGAATGCCTCGCTGGAAAAATGTGATCTGGGTCTTGGCCCCGGGGTCGTCAAAGGTGCCTATGTAGCGCTGCCGCGTTATTTTGACGATGTCAAAAAAGTCCAGGACCTAGAGACACGGCTGGTGACCTGCATCGAGCAGCATCAGGGCATTAAGCCCAAGGCCGCTGTCTACGACCGTGATGACCACAAAGATGTCATCTCGCTCGTCACCTGGATTGCGTCTGAGTCGCGCGGCATGCCCGTGAATCTGCCGCAGGGCCACCCCGAAGAGCGTCGAATGTATGAAATGGGCAAGCAGATTTTTTTCTACCGCGCTGGCCCCTATGACTTTGCCTGTGCAACATGCCATGCCGAAGATGGAAAGCGCATTCGGCTGCAGGTGCTGCCCAATCTCACCAAAAATGAGCCGGCGGGCAGGGCGTTTACCTCATGGCCTGCCTATCGGGTGTCGAACTCCCAGCTCTGGCCGATGCAAAAGCGGCTGGAGGACTGCTTTCGTCAGCAGCGATTCCCCTATGTGGAGTTTGGATCGGATGTCACGATTGCACTCTCCAGTTACATGGGCGTCACCGGCAAGGGCGTGAAGTCGCTAGCCCCCACGATCAAGCGATAAGCCCAGGAGAATCAAATGAAAAAATCAATTGTTATTACTGGCTTAAGCGCATTGATTCTGGTGGGCTGCGCCACTACCTATTCCAGTGTCGAACTTGAAAAGATGGCTAAAGATGCAGTGAGTCGATCCTTCGTGGAGCGGGGCATCGCCAAGAAAGAGCGTATCAACCAAGACGCAATCAACGATGCCTGTTCGCGTGCTGAGTACTCGAATTCCCCCTTATCGGGCGAGATGGTCCGTAAACTTGAGGCCGCTGAGGCTGCGACCATCAAGTATCCGGCCGATGGAAAGTTTCTCGGGGACTGGAAGGTCGGCGAGCGTATTGCCCAGAGTGGCGGGGGCAGCACGTATAGCGATCAGCCGGGATCTGCCAATGGCGGAAACTGCTACAACTGCCATCAGATCAGCAAAGCAGAGATCTCCCACGGCACGCTTGGGCCCAGTCTTTATAACTACGGCAAGCTCCGTGGCAACTCCGAGGCGATCGTGAAATACACCTGGGGCAAGCTCTACAACGCCAAGGCCTTTAATTCCTGCACGAATATGCCGCGTTTTGGCCAGCAGGGAATTCTGACCGAGGCCCAGATGAAGGATCTGATGGCACTGCTTTTGGATCCGAATTCACCCGTTAATAAATAAGCAGACCGATGGGCCCGGCGTGGATCGCCGGGCTTTTTTTATTTGGACAAAGGGTTAAGGGTTCACCATGCAACTGAATCGGCGTGAGTTTCTCAATGTCATGGCGGCGGGTTCGGCCTGCGGCATGTTCGGCTCCTGGGCGAGCGCGGCACAGGCAGCCGCGAAGGGCGAGCGGCTGTATGACATTCCCAGGGCGGGCAACGTGAGTTTTTTACACTTCACCGACTGCCATGCTCAGCTGCTGCCGATTTATTTTCGTGAGCCAAGTGTAAATATCGGTCTCGGTGTGATGAATGGCCGGCCTCCGCATTTTGTAGGAGAGGAATTTTTAAAGTTCCACAAGGTGCCTGCCAAGACCGCCCTCTCGCATGCCTTTACATATCTTGATTTTGAAAAGTCGGCCCGCGCCTATGGCAAGGTCGGTGGGTTTGCCCACCTTGCAACGCTGGTAAAGAAGATGCGGGTGGATCGGCCCAATGCGTTTTTATTAGATGGCGGTGATACCTGGCAGGGTTCGGCCACCGCGCTGTGGACCAAGGGCCAAGATATGGTCGATGCCTGCAAGCTGCTCGGGGTCAACATGATGAGTCCCCACTGGGAATTCACGCTGGGCGCTCAGCGCGTGGAGGAGATCATCAAAAAAGATTTCGCCGGTAACGTTGAGTTTCTTGCCCAGAATGTAAAGACCACGGATTTTGGTGATCCCGTCTTCAAGCCCTATGTGATTCGTGAGCAAAATGGCATTCCCGTTGCGGTGATTGGCCAGGCCTTTCCCTATACGCCGATTGCCAATCCCCGTTATATGGTGCCCGACTGGACCTTCGGCATTCAAGACGACAACATGCAGAAGATGGTCGATGAGGTCCGAGCCAAAGGTGCCAAGGTGGTCGTGGTGCTCTCCCACAATGGCATGGATGTGGATTTGAAAATGGCCACCCGGGTCCGCGGCATCGACGCAATTTTCGGCGGCCATACCCACGATGGCGTGCCCCAGCCCGTGGTGGTATCCAACGCAGGCGGAAAAACCTTGGTGACCAATGCGGGCTCGAATTCGAAATTTTTGGGCGTGATGGATCTTGATGTCCGCGACGGTAAGGTCGTGGATTTCAAATACTCGCTGCTGCCGGTATTTGCCAACATGCTGCCTGCCGATCAAGAAATGCAGGCCCTAATTAATCGAGTTCGGGCGCCCTATAAGGCCAAGCTCGAAGAGCCGCTGGCCACCACCGAAGGCCTGCTGTATCGACGCGGCAACTTTAATGGCACCTTCGATCAGCTGATTTGCGATGCCCTGATCGAGGTGAAGGGCGCCGATATCGCGTTTTCCCCAGGCTTTCGCTGGGGCACCAGTATTTTGTCCGGCCAGGCCATCACCCGCGAGCATGTGATGGATCAGACCGCCATTACGTATCCGTTTACAACCCTGACCGAGATGACGGGCGAATTTATCAAAACAGTTCTGGAGGATGTCTGCGATAACCTCTTTAATCCTGATCCCTACTACCAGCAGGGCGGTGACATGGTCCGCGTGGGGGGTCTGACTTATGCCTGCGAACCTGGCGGCAAGGCGGGCAGCCGCATCAGTGATATGCGGCTAAAAGGCCAGCTGATTGATCCGAAAAAGACTTACAAAGTAGCCGGCTGGGCGCCGGTTGCTGAGGGCGCCAAGGGTGAGCCGATCTGGGAGGTTGTCGAGACCTGGCTGAAAACCAAAAAGCGCGTGAGTCCGCGTCGCCTGAACCTTCCCCGTTTAATTGGATTAAAGAATAATCCGGGCATGGCGGGTTGAGTCAGCCAATCCGCTTCGCACTACAGGCATCTCACCAAAGGCATTGACATGAAGCCAACCCGCTTAACCCTTGGAGCAATTTTATTTTTCGTTGCGGTGGCGGTGGGGCCCCAATCGGCCAGCGCGAACCCCTTCCCGAAGGGCAATGCCGCGAGCGGAAA
>CAYTRY010000059.1:0-6617 GCA_964440375.1 uncultured Bordetella sp. | reverse complement strand
ATCATTGATGAGCAGTACGCTGTGGCGCGACAGCTCATCGAAGACAACAAAGACAAAATGCACGCAATGGCCAATGCTTTGCTGGAGTGGGAAACCATTGATGCCGATCAGATCAACGACATCATCGAGGGCAAGCCACCGCGCCCACCAAAGCAGACCGGTACCGGCACCTCCAACTCGGGCGGCCCCGGCCCCACGGGCGTTGCCCCAACGGCTCCGGCAGCGGCATAAGACTTGGCCACTTCAGATCAACCGGCGGAATCCCCGCCGGTTTTCATTTGTGGGCGCTATCAGCTAGCGCTGAGTCGGCCGCTGATCATGGGCATTGTGAATGTCACGCCGGATTCTTTTTCAGGCGATGGTCTGCTGCAGTCCACTGGCGCTGCGCCAACACAGCAGGCCATCGTGGTTGCAGAGCGGCTTGCCCACGAGGGCGCAGATCTATTGGATATCGGCGGGGAGTCCACACGGCCGGGCGCCGCCCCTATTTCCGAGCAGCAGGAGATCGACCGTATTGGACCGGTCCTTGAATCAGCCTTAACGCTTGGCCTGCCGGTGTCGGTGGATACCCGTCGGCCTGCCGTCATGCGTGCCGTCATCGCGCAGGGCGCTGATTTGATTAACGATGTCAATGGATTTCGTGATCCGCAGGCCATCGACGCAGTGAGCGCGTCGCGCTGCGGGCTTTGCATCATGCATATGCGAGGCGAACCGGCGACCATGCAGGCCGATCCGGTCTACCAGGATGTGGCCTCCGAAGTTGAATCTTTTCTTCTCGCACAGCGGCAGCAGCTATTGAATCGCGGGGTATTGCGCGAGCGCATCTTGATTGATCCGGGTTTTGGATTCGGAAAAACACTGCATCACAATCTGCAGCTGATGCGAGCGATCTCGCAATTTGCACGTCATCAGCCGGTGCTCGTGGGCGTCTCGCGCAAGCGCATGATCGGCGCCTTAACGGGCCAAGACGTTGCGAGCGAGCGCGTCTCGGGCAGTGTGGCGGCAGCGCTTTGGGCAGCCTCTCAGGGGGCGTCCGTGCTGCGCGTCCATGATGTGGGCCCTACCCGGCAGGCGCTCAGCGTGTGGGCCGCATTAGAATCGCGTGATGAGTAGAAAATATTTCGGCACGGATGGCATTCGCGGCACTGTCGGCACGGCGCCGATTACGCCGGACTTTGTTTTAAAGCTCGGGTTTGCCGCGGGCCGTGTGCTGTCAGCCAAGACGGCATCGGCAGGCCAGGCGTCGCATCCCACTGTATTGATCGGCAAAGACACCCGCATCTCGGGCTACATGCTGGAGTCTGCCCTGGAATCAGGATTTAGCGCTGCGGGCGTGAATGTACTTCTGGTAGGCCCAATGCCGACACCTGCGGTCGCTTACCTCACGCGGGCGCTGCGGCTTTCGGCGGGCATTGTGATCAGCGCCTCGCATAATCTTTTTAACGATAACGGCATCAAATTTTTCGATGGCCGTGGCGAGAAGCTCTCGGATGCCATCGAATCCGAGATTGAGGCTGCGGTTGATCAGCCGATGCAGTGTGTGGCCTCGGCAGATTTGGGCAAGGTCCGCCGCCTCGACGACGCCTCGGGCCGCTACATTGAGTTTTGCAAAAATACTTTCCCTTCCAGCCTGTCGCTGCGAGGTGTGAAGCTCGTGATTGATTGTGCCCATGGGGCTTCGTATCACGTTGCGCCGCCCGTCTTTCACGAACTTGGCGCAGAGATTGCAGTCATGGGCCATGAGCCCGATGGTTTTAATATCAACTCTGGAGTGGGAGCAACCCATCCGCAGGCACTTGCCGAGCGCGTCACGCGCGAGCAGGCCGATTACGGCGTGGCCCTGGATGGCGACGGCGATCGGCTGATCATGGTCGATCGCAGCGGCACTGTCTTTGACGGTGATCAGCTGCTGTATGCGATTGTCAAAGACCGGCTGCGGCATGTCAGCGTGGAGGCTGTACAGGGTGTGGTGGGCACGCTCATGACCAATCTGGGCTTTGAGCACGCGATGGACCGGCTGCATATTGATTTTCGTCGCGCAAAAGTCGGCGATCGGTATGTGATGGAGATGTTGAAAGAAACGGGCTGGCTTTTGGGTGGGGAATCGTCTGGCCATATCTTGTGCCTCGATCAGCACACGACTGGGGATGGGATTGTCAGCGCGTTACAGGTTCTTGCGGCGATCGTGCGTTTTCACCAGCCACTTGCGGCGCTGGTGAAAGAGTTTGAGCGCTATCCCCAGACGCTCATCAATGTGCCCATGCCTGCTGGGGTCGATTGGCAGAAGGCCCCTGGGGTCACCCGGGCCTGCGCAGAGGCTCAGAAGCAACTGGCCGAGCAGGGCCGGCTGCTGATACGGCCCTCTGGCACCGAGCCGGTGGTACGGGTCATGGTGGAGGCCCGCCAGGCCGCGCTTGCCCAGTCCACGGCCCAGACTGTAGCCGACGCCTTGCGCCGGCTCTAAGCCCGGCAAATGTCATCTGTTTGAAATATTGGGCCTCTAGACTCGGTCCTCGGATCGAGTTGCGGTCCTTCTTGTTTCGAACAACCTCTTTTTCATAGGAATTTCCACGATGGTCTCTTTTAAGAAATTTCTCACCGCGGCCGCGCTTGCTTGTGGAGTTGTGGCCTCCGCTCAGGCTGCTGACATCACCGGCGCTGGCGCCACCTTCCCCTATCCGATTTACGCGAAATGGGCCGAGGATTACAAAAAGGTTGCCAAGGTCGGATTGAATTACCAATCGATTGGCTCATCCGGCGGCATCCGTCAGATTCGTGCCAAAACCGTGACGTTCGGCGGTACCGATGCCCCCCTTTCGGGCGCTGATCTCGAAAAAGACGGCATGGTTCAATTCCCGACGGTGTTAGGCGGTGTCGTGCCCATTGTGAATCTGGAGGGATTTAAACCAGGTGAATTGCGTCTCACCGGTGCGGTGCTTGCTGACATTTATATGGGTTCGATTTCAAAATGGAATGACCCCAAAGTCGTTGCTTTAAATCCAAGCAAGAAACTTCCCGATCAGGCCATTACAGTTGTTCACCGGGCGGATGGTTCAGGCACAACCTTTATCTTCACGGACTATTTAAACGAAGTCAGTAAGTCCTGGGCCGAGAAAGTCGGTAAGGGCGCCGCCGTGAAGTGGCCAGCTGCAAGTTCTGTCGGTGGAAAAGGAAACGAGGGAGTGGCTGCCAATGTGGCCCGTGTGAAGGGATCCATCGGGTATGTCGAGTACGCCTATGCAAAGAAGAACAAAATCGCACATGCTCAGCTTGAAAACCGCAATGGGATTTTTGTTGAACCCGATGACAAAACTTTTGCTGCGGCTGCGGCAAACGCCGATTGGTTCAGCGTGCCGGGTATGGGAATTTCGTTGGTGAATCAGCGTGGCGCGACGGCCTGGCCGATCACCGGCGCTACCTTCGTGCTGATGTATCGAAACCCTTCCGATAAGGCGGCTTCAGGTGAGGCCTTGAAGTTCTTTGATTGGGCATTTAAAAATGGTAAAAAAGCCGCTGAAGAGCTGGATTATGTTGCCTTGCCCGATAGCCTGACCAAAGCCATCGCCGAGAAGGTCTGGACACAAATCGCCCGCTGACCCGGGTTTAAAATAGGTGCCGCCGGGTGGTCTGGGATCTCCCGGCGCCTTCCTCATCAATCCCTGGTGACGCCCGAGAGAGACCTGCCCCTTCATGACCAACCCCTCTGTCTCGGATAGCGGACTACTGGACCAGAAACGGCTGGAGGTGGTCCGGCGACAACGGCTTCAAGACTTTCTTTTTCACAAAGTCACGCTGCTGTTCTCGCTGATTGTATTGGTCGCTTTGATCGGAATTTTGATTTCCCTGGTGGCCACCGCCTGGCCGGCATTTAAAAAATTTGGAATCGAATTCCTGTGGCGGGTCGAGTGGGACATCATCAATGAAGAATTCGGTGCTGCGATTGCTATTTTTGGCACGATGGTGAGCTCAGGCATAGCACTCTTGATTGCTGTCCCGTTAAGTTTTGGAATCGCGCTGTTTCTTACCGAGACCTGCCCGGTCTGGCTGCGCCGCCCACTGGGAACTGCGGTAGAGCTTTTGGCGGCTGTACCGTCCATTATTTATGGCATGTTTGGGTTGTTCATCTTCGCCCCGTTGTTTGCCGAGTACGGCCAGCCCGCCATGCAGTCAACTTTAGGGCAGATGCCGCTGATTGGGCCACTGTTTGGCGGGGCAATGAATGGCATTGGCATCATGGCGGCTGGCTTAATTCTTGCCTTCATGATCCTGCCCTTTATCGCGGCAGTGATGCGGGATGTATTTGAAATCGTTCCCCCGATTCTGCGGGAATCGGCGTACGGGGTGGGCTGCACCACTTGGGAGGTAGTCCGTTACGTCGTGCTGCCTTACACCCAGCAAGGCGTGATTGGCGGCATCATGCTCGGCCTGGGCCGCGCCCTGGGCGAGACCATGGCGGTGACCTTTGTGATTGGAAACTCACAGCGGATTAGCAGTTCATTATTTGCGCCGGGCTCATCCATCGCCTCGACGCTTGCCAATGAGTTCGGCGAGGCCGATGACTTTCACCTCTCAACGCTGTTTGCGCTCGGTTTTCTGCTCTTTGTAATTACCTTTGTGGTGCTTGCGCTGGCAAAGATTTTGATTATCCGCACTGAGCGTGCCAAAGGTGCAAAGACCTAGTCCGATGGACAGGACCAATTTCTGATGAACGAAAAACTCTATCGCCGACGGGTCCGCACGAATTTCATCGGCCTGACTTTGTCGATGACCGCCATGGCGATTGGGCTGTTTGTCTTGCTATGGATTTTATTTGTGCTGTTTAAAAATGGCCTTTCCGCGCTGGATTGGAATATGTTTACCCAGTCAACACCAGCGCCAGGATCTGAAGGTGGCGGCCTGGCCAATGCCATCGTCGGCAGCTTATTGATTGTTGGCCTTGCCACATTTCTTAGCACACCGATCGGTATTTTTGCCGGTGTCTATCTGGCAGAGTACGGCGACCGCAGCAAGATCGCTCAAGTCACCCGTTTTGTCACTGACATCATGCTCAGTGCGCCCTCAATTGTCTTGGGTCTGTTTGTTTATGCCCTGATCGTCGCCCAGACCAAGCAGTTCTCCGGCTGGGCAGGAACGGTAGCGTTGTCGTTGATTGCGATCCCTGTAGTCTTGCGGACCACAGAAAATATGCTTCGGCTTGTGCCGGGAAGTCTGCGCGAGGCTGCCTATGCCCTTGGCGCGCCGCAGTGGAAAGTCGCCACGATGGTGACACTGCGGGCTGCAAAAAGTGGTGTGGTGACCGGCGTTCTTCTTGCGGTTGCCCGGATTAGTGGAGAGACGGCACCGCTGCTTTTTACGGCGCTGAATAACCAGTTTTTCTCCCTCGATATGGATAAGCCGATGGCGAACCTTCCGGTGGTGATCTTTCAGTTCGCGATGAGCCCTTACGACAATTGGGTGCGGCTCGCCTGGGGCGGGGCCCTGCTGATTACCCTGGCGGTGCTCACCCTGAACATTGTCGCCCGGGTCTATTTCAGAGACAAAAGCGGAAGACGTTAAACCGAGCCCAGCAACCCCCATCGACAGCACAGAGAGAACCATGCCTGAAGACCATCTCGCCGAATCGAAAACCGCCATTCAAATCCGGGGCCTGAATTTTTTTTACGGCAAGTTTCAGGGCCTAAAAGATGTCAATCTGGATATTGCTGAGCGCCGCGTGACCGCCTTTATTGGCCCCTCGGGCTGCGGTAAATCGACGCTTCTGCGGACAATGAATCGGATGTATAGCCTTTATCCCGGCCAGCGGGCTGAAGGCGAAATTAATTTTTACGGCCAGAATATCCTTGATGCAAAACAAGACTTGAATCTGCTGCGGGCGCGGATTGGTATGGTTTTTCAAAAGCCAACGCCTTTTCCGATGTCGATATACGAAAACATCGCGTTCGGTGTTCGGCTGTATGAAAATCTCACCAAGGGCGAGATGGACGCACGGGTGGAGTGGGCCCTGACCAAGACCGCCCTTTGGGGCGAGGTCAAAGACAAGCTCAACCAAAGTGGCCTCGCACTCTCGGGCGGCCAGCAGCAGCGGCTATGCATCGCGCGTTCGGTTGCCGTGAAGCCATCGGTGATTCTGCTGGATGAGCCGACCTCGGCCCTTGATCCGATCTCCACAGCCAAGGTGGAGGAGCTTGTCCATGAGCTGAAGGCCGATTACACAGTGGCCATTGTTACCCACAATATGCAGCAGGCCGCCCGTGTCTCGGATTTCACGGCTTACATGTATCTCGGTGAGATGGTGGAGTTTGGCAAGACCGACGAAATCTTCATCAAGCCGAAGAAGCAAGAGACCGAGGACTACATCACCGGCCGCTTTGGCTAAGGCCTTGCCACGCTGATATAATTCCGCGCTCCTCGGGGTGTAGCGCAGTCTGGTAGCGCATCTGCTTTGGGAGCAGAGGGTCGGGAGTTCGAATCTCTCCACCCCGACCAGGTTGCGTTAACGCTTCATCCTGGGGCAAGCCTCGACCACCTGCCGGTAGCTCAGTTGGATAGAGCAACAGCCTTCTAAGCTGTAGGTCGGGGGTTCGATTCCCTCCCGGCAGGCCAGCCCTGTGGGCGGG
>CAYTRY010000058.1:0-6645 GCA_964440375.1 uncultured Bordetella sp. | reverse complement strand
AAACAGAAACTCCGCCTTCGCATTGAAAGCCCCAGGCAGCTGATTACAAATTCGCCGCATTCCAGACTCTAGCGTATCGAGTGCCTCAAGTGAAAAGGTCCGCACCGTGCCCTTCATGACACAATGATCTGGGATGACGTTTGTCGCCTCACCTGCATTAATTTGTGTCACCGATAGCACTGTCGCGTCAATAGGCTTTGTTTCTCGCGACACAAGACTCTGAAATGCCTGGATGAGATGGCTTGCGACCAAGACCGGATCCACTCCCAGATGCGGCATGGCCGCATGGGCGCCCTTACCACGCAAGATAATTTCAAATTCATTGCTGGAGGCCATCATCGGCCCTGGATTCATTCCGAATTCACCGACGCGCAAGCCCGGCCAGTTGTGGATAGCGAATACTGCATCACAAGGAAACTGCTCGAAAAGACCATCCTCGATCATTGCCTTTGCGCCACCACCACCCTCTTCAGCGGGCTGGAAAATGACGACGACACGGCCCGCGAAATCGCGATCCCTGGCGATTGCCTTGGCCGCCGCCAACAGTGTCGCGGTATGCCCATCATGGCCGCAGGCGTGCATCTTTCCAGGGTGCTGGCTGTGATGCTCAAAGCGGTTTAATTCCGTGATCGGCAGCGCATCCATGTCTGCACGCAGGCCAATCATGGTTTTTGCCTGGCCAGGGACCGGCGCGCGATTACCCTGAATCACCCCCACGACCCCCGTTTTACCCAGCCCCGTAACAACCCGGTCGCAACCATAGGCCCGCAGTTCATTTGCAACCAGGTTTGAGGTGCGGAGTTCTTCGAATTTCAGTTCGGGGTGGGCGTGAATATCCCTGCGCAGGGCACGAATTGGCCCGATGATCTCGCTGATGGCGTCAGGAATTCTCATGTCTTAATTTTAAACCGGCTGCCAGCAAAGCAGCAGAAAAGCCCTGCGCAAAAGACCCCTTCAGAGGCTATCGATAGACGATTTCTACCGATTCACGCGGCAGGTGTTCTGAGAGCGTTCGAATTAGTGCCTCTTCCGGCTTGACACGCCAGTCCTCGGGCAGCTGTATGTCGCACTGGGCACCTTCACGCTCCAGTCTAAAGATAATGGGACAGCCCTGCCGAGAGACACGCCAGGGCTCCAGCAGACTGCGAATCTTCTCGGGCGCAGCACCCGCAGTAAGGTTCAGCCGAAGTCCGAGCGAAAATTTAATTCGAGCCTCTCCCAGCGTCAGCAGCTCTGTCGCTGCACCACGCAGTCCGCCAGAGAAATCATCATTTTCGATTCTTGCACAGACAATTAAGGGCTCATCAACTTTGATCGATTGGCGATAACGATCCCAGAGCTCTGAAAATACCGTGATTTCAAGCGATGCGGTGCCGTCATCGATTTCAACAATGCGCATCATGCCGCGCTTGGTCATCTGCGCACGGCTTGCACTGACAACACCCGTGATCCAGACCGGATCGCGCGATGGACTGAGACGGCCTAATGTCGCAGAAATAAACCGCCGTATTTCTGCGGAGTACGATGAAAATAAATGGCCAGAGAAGCAAAAACCAAGGGCCTGTTTTTCTTCTAGCAGCTGCTCACGCTCATTCCATGGAGCGACTTTGGGCAGTTCAAGGGCCTGTGTTGAGTGGGCTGCCTCTTCGAAAAGCCCGCCTTGGTGTAGATTGGCCTGGGCCTGATCGGCCGCACCGATTGCAAGCCCGACTGCAGCCAACAGCTGAGCGCGGTTTGGATGTAGTCGATCAAACGCACCGGCTTTGACCAGAGCCTCAATCGCCCGACGATTAACAAGACGCCGATCGATACGCTGGCAAAAATCAAATAGGTCTTTAAAAGCGCCGCCTTGCTGGCGGGCAGACAGAATATTCATCACGGCGTTTTCGCCAACACCCCGGATGGCACCAAGCCCATATTGAATGCAAAGCGAAGGAGCTTTGATTTGACTATCGGAACCTGTCTTCTGCGAGGTGTTTGGCTGAGTAGGAATTGGCTCAAAGCGGTAGTGCGATGTATTAATATTTGGTGCCAGAACTTCAACATGATTGGCCTGGGTATCCGCTAAGAAAAACGCGACCTTATCTGTGTCGTCCATATCGGCGGAGAGTGTTGCAGCCATAAACTCAGCGGTATGGTGGGCCTTTAGCCAGGCGGTCTGGTAGGTAATAACAGCATAGGCAGCTGTGTGGGATTTGTTGAACCCATACTCTGCAAATTTTTCCATCAAATCAAAAAGCCGCGTAGCCAATGATTGGCTGTGGCCTTTGGCGAGCGCGCCATTTACGAAAATCTCGCGCTGCTGGGCCATTTCTTCGGCCTTCTTTTTGCCCATTGCCCGTCTGAGCAGATCGGCGCCACCCAATGAATAGCCCGCGATGATCTGGGCGATCTGCATGACTTGTTCTTGATAAACAATCACGCCATAGGTGGGGGAAAGACACTCTTTCAGAGAGTCGTGAAAATAGTCAATCTGCTGCTCGCCGCGCTTGCGCTTGATGAAATCATCCACCATTCCCGAATTGAGTGGCCCGGGCCGATACAGGGCAAGTACAGCGATGATGTCTTCAAAGCGATCGGGCTGCAGTTTTGCGAGCAGCTTTTTCATGCCATCCGATTCCACCTGAAATATCGCGGTAGTATTGGCGTCGCGTAACACCTGATAGGCAGCCGGATCGTCAAAGCCATCTAATTCTCGCAGCGTGAGCCGCCGATCGGGGTAGAGACGATTAATGAATTCCACCGCCATCTGAATGATGGTCAGGTTTCGCAGCCCCAGGAAGTCAAACTTCACTAAGCCGGCAGCCTCGACATCATCTTTGTCGTACATCGACACGATGCCCTCATCCTCATTCGAGCCCGGTGCCTGATACAGTGGACAGAAATCAGTTAGCCGGCCAGGCGCGATAAGTACGCCGCCCGCATGCATGCCGATATTTCGTGTTAGATCCTCAAGTGGCGCAGCCAGCGACAAAAGCTCGCGGACTTCATCCTCTTTTTCGGCCCGCTCTGCAAGGATCGGCTCTTCTTTTTTTGCTGCCTCAAGTGACAGCGGCTTATTCTGAACCACAGGAATCAGCTTCGAAAGCTGATCGCAAAAGTTATAGGGCAGATTTAAGACCCGGCCCGCATCGCGAATCACCGCCTTTGAGGCCATCGTGCCGAAAGTCACAATCTGACTGACCGCATCTTTTCCGTACTTGCTGCGCACATAGTCGATGACTTTGTACCGATTGTCTTGGCAGAAATCGATATCAAAGTCGGGCATTGAAACCCGCTCGGGATTCAGGAAGCGTTCAAATAGCAGCGCGTAAGGAATTGGGTCCAGATCAGTAATGCCAAGGCTATAGGCCACCAGAGATCCCGCCCCAGAGCCCCTTCCGGGACCCACTGGCACGCCATTGTTTTTTGCCCAGTTGATGAAGTCGGCAACGATCAAGAAGTATCCGGGAAATCCCATTTCAATAATGGTCTTGATTTCCAGCTCTAGCCGATCACGGTAGTGCGTTGCGTGCCGGCTCCGAATTTCGGGATTGGTATAGCGTTCATTTAGTCGTCGGTCCAGACCCTGCCGCGCGGTAATGCCGAGATATTCCTCCAGGCTCTCACCGCTGGGTGTTGGAAAATCTGGCAGCTGCGCCTTGCCGAGCTGTAAGGTGACATTGCAGCGTTTCGCAATTTCTATGGTGTTATCGATAGCCTGAGGAATATCTTTGAATTTCTCAGCCATTTCAGCCTGCAAAGCGAGATATTGTTGCGCAGTGAATCGCCGCTGGCGTCTGCCACTGACCAAGGTCTCACCCTCAGCAATACAGACTCGGGCTTCGTGAGAACGAAAATCCTCGGGATTCAGAAACTGTATTGGATGCGTTGCAACCACAGGAGCCTGATGGCGGCGGGCCAGGGCCAGGGCAGACCGAATGTAGCTTTCCTCGCCTGGAAGTCCGGCCCGCTGGAGCTCCAGATAAAAGCGATCGCCGAAGGCGGCCAGATAACGCCGGATCGCCTGATCTGCCGGGCTGCTGTTGTCGGAGTCTTTTGTGATTGCAGATCGCGAGAGCGCCTCGGCGATTTCGCCCTGAATGCCGCCCGAGAGGGCGATTAGGCCGTCTGCCAGGGTGCCGGTGGATTGCGTATCCGTTTCGTTTGGGGTTTTCGAGGCCGGCTCGGTAAACCATTCCAGCATCATTTCCCCGCGATCACGATAGCTATTTTTCAGCCAGGCCCGCGAGATCAGCTCACAGAGATTTCTGTAACCCGCATTATTTTGAACAAGCAATAACAGCCGAAAGGGCCGCTCCCGATCGAGCGTATTGGTGACCCAGACATCTGCACCCAATAGGGGCTTAATTCCTGCCGCCCGGGCCGCCCGATAGAATTTAATATAAGCAAAAGTATTGCCTAGATCGGTGATCGCCAAGGCAGCCTGCCCGTCTGCTACCGCCTTCTCAACGGCAGCATCGACACGCACGATGCCGTCCACAACCGAGTACTCGGAGTGCATTCGAAGATGAATAAACTGCGATTCGGGCATCCGTGAATTTTCTCATAAGCAAGAGTAGAATCGAGCCTCGTTGCAGACCCGCATGCCAATCCCCATTGAACCCGGCCAGACGACCTGGCCAGCAAGGTTGACGATTGATTTTTCAGCCGATAACGCAAATCGGTCGAAGACTCTTTTAAGTAATCATCATGAGGGTCCGCTTCGAATTCAGAAGGCCCTTTACCCCGAAGGCTCAAGCCCCTGCCATGCCATCATTGTTCACCCGCCCGGCGGAATCGCTGGGGGCGATCAATTAGAAATTACCCTAGCCGTCCAACAGCAAGCCAGCGCGGTGCTGACGACCCCCGGCGCTGCCAAGTGGTACGGGTCAGGCAGTATTCAAGCAAACCAGGCGATCAATATGACGGTATGCGGTGATCTAGAGTGGTTGCCGCATGAGGCGATCATTTTCAATCAGGCGCTCGGCAATTCACTGATTCAGGTCAACCTTGCACCACAATCGCGCATGATCGGCTGGGACGGAATTGTTTTTGGTAGAACTGCATCAGGCGAGGCGTTCTCGCACGGCCATTTTTCGCAGTCGATTCGCGTCTCCTTCAGTGACCAGCTGGAGTGGGAGGAGCGATTCAGCTTATCCGGCAAAGATCTAGCCCAAGATTCAATCGTTGGTCTGGCGGGAAATCCAGCAGTGAGCACCCTCTGGGCGGCGCTGAGAGAGGGTGACCAGTGGACCGAAGAGGAGCAAAATGAGCTCCGTATTCAGTGCCCAGAATTGGCGTGGTCCGCTTTGTCACCGCGGCTTTTGGTGGGCCGACAGCGGGGGCCAGGCCGGCTTTTGCAAGCGGCCCGCATAAAAGCCTGGTCGCGATTGCGGCCCCGCGTGTTGAATCGGCCGGCGTTGTCGTTGCGAATATGGGCAACCTAGAAATTCAAAAGGAAAATTGAAATGGATTTAACCCCCAGAGAAAAAGACAAGCTCTTGATCTTTACTGCTGCTTTATTGGCGGAGCGCCGCCGGGCCAGGGGACTTAAGCTCAATGTGCCCGAATCAATTGCTTTAATTTCGGCGGCAATCATGGAGGGCGCCCGAGATGGAAAAACTGTTGCCCAGTTAATGCACGAAGGCAAGACGATTTTAAATCGGTCGGAAGTAATGGAGGGCGTATCAGAAATGATTCCTGATATTCAAGTAGAGGCCACCTTTCCCGATGGCACAAAATTGGTCACTGTGCATCAGCCGATTCAATAGGAGACGCATTGATGAGATTTTTCTTTACTTTTCTCGTATTCATAGTGGCCACTCCGCTTGCTGCCCACGAAGGCCATGGCAATACCCTTATTCATGCGCTTGCCCATTTTTTTGAGGGTTATGGCCCGCTGTTGTGGGCAGGAGTCATTGTGGGCGTAATTGGTGTTGCTCGGTTTTTGCATCATCGGAGCCAGAAAAAATGATCCCGGGTGAGTTTTTGATTCAAAAAAATGAAATTGAGTTAAATGTTGGCCGCCCAACGAAGCGGCTGATTGTTGCCAACACCGGAGATCGGCCCATTCAAGTCGGCTCCCACTATCACTTCCATGAGACCAATACAGCCTTGAGGTTTGATCGGGATGCTGCGCTGGGCTTTCGGCTCAATATTGCAGCCGGTACGGCTGTCCGATTTGAGCCGGGCCAGGAGCGTGAGATTGAGCTTGTTGCGCTCGAAGGAGACCGCATTGTGGTTGGTTTCCAAGGAAAAATTATGGGGAAGCTGCCATCGTGAAAATCTCTCGTCAGGCATATGCAGAGATGTTTGGCCCCACGACCGGGGATCGACTTCGGCTGGCAGATACCGAACTTTTCGCCAGCATTGAAAAAGACTTCACAATTTATGGCGAAGAGGTGAAGTTTGGCGGCGGCAAAGTCATTCGTGATGGCATGGGCCAATCACAGCGGATAAGCAAAGACTGTGCGGATACTGTCATTACCAACGCGGTAATTATTGACTGGTGGGGTATTGTTAAGGCAGATATCGGCATTAAAGCAGGCCGCATCAGCGGAATCGGCAAAGCCGGCAACCCCGATATTCAGCCTGGGGTGACGATTGTTATCGGTCCGGGTACCGAAATCATTGCTGGCGAGGGCATGATCGTAACAGCCGGCG
>CAYTRY010000057.1:0-6710 GCA_964440375.1 uncultured Bordetella sp. | reverse complement strand
CCGATGTCGGGCAGGCCCTATCTGGTCGTTGTGGCAGATCCGAAAAGCGCACCCGGCGCAAAAGATCTGCGTTGTTTTCTGGCCCGCGCGGATCAGGGCGTGAACTATGCACCGGGTGTCTGGCATCACCCCCTGCTTGCATTACAGGAGACCTCAGATTTTCTGGTCGTGGATCGCAGCGGACCGGGCGATAACTGCGACGAAGTGCCGCTAACTGAATCGGCAGTCATTCGCGCGCTGGGCTAGTTCGGCTATTGCGCCGGCGATGCTAAATGCTGCGATGTTGCTGACTGCAATTTCTGCGGTCGTGCTAAATCTCCTCTTCAACGGCAGCGGCGGGGACGAGTCGGGTTCAATTGAGGCGGCCAAGGCCCACTAGGCGATTGGCCGGCGGGCCTCTAATGCGGGCCGGGATTGGGGTTTCCCAAGGAGACTTTCCCGGCCAGATTTCCCTATAATCTGTATGGCACAAATAACTGCCGGCTCATTGGCGTCACAAAGGGAGACAAGCATCGTGAAGCGCACCTCTATTTACTCGGCCCTCGCGCTGGCCGCTGGCCTGATTGGAACCACCCTGTCTGCACAGGCCCAGACCGCACAGCAGCCCATCATTTTGAAGGTCCACCACTTCCTGGGACCGCAGTCGATCCAGCACACGACCATGCTGGGTGATTGGTGCAAAGCGATTGCCCGCGACTCGAAAGACCGTCTCCAGTGTCAGATCTTTCCCGCAATGCAGTTAGGCGGCACGCCACCTCAGCTCTACGATCAGGCAAGGGACGGCGTGGCCGATGTGGTCTGGACAGTGCCCGGTTACCAGGCGGGCCGGTTTCCGCGGACCCAAGTATTTGAGCTTCCGTTTGTCATGACCAATGCTGAGGCCACCAGCCGCGCAGCATGGGATTTTGTGCAAAAGAACGCGATGGATGAGCACAAAGATGTCAAGCTCCTGGCCGTGCATGTGCATGGCCCCGGCGTGCTGTTTTCGAGAAATAAGCCGATTTCAAAGCTTGAGGACTTGCGAGGTATGAAGTGGCGCGCTCCCACAGCTAATGTGACGCGAATGATGGGAATTTTGGGCGCTACACCTGTAGGTATGCCCGTGCCGCAGATTCCTGAGGCGCTGAGCAAAGGCGTGATCGATGGCGCAGTGATTCCCTATGAGGTTGCGCCCGGCCTGAAAGTGAATGAGCTCACCAAGTTTGCCGCTGAGACCGATCCGAAGTTTCCAGCCCTTTACACCACAGTGTTTGTAGTGCCCATGAACAAGGCTCGCTACGACTCGCTGCCAGCTGAACTTAAGGCGGTTATCGACAAAAACTCCGGCCGCGAATTTTCTGCAGCTCTAGCACGGGCCCAGTGGGGTAACGACGTTCCCAGCCGAAAGATTTTTGCTGAAACTGCCGGATACAGCATTACTCAAATTCCTGCATCTGAGTTGGAGCGGTGGCGTAAAGCAACCAGCGAGATTGACGACGATTGGGTAGCCGACATGAACAAGCGTGGCTTAAACGGCAAGGCTCTATTGCAGGATGCTCTTGGCCTGATTAAGCAATACACCAAGTAATTGAAATTTGGATCACGGCGCTGAGGCGCCGTGATCACTCTCTCGCCCTTGTAGAATCGCGCGCGATTCTTTGAATCTCTGGCCGCTGTCGTTCGAGTGAGCTCATGCGCCAAAACCATCCGCTGAAGCGACTCGCCCGAGTGTGTAGCATCATCGGCGGGGTCATCATGGTCGCGCTCATGTTGATGACTTGTTACAGCGTAGTGGGTCGGAATTTCTTTGGGCGGGCCTTGATTGGTGACTTTGAGTTGACCGCTATCGCCTGCGGTATTGCAGTTGCATTTTTCATCCCGCTTTGTCAGATTGAGCGCGGCAATATCATCGTTGATTTTTTCACTGCGGGCCGCAGCCGTCAGTTCAACTATCGCTTAGACCGCATTGGCGATGTCCTGATGACCGTGATTTTTGCCTTGCTGGCATGGCGCACTGCAGTTGCCTCCATCAAAGCCAAAGAGAATATGGGCACTTCAATGCTGCTTGGCTTTCCGGACTGGATTGTCTTGGCCGGTATGGCGATTCCCTTTACATTTACTGCGGTCATAGCTTGTTTTCAGGCAATTGAACGGTTTAACACCAGCGAGCCAAAGGCCGGATGACACCTATTGAATTGGCACTACTGATCTTCGGCCTGATGTTGGCGTTCATGGTCATGCGCGTGCCCATTGCAGGCGCGATGTTTGTTGCGGGTTCGATCGGCTTTCTGATTCAGTCCGGTTTCTCTCAGTACAGTAATTTCTTAAACAATATTGCGTATGCACGCCTGGTCAATTACGACTTATCCGTAATCCCGCTTTTTATTCTGATGGGGCATTTCGCTACGCAGGGTGGAATTAGTAAAGCCCTCTTTAAGTTCGCTGCAGCCGTGATGGGCCGTTTTAAGGGCGGCCTTGCCATGAGCGCCGTATTAGCCTGTGGCGCGTTTGGCGCGATTTGTGGCTCCTCGGTTGCTACCGCGGCTACCATCACCGGCGTTGCCTTGCCCGAGATGAAGCGCCATGGTTACTCTGGACGGCTCGCGACTGGCACGCTTGCTGCAGGAGGCACGCTTGGAATTCTGATTCCGCCCTCGGTGCCGCTCGTGATCTACGCAATTTTGACCGAGCAAAATATTGCCAAGATGTTTGCAGCCGCAATGTTGCCCGGTGTTATCGCAATGCTGGGCTACATGATCGCGATCGCCATTTATGTTCGGGTGGTGCCTGGCCAGGCGCCGGACAAAGAAGAGGTCGAAAAATTAACACTCGAGTCACTGACGGGGATTTTGCCGATCGCGATAATCTTTATCGTTGTGTTTGGCGGAATTTATGCAGGCTTTTTTAC
This sequence comes from uncultured Bordetella sp., assembly GCA_964440375.1. Lineage (GTDB taxonomy): Bacteria > Pseudomonadota > Gammaproteobacteria > Burkholderiales > Burkholderiaceae_A > Lacustribacter. Next base: position 3,823 of record CAYTRY010000057.1, on the reverse strand, counting down.
GCCGACCGAGGGTGCAGCGGTGGGCGCGACAGCCACGTTCGCAGCGGCCGTGATGAAGGGAGAGCTCGATCGTAAGAAATTTCTGGAGTGTTTCTACGCGACTGCATTAAGCTCCGCAATGATTTTCATGATTTTCATGGGCGCCGATGTCATGAACGCCGCGTTAGCGCGAACCCAGGTGCCTAATCAGCTCGCTCAGTTGGTGGTATCGATGAATCTTGCACCGCTGGTCGTCGTTGGTGCAATTTTACTGCTGTATGTTGTTCTGGGCGCCGTGATGGATGAGTTGTCCATGTTGTTGCTGACCATTCCGATTTTCTTCCCGATCATCATGCAGCTGAATTTCGGCATGTCGCCTGAGTCCACGGCAATCTGGTTTGGGGTGATGGTTTTGATGACGGTCGGTTTCGGTATGCTCGCGCCGCCGGTGGGACTTAACGTTTATGTTGTTAATGGGATGGCTAAGGATGTTCCACTCAGCGAAAGCTACAGAGGCGTAATGCCCTTTCTAATCAGTGACACGCTGCGGACGCTGCTGCTGCTGTTTTTTCCGGGCATAACGCTGTTCCTTATTCAGTTTTTGACTTAGCGTTGACTTAGCTTGAAGTTTTCTGATTTTCATGAGGGGATAGTCAGCGAGGTTGGTCCAGTAAGGATTACCGAGCAAGATATCTTAGAGTTTGCAAATCGTTACGACCCGCAATGGTTCCATGTTGATCCAGCCGCCGCCGCAGCGGGGCCTTACGGTGGATTGATTGCCAGCGGCTGGCAGACTTGTAGTCTGGCAATGCGACTGACGGTGGACCACTTCCTTAGGGATTCAGAGTCGTTTGGTTCCCCGGGACTCGCCTATCTTAAATGGCTTGCACCAGTAAGGCCAAATGACGAATTAACCCTTAAAGCTACGGTGCTGGAGAAGCGTTTTTCGGCAAGAAATTCGATGATCGGTGTATTACGTTGGCGCTGGCAGGTGCGTAACCAGGAGTCGGTTGAGGTGCTGGACCTCGAGGCGACCAGCCTTTTTCAGCTCGGACACAACTCCAAGTCGAAGTGATCGCACTGCGTTGGGGCGGCCGAGAGGTTCAGATCGAGGTTCGGTGGATCGGCAGTCCAGAGCTGCAGGGCGATCAGCGATGCCCACTTGTCGTGTTTTTACACGAAGGCCTGGGCTCGGTGTCTGCTTGGGGGGGGTTTCCCGAACGGCTTTGCAAACAATTGAGTATTGCGGGTCTCGTCTACTCACGGCCGGGCTATGGGCAGTCAACGCAGTGTTCTATCGAGGAGCGTTGGGAATCGAATTACTTGCATCGCCAGGCCGAGGAGGTTTTGCCACTGCTCCTCGCGACTTTAGGAGTGCGGCCAGAGCTCCGGCCGATTTTTCTTTTGGGGCACAGTGACGGTGCCTCAATAGCTTTAATTTATGCGTCGAGACGGTCTATACAGCTTGCCGGCCTGGTCGTCATGGCGCCCCACATTTTTGTGGAAGATATTACGATCAGCGGAGTCGAGGCAGCACGAGAGGCTTTTCTAACCGGCCGCCTGCGAGAGCGACTGGCCCGGCATCATCGTGATCCTGACTCAGCCTTCTGGGGCTGGAATCGCATCTGGCTGGATCCTCAGTTCCGTTCATGGTCAATTGAGGACCAAATCGTAGGCATTGACTGTCCGATTTTGGCGATGCAGGGGCTGCAGGACGGATACGCCACCATGGCTCAACTTCAGGGTATCAAATTGCGGTTGCCGCAGACTTGGCTACTCGAGATTCCGGACTGCGGCCATTCACCCTATCGGGCCCATCCCGACCTAGTGTGTCGAGCGATTCAGGAGTTTGTTGTCGCTTCGCTATCTTAGATTTTGAAATTTTATTTTTGTTTAGAAAAACTATTTTAAATACCTAATATCTAGAAATATTAGGTAGCTTTTTAAATTTCCCGCGCCTGCTATGCTCTTCGCCTCATTTCCACATTCGTCGTGGAGCTTTGTTAGCTCACTTTAATCAAAATCAATATATCTAAAAAAAGTAGCGACAGCAATGAAAACATGGATTTCTCTTCGGACCGTTTTGGATTCGCTTCAGTCAGAGACTGATTACAGTCGGATCGATGTGATCAGTCAGCGTCTGCTGGAGTGGATTTCTCTACGCAATCTTAGTGCAGACCCTCTGCACGTCCAAGAAATCGTGCTGAAGTCGGAGATCGCATCTCCAGCAACGATTCACAAGTCGATTGCGCTGCTCGAAGAACGCGGCCTCATTACTGTGAACATCGATCCCCATGATTCCCGGCGCCGGATCGTGCTGATTACCGCCCATGCAGAAAAGCTGCTGCACAAGCTCTCAAAAGGGGTTGAGTCTTGGGCAAAGTCAGTGGCGCGCCTTGAGGGCCGCAACGGCAGTTCGGGGAGGTGACCCAAGGGCTCCCCCCGGGGGGGCCTTGTGTCTAGCGGGGTTTTTGCATGCGGCTGATGTATTCCAATAGAGACAGAATTCGCGCACGTACGATCGCCTCGTCGTTGTAGGGGTGGTCCATGTAGTACTCTGCGGCGCTCGTGCGGTAGACCTGGCCCCAGACGGGCATTTCGCGGGAACCGTGGGCCGGGGAGTCTTCGCCCGAGATGCTTTTATAGACCCGGTCTGCTGGAAAAATCCCGCCATTACTTTTCGACAGCAAGGTCAGATCTGGTGGGCTTTTCTTAAGCCACGGGGTGACCACGCCCGAGCCGCGGGCATCCATGCCGTGGCAGCTAGCACAGCTTTTTTCAAATTCACGTTTTCCAAGATCTACCATTCGGCCCTGGCCTTGGGCCTGGACCGAAGTGGCCATCAGCGTGAGTCCGGCCGAAACGGCCAGCGATAGTAAGCGTAGCGACATCATGTGGGCGCACCTCGATTAGGTTTTAAGACTAATGGATTAGATCGCGGCGCAATTCAATAGAGTCCACTATCCGCGTGCAATCCGTTTCGGAAAGACCGACCCTCGCAATTGCCCCACCGGACTTTGCCCGCTCGAAGCAAACAGGCCTCAGAGTCCTGGGCTCTAAGGTTTTAGGGGTTCTCGCACTATGAAACGGACGACTTCGCCAGCGCTTTATGCCGATCGCAACGATGCCGCGAGGGCGCTACTTCAAATGCTGGAGGAATTTAAGGGCGCAGATCCGCTCGTGTTGGCGATCCCGCGTGGCGGCGTTCCGATTGGAGCGATCATTGCGAACGGCCTGGGCGGACAGCTTGATACGGTATTGGTGCACAAGCTGCGGGCGAGCAACGCGCCAGAGGTTGCCATTGGTGCGATTGATGAATGCGGTGACTGCACCATGGCGGCCCATAATGCTGTGCTGGCAATCGGATCGGCAGAGGTTGATCGGGAAAAAAATTTGCAGCTTCAGCGACTGCGTAAGCAGCGGCTAGCCTATGCGCAGATTAGGTCTCGCATTGACCGGACAGACCGGCCGGTGATTATTGTTGATGATGGGCTGGCCACAGGATTAACCATGATTGCGGCGCTGAAAAATATTCGTCGCAGCCATCCGCGCCAGTTGATTGCAGCAGTTCCAGTGGCCTCGCCGGCAGGCCGGGATGCGGTGCGGCCTTATGCGGACCGCTTGATTTGTCCGCTTATTGCCAAAGACTTTTATTCGGTTGGGCAGTTTTATCGGGATTTTCTTCCTGTTTCCGATGAGGAGGTGATGATGCTTTTAAAGACCGCTGGCGGCGGATTGCATCCGATTGCTGCCTAATTTGCTGTGACTGAACGAGCAGAACACCCAGCTCCGGAGCGGACTGAGGCCTACTGGACACTCGAGCAGCAGACGCTCTGTTTGCGCG
>CAYTRY010000056.1:0-6825 GCA_964440375.1 uncultured Bordetella sp. | reverse complement strand
GGATGTTCGATAAGTTAAGGTAACAGCTTTTCAAGCAGATCATTGGTTTTGCTGATGAAAAATCTGAGTCTCCGGCAAATTCGAATCTTTTCGGCTGCAGCGCGGCACCTCAGCTTTTCGCGCGCTGCCGAGGAGATGCATCTTTCAGCGCCGGCGGTCTCAATGCAGATTAAAGAGCTCGAAGAGGAGCTGGGTTCAGCCTTATTTCTGAGGTCTGGCCGAAAGGTGGTGCTGACCTCAGCGGGCGACACTTTTCGTGTGCATGCTGATAAAGTCTTAAGTGCCCTGCGCGAGGCCGAGTCAGTGATGCAAAAACTTAAGGGCGCCAAAACCTCAGGCCCCGACACCGCGCCAGGGCCCTAAACACTGATGACACATCCCGTCCGCTGGCTTACCGAAAAGATCGCAATCACCGGCCAGATCAGCCCTGAGCATTTACAGGGCCTGGCCGATATGGGCTTTAAGACAATTATTTGTAATCGGCCAGATAACGAATACGGCCCCGGGCAGCCCAGTGCTGAGTCAATTCGCCAGCAGGCCGAGGCCATCGGACTTCAGTTTGCATTTCTTCCTGTCAGTGGGGATGGCGGAACAGCCCGCGATGCCCAGGAGATGGGCAAGCTGCTCGCAAGCCACCCCACACCGATTGTTTCTTACTGTTATTCCGGCGGCCGCTGTATGGCGCTAATTGGCAATGCCGCCCGTATGGGCCTGCCCATTCCTACCTAAAGGACCCCCACCAAAGGCCGGCCCTCGCGCGACCAGAGGTAAAGCGAGCCATCGTAGAGTTTCACATTGCTATTGCCCAGCAGCTCCGAAAATACAAACCAGGCTCCAGAGGCGAGATTGCCGCTGTTGCAGTAGCTGATCGCCGGCGCTGCCGCATCGATGCCGGATAGCTTTGCCAGCGTCTGATATTGAGCACGGGTTAAGAAGTACTGTACGCCCTGCGCGCTGCGAAACATAAGCTCGGGCGGCAGTGATCTTGCGTTGGCGATATGGCCATATTGATTCACATAAGACCGCTTGGTCAGCCCATAAAACGAGGCAGACTCGCGGCCATCAATTAAAAGCGGCCGTGCTGACTTTGAGGCCTGCTCGACATCCGCGGAGCCTGCAATTAAGGCAGCGCGATAGCCTTTCGCAGTCCAGTTCCCTGGCGCGGGCTTGGCAGAAGCGGCGGGTGACAGGGTTCGGCCCGAAGCCAGCCAGCCGGCACTGCCGCCATCGAGTACCGCCACACGGTCCTCGCCGAATACCTTCAGCGTCCAGTAAAGCCGCAAGGCTTCGACCACATCCGAGGGGTCTAGCCCGAGCGCCGCAATCACAATCGGCTTATCGCTGCGCAATCCTGCGGCCCGCAGCCGTGACTCAAGCTCTTCGCGATCCGGAATCAGATATTTGGTCTTCTGGCCATCAAAAAGTTTTTCACTGCGCACTAAGGCGTAATCCACCAGCAGCGCACCCGGGATCACGCCGCCCACTTCCTCCACCTGGACCTTTCCGGTTTTCTTATCCACCGAGGTCACCGACTGGCGGCTATAACTTTTGGTGTCAGAGCGCACATCCACCAGCTGAACCTGGGCCTGATTGGCAGCAAGCCAGTCTGCGGTCACGATCGGGCCGGGCAATTGCTGCGCAAACGCCAGCGAGACCCCCAGCGCAGCAAGGGCTGCGATCAGAATTTTTGATAGCTGTTTCATCATCATCTTTCTCTTTTTCGGTTTAGAGATTTCAAAACTTGGCCAGCGTTTTCATCAAATCAACTGGCTTTTCACAGATCACATGCCAGCGCCGATCGGTGAGGTGCGATCGTGAGCCTGCAATCTGTTGCCGCTGCTGATGCCAGCGATATCGCCGCTGATGCAGCGCCTGAATCTCTGGGCGATATAAGTGCACCATCGCGGAAATCCATCGGCTGACTAGCGATAAACGGCCCTGCAGCTGACAGTGAAACCGTTGGAGCGCCAACTCTAGCTGCTGTGGCGCTGCCCAGTGCTCCCCCGTCACCCACTGGTTGGTGAGGAACAATCGCGTCGGCAGGCCCCTTTGGTTCATCGAAACACCAATCAAATGATGAAATCGGTGTCGGCCGCCAGGCCGGGTGAACACATGAAAGTGGCCATGCTCATCATCGGAATGCTGCGCACCACTGTGAGCGTGATAGTAAAACTCACTGTTGTGTGTCGCATCGACCGCATCATGGGCTGGGTAATGCTGCCACTGGATAAATTGCTGGGCGCCACACAGAGCCGCGATGGTGAGATTTGACCGCTGGTCTGCCAGGCGCTGCATGACACCCATGATCGACTCCGCATACTGCCTTGGCTGCATTACTCAGATTTTTTCCGTTTTGGGCCGCAGGGATTGCTTGGTCCGCAAGGATTCGCAGAACGCTTTTTCGGACCGCAGGGGTTGCTCGGCCCGCAGGGGCTGCTTTTTCGGCTTTTCGGAGCACAGGGCGATCCGGCTTTCGCATCCTGCGCAGAGACCGCTGTCGGAGCAACAACGCCAGTCGAGAGCGCGAGTGCCAGCGCCACGAGTTTTTGAGATGGTTTTTTCATAGTGCTTTTTTCCTTATTAAGATTTCAATCATGCGGAAGACTTTACGGGCCGTGAGTCGCCAGCAACTGCCTCAATCGCAGTAACAGGCCCACCGAAGCGGCGCTCCAAGGCGCTGCCGCCGATGAAGACAGCGACCGCGGCAATGACCATCACCACATTGACCCAGAGGCTGGACACACCCAGCGCGGCAGGCAAGGTATCGCCGACGGCCACTTCACCCAATGAAGTCAGGGCTTCAAGCTGCTCATAGGCGCCAGCAAATATCAGGGTGCCCGCGATCAATCCGATTAAAAATACGCTGGCATCAAGCCGGCCCGACATCAGGCCCACCACCGAAGTGCCCGGACAATAACCACCCACAGCGAAGCCAGAGCCAATGAGGATTCCACCGATTGCCGCTGCGCCCAGCAAGGCCGGCGGAACAAACAGGCCCTCTAGGCTCACCAGACCAAACCATTCCGAGAGCATCAGGCCGACCGAAGTCAAAACAATGGCAGTGAACATCACTTTAAAGACCGACCAGTCGGCGAGACGAAACTGGGACGTCAGCTTGTAGGGGCTGCCAAAGCCCGCATTTTCAAGCACAAAACCAAATGCGAAACCGAGCGCAAGCCCTGAGAGAATTTCAATCGGCGACATTATCGAACTCCCCGAACCAGCCGGCTCACCACCAAGCCTGCTGCAAAAAATGTAATTAAAAAAGTAAATCCAGCCAGGCTAAGGGTGGCCGCACCCGAGAGCCCCATGCCGCTTGTGCATCCTGCGGCAATGCGCGCGCCAAGGCCTGCAAGCAGCCCACCCGCGAATGCGGTGATCAAACGACGCGGTGTGCCCAGTGTTTTCTGGCCGTCAATCTGAAATCGAATCCTGCGCGCTAGCCAGGCGGAAAAAACTGCGCCCAAGGCAACCCCGATGACTTGCCATGTGATCCAGGCGGAGAAAATGCCCTCCTCTGCAATCGGACCAAGATAGCTCTGTTCGCCCATAAAAGCGGGCATCCCCGATGCCAACCAGGCCGTCACGCGGGTTGTAAATCCAGTCGCACCAAGGCCGTGGCCGGTGATGAGAAAGGTAAGGAGGAGGACAACCCCTAGGGCGATGCCCGCCCACAGAGGATGCCAAAAGGGTTTGGGTTGCATCTCAAGCTGCATGCGTTGCTCCTTTGCGAGATTTTTTTTGCGAACAGAACAATCCGTGCAGCGCCAAGAGCATGCTGCCCACCCGCGGATCTCCGATGGAGTAATAGACATACTTGCCGTCTCTACGGGTCTTGACCAGGCCCTCTTCGCGCAGCACGCCCAACTGTTGCGACAGCGTTGGCTGCTCAATGCCGGTGCGGGACTCCAGGTCGCTGACGCAGCATTCGCCTTCGGTGAGTTGGCAGAGCAACAGCAGCCGATCTTCATTGGCCATCAATCGCAAAAAGCCCGCTGCCCGACCTGCGGCAGCACGCAAGGAGGTGATCTCCATGGTGAGTTCTGGCATTGGCCCCGCTCCCTCTGAAAAATTAAGCTAAAGACATTATATTTTTAAATATAACGTAAGTCAAGCAAAAAAGCCTAGGGTCCCGAACGCTCCTGCCGCAGTCGCTCAGTGATGGCATTGGCATGCTCACGGGTAAGGTTAAAAGACTGCCGTAGCCGCTCAATCACACGCTGCTCGTCTTCACTGATTTCCCCATCCCGCAAGGCCTTGGCCAATTCCGCCTCGAAGATGGCCCGCTTTCGCGCCATCTGGTTGGCAAATGAGTTGGCCACGATACCGGTCAGCAACGCCACCGTGCAGACCCCGAGCAGCGCGGTCATGATGCCGATCACCTTCCCGAGAAAGGTCACCGGGGCGGCATCGCCATAGCCCACGGTGGTCAGCGTGATCACCGCCCACCACATGGCATCCGGAATAGAGCCAAACTTATCAGGCTGGGACTCGTGCTCGGCGTAATAGGCAAGGCAAGAGGTCATTAGCGTTGCAATCGAAAGAATATAGACCGCAGACAAAAACGACTTGCGCTCATCCATGACTGCAGTGAAAAGATCCTCCAGAGCAGTGTTGTAATGCGAGAGCTTGAGCACCCGAAGCATCCGCACCACGCGCAAAAACCGAAGATCCGCCTCGGGGAAAAGCGCATGCAAATAAAACGGCAGTGTCGCCAGCAGATCAATCAGGCCATAAAAACTGAAGATATAGCGCAGCCGTGCCCGCCATGCTGGGTCATCGGGACTGCCCTCGGTGCAGCACCAAATTCTTACCAGGTATTCGACTGTGAAAAAGGCGATTGCGATTAATTCAAATAAATGAAATTCACGCTGGTATTGGTCGTGTAAAGCCGGAACGGATTCCAGAATGATCGCCAGAAGGCTTGCCAAGACCAGCCCAGTGATCACAATCTCCAGAACTAAGCGCAGCCGATCGCCGGGCTCTTTTCCAAAAAGGGCGTGGTACAGCGTGAGCTTTAAGCCAAGCGTCATGTCGAATCCAAAAGCCGTAAGTGCCCGGCAGAGTGAACGCACCTCTGCCGAAAGTCAACACTTCACTCTAGTGAATAGAGGTAGAGAAAGATGGGCTGCCAAAGCCGGGGCTGGAACAGCTCCAGCGGGCCTCGCGGGTAGCGATCGCTGAAATTAAAGAATTTTCTAGCGATACTCGGCGCACGACCACCGTCAATTTATTGCGCTGCAGGTGATAGGTGCCGATCACTGCGGTTTCTGCAGGAAAAGCACGCTGCCGCAACTGATTCAAGTCCCGAGACAAAATCACCATTCCATTGGCGTCAAACTTGATGGCGCTAGAAACCTCCACCTGCCGGACAGGAACATTGCAGACGTTAAACACCGAGGCCCTGAGCAGCTCCCCCATCGAGATACCCATGGCACCCGGCACGTAAGTCTGGACATCGACCATATCCGGAATGATGTAGGCGCTGGTCGAGCTGGTCACGTCACTGGGCTGGGCGGCCGACGCACAAATCTCCTTTGATACCTCCGCAAGAAGCTGGCGCATGTTGATGCGGCCGACCGCATCCTCGCGAGACATTCCGCACTCCTGCAGCGAATGCTCTTTCAGTAACGCTCGATCGATCCGTTCGACCCCAGTTGCACAGCCGCTAAGCACTATCGCCCCCGCAGCCCACATCAGCGCGAGGCGCGATGAGACACCATTCATGAAGTCTGCCGAGTTACCGTGTCAGCTGAACGACTGGCGCAGCCCTTGGCTTATCCACCAGCGAGCTCACAAATTTATCTCGCATAAAGCGGGTCTGGGCAGTAGAGACAACCTGACCGGAAGCCAAATCAAGCACACGTACACTCACCAAAACGCCATCAACGGTCACGGTGTAGGTGCCGGTTACGACATTGGCAGCCGCCATGGAACCCCGAAGCCGTTTCAGCTCGCGACTCAGCGTGAACTCGCCCTCTTCATTGATGATGAGATCTCGAGTCATACGCATGTCGGTGACATTCCAGCCGCGAATCTGAAGCTGGTGCATGAAGTGCTCCCCCATTAAGCGGCCCAAAGCCGAGGTCTCGCTCAGGTTATTGAGCTCCACAAAACTCGTGATGACGGTAGGCCGCACACGAACCTCAGCATGTGCGTTTCGCTCAATTTGCTCCGTAAGAAACATCATGCCGGTATTAAAAAGCCCGGATTGACTCATGCTGTGCTGGATCACGATTGGCTCGTAGGCAGTCGTGAAACGGGAAATAGACCCATCTCGGATCGAAACGATCGCAGACTCATCTCGAACGACGGGCGCGGCAGCCAGACTACCTACCAAAAGGCTCGCCCCGAGGGCCGCGAGGGGCAGACGGTGTATCAGGTTCTTCATGTGTGCTCCTATTTTCCGCAGGAACGATTGCTAACCGAAGCAAGTCCCTCGCCTAAGACAACCCGCTCAATCGGGCGAATTCTAGAGTCAGTCTCTGGCACCTGCACTCGGTACTCGACTGGGTAGTCGTTGCAAAGCGCGGGGCGTGTGACTGCAACCGCGTAGTAAGGGGTCTTCGGTCCGCAATCAAGGCATGGCTGATTAGCCGGCTTCACGGAACCCATTAGAGGCGGGAGCTGAGCGCAGCCTGTAGTAGCACTAACTAATCCCATTAAAATCAATGTCTTATATCTCACTTGTAACTCCTTTTCTGCAGTCCAAAAGCCGCTCTCCGAGGAGCAAATAACGGCCGCCCGGAACTGAAATCAGCTTCTCAAGTCAGTTTACGGCTTTCCCTAGCATTCGGTTTAAGGCCCCGGTCAGGCCGCGACCTT
>CAYTRY010000055.1:0-6859 GCA_964440375.1 uncultured Bordetella sp. | reverse complement strand
CGCTGGGCTCGGCGCTCCGCTCGAAACCGTTTCTGACTCGCTCCGCGCCGCCCCATCGGGTGGCGCATCGACCAGAGAGCCGGCATCGGCGAGTGTCGGATCAGCGCCGAGCCCAGGCGGCGCTGTGAACCCACAGGGAACTCCGAGCTCAGGCGGCGCTGCCAGCCAGCAAACAGCGCCGAGCACTGCAGCCCATGCGATCAAACGCTTCACCGGCACACCCGACATCTCCTGCGACATGGCGGTCTTAGGCGCCGGCCCAGGCGGCTACTCTGCCGCATTCCGTGCGGCCGACCTCGGGTTGAATACCGTGCTGATTGAGCGCTTTCCGACCCTCGGTGGAGTCTGCCTAAACGTTGGCTGCATTCCGTCAAAAGCACTGCTGCACGTGGCGGCGGTCATGGATGAAGTCAAACACATGGGCGCACTCGGCGTGAGCTTCGGTGAGCCGGCTGTCGACCTGGATAAGCTTCGCGATCACAAATCGAAAGTCATCGGCAAACTTACCGGTGGCTTGGCCGGCATGGCCAAGGCGCGCAAGGTGCAAGTCGTGCAGGGCGTGGGCAAGTTCATTGACAGCTTTCACATTGAAGTCACTGCCCAAGATGGCAGCAAAAAAGTCATCGGCTTTCAAAAGGCCATCATCGCCGCCGGCTCCGAGGCCGTGAAGCTGCCCTTTATGCCGCAGGATGATCGCGTCGTAACCTCTACCGGAGCGTTGGAGCTGAAATTTAAGCCCAAGCGCATGCTGGTGATTGGTGGCGGAATCATTGGTTTGGAAATGGCGACCGTGTATTCCACCCTCGGCGCACGCATTGATGTGGTGGAGATGCTCGATGGCCTGATGCAGGGTGCCGATCGTGATCTCGTGAAGGTTTGGCAGAAGCACAACGCCCACCGGTTCGATAATGTCATGCTGAAATGCAAGACCGTGGGCGCTGAGGCAAAGGCCGACGGCATTCATGTGAAGTTTGAAGGCGAGGGTGCGCCCGCGGGCCCCCAGGTCTATGACCTCGTGCTTCAGGCGGTGGGCAGAAGGCCCAACGGCGCATCGATTGCGGCCGAGAGCGCAGGTGTTGCGGTGAGCGAGCGTGGCTTTATTGGTGTCGATGCGCAGATGCGGACCAACCAGTCCCATATCTTTGCCATCGGCGATATCGTTGGCAATCCAATGCTGGCACACAAGGCGGTGCACGAAGGCCATGTCGCGGCCGAGGCGGCGGCAGGGCAGAAATCATTTTTCGATGCCCGCGTGATTCCGTCTGTGGCTTACACCGATCCTGAAGTTGCCTGGGTTGGCGTGACCGAGGATGAGGCCAAGGCCAAGGGCATGAAGATCGAGAAAGCCGTATTCCCCTGGGCGGCTTCAGGCCGTGCGATTGCCAACGGCCGGGACGAGGGCTTTACGAAAATTATTGTGGATCCGGAAAGCCATCGCGTCATTGGCGGCGCGATTGTTGGCACCCACGCCGGCGACATGATTGGTGAATTCGCATTGGCCATCGAAATGGGCGCAGATCCGCACGATATCGGCAAGACGATCCATCCCCATCCGACCCTGGGCGAGTCAATTGGCATGGTGGCCGAGGTCTTCTCGGGCAGCTGTACCGATCTGCCGCCGCAGAAAAAGAAGTAGGTCTCTCCCCGTCGCTTGGGGGTTTCCAGCACAGGCCTCGGGAATGGGTTGACGCCCCTTCCCGTCGTGCCTGACCATCTTGCTTCATGAAGCAGGAAACGCCCCCGCCACCAGAGCGACAGGTATCGCTGGACGATAAATACACGCTGGAGCGCGGCTGGGCCTTTATGAGCGGCATCCAGGCGCTGGTGCGGCTGCCCATGATGCAGCGACAGCGGGATCAGCAGGCGGGCTTAAATACCGGCGGATTTGTCAGCGGCTATCGCGGCAGTCCGCTTGGCGGATATGACCAGGCCCTGTGGGCCGCACGCAAGCATCTGGCGGCCCATCAGGTGGTCTTTCAGCCTGGCGTGAATGAGGAGCTCGCCGCCACTGCGATCTGGGGTACGCAGCAGCTCGATCTTTTTCCCGAGAAGCGCAAGGTCGATGGCGTATTCGGCATCTGGTACGGCAAGGGCCCGGGCGTTGATCGCTGCTCAGATGTGTTTAAGCACGCCAACATGGCGGGCACATCGCGGCTGGGCGGCGTGATTGCGGTTGCGGGCGATGACCATGTTGCGAAGAGCTCAACGGCCGCCCATCAGAGCGATCATATTTTCAAGGCCTGTGGTTTTCCGGTGTTTTTCCCATCGGATGTGCAAGGCATTTTGGATATGGGCCTGCATGCATTTGCAATGAGCAGATTCTCCGGCCTGTGGTGTGGCATGAAGACCATTCAAGAGGTCGTGGAGTCATCAGCAACGGTTCTGGTTGATCACGATCGCATCAATCTGGTGTTGCCGCAGGACTTTCCGATGCCGGCCTCCGGTGTTCACATCCGCTGGCCGGATGCGGCGCTGGATCAAGAGGCCCGACTCATGGAGACCAAGTGGTATGCGGCCTTGGCCTATGTGCGGGCTAACCGCTTAAACCACAATGTGATTGCGGGCCCCGATGATCGCTTCGGCATCATCGCAAGCGGTAAGGCCTTTAACGACACCCGTCAGGCCCTTGCGGACCTTGGCCTGACCGATGAGTACTGCAGGCGGCTTGGCATTCGGCTGCACCAGGTCAACGTGGTCTGGCCATTAGAGGCCACCATCACGCGGGAGTTTGCAGCTGGACTCAGAGAGATTCTGGTGGTCGAAGAAAAGCGCCAGATTATTGAATATCAGCTCAAGGAAGAGCTCTACAACTGGCGGCCCGATGTTCGGCCTGATGTGGTGGGCAAATTCGATGAATCGGACGATGATCATTCCGGTGGCGAGTGGGCACGGCCCAACCCCGCAGAGAACTGGCTGCTGCGCGCCAAGGCCGATCTCACTCCGGCGCTGATCGCAAAGGCGATCGCCCGTCGTCTGCGCAAAATGGGTGTACCCGATGACATTGATGCCCGCATGCAGCAACGGCTTGCGGTGATTGAAGCCAAAGAGCAATCGCTGAAGGTGGCCTCGGGCCAGTCGGCAGAGCGGCCGCCCTGGTTTTGCAGCGGCTGCCCGCATAACACCAGCACCCGTGTGCCCGAAGGCAGCCGGGCCTTAGCGGGTATCGGCTGCCACTACATGGCGATCTGGATGGACCGATCCACCAGCACCTTTACCCAGATGGGTGGCGAGGGCGTGCCCTGGGTCGGCCAGGCACCGTTTACGCATGAAGAACATGTCTTTGCCAATCTCGGAGATGGCACCTGGTTTCATAGTGGGATTCTTGCGATTCGCCAATGCATCGCAGCGGGCGTCAACATCACCTTCAAGATTCTTTACAACGATGCGGTCGCCATGACAGGCGGTCAGCAGGTGGGCGAGCGGCCCGAGGGCCTGTCGGTGCCGCAGATTGTAAAAAGCTGTGTGGCCGAGGGCGCAGCCCGGGTCGTGGTGGTGACCGACCGGCTTGAGGAGTACAACGGCGTTGTCCTGGAGGCGGGTGTCACGGTCGAGCACCGCGATGATTTAGATCGACTTCAGCGGGAATTCCGGGAGACCAAAGGCACGACGGTTATTGTTTACGATCAGACCTGCGCCACCGAAAAGCGTCGCCGTCGCAAGCGTGGTCGCCTGCAAGATCCCGAACGTTATGTGGTGATCAATGATCTGGTCTGCGAGGGCTGTGGAGACTGCTCTGCGCAGAGCAACTGCTTATCGGTGGAGCCGCTTGAGACCGAGTTTGGCCGAAAGCGCCAGATCAATCACAGCAGTTGCAATAAAGACGAGTCCTGCCTGAAAGGGTTTTGCCCAAGCTTTGTCACCGTCGAGGGTGTGCGGCCTAAAAAACCCAAAGCCATCGGGCCGCTCGCATCGGCTGCAGGCAGCGGTGCGAATTTCGAGGCCGATCCCACACCTGAAATTCCTGATTGCAGCCAGCCGTATCGCATCGTGATTGCCGGTATTGGCGGCACAGGCGTCATTACGATTGGGCAGTTACTGGGGGTGGCTGCCCATATTGAAGGTAAGTCGGTTGTGACACAGGATGCCGCAGGCCTTGCCCAAAAAGGGGGCTCGACTTGGAGTCATGTGCAGATCGCGCAGCAGGCCGGTGCCATTCATACCTCTAAGGTAGATCTCGCCAAGGCCGATTTAATTCTGGCCTGTGATGGCATTGTGGCCGCGGGCCAGTCTACGTTGGCGCTCATGCTTGAGGGCCAGACCCAGGTGGTCATGAATAGCCACCATGCCCCTACGGCCGCCTTGATCAGCAAGCCCGACTGGGAGTTCCCAGCACAGCAGTGCCAGTCCTCAATTCAGCGGGCAGTGGGCCAAGAGCGATGCGCGATTGTTGATGCCCAGAGTTTGGCCCAGCAGCTTTTGGGGGATGCGATATTTGCCAATCCATTACTGCTGGGCTTTGCCTGGCAGCGCGGCTTAATTCCGCTGTCGCGCCAGTCGATTTTTCTGGCGATGGAGCTCAATGCCGTAGCGGTAGAAAAAAACAAGCAGGCCTTTGACTGGGGCCGGCGGGCAGCGCGCGACCCCGAGCTACTGCGCCGCACTCCTGATGTGCAGCCAATCGCATTTGTGCCCAGGCCCAGCCTGGAGAGCCGAATCGAAAAACGCAAAGCGTTTCTTGCAGCCTATCAAAATGCCCGGTATGCCCAGACCTATGCCGACTTCGTAGCGCGTGTGCAGTCAGCAGAGCAGGCCCTGGGCCAAGGACTGCGGCTTACCGAAACGGTAATGCGAGGCCTATTTAAGCTGATGGCGTATAAAGATGAATACGAAGTGGCCCGTCTGCATACCGATCGCACATTCCTTGATCAGATTGCCCGTGATTTTGAGCCGGGCTATCGGATCGCGCATTATTTGGCGCCCCCACTTTTATCGCGGCGTAATCAACGCGGCGAACTGATCAAGCGACGCTTTGGGCCATGGGTCAGGCCCCTGATGGGCCTGCTGGCATCCTGCCGGTTTTTACGCGGCTCGCTCTTCGATGTGTTTGGCTACACCGAAGAGCGTCGAACCGAGCGGGCGCTGATTGGCCAGTATCGTGACTGCATCGCTTCGCTGCTGCCTGCGCTAACTGCCGAAAATCTAGAGCTCGCCATAAAAATCGCTGCGATTGCAGACAGTATTCGCGGCTATGGACACGTCAAGGAGCGTCACCTTCAGGCAGCGCGTGGCCAGTGGATGGACCTCATGCAGCAGTGGGACCGCCTGCCGAAGCGTTAGCCCGTTTTATTCGGGAAGAATCTTCCCGGGATTCAGTAGCCCCTGAGGATCTAAGGCCTGCTTGATCGTTCGCATCACGGCAACAGCATCTTCGCCATGTTCTTTCACCATGAACTTGCGTTTGCCCAGGCCAATGCCGTGTTCTCCAGTGCAGGTGCCCTCCATGGCCAAGGCCCGCTCGACAACCCGTTCGTTGATCCACTCGGCCTGCTCAATTTCTTGCGCATTATTCGGATCAATCAGCACCACAAGGTGGAAGTTACCGTCACCCACATGGCCAAACAGCATCACTGGGATGGAGACCTGCGCCAAATCGGCATTGGTTGCATGGATGCATTCAGAGAGCCGAGAAATCGGCACGCAGACATCGGTGGGAAAGGCCCGGCTGCCGGGTTTCATCTGCAGGCATGCGAAATAAGCATCGTGCCGGGCCTGCCAGAGGCGGGTCCGATCTTCTGATCGGGTCGCCCATTCGAACTGCTCACCGCCGAATTCACGGGCGATCTCTTGGACCCGCTCGGCCTGCTCTTGTGCCGAGGCGTCGGTGCCATGAAATTCAAAAAACAATGTCGGCCGCTCTGGCAGCCGGGTCTTACTAAAGCGATTAATGGCAGTCAGGGTGAGCGCATCCAGTAATTCAATTCGGGCTACCGGTATGCCCATTTGAATGGTGCGGATGACGGTGTTGACTGCATCATCAACGGTCTGAAACGGGCAGACGGCCGCCGAGATCGCCTCGGGCAGCGGATAAAGCCTGACGGTTAATTCGGTGATGATGCCCAGCGTGCCCTCGGAACCCACCAGCAGCCGAGTCAGGTCATAGCCAGCGGAAGACTTCTTTGCGCGGCTGCCTGTGCGGATAATTTTTCCATCGGCCAAGACTGCGGTCATGGCCATCACATTTTCACGCATGGTGCCGTAGCGGACTGCATTGGTGCCCGAGGCGCGGGTGGCAGCCATGCCGCCCAGAGATGCATCTGCACCGGGATCAATCGGAAAGAAAAGCCCGGTGCCCTTTAGTGCTTCGTTGAGTTGCTTGCGTGTTACCCCGGCCTGAACCGTCGCATCCAGGTCATCAGCATGTATGGCCAGCACCTGATTCATTGCTGAGAGATCGATACTGATGCCGCCTTCTACGGCAAGAAGATGGCCTTCGACCGAACTGCCTGCTCCGTAGGCAATCACAGGCACATGATGCTGGCGGCAGAGTCTGACCACTGCGGCGACATCTTCGGTGCTTTGTGCAAACACCACCGCATCGGGCGGCTCTGGGAGGTGGACTGACTCATCACGGCCGTGCTGCAGCCGCACGGACTCACCCTGCGAGAAGCGCTCACCAAAGCGGTCGCGCAGGGCGGTGTACAGCAGATCAGGGATGGGGTCGCGATGCATGGTTGGGGTTTATTCGGAGACTGCATTTTCCCTGGCCGCTGGCCGGTCCGCAAGCCCGTTGCGGGCTATCCCGGGTAAACTTAGACGCCGTGAATGCTCCCGTCAGACTCGCCTACCGCATCGATCGTTTAAGCAAAGCCGTCGCCGTGATTGCGATTTGGCTGACCCTGATCTGCGCCCTGATTTCAGC
>CAYTRY010000054.1:0-6943 GCA_964440375.1 uncultured Bordetella sp. | reverse complement strand
GTTTCTTGCGCAAGCCTGCCTTTGATCTCAGCGCTATCCGGCCTGCTGGTATCGCTCGGCAGGCCCATACTGGCGCAAAAAGTGGGCCACTCTAAGTCTGGATCTCGGCCCTGCGCCCAGACAAAGTCAAACGCTTGATCCAGCATCTCCCAATCTGCGTTTTGTTGAAGAAAGAGACGCTGCGCAGCAACCGACGGAAACGGATGACGCGCCGGAAACTTCATGGGAATGCCATGTTTTTTCGCACTCCAGATGCAGAAATCATAGGTGTGAACACGCTTTTCAGCGACTTCTGCTGGCCCGCGGTTATCCTGAAGACGCAGCAATCCAGGAAAAAATATCGGCTTCGGTATTAAATGCAGTCGATCGGCAAGCACTGCTCTTTGCCGAAGAAAAAGATACGTGAATGGGGAAATGATGTCGTAGTAAAAAAACCCTTGAGTTTTTTGTGGCATGAATCGATTTTAGTCAGTTTGCAAGTGTTTGTGCTTTAGGCGCTGTGGCCCTTGATATAGGTCTCAAGAAACGAGACGTGCTGGCTTAAGTCCGACATCATCTCTTTGACAACATCGCCAATTGATACCACCCCAATGACCTGATCACCTCCGAGTACCGGCAGGTGGCGGATGCTGCGGGTCGCCATCAGGCCCATGCAAAACTCCATGGGGTCGCCCAGCTTTACGGTAATCGGGTCGCGGGTCATGATTTCCGAGACGCGGGTAGTTTTCGCATCTTTACCCGGCAAAAGGGCACGGATTGCGCAGTCACCTTGAGAGATGATGCCCGCGAGCTGATCCGAATCGATCACCAGTACCGCTCTGACGCGGTGCTCTTTCATCATCTCAAGTGCTCGCTGTACCGTATCGGTTGAAGCAACGGAGATCGTACGCTGGGTTTTTTGCGTGATGCAGTCTTTGACGGTCTTCACGGAGTGCCCCTTTTATAGTGATGGAGGGTGGGGTTTAACGCTTGTCCATCTATTTTCCCGGCTTCAGGCTATGGACTGCAAGTGACCCCCGTGAATTCAGAATTCCGGATCCGATGCGCTGCAAGGAGAAGGCGATTTTCGCTAACCCCTTCCAGACAAGATGTTCAGGCCAAGCATGGGGCCCAAGAGACTGTTTTCGGACCCGATCTTTCGTTATCAGATAGGTTTAATTGCCGTGGAGCCTGCGCCGCCCGATATGGTGCTGGTTGTGATCACTTTTAAGGGCGTGCCACTGACGCATGCGGCAAGCCAGCTGCTAAGTTGTTTAGGGCGGCGCTTTCGCGGGATTCGCTAGTATAGGCAATCCGAAAACCTTAGAGTTTTGGGTTATGAACTCAAACCGTTTTTCACTTTTTGTGCCGCATGGTTCCCCGATGTTCGCGTTGCAGCCGGGGGCCGCGGGAGCCGCGCTGGCCGAGATGGGCAGTCTGTTTCGTGCGGCCCGTGCCGTGGTGGTGGTGAGTCCGCACTGGGAGACAGAAATCCCAGAAGTGGGATTTGCTGCTCGCCCGGCCACGATCCACGATTTTGGGGGGTTTGATTCGCGGCTATTTGAAATTCAATATCCTGCGGCCGGAGATCCGCAGGTGGCCCAGACGGTATTGGATGCAGTGCGTGCTGCGGGCTTTCAGGCAAAGGCAGATTCAGGGCGTGGTTTAGACCACGGGGTCTGGGTGCCGCTGTTACATATGTTTCCGCAGGCTGATCTGCCGGTGATTCCGGTATCGCTGCAGCATCACGCGGGACCAGAGCATGCCTATCGGATTGGGCAGTCCTTGGCACCGCTTGCCGAGCAGGGATTTTTGATTGTGGGCTCGGGCAATGTGACTCACAACCTGCGCGACTGGCAGATGGTTCAGTCACTTGGAAGCCCGAGGCCTGATTACGTTGCGGGATTTTCGGACTGGGTCCATACGCAGATGACTGCCCGAAATACCGAGGCCTTACTGTGTTATCGGTCAAGCCAGCCCGATGCAGTCCGCGCCCATCCGCGGGATGAACATTTTCTACCGCTGATGGTTGCGTTGGGTGCGGCAGGCGAATCGGCCAAGCCCTATGCATTTTTTCGCGGCATTAGTGATCATGTGCTGGCCATGGATGGCTATGCCTTTCATTGACCTCACTAGCTGGCTGCGCCAATCCGAAGGCAAATCTCGCCCACTTCTTGCACTTGGCCGGTTTGCAGGCAGTACGCGAGGTGCCTGGCTCGGATCGGCGTGTTCGGCTCTTGACGCTGACAGAGGAGGGGCAGTCGGTCATGGCGAAGATGCAGCCGATGGTGAATCGGGCGCAGGAGAAAATACTCGCACCACTGTCAAAAACGGATCGCAAAGAATTTATGCGGATGATCAAGGTTCTGGTCTCCACCAATAATGATTTAAGCAGAGCACCAAGCGAGGGGGTTTAAGCCATGCTGCGACTACATAGCTACTGGAGATCATCGGCGTCTTATCGTGTCCGTATTGCCTTGGGGCTTAAGGGCGTAACGTTTGAGCACTTAACGGTGAACCTTTTAAAAAACGAACAAAGCCAGACGGAATTCACTGCGCTGAATCCCGAAGGGCTGGTGCCGCTGCTCGAACACGATGGACTGCGTTTATCGCAGTCCACTGCAATCATTGAATACCTCGAGGAGGCCTTTCCTAGTCCAGCGCTCATGCCGGCTGACCTGCAGGGCAGGGCCCGTGTGCGGGCAATTTGCCAGATGATTGCCTGCGATATTCATCCGCTCGATAACCTTCGGGTGCTGAAGTACCTCACCGGTGAGCTGGGGTTGTCTTCTGAGCAAAAAGACACTTGGTATGCCCACTGGGTGATTGTCGGACTGACGGCGGTCGAAAAGCGCCTGGCTGAAAGTGCAACGGGCCAATTCTGTCATGGCGATTTGCCCGGGATGGCCGATTGCTTTTTGGTGCCTCAAGTCGCCAACGCAAATCGGATGAAAGTCGACATTGCGCATTTAAAGCGGGTAGTGGAGATAAACGCCCGCTGCATGGCACTTCCTGCATTTCAGCAGGCCCAGCCCTCGGCCTGCCCGGATGCGGTTGTGGGCTGAGAGCGTTCGGGGACGTATTCCTCTCGCAACAGTGCTAAAAACGCCCACAAGCGGTAACCGTTAAAATGACAAGCTCAAAAGGGAGGTGACCATGGGCAAGCTGACAACCCATGTTCTGGATACTGCAAATGGCGTTCCGGGTGCTGGGATTTCGGTTCGGCTTTTCCGAATTGAGGGCGGCCGCAAAGAGTTAAAAGCAGTCAAGACCAATCACGATGGCCGTTGTGATCAGCCCCTGCTGGAGGGTGATGCACTGGTTGCAGGTATTTATGAGTTGGAGTTTGCTGCAGGCGAGTATTTTCGGGCGCGCGGCACATCCCTTGCGCAGCCGCCGTTTGTTGGCGATGTAGTGCTGCGTTTTGGAATTGGTGACGGCAGTCAGCACTATCACGTACCCCTTTTGGTTTCACCGTGGAGTTACTCCACCTATCGCGGTAGCTAAACCTCCCCGATAGCGGGATTACGGAGAACTTATGGACGCCTATTTGCTTGACTGGGTCAATCTTTTACTGCGTTGGGCCCACCTAATTGTCGGCATCGCCTGGATTGGTGCTTCGTTTTATTTTGTGATGCTGGACAACTCGCTGACAGCGCCAAAAAAAGCTGAAGACGCGCAGCGTGGCGTCCACGGCGAGCTTTGGGCGGTACACGGCGGAGGCTTTTATTGCAGCCAGAAGTTTCTGACAGGGCCAAAAGGCGAGCCGCTCAGCGATAACTTGCATTGGTCGAAGTGGGAGGCCTATTCCACCTGGATCACCGGCATGGCTTTATTAGCGCTGATTTACTGGGTTGGGGCCTCTACCCATCTGGTCGATGCGCGCGTGATGGCGCTCAGCCCAATGACGGCCGTTTTGGTCTCAATTGGCTTTCTGGGTTTGGGCTGGGTTGTTTACGATGTGTTGTGCAGAAATTTGGTGGGCCGAGACGGGCTTTTGGCCTTGCTGGTGTTTGTGTTCGTGATGCTCTGTAATTATGGGCTGCATCAGATCTTTTCTGCCCGGGGTGCCTACATTCATGTGGGGGCGATGCTTGGCACCATGATGGCAGCCAATGTCTTTTTTCACATTATTCCGGGTCAAAAGCGGATGGTGGAGCAGATTCGGGCGGGCCAACCGGTGGATTCACAGCCCGGAATCATTGGTAAGCAGCGTTCGGTGCACAACACCTATTTCACGCTGCCGGTGCTGTTCATCATGATCAGCAATCATTATCCCATGACCTACGCCCATAAGTACGGCTGGCTGGTGTTGGCCATCATCATGCTGGCGGGTGTTTTGATTCGGCAATTCTTTGTGCTGCGGCATCGCGGCGAGGTGAAGTGGTGGCTGCCACTTTCAAGTATTGCGCTGCTGGCCGTGCTGGTGGTGGTGATGGCGCCTAAACCGATTGACGCCACGGGCCGCAAAGTATCTTTTGCCGAGCTCAACACCGTCATTCAGAAGCACTGCACGGTATGTCATGCAGAGAAACCTTCTTGGGTGGGTTTTGCCCAGGCCCCAAAGGGCGTGATGCTGCAGAGCCCCGAGCAGATTTCCCAGCATGCTGCCAAGATTGCGGAGACCGTGGCAAGCGGCTATATGCCGCTTGCTAATGTGACTCAGATGAGCGATGAAGAGCGCCGAATCATCGCCGCCTGGGCAGCCCAAGGGTCGAACACAAAAAATTAATTTGCATTTTCGCCATGAACCAATCCACGATTGACGTACAACAAAATGGCAGGATTCTTGCGCTTTGTCAGCGCGGCAAGCAGGCCTTTCAGGCGCAGCTCGATGGAATCTACGAGCATTCACCCTGGATCGCTGAGCGGGCCTGGGCCCATCAGCCTTTTGAGAGCTTGGATGCCCTGCATGCAGCGCTGGTTGTGGTGGTCAAGCAGGCAAGCCGTGATGAGCAGCTGGGCCTGATTCGGGCCCACCCAGAGCTTGCCGGCAAAGAGGCCGATGCTGGTGCGTTGACCGCTGCCTCAACCGCCGAGCAGCGGGGCGCCGGGCTCAACGCGTGCACGCGTGAGGAATTACAACGTCTGCGAGAGCTAAACGCCGGCTATCGGGCCAAGTTTGGTTTTCCATTTGTGATTGCGGTGAAGGGCTTAACCCGCACACAAATCATGGAGGCGATGCAGGCCCGGACTGCCAATAGCCTTGAGGTTGAATTTCAGGCCTGCCTGGAGCAGATCTATAAAATAGCTCGCTTTCGGCTCGATGCTTTATTCCAATGATGTCAAACCGTAAGCCAAGCACTGCGCAGGCCCTCTATCCAAGAGATTTAATTGGCTATGGCCGTAATCCGCCGCAGGCCCGTTGGCCGGGCAAGGCCCGCATCGCGGTTCAATTTGTGCTCAATTACGAGGAGGGCGGAGAGAACTCCGTGTTGCACGGCGATGCCGGCAGCGAGCAGTTTTTGTCGGAGCTTTTTGCGCCAGCCAGCTATCCGGATCGCCACCTGTCCATGGAAAGTATTTATGAGTATGGATCCCGTGTTGGGGTGTGGCGCTTTTTACGCGAGTTCGAGCGCCGCGACCTGCCAATGACAATCTTCGGCGTAGCTATGGCCTTGCAACGCCATCCGGAACTCACCCAGGCGTTTTCCGAACTCGGCCACGAAATCGCCTGCCATGGCTGGCGCTGGATTCATTATCAGAGTGTGGATGAGGCTATCGAGCGCGAGCATATGCTGCGGGGTACGGAAATTATTCGCCAGCTCACCGGAGAGATGCCCCTCGGCTGGTACACCGGCAGGGATTCGCCAAACACGCGGCGGCTCTTGGTTGAGCAGGGCGGCTATCTTTATGACTCGGATTATTACGGCGATGACCTTCCGTTTTGGATGGAAGTCAAAAAATCCGACGGTGAGTCGGCACCCCATCTGGTGGTGCCGTATACCTTGGATACCAATGACATGCGATTTGCCTTGCCGCAGGGCTTTTCGCACGGCGATGAATTCTTCGAGTACCTGCGGGATGCGTTTGATGTCATGTACGCCGAGGGCGAAGAACATCCCACCATGATGAGCATTGGCATGCATTGCCGGCTGTTGGGACGTCCGGCGCGTTTCAAGGCCCTGCAGAAGTTTTTAGATCATATTGAAAAGCATGATCGGGTCTGGGTCTGTCGCAGAATCGATATCGCCAAGCATTGGATCAAAGAGCATCCATTTAAAAGTAGTGAAACTTAATCAGGAGAATGTATGGCAAGTCATGTAGCGGGCCCTCCCATCATCGCGCCGGCAGCAGAGCTGCCGGAGTGGGCAAAGCGCTCGGTCGATCTTGCGAACCCACGCCTTGGCGCCAAGGCGCTTTTTGCTAGTGATGATTTTTTTGCTGAAGTCGGGCGGATGCTCAATCCGGAGCCGGCCCAGTTTATTCCTGGAAAATTTGATACCAATGGCAAGTGGATGGATGGCTGGGAGTCGCGGCGAAAGCGGGTGGCTGGCCATGATTGGGCCTTTGTGCGGCTCGGCGTTAAAGGCGTGATCCGTGGTTTTGATGTCGATACCAGTCACTTCACGGGTAACTATCCGCCTGCGGTCTCGATCGAGGCAACAGTCTCTGCAACCGATGACAGCGAGCAATTAAAGTCGGCGACTTGGACCGAGATTCTGCCGGCCACCCAGCTTGGGCCAAGTCGGCACCATCTACTGCAAATCGACTCATCAGCTGCCTGGACTCACCTGCGGGTGAATATGTTTCCGGATGGCGGTATTGCCCGGCTGCGGGTCTATGGCCAGCCTACCGGTGCGCTGGAAAAATACGCCGCCACTGATCTCGTGGATCTTGTGGCCATGGAAAATGGTGGCCGGCCGGTGTCATGGAACGATGCCAGCTTTGGATCATCGGTGGCCAGTCTGCTGCTGCCCGGCCGCGGCGTGAATATGGGCGACGGATGGGAGACCCGCCGCCG
>CAYTRY010000053.1:0-7009 GCA_964440375.1 uncultured Bordetella sp. | reverse complement strand
GTATTTCGGCTGCCAGTAGCCGCCAACAGAGACGATGCGCTCACGAGGAATGGCACAGGCTTCCTGATGCACAAGGGGCTCTTGGTCCTGCGGATCTCGACTGACGCCCACTCCGAGAACTGGGATGCCAATATGATTGCCAACAAATCCAGCAATTAAACCGCCATGGGTACCTGAGCTGCCAGATCCAACAATGACATGATCAATCGCAAGGCCAAGGTCAAAGAACTGCTGCTGCATTTCTTGGGCGCAGGCCACATAGCCCAGCCCTCCGATTACGTTCGATCCGCCGCCCGGAATGACATACGGCCGATGGCCCAGGCCACGCAGTTTTTTGGCCAACATCTCCATTTCCTGGGCCATATTTGATCCCGCTGGAACCACGGTGATCGAATCCACTGACATCAGTCGGAAGACGAAGTTATTACCACTTGCCGTCTCAGAGTAGGTGCCGGGTATCCGCTCCTCAATCACGAAATGACACTGCAGGCCCTCTTTTCGCGCTGCTGTGAGCGTAATGCGGCAGTGATTGGACTGCGGAGCACCACACGTCACCAGGCAGTCCGCCTTTTGTGCGAGCGCCTCTGCCATCAGAAATTCAAGTTTCCGGGTCTTGTTACCACCCGGAGCGAGGCCCAGCATGTCATCACGCTTCACCCAGATCTTTGGCCCGCCCAGTGCCTGGGTCAGCCGCGGTAAATACTCTATCGGGGTGGGGTGATTCGTATAAATGCGTCTTGGGAATCGACTGAGATCCATCGTCATTGCTTCATACTGGTCATTTGAAATCCACTTAGAGCCTTCCCTCTTCAATGGCATGGCAGGCCAATCGCCGATTCCCAGCCATCTTTAACACAGGGCTCTCCAAGCGGCAACGCGCCTGCGCATAGGGGCAGCGGGGATGAAAGACGCATCCCGAGGGCGGGGTCAGTGGATTGGGGACTTCCCCCTGTATGGGGACACGCTCTCGATCCGGAACAGCCAATCTCGGAATAGAGTCCATCAACAGTCTTGTATAGGGATGCCTTGGACTCGTGAATACGTCATCGGTGACACCCTGTTCAACGATTTGCCCGAGATACATCACCCCCACTCGATCACTGAAGTGCTGAACGATTGCTAAATTATGAGAAATCAAGAGATAAGTAAGACCGAGTTGCGTCTGTAGGTCCTGCATCAGATTTAATATTTGCGCTTGTACAGAGACATCGAGCGCGGATGTCGGCTCATCACAGACGAGAAATTCCGGATTTGCGGCGAGCGCTCGAGCAATTGAAATACGCTGACGTTGCCCGCCTGAAAACTGATGAGGATATTTTCGTTGGTCCGCCGCTGAGAGACCAACCGCAGTCAGCAGATCATCCACCCGTCGAACCGCCTCCTCCTGGCTTTGCGCCAGTCCATACTCGTAGAGCGGCTCCGCTACGATCTGATGCACCGACCATCTCGGATTCAAACTTGAGTATGGATCCTGAAAAATCATTTGGATTTTCTGCCGCAGATCCCGAGAACGACCCGATTGTAGAGTCGCATGAAGGCCAACGCCATTGAACCGGACCTCGCCCTCCGTGGGTGAATCCAGCCCCACTACAACCCGCGCCAGAGTCGTTTTTCCGCAGCCCGACTCCCCCACCAATGCAAATGTCTCCCCCCGGGAAAGTTCAAGATGTATGTCCATCACCGCCCGAAGCAGAAGCCGCGGCCGACGGTAGACCAGCCGTGTCAGCCATGAAGGGCTCACATCAAAGATGCGATGAATCCCACGCATTGCCACAAGCGGCCGTTGATCAGCGTGAGACGGATCCGTCTGCCGATCCGTCTGCAGCTGCTCTCCGCCTTGACGCTCCATATCGCCCATCAGACTGCGAGCGTTTTCACTGCGCCAGCATGCGACATCACGGCCCATCTCCAGTCGGCTTAATTCAGGACGCTGAGAAGCGCAACGATCATCCGCGAGTGCACACCGAGGATGAAAAGCGCATCCGCTGGGAAGGCCATCGAGTCGAGGCATGTTGCCCGGGATATGCGATAAGCGCCTTCGACGTTGATCCAGTGTCGGAATAGCCGCCATCAAGCCAACTGTGTACGGATGGCAGGGTCGATGAATCACATCTGCGACCGGGCCCTGCTCAATCACGCGGCCCGAATACATGACCGCCACACGATCACATGTCTCTGCAATGACGCCAAGATCATGAGTGATCAGCATGACTCCGGCACCACGCTGACGGCAGGCTTCACGGAGCAGTCCAATGATCTGAGCCTGTATTGATACGTCCAACGCAGTGGTGGGCTCATCGGCGATTACCAACGACGGCTCGGCAGACAGCGCTAAAGCAATCACAACACGCTGACGCATTCCTCCAGAAAATTGATGGGGATAATGATCAATGCGTTCCTCTGCAGCTGGTATCCCTGTCTCTTTTAGCAGCTCGATGGCCCGGGCTCTCGCCTGAGGGACTGTCAGGTGTAAGTGTGTCTGAATCGTCTCGACCAACTGCTGACCGACTGTGTACAGCGGATTTAGTGCAGTGAGCGGATCCTGAAAAATGGCACCAATCTTTCGACCGCGTATGGTTTGAAGTTCCTGCTCCGATAAGTGGTCAATACGCCGCCCCTGAAGCAGTACCTGGCCAGAAGCGATGCGGCCTGGTGGATCCAGTAGTCCAATGGTGGCCAATCCCGTCATCGACTTGCCCGCCCCAGACTCCCCCACCAGCCCAAGAATTTCACCAGCAGCGATTTCAAGAGAAACCTGGTCAAGAGCGCGTAATGTTGTGTCTCGGGTGGGAAACTCCACCACGAGCTGATCAATACGCAATAGCGGTGCTGTCATCTCAATACCCTATCGGCCGACTCGCAGACGCGGGTTAAACGCATCGCGCATCCAATCGCCCAATAAATTCACAGAAACCGCCAAAATAACGAGTGCCACTCCTGGAAAAACAAGAATCCACCACTCCCCAGAAAACAGATAATCGTTTCCAATCCGAATTAGTGTTCCCAGAGACGGTGAAGTTGGAGGCACACCGACACCCAAAAATGAGAGTGTCGCTTCGGTAATGATTGAGGTCGCTATTTGTATCGTGGCCAGTACCAGAATTGGACCGACCACGTTCGGAAGCACATGACGATAGACAATACGGACCGCGCTCACTCCAATTAAGCGGGCAGCGAGTACATATTCTTTACGAGATTCGACCAGTGTCGATGCACGAACGGTGCGGGCATACTGAACCCAACCTGGGAGCGTGATGGAGAGGACCAAGACCCCAAAAGCCAACGATTCATGGGCGTCCGGGAAAAGCGCACGCCCAACGCCTGCTATCAATAAGGCAATGAGAATGGCCGGAAAGCTCAGCATGACATCACACAGACGCATCAGAAATGCGTCGAGCCAGCCACCAAGGTACCCAGCAAGAAGCCCCAGAGAGGTTCCGATCACAACGGAGAGCGCCACCGAAACGATACTGACGAGCAAAGAGATTCGCATTCCGTAAAGAATCGCAGACAGCATGTCACGGCCCTGGTCATCTGTGCCCAAGATGTAGCGCCAGGATCCACCCTCGCTCCAAGCCGGGGGTAAGCGTGCATCCGAAAGAATGAGGCTTGCCAGATCAAATGGATTATGCGGAGCGATCAGGCCACTGAACGCCGCGCCCAATACACAAAGGCTTGCGATCATCGAAGAGCAGATCGCTACCGGCGAGGAGCGAAAGCTATAGCCGATATCACTATCGAAAAGTTTTTTTAGCACCTGCGGGCTCTTGATAGCTTCTTCAAGTAGTTTCTAACTGAGTTGAACTCTCAGCCGAGGATCTACCGTGAAATAAAGAAGATCAACAATCAAATTGATCACGACAAAAATAACTGAGATCAAACATAAGTAGGCGGCCATCACGGGGATGTCAGCAAAATTTACCGCCTGAATAAAGAGTAGTCCCATTCCGGGCCACTGAAAAACGGTCTCAGTGATGATGGCAAAAGCAATCAATCCTCCAAGCTGTAGTCCGGTGATGGTGATCACCGGTACCAGCGTATTTTTCAAAGCATGCCCGAAATAGATTGACCGCTGCCGAAGGCCCCGTGCCCGTGCAAACCGGATGTAGTCCATTCGAAGAACCTCCAGCATTTCTGTTCGGACGAGCCGCATGATCAAAGTGAGCTGAAACACAGCGAGCGTGATTGACGGCAGAATCAGATGTTTGATTCCACCCCAGCCGAAAAGCCCTGTGGTGAATCCCCAGAGGCTCGTGACTTCTCCTCGGCCAAAGCTTGGCAAAACGCCAAGTGCGACAGAAAAAAGAAGAATGAGA
Organism: uncultured Bordetella sp.; assembly: GCA_964440375.1. Taxonomy (GTDB): domain Bacteria; phylum Pseudomonadota; class Gammaproteobacteria; order Burkholderiales; family Burkholderiaceae_A; genus Lacustribacter. Next base: position 2,693 of record CAYTRY010000053.1, on the reverse strand, counting down.
AAAATACCAATTAAGAATGTCGGCAGTGAGACGCCCAGCAAGGAGATCGCCATAAAAACTTGGGCCAAGGCGGATCCCCTACGAATAGCTGCATACACCCCCATGGGGATTCCCACGACAAGCGCGATGATGGCAGCTACAACAGCCAACTCTAGAGTTGCAGGAAGCCGCTCGGCGATGAGGGTCGAAACCGCGATGCCCTGCCGCAGGCTCAGCCCAAACTCACCCTGAATTGCATTGAGCAAAAAATATCCGAACTGAACCAAGGCAGGCTGATCAAGCCCCAGCGATTCGCGGAGAGCTCCGACCTGCTCCTCGGTTGCGTCTTGCCCAAGTATGAACAGCACCGGATCGCCCACATATTGAAAGAGCAAAAACGCAATTAAGGCAACCGCGAGCAGTACCAATAGGCACTGCAGCACTCGCTCGAGAAGAAAAACCAACATTGATATCGAGCGAGGCTACAGATTGTTATTCATCAATACAGGTAATTCGTTAACGAACAACAGTGAGACGCCAATCGATTCGATTATCGGCACGATGTACCGTCTCGATTGATTTCTTCGCAGCCCACGGAATAAATTGGTTGTGCAGTGGAATGTGCGCAACTGTATCGTTTTGAAGCTGCAAAGCCTCTGCCATGAGTCGCTTTCGAATCAGTGAGTCGGTCTCAGTTTTAATACGATCCACAATCTGGTCCATTTTCGCATTACTGTACCGGCCCACATTGAAATTTCCGTCAGCACCAGTCGTTTTCGTGCGAACAAGCGACTGCAGCGAATACAGGGCATCGAAAGTCGGTACGCCCCACCCCAACATGTAGATACTGGCTTCATGACGCTGGATCATTGGAAAGTAAGTGACCAGCGGCAGCGTTCGCAGCTTCGCACGCACTCCCACCTTGGCCCACATTGCAGTGATGGCTTGACAGATCTGCTCATCATTGACGTAGCGATTATTAGGGCACGCGAAATCGACCTCGAACCCATTGGGATATCCCGCTGCTGCCAGCAATCGGCTGGCCTCCTTGGGGTCGTAGGCATGGCGACGATGGATCCCCTCGGTCCAGCCGTCCACCTGCGGCGACACAAGGGCTCCCGTGACCTGGGCCTGACCCCGCATGACGACCTTATGAATGTTTTCGATATCGATTGCCTGATAAAGCGCCTTGCGCACATTGACATCTTTCAGGGGATTTTTTCCCTTGACGTTACTGCCTGGCAATTCGTCTCGAAACTGATCCATTCCGAGGAAAATAGTGCGATTCTCGGAACCCTCGATCAACTGAAGGGCGGAGTTGCCGCGCACCCGTGGTAAGTCTTGCGGGGTGGGATCAAGCACAAAATCGATCTCGCCAGACAACAAAGCGGCCATACGGGTTGCATCTGAGCGAATCGGAAGGAATATGACCTCTTCAACATTAGAAGGGAACTTGCCGGCACCCCACCAGTTTGGATTTCGGACCAGCACCATGCGCTGATCAGGCTGCCATGACTTCAGAATATATGGCCCCGTACCCATCGCGTTGCGATGGGAGAACGGCTCGTCCTTGGTTTTCAGATCCTTGGGCTCGACCGAATTGTTCTTTTCTGCCCAAGTCTTGCTCATCATTCTGAGCTCAGTGAGCTGACGAATGAGAACCGGATTAGGTACCGAAAGGAAAATATCGACGGTCAGGTTATTCACCTTAACAACCCTATCGATCCCCTGGGCGTAGATGTGGTAATTCGACGTTTTTGCCATTGCACGATTAATCGAAAACACCACATCGTCAGCGCTGAAAGCGCTGCCATCACTAAACCGCACACCCTGTCGCAACGTAAATCTCACTTGTCGTGGGTTCACCTCGGTCCAGCCAGTGGCCAGCAGTGGCTCAGGAGCGAAAGTTCGGCTGTTATAGACGACAAGGCTTTCGTAGATCGCACCGTGGACCATATTGGCCAGGGCATTGTTTTGAGAGTGAATATCCATTGAAGGAATATCACTGGCAAATGACCAACGAAATGTCTTTGCTGTAGCAGGCGTTGCAGCAAACGACAGTGCTGCAATCAGGCCAACGATCAACGTCAAAATACGCATGGCAACTCCGTCTGTTTCAAAAGTGGGCAGTCAAGCGGCTAGGATATCGACAGTGCCCTGCCTGCGTCACTTCAGCCACCCCCTGGAAAACCCGCAAAACGGCCGCTCCAGATGGAAGGATCGGGCGGTGGGCTTAATCGGGCCGCAGACCAAGGCGCTCGACAACGGGCTGCCAGCGCTGTGCCTCCGCCCGCATGAGGGCTGCAAGCTGCTCAGGAGATCCACCAATCACATCCATGCCCCCCGACGTGAGCTTGCTTCGAGTGTCGTCCAGCATGAGGATTTCACCGATTTCCCGATTCAGCCGGGCCACGACAGAGGCCGGAGTGCCAGCAGGCGCCACAATGGCGTTAAATAGCGGCGCATCAATGCCAGCAAAGCCCTGTTCTGCGAAAGTAGGCACCTCTGGCAGCGCGGGAGAGCGTTTTGACTCCGCAATGCCGAGCACTCTCAGGCGGCCAGCACTCACCATCGGCCGAACATTTACGTAAGCAGTAAAAAGTGCATGCACATCACCCGCAACTAATGCTTGAGTGGCGCCAGGCCCACCGCTATAGGGGATATGAACAATCGCAAGATTCGCCCGCGCTTTTAAAAGTTCCATCGTCAAATGG
>CAYTRY010000052.1:0-8161 GCA_964440375.1 uncultured Bordetella sp. | reverse complement strand
CAGGCATCCCCCTGCTTGTAGCTCATGACGGCGTGGATCCTGCGGCGGACGGTCATTATTTCCCCTCAATTTCCCCGATTATCGCAAAGGGATTGACCCGGGAATTGGCCAAACCGAGGGAAACCCCCAAGCGGCCGCAAGTGCCGCGATTGCCGGTAAGAACCATAATTTTCAGGTTTTGAAGGCAGGTCAAATTTTCAAAGGGGGAGTCATGATGAAGGGACGAAAAATTACGCAGCTTTGCGCGATCGCCGCTTTTTTGGTGGCCGCAGGGCCGCTACACGCGCAGTCGCAGGGGGTTACCGATAAAGAAGTGCTGATCGGCTCGATCCAGGATCTGTCTGGGCCACTTGCGGGCTTTAGCAAAATGGCTGTTGCCGGCATGCAGATGCGGGTAGATGAAATCAACAATGCCGGCGGACTCAATGGCCGACGTCTACGGCTGATGGTGGAGGACTCCGCCTACACGCCCACCCGTGCAGTTCAGGTCGCCCAAAAACTGGTGAACCAAGATCGAGTGTTCGTGATGGCCGGATCGATTGGCTCGGTCGTGAATAACGCTGCGATGCCGATCCAGTTTGAGAAAAATGTAATGAATTTCGCGCCGCTCACGGCCCACCGCGATATGTTTGAGCCGGTAAGCAAGCTGAAGTTTGCGGTGCTTGATGATTACTACGGTGCGATGAAAGAACACACCCCGGTGCTCTATAAGCGGGTGGGTGCAAAGCGTGCCTGTGCGCTGTATCAAGATGATGAATTTGGCTTGGAAGTCTTCCGTGGCGCATCCGATGGCCTCAAAACCATTGGGGTTACGATGGCTGAGACCGCTACTTATAAGCGGGGCGCTACCGAGTTCTCGTCTCAGGTCGCGCGGCTGCGTGGTGCGAACTGCGACTTCGTGGTGATGGGTACATTGATTCGTGAAACCCCGGCCGCGATCGCCGAGGCCCGTAAGACCGGGTTTAACCCCACCTTCTTGGGTTCTGTAGGCGCATATACCGAGCTGATCCCGATGCTTGGCCGTGAAGTTGTAAACGGGTTTTATGCGACCAGCTCTTCGCTGATTCCCTACCCGGATTCGCCAAATCCGGCAGTTCGTAAGTGGGCAGCTGACTTTAAAGCCCGCACGAATGCTGATCCCCAGCTCTTTACGCTTTACGGCTACTGGATCATCGACGTGCTCGGCCGAGGCATTGAGCGGGCCGGCAAAAACCTGACAACGGAAACGCTGGCACGGGCCTTAGAAACCATGGGTACCCATAACAGTGCTCTGGGCCTGCCGCCGATTACGTTTACAGAAAAGAACCATCTCGGCTCGTCTTACTCTGCCATTTCTCAGATCCAAAACGGTCGTTGGGTTGAGGTGAAATAAGTCTGAGCAGTTCAAGTGGGGCCGGGACCGCGACAGCGTCTCCCGGCCTTTTTTGATCTGATCGGCAACCCGCCATGCTGCAAATCATCCTCAGTGGCGTATCGCAAGGCTGCATCTATGGCCTTGTCGCGCTGGGCTTTGTGCTGATTTATAAAGCCACAGAGACCGTCAGCTTTGCCCAAGGGGAGCTCATGATGGTGGGCGGATTTACCGCCTTGGTGATGACGCAGTTTATTGGCCTGCCATTTTGGCTTGCGGTGCTGGTGTGTTTGGTTGCCGTGGGCCTGGTGGGCTATGTTCTTGAGCGGGTCGTGATTCGCCCCGTTTTAGGCCAGACCGCCTTGGCGGTGGTGCTCTTGACGATTGGCCTGGGCTATGTGGCCCGCGGGCTGGTGGCCATGCTGCCCGTTATTGGCACTGAGACTCATACCCTGGCGGTGCCCTATGCGGGAAAGACCATCAACCTTGCTGGGCTCATCATTTCTTACGATCACCTGGTCGTGATCGGGTCGACCTTGGTGATCTGTCTGCTGCTGTATTTGATGTTTCATTTCACTCGGGTGGGCATTGCCCTTCGGGCGTCATCACAGAATCAGCTTGCTGCTTACTACATGGGGATTCCCGTTAAGCGTCTGAATGGACTGGTCTGGAGCCTGGCCGCAGCGCTTGCATGTTTGGCGGGCGTGCTGCTTGCCCCCATTACCTTTGTCCATGTGAATATGGGTTTTATTGGATTAAAGGCCCTGCCGGCGGCTGTGGTGGGGGGCTTTACCAGTCTGCCGGGTGCGATTCTTGGCGGCATTGTGATTGGCGTGGCGGAGACGCTGTCCGGTTTTTATCTGCCAGAGGGCTTTAAAGAGGTCGCCGCCTACGTGGTGATGCTTGCGGTATTGCTGCTATTTCCGAGTGGACTGCTCGGCGAGCGAACCCGCAAAAAAGTCTAGCCCACCAAAGACTGCGCTATGCGATTTCTCTTTAAGACAAGCTATGAGCAGGATGTCCGGCTGATACAGCACTCCGGCCAGCTTTTCTGGAATGGGCTATTGATTGTTGCACTGCTGATTTCGCCCATCGTGCTGCCGGAATTCTGGCTGGCGCAATTAAATCTGATCCTGGTGTATTCAATGGTGGGCCTGGGCATGATGATTCTGCTGGGCTACACGGGACAGCTGTCTTTAGGCCACGCAGCATTTTTTGGTTTGGGTGCTTTTGTTCAGGCCTATTTTGTCAATCGCGGCTGGCCATTTTTCGGAGCGATGTCGATCACCATCATCGCCAATGTGATCCTGGGCGCACTGATTGCGCTGCCGGCGCTAAGGGTAAAAGGCATCTTCTTAGGCATTGCGACCCTTGCCCTTGGGCTGATTGTCGAAGAGGTGTTGGTGAAGTGGGAATCGTTTACCAATGGCACCTCGGGCCTAACCGTTAAGCCTGCCCAACTCTTTGGCTGGGTGCTCAATGCCCAGCACGAATTCTTTTATCTCGCCTTGGGCATTGTGCTGCTTTGCACTTGGATGACATTGAATTTGTTACGCAGCCCCACCGGCCGCGCCATGATTGCAATTCGCGATTCAGAGATCTCTGCCCAGAGTATGGGCATTCAGGCGGGCCGCACCAAGATCTCGGCTTTTATGATTTCTGCGGCCTTTACGGGCATCGGTGGCGCGCTTTATGCCCAATATCTGCGGCACATCTCGCCAGAGAATTTCACGCTGCTTTTATCCCTTGACTTTGCCCTGATGGTCATTATCGGAGGCTTGGCCAGCATTCACGGCGTGTTTTTCGGGGCGATGTTTATCGTGCTGATGCCGCCTTTAATTGCAATCGGCAAGGATTTTCTACCCGCTGCCATGGCCAATACGGCGGGCTTACAAAATGTGGTGTACGGATTGATTCTGATCGGTGTGGTCTTATTTGAGCCGCGCGGCCTGTATGGCCGCTGGCTGAAGACCCGGACCTATTTTCAGATTTTTCCGTTTTATCGGCGGGGCATGTTTAGGCGCCAAAAAGCGTTTCAGAAATCAGACCGCCTGAGCTAGGCCACCCAACCGCCATGACACAGCCTCTGCTTCGTGCCCAGCACATCTCCCGCCAGTTCGGTGGGCTGATCGCAGTCGATGATGTGAGCTTCGATGTCTATCCCGGTGAAGTGCTGACGCTGATTGGTCCGAATGGGGCCGGAAAATCGACGGTATTTAATGTGATTAGCCGCATCTACCCCCAGACCTCTGGCCAGCTGGAGTATCAGGGAAAGGATCTGGGCGGAGTCGCCCCCCATCAGATCGCCTGGCGTGGCATTGCACGGACTTTTCAAAATATTGAGCTTTTTGAGCATGCTACCGTGCTGAGTAATTTGCTCATCGGCCATCACATTCGAAGCCGTACTAATCTTCTGAGCGATCTTTTGTTTTTGCCTTCGACACACCGCCAGGAAATTGCTGCCCGCGAGCATGTCGAAAAAGTGATTGATTTCCTTGGCCTGCAAAAGGTTCGTGATTCGATGGTGGCGGGCCTGCCGTATGGCGTGCGCAAAGTGGTTGAGCTCGGCCGAGCGCTGTGCATGCAGCCCGAGCTGTTGCTTTTGGATGAGCCCTCCTCGGGATTAAATCCTGAGGAGACAGATGAATTGGTGTATTGGATTCGAGATATCGTGACAGAGATGGGTGCCACGGTCATGATGGTGGAGCACGATATGTCGCTTGTACTTCGGGTCTCATCGCGTGTTGTCGCGATGAACCAGGGCCGGGTGATTGCGGTCGGCACCCCCCAGGAAGTGCAAAGCCATCCCGAGGTCATCTCAGCCTATCTTGGCTCGGAGGCGGCCTCATGAGCCAGCAGACTTCCGACTTACTTGTGGTCAGCTCGGTTGAATCCGCCTACGGGCCGATTAAGGCGATTCGTGGCGTGAGCCTAAAAGTTGCAACATCCAGCATCGTGACCTTGCTGGGCTCAAACGGTGCAGGCAAGACCACGTTACTGAAAACCATCTCGGGCATCATGGATCCGCTTCGTGGGTCGATTGAATTTAGGCAGCAAAACATCTCGGGATTTGATCCTGCGCGGATCGTGCAGATGGGCCTATCGCATGTGCCCGAAGGCCGCGAGGTCTTTCCGTTATTGACGGTGCATGAAAACCTGCTGATGGGCGCCTATACCCGCAGCGATCGCGATGCGGTGGCAAAGGATATGGAGCGTGCCTATGGCTATTTTCCGATCCTTGCCCAACGACGCGATCAGGATGCGGGCCTACTCTCGGGCGGCCAGCAGCAGATGCTGGCAATTGCCCGCGCGCTTTTATCCTCGCCGCAGATGATCCTGATGGATGAGCCCAGCCTGGGCCTAAGTCCCAAGCTCACCAAGGAGATCTTTGAAATCATCGTGAGAATTAATCGTGAAAGCGGCACCAGCATTTTGTTGGTCGAACAAAATGCTCATATGGCCTTAAATACCGCTGATTATGGTTATGTGCTGGAAAACGGCCGTGTTGTGCTCGAGGATCAGTGTGATCGGCTGCGCGAAAAAGAAGACATCCGCGAGTTTTATCTGGGGATGAAGCAGCAGGGTGTGCGCGGCGATCGCCGCTGGAAAAAGAAAAAGACCTGGCGTTAAGGCAGCCGATATGCGTTATCTCTGGAAACTTCACGAGGAATTTGAGCGGGCCCAGCGCAAAACGGCCCCGCCTCTCGCGGGCGATACGGCGCAGGCGATGTTTTGGAATGCGGTTGCATTGCGCTCCGATCAGGTCTGGCTTCGTTATAAAAAATTTGGCATTTGGCAGTCGCTGACCTGGCAGCAGACGGCCGATCAGGTCGAGGCGATTACTGCTGGTCTCATTGTGCTGGGTTTAGCCGTTCAGGATCGGGTCGCGATTATTTCGAATACGCGTGCGGAGTGGGTCTTGGCGGATCTGGCGACGCTTTCGGCGGCCGCCGCCACTGTGGGGGTCTATCCCACCGATTCGCCGCAGCAGCTTTCTTATGTGATCAACGACAGCAGTGCGCGCTTTATCTTTGTGGAGGATGAAGAGCAACTCGATAAGGCACTGTCCGTGATGGGCGAATGCCCAAGTCTCGGGCATGTGATTGTGATGGATGAGAAAGGCCTCTCCAACTACCAGCACGAGCGCGTTCTGGGCTGGTCGGCCTTACTGGAGTTGGGCAGGCGGGCCCTCGGCGCAGCTCCTGGCATGGTCAAAGAGCGTCTCGCGCAGCAGCGCACTGACCATCTGGCGATGCTGGTCTACACCTCAGGCACCACCGGAAAACCCAAAGGCGCCATGCATCACCAAGAGGGACTGGTTTATGCGATTCGGGCCCACTCCAAAATCATTTGGCAAAACCCAACGGATGAGCGGATGTGTTTCCTGCCGCTATGCCATATCGCGGAACGGATCGGCGGCGCCTTTATTTCGATGTACACCGGCACACGGATTAATTTCGTGGAAAACCCGGAGACCGTGCCCGAGAACATCCGGGAAATTGCTCCCACTGTTGTCCTGGCGGTGCCGCGGGTCTGGGAGAAGTTTCACTCCGGCGTGATGCTGGCCCTTTCGGAGTCCACGCCGCTGCAGCAGCGGCTTTTTCACGCCGCCATTGGCCTTGGGCTACGAATCGCTGATCGGGTCCTTGGCGGGCAGCAGGTGCCCCTTATGGAGCGGATTGGCTATGTTCTTGCCCAATGGCTGGTCCTGGCCAATGTCCGCAAATCCATTGGCCTGGATCGGGCCCGCGTCTTGCTGACTGGGGCAGCCCCCATCTCACCGCAGTTGGTCCGCTGGTTTTTTGCGCTTGGCAGCCCGATGCTCGAGCTCTGGGGCATGACCGAGACCTGCGCTGCATCAAGCGCGAATCGGCCTGGCCATATCAAATTGGGGTCGATTGGCCAGGCGGCTGAGCACAACGAGATGCGGATTGACCCCCAGACAGGTGAAATCCTGGTGAAGGGGAAAAACGTGTTTTCCGGCTACTTGAATAACCCAGAGAAGACCGCAGAGGCGTTTACGCCGGATGGCTGGCTGCGGACTGGGGATGTGGCGACCGTGGATGGAAAGGGATTTTTCACCATCGTGGATCGGATTAAGGACATCATCATCACGGCCGGCGGGAAGAACATCACGCCGAGCGAGCTCGAAAATGAACTGAAGGCCTCGCCCTATATTACTGACGCTGTGGTCATCGGCGATCGCAAGCCCTACCTGACGGCCATCATCATGGTCGACCACGACAATGTGGAGCATTTCGCCCTCTCCCGGGATATCCGATTTACCAATTACGAGAGCCTCACCCGGTCCCAGGAGGTGGTCGATCTGATCGCCACGGAGGTTGCCGCGGTCAATCAGCGCTACGCCCGGGTGGAGCAAATCAAGAAGTTCAGGCTCCTGGGCAAGAAGCTCACCCCCGAGGATGAGGAGGTGACACCGACCATGAAATTAAAAAGAAAATTGATTTTGGATCGCTATGCGCCCATGATTGAGGCAATGTACGCCGAGCCCTAATTTGAGGTCTTTTTCGATGTCCTGATAGACTTTCACCGCTGTCCTTTTTTCTCACCTAAATGGAGTCACTATGGCAAGCAAGAAACCCAAGGCCGCCAAGGCAAAAAAAGCACCCGCCAAAAAATCTGCTGCAAAAGCCAAACCCGCAGCAAAAGCAAAATCCGCTGCGCCCAAGCCCATCAAAGCTGCCCTGAATAAGTCCACCCTGGTGGCACGTATTTCGGAGCAATCTGGCGTTGAGTCCAAGTCGGTGAAGGCGGTTCTGGCGGCTCTGGAAGAGGCCACGCTGACATCGGTTAGCAAAAAAGGTGTTGGCGAATTTACCCTGCCGGGTCTGATGAAAGTGGTTGCGCAAAAGGTTCCTGCTAAGCCCAAGCGCTTTGGTAAGAATCCCTTCACAGGCCAGGATCAGTGGTTTGCCGCCAAGCCCGCTACCGTCAAGGTTAAGGTCCGCGCGTTGAAGAAGCTGAAAGACGCCGTCCTGTAGTAATTCGGTTTTTGTTTTTGTTCGGGCTGCTGGGCGGCGCAAGCTGCTGGCAGCCCGTTTTCTTTTAACATCAGCGGCATGAGCCAGCTGCGCGTTGAATCCCTGACCAAGGTCTACTCGACCTTAATTGCCAACGACGCAATCAGCATGGAAGTGCAGCCTGGCGAGATTCACGCGGTGCTGGGCGAAAACGGCGCTGGCAAGTCGACCCTCATGAAAATGATCTACGGGGTGACGCCGCCAACCAGCGGCCAGATTATCTGGGAAGGCAGGCCAGTTCAGATTCGTTCGACCGCCCAGGCCCGGGCGCTTGGCATCGGGATGGTCTTTCAGCACTTCTCGCTCTTTGAGTCTCTAACGGTTTTAGAAAACACCGCATTGGCCTTGGCCAGTAATGCGCGCCGCGCTGAGCTTTCTGATCAAATCGCCGAGATCTCCGTCCACTACGGGCTGCCCGTGCATCCTGACCGGCTGGTGCACGATCTCTCGGTCGGCGAACGGCAGCGGGTCGAGATCATTCGATGTCTGCTGCAAAAGCCTCGGCTTTTGATCATGGATGAGCCCACCTCGGTGCTCAGCCCAAGCGCGGTTGAAAAACTGTTTGAGACCTTGAGGGCAATCAGTCAACAGGGATGCGCGATTCTTTACATCAGTCATAAGCTGGATGAGATTCGAGCGCTTTGTGACACGGCGACGATTCTTCGTGCTGGCCGGGTGACGGGCACCTGTGTCCCACGGCATGAGAGCCCGCAATCGCTTGCCAAAATGATGATTGGTAAAGAATTTGATCGGCCCAGGCGGGCCGCAG
>CAYTRY010000051.1:0-8218 GCA_964440375.1 uncultured Bordetella sp. | reverse complement strand
GCACTCATCATCTCGACTGCCGCGGGTATTTTGGTCACCCGCGTGGCCTCGGATGAAGACCTCTCAGGCCAGGTCTCAAAGCAATTTGAGGGCAGTGGCAACACACTGTTTATCGTCGCCATCATTCTCTTTTTGCTGGGGCTGGTGCCCGGCATGCCGCATGTGCCCTTTATCGCCTTTGCCCTGCTGTTTGGCGGCCTGGGCTATCTGCTCAATAACCGGCTTAAGAAAAACGAACAGAAAGCCAAAGAGGCGGCGGCCGCAGTACCCCCGAAAACCGAACTCGAATGGTCAGATGTACCAGTGATTGAACCGCTTTGCCTGGAACTGCCCTACCGACTGATTCCGCTGGTTGATAAAGGTGATGAAAGCGATCTCATCAAACGCATTCGGGCGATACGAAGAAAATTTGTCAATGAAATCGGATTTTTAACGCCCTCGGTCCATATTCGCGACAACCTGCAGCTGCCCGCTGAGACCTATCGGTTTTTGCTCTATGGCGCCGAAGTGGGCCGCGGCCAGTGTCTGCCCGATAAGCTTTTGGCCATCTTCCCCCAGGGGGACTCCCAGCCGCTGGCGGGCATTCAGGTCAAAGACCCAACCTATGGCATGCCGGCAGTCTGGATTGATCGGGGCCAGCGCGATGAGGCCATCAGCAAGGGCTACACGGTGGTCGAGCCTGCGGTGGTGATGACCACGCACTTAGACCATCTGGTGCGATCACACTCCCATGAGCTTTTGGGCCGCCAAGAAACGCAGGATTTACTGGATCATTTCAAGGCCAGCTATCCAAAGCTTGTCGAAGATGTTGTGCCGAAGGTGGTCACCGTCGCCAATCTGCAGCGCATCCTGCAGCTGCTTTTAGAAGAGGGTGTGCCTGTAAAAGATCTGCGCACGATTCTCGAAGTCGCCAGCGAAAATGCAGCGCTTTTAACCGATCCCAGCAATGTCCTTGCGCCAGTCCGCTACGCGCTGCGCCGAACCATCATTCAAGAGACCTTTGGCGACTCCAATGAATTTAAAGTCCTTGGGGTTCACCCGGAGTTTGAGCGGCTGATCGATCAGACGGTGGGCAATGCTGCCGCAGCGCCCGAAGGCGCCATCGAGCCCTCGCTGGCCCGGCTCTTTGGGGAAGAAGTCATTGTGGGTATCAACGAAATGGAGGGCCAGGGCTTGGCGCCAGTGATCCTGACGGGCTCCAAATCCCGGCTGACCCTGTCTCGGCTAGCCCGGCGCATTAAGTCCCAGGCCATCGTCGTATCCATGAGCGAGCTGCCCTCGACCGGGAACGTGACCTTCCACAAAGTCCTCTGTAATCGAGGGGCGGCCGGTTAAACTCTTGTAAATCATCATGGGACCAGAACGATTCGTTGCGGCCTCGGCCGCTGAAGCCTTAAAACAAGTCCGCCGCGCGCTCGGTCCGGACGCCATGGTGCTCTCCACAAAAGAAACCGCCGATGGGGTCGAAATCATGGCCATCACCCCAGATGCGCTGGATCAGCTCTCCTCGGGCGCGATACGCCAGGGTGCAGGTAGCGGCGGCAGTTCAGGCAGCAGCGGTTTTTCAGGCGAACTCTATAGCGCCCCGCCACGGCGCTCAGGCACATCAACGCCTGCGATCCCGCATGAGCTGGTGATCTCTGATGTCATTAAATCCCAGCGCAATCTCGATGGCTCGCCGGTCTATACCCCAGAGCAGCTTGGCCGCGGCAAATCGGGGGAATCCGCTGCTGCGGGCGCAGCCGCTAAATCATCTGCATCGCGTGATGCTGAAGTCGCAGCAAGTGCGCTTGCTGCAGCATCTGCCAACGCGGCCGAGATGAACCGGCTTGTCTTGCAGATGGCAGAAGTAAAAAATCTTCTGCAGTCGCACTTGGCCGGTAACTTCTGGAGCAACCTCCAGCAAAATGCCCCAGCCCATGCCGATGTCGTAAAAACACTGATTAATGCGGGTTTTTCGCCAAAGCTTTGCGCCGATATCGTGCAGGCCATCCCCAAAGAAGGCGACACCGCCGCGCTACTAAAGCGTGTTAGCGACATCGTTGAGGCCTTAATCAAAGTCCAAGATCCGATTGATGTATTTGATGAAGGCGGAATCTTTACGTTCATCGGGCCGACCGGTGTGGGCAAGACCACCTCGGTGGCAAAAGTCGCCGCCCGCTGCGTGCTGCGCTATGGCCGCAATCAGGTGGCTTTACTGACCACCGACACCTATCGTATTGGCGCCCAAGAACAGCTGAAAGTCTTTGCCAAGATTCTTGGCCTGCCTGTGGTTTCGGTGCGGGATAGTGATGACTTAGCTGCCAAGCTGAAAGAAGCCTCGAAGCGCAAGATCGTGCTCTTGGATACCGCAGGCGTGGGCCAGCGCGACACCTTAATGGTCGATCAGACCCAGCTGCTGGCAAAGGGCTCGGCCAATTCGCATCGGATTTTAGTGATGAGCGCGACCACCGATCTGCGCACACAAGAAGACGTGATCATGCTGCATAACCGGGCGGATTCCGCTGAGAAAATTAAGTCGGTGATTGTGACCAAGACCGACGAGGCGGCCCTGGTTGCACCGATTCTGGATTGTCTGATTCGCTATGAGCTGCCGCTACTTTTTATCTCCAACGGCCAGCGCGTGCCCGAAGACCTCAATCCCCCCAATGCCCAATACCTGGCCCACCGCGCGATGCGTCCGCGGACCATGTCAGGCGAATCCGGGCTGGCCTCTGAGCAGATTCCCGCAGTCCTTGCCGATAATCTTGCCCAATGGTCGAAGACACCAAGCTAGAGCAGCCCGCAGAAATCAAAACGGACCAGGCCGAGGGCCTGCGCTCGATGTTTGGCGACCGCGCGCCCCGCGTGGTCTGCATGTCCTGCGCCCTTGAGGCCGACACCGCCAGCACCCTGACCCTGGGCACCGCCCACGCGCTTCGGCAGCAGGGCCAGCGGGTGCTGCTGATTGATGAAATCCCCCTGCAGGAGCGGCGCGATATTCATGGCCTTGCCTACCCCGTGCGCTATGACATTGCCCAGGTCTTGGAAAACGATGTGCCGCTGGAAAAAGCAATCTGCAACGCCGAAGAAAACCTCTGGTACGCCACTGGCCTGCGGATGGAACGCTCCTACATGAAGCATAAGCTTCGCCATCCTTCGCTGATCGAGCGCATCGTGAAGGCCAAAATGGAGCTGGATTTAGTTCTGCTGGCGACCAAAAATCCAGTTGAGGGCGTGCTGCGGGCCTATGCCCATGATATCCAGCAGCTGGTGGTCTGCGCCCCCGAGGAGCCCAGCATGATTCAGGCCTTGGAATTTGTTCGAACCATTTCCTACCGCACGGATGGCGCGAAAATTCCGGTGCTCATCATCGGCGGGGATTCTGAGACTGTCGGCCAAGAGGCCTTTGATCGGCTGCAGCAGGCATCGCAGTCACTGATGGAGCAGCCACTGGAGTCCATGGGCTGGGTTGCCGCAGTCACCATCCCGAACTCAACCAAACACACTCCACTGCCTGCGGGATTAATCCTGCCGGCAACGCTGTATGCGAAACTCGCGGGCACAACGCTCCAGCTGACCTGATGTCTGCCCGCAAAAACGCCTACGCCCAATCCACCGCGCTTGATCCGAAAGAATCGGTGACCCAATACGCACCGCTGGTGCGTCGGCTGGCCTTTCAGATCGCCTCGCGGCTGCCGCCGAATGTCGATCTTGATGACCTGATTCAAGAAGGCATGATGGGCCTTTTGGATGCGGTGAAACGCTATGAGCCCCGGCCGGGCCTGAACTTCGAGGCCTATGCCCGCTTTCGGATCATCGGCGCCATCTACGACAGCTGCCGAGAAAACGATATCCTGCCGCGCAATCAGCGCGACAAACTCTCTGAGCTAGAAAAAGCCGTCCGACGCTTAGAGCAGGAACTGGGCCGCTCGCCAACGGATCAAGAAATCGCCGATGCCTGTGAGATCTCAATTGACCAGTACCACGAGACTCTCGATACCGCAGTCGGCATGACAGCAATCGATGATGTGCCCGAGCATTTACTGCCAATTGCAGAAGGCGCCGATCCCTCGCAGATCACTTCGTTTAAACAAATCGCCAAGCAGCTGGCTGGCGTGATTAAAGATCTTCCTGAAAAAGAGCGCATGGTCGTGGCCCTGCACTATCAGGAAGATTTAAGTTTTCGCGAAGTCGCCTACGTGATGGAGCTCACCCCAGGCCGCATTAGCCAGATTCATACCCAGGCCATGGTGCGCATCCGCGCTCACTTGGGCACTGATCTGAGTTTTCGTCCCTAGGGATTTTTAGGCCAGAGCACCGGCCTGATGTCGCAACTAAACCTTGCGTGACAGCAGACTGCCCAGCACGCTGGGCACATGGCCACGCTCTGAGTAAGTGGCCTCGGCCGACTGCTGTGCCACGGTGGCCCGCAAGGCCGCATTTTTCTGCATCGCGATCCGGATTAATTCGCCATTGACCTTGTGATCAATGGAGGCTTTTGTAATGAGCTCGCGAAGCCTGAGTTTGTCCTGCTCGGCAGAGCGGTCTAGGGCCGAGCGCAAGCTATCAATACCGCCCGGGTAGGCCGCGATGGCATCCAGGGCCTTCTGCGCTGTGTCAATTGCAGCGGGATAGTCGTCAATGCGTTCGGATTCAAGGGCTGCGCGCAATGCGGCCACCGATGAGGCCATCTGCTCAATCAAGCTTGCTACTGCTGGCGAGGACAATTACCGAGCCCGGCGCATCGATGAGGCAATGGCATCGTTCAGAATCGACTCGGCCACACGGTCATAGTCGATTTCGAACTCGCCTGCCGCAATTTTCGAACGGATCTCGTCGAGTAATTTAACGTCAGTGCCTTTATCAACGCTCTTGGCATTGGCAATCGCTGCTGCCACGTTGATATCGAGGGAGGCTGCGGGCGAAGCCGCCTTGGCCCCCGCTGCAGCTGGGTTTGCGCTGGCCGTGGGGGTCGCGGCCGCCTGCGCCGACTCAGCCTGAGTCCGGCGGTTCTGGTCTACCCTGGTATCGACGATCTTTGACGGATCAATCTTCATGGCCAGCTTCCTGTTTCCCTTTTCTGCTTCCGACCCGCCCCACCTGGGACTAGTCGATCACTACCTCAACAACTCCGGCGCGCGCCACCCGACCAGACACCTGCTGGCCATCGGGCATACGCACCCGAATACTATCGCCAATCGCGCCGGCCGACATCGCCACGCCCTCGCCACTGGCTTGGAATCCTTTGCCCTGAATCTGGACTCGGACCCCTTCTCCTACCTTGATTACGGAAGGCTCGCGCAAAATGTTTAGTACCAAGTTAGCCCCCTGCGCCAGGGGCTGGCCCAGCACCTTGCCCTGGACCTCCTCGATGGATCGGGCCAGATCCACGGGCGTGCGGGTGATATCGGTAGATACGACCTCCAGGTCGTCAGCCTTTAGCCGGGTGCCCTGGGCCAGATAGCGCTTGGCCACCACCTGGGGGCCAAAAACCCGGGTCTGAACAGCCACCGTTACCCCCCAAAATGGCTTCGGGCAGCGGACCACGACACTAAAGCTGCCCCAGGGACGGGCCTTGGGTGTTGCCAGCACGACCTCAGGGGGGTTGGGGCACTCCCCCAGGCGCTGGCGGGTACGGCCAACCCGAACCTCGACCTTTAAGCCATCCAGGCTGGGGTGGCTGCGGACCATCTTGGTGATTCGGGCCAGGATCTCGGGCGGAAGGTCTTCCTCGGCAATTGAGGGGGCACCACTGCCCTGCTCGTATCGGGAGGCCTCAAGGGCCCGCTGGGCCTGTGCCAGCTGGCTGAGAAGCATTAGGCCCGCAAGCCCAATGACGAGATAGATTAGGAACTTGCCGGGACTACCCATATCACCGGCTCGGTCGCGGCACCCACTAAGACACCCGCCACCCAATCGGGGGCCTCGACTGCCGGCGGCAGTAAGAAGGCATTCATGACCTCAAAGGGCCGGACTTCATTGGCATACAGCGCAATCTCATCCACCCCGGACTTCACCCGCAGGCATAGCCGGGTGCCCTCGGTGGAGCCCAGCAGATCATCGGGGCCGGATTCGGCGCCCTTGACGGTCTCGGCCCGCAGAAACTGGGCCCAGCTGATTGCATAGGTCAGGCCATTGCGAATAAAGGGCACGACACGCAGCCGGCTTAAGCTTGAGGGCAGAATCAGGCGCAGGCCCTCGGTGGTTTCTTCGATGCGGCCCGCCAGAATCTGAACAATCTTGCTGGCGCGCTCACGGCTATCAGCATCAGCACGTAATTCCGCTAAGTCCACAAACAGGGTCTGATGCTGGCAGGAGCCTTTTACTGCTGCAGGCTGCGGCAGCACACTCATTGCCGAAATCAAATAGTCGATGACATCGGTATCTGCACGCACACCGGCAAGCTCAATAGTCCGCGCCATGCCCACCAGACGGCGCTGCAGCGGCTCTTGGGCAAGGCCAGTCATCCAATTTGCATGATCGGCCAGCCGCAGCCGGGCCTGATGGGCAAGCTCGGGCGTTGCCGCTTTGCTGATTTCATGATCCAGGGCCTGAATTGTTTTTAATGCATAGAGCCGATCATGGAGCGTCATCTTTGGCACATGGATCGCATCCGGGCCGGCAAGCTCAGTAGAAAGCGGCACACGGGCCATCGGCGACTCGGACTCTTTGCCCGAGAAATACATCAGGCCCGTGACCTCTTCGAGATCAATCACGCCCTCGGAGGACTCCGCCTGCGAGACCGGCTGATCCGAGGTGGGCTCGGGCGCTGTGGGCTCAAGCCGAGAAGAATCACTGGTGGCCTGAAACGCCAGCGAGCTGAAGTCTGCCGACTGCTCACCAAAAACAGAAACTGCGCGGGCTAAATTCGAGATCGCCTGATCCTGATTCGGAAAGGCCTGGGCCTCGCCTTCGGCGGGCTCACCATTTAATGCATCAATGGCCTCTTTCACGAGCGTTAAGAGTTCGCGCGTTGAGGCCTCCATGCCTGGCCGGCCGGCAGCCAAATGCCGGGAGACCACTAATGCGATCTCCGCATGCCGCGGAAGGTTGACACTCTGCAGGGCATCCGAGAGATCCCGCGCATGCAGCGAGGCCTGGGTCATGCCATCCGGGCCGAGATCAAGGCTCTGGTTTAAGCCCTCGATAGAGCGGTTTAAGTCCGCAAGAAAAAGGCCGAGCAGATCGTTCACGAGGGCTCCCGCCTTTCTCCGAGCTCTTCAAGCACCTCGCCAGGCCGGCGGGCTGATGTGCTGGAGGCAACATCCAATAAGCGGTCCAGGTCAGCCAAGGCCTCATTGAGTCGATCAAATTGCCGTGTCCATTGGCCAGCCACCACGAGAAGAGCCTCGGTATCGCGCTTTAACACCATGGCATGGCTGCGAACTAACTCATCCTGATCGGCAGACATCAGCCGCGCGAGTGAGGCATCCAGATCCTGCTGCATGGAGCGGACCAGGGCATCGGCATGCTCGATGCTGTCGACCAGCTTATCGCTGGTCTCGGTCATTACGGGCTCAAGATTGGCCTGCGATAACGCAAGCGATAAACGGATGCTTTGCTCTTTTAATACGGCAAACGAACGCTGAATCTCACGCGAACGAAACTGGGTGTCCATGAGAGCCTTCATGCCAGGATCCTGCTCAACCGAATCCTGCGGCCCGGAGACCGAGGCGGCAGACTCACCGAGCCGCTTAATTGCAGCAATGAGCTGCTTGCCAAGATCTGAGATCTGCTTTGCAGCGATCTGCAAATAGGGCAGGCCCTCGTTGGCCTTTTGCAGGGCTTCAAATCGATTTGAATTGGTCAGCGCCGAATCCACTGCGGTCAGATCAATTGTTGATAAGAGCCTGCGATCACAGCGGGCGACTTCAATTAAGGCAAGAATCAGTGCGATAAATCCAAGCGCGCCGAAAATTCGGGAGATCATGCCGCTATCAAAGCCGACTGCATCCGCGCCTGGCTGCTGATCCGATGGCGTGGCCATCGCGGCGGCAATACGATTCAGTTCCGTTGAGATGGCCACTGCCGAAAAGGTCGCCGACTCCCAATCCTTTGCCCGACGCATGACGGTTAAGCCATCGATGCGGGCCACGATCGCCTTGCGCCGCTCATTCATTTCAGAGGCCATCGCCGGGTCATCAAGCTTTTCCCGGGCTTCGATTAAGGCCTTCAGACTCGACTGAAAGCCTTTAAAACTATCCAGCGGTTTTTTTGCCTGGATCGCGATGAAATC
>CAYTRY010000050.1:0-8814 GCA_964440375.1 uncultured Bordetella sp. | reverse complement strand
ATCCGGATTGGGAATCCATGCCCACATCAGAGTCCTGGCCAGTCTTTGAAAAGCATATTCGAAGCCAAGATCAGTAGCGGGATCTGCAGTGGCAGTCATTAGAAAAAGAATTGGTTCAGACTAAAAATAAGCCGTGGATCGGGCTTACGATCATTGCTCGGGACATGGGTATTGGCGTTGGCAAGCATCGTTTCAATACTGAGGCCCTTTGGGGTTCGAATTCGAAAACCAATGGCAGTTGAGGCAATCGAACCAGAGCTCTGTGGTGTTTCGGTAGTGGGATTTGCAAGGCGCGTTGCGCGAGCGAAATCATACGAGGCAAACAACTGTAGCGTTGTATTCTCCGGCAGGCCTAGCGTTGCTGGTTTGGCGTAATCCCATCGCATTTCTCCCAGCACACCAAAGCCTCGCTCGCCATATAAAACGCCGCCGTCATAGCCACGGCCGATTCCGACCCCGCCAAAAAAAGTTTGATCTCCGGAAAGCAAAATGTCATTGGCATTTTGGGCCTGCGCCAGCAGCGATAGACTAAATCGATTCGGCAGCATCTGCTGACGGGAGATGGAGAGGGTTTGTTTTTGAAATCGTTGCCGAAATCCTTGCGCAGACGAAAGCGGGGCCTGCGAGGGGCTCAAAGATCCAAATGCGTCCAGCCCCTGAAACATGCTGAGGCTCGCCTGGGTGCTGCCACCCCCAAAACCCGATTGCTGGTAGCTGAGCGCAACCTCGGCAACGCTCGAGCGATCATGCGAGATCGCAGTTCGGTCTGAGGTGCCGTGATTTAAAAACGCTTCACTTTCATTAATTGACAGACCTGTATCCAAAAAAAAGGAATGCTGTACGGTTCGCAGTAGTGGCATGCGCAGTCGGGGGCTCAGCGACCAGCTTTCACTGTAAATTCTCAGGCTTTTGATGGATCCCGCGGGCTGTGCGATCGCCGCCAGTGTTCCGATGGAGAATACGCTTCCGGAGGTGCCCACTGGCCTTGAATACGAGGTGGTTACCGCGTGTAGGCGATCAAATCCGAATGCTGAATTGGAGAGGCCCACCCCAAGCGAGCCCAACTGCCCGAATGGTCGCGGCATCGTTGTGTTGACCGACATTCCCCAGGGGCCAATCGACTTTGATCCAAAGTTATTCAAGCCAAGGCTATAGCTGACTTTCTGCGGCGGGGAGAGCGTGACCACGAGTTCCGAAGAGCCTGGCAGTGCTCCCGGCCGAAGGGTGCCCGTTGCGCCCATCCCCGGGAGGTCGTTGAGAACGAGCAGCGCTTGCTCCAAAGATCTCAGATCAATCGGTTTTTTGTCTTTGACCCTTGAGATGATGCGCTCTACAAGGCGACGGTCCGGGCCGTCTGCGCCATCCACAAACGCCTCGCTGATAAAGCCCTCAATGATCTGGACGGTGAAAATCCCATCTTTGACCTGCTGCGGCGGGATCAGCACCCTGGTGAGAAAAAACCCATCTTTGCGATAGCGGTCCTCCAGCAGCCGGACGCGCTCCCGGAATGCCTCCAGGGAGATCTTCTTGCCAAATAGCGGCTGAAAAAGGGCCAGCATTTCCTGCTCGGAGTAGCGCGTGCCGCCGTCGAATTTGACGCCTTTCGGTTCAAATTCCAGCTCATCGACTGCGCGTGGCGTCGCTGATTTCTCTGGCGACTGAATCCGAAGGTCAAATTCTGGCAGCCGCGGCAATGGCACCGGAACCCGCATCCGAGAGGTGTCTGCATCGGGCGGGATCAGCCGTTGCTGGCCGAATGCGTCCGTCGCGGTGGCCCAATAGGCCAGCGCAATACCGGTGAGGGTCAGGGCAACGTGGGATGCTGTCTTCATACAGCCCTTATTCTATTTCTCATCCATCACAATCTGGGTGGATCGATTTCCCGACCGAATGCGCTCGCAATAAAACTCAATCAGCGGATTCTCCGGATATTTGGCCCTGAGTCTTTCAAATGCCTGGTCTGAGTCCGGGGCGTGTGCTGCCAGGCCCAGGTAGGCGGTGCGATAGTCAGCGACTAGGGCCTGCTCGTGAGTCGAGTCATGGAGCGGCTGAAAGAGCGCCACGGCCTTTTCTTTGCCCTTGAGCACGACCTCGCCAATGGGAAGAAACAATCGATCAGGGCAGCCCTGCATGATGTCTCTTGTGCAGCAGATCCGTGTACCAAAGAATTTATTGGCCCCCTCGGTTCGGGCTGCGATATTGACGGTGTCACCGAGCGCGGTGAAGTCCATGCGAGACTGAGAGCCAAAGTTACCAATGGTTGCAGTGCCGCTGTGCAGACCGATTCTGGTGACGCCGAGAGGAATCCCCTTTTCATTTTGTGCTGCCCGAAAACGCTCCGCATAGGTATCTAGATCGAGTGCACATCGCACCGCGCGCTCTTGGTGGTCTGTCTGGGGCAGCGGCGCATTGAATACCGCCATAATTGCGTCACCAATGAATTTATCGATGGTGCCCTGATGTTTCTGGATGATCTCGCAGGCCCCGTTCAGATAGGCATTCAACAGATCCGAGAGCTGATCGGAGGCCAGTTTTTCCGACAAGGTGGTAAAGCCTGCAATGTCGGTGAATAAAAACGAGGCCTCTTGTCGCCTGCCAGTGAGGCTTAAAGCGGCCGGATTGTCAACCAACTGCTCCACCACCGCGGGGGATACATAACGGGAAAAAGCCCCCTGTATAAATTCCTTTTGCTTTCGTTCAGCTTTGCCAATGAAGGTATCCATCATCCACAGCGACAGAGCGAGGGCCAGCGAGGGCGCGAGTAGTGGAACGAGCGGCAGTCCATGGGCATATCCGAGTACGCCACCGAGCCATAGGATGGTTAGTACGATCATTCCCATCAGAAAGTTAAATGCAATCGAGCGCTTCAGCAATCCAATCGCTACGCCGATTGCTGCAAAGAGGAGGCAGAAGCCCGCGACCTGCAAGCCCGAGGCCCTCTCGGCGCTTCGTCCTTCCAGCAACTGACTGATGCTGTGTGCTTGCACGAGGATGCCCGGCATCATGCCGCGCGCATCATCGTAAAGAATCGCCATGGGCGTGCGATGGCGATCGGTGAGAGAGAGCGTTGCCCCAATCAGCAGCAGCCGGCCTTCAAACCAGGCTTTGGGCAAGGCCGCTACCGCGTGGGCAGGATAAATCGGGAATGGTGGCGTGTC
Organism: uncultured Bordetella sp.; assembly: GCA_964440375.1. GTDB lineage: Bacteria > Pseudomonadota > Gammaproteobacteria > Burkholderiales > Burkholderiaceae_A > Lacustribacter. The sequence continues at coordinate 5,656 of CAYTRY010000050.1, read as the reverse complement.
AGCATCGGGGCCGACCCTCCAAGCAATTTCAGGTTGTCTTGCGGGTGGCAGTGGCCGGCCCATCATGGCAACCGCTTTGCGCGAAAAACTTGGCGGAACTTCAGGTCCAGTCTCGCCGGGAAAAATCCAGCGGACCGAGCCATCAAAGGGATCGGTCGCCAGGTTGGCCGCGGCGCGTAATTCCTTCGGAACAAACTGATTGAGGTAGTCGAGCTGATCCTCAGTGACATGACCGGGGGTATTGGTGTAACTCACGAATACGGGTGTCTTGAGTTGGCGAATGGTCTTCGCCAGCAGAGCGTCTTTTGCGGGCTCAGTGGGCTGATCCAGTAGAACATCAAGACCGATTGCCTTGGCACCTTTGGCGTCGAGCTGAGCCAGTAATGAGGCCAAAAATGCCCGATCGACAGGGGATCGGTAGGCAAACCGGCTGAGCGTATCTTCGTTGATTGCAATCACCGCGATCTCTTTGGATTGCGGCATCGGCGGCTGAAAAGCGGCCACCCGAATATCGGCCGCAACATTTTCCAGATTGGCCAGAAAAGCCAAATGCCGGGTCGCCAGCGTTGCTGTCAGTGCAGCGATCACCACGATGAAAGTGGCTGCCAGCGACTGTTTGAGGGTTTGCGTACTACTTTTTTTCATTCGCCACGGCAGCACTTCGCATGCTCTCGAGAATCGCATCTGCCTGTGGAATGCAGCCTTTTTCGAGCATCCATGCCACTAAGACGATGGGATTGTCGACCGCTTTGGGAATGGCAGAGAAACTGATGGCGTGCTCCTGTTGGTCGATATTGACCAACATCGTGGTCATGCCCTGAAAGCGCGACAGTGGTGGCATACGCATCTGCGCTTCTCCCGCTTTCCACTGAAAGTCAGCGCGCCATGAGCGATCGGCGGCAAAGATGACAAAAGGCAGAGCCTGCTCTGACTCGGGCCGCCACATCACGGGCACTTCTCCTTCTTGTAGGCATCGTTGGCCGGGGCGGGTGACGTCCACAAGCCAAGGCGAGGGAAGTTTCACCGAGCCCGCGCCAGAGCGAACGACACCGATTGAGCTAGTGCGGGCATCTCGCGAGGCAATCAGCACGGATAGGGCTTGTTTGGGATCGGGTGCGCCAGCAGCGGTATCCATTAGCGGGCCATTGAAGGGCCCGCGCCGGGTAATGGTCTTTCCGTCTGGCCCGATGACCACGAGCCGCTCGCCTTCCTTCAGGGCGATGGTCTGGGCACTGTCGACCGAGCCACCGACTTTAAAAGCGGTTCCTCGGACCTCCATGATCACCATCGGTGCGCTTAACGCCAGTGACGGAAGCCCGCCGAGAAAGAGCGTTAGTGCAATCGTAAGCAGCCGCAGTAACCGAGATAAAAGTCTGGCAATCGAATCCATGAACGGTCTACCTTGGCGCGTTGCCCGGTCCTGCCGGGGTAGGTGTGGTCGCGGCAGCAGCCGCGACTGCAGTGCCGCGTGGCAGCGGGAGGGCGATTTCGGGTGCGCCATCACCCACGAGCACGAAGGCGCCCCAGAAAAATGGATGTGCTGTTTTTTCGGAGCTGATCATTCGACGTTGCGCAACTTGAAGCGAAGGGCTGATACCTTGATTGAGATCCGCTCCCGCCGATTCAAAGAGCGTGGACATCAGCTGAGTCGTGGCTGCTGAGGGCACCTGCCAATGGCTGACCAGTAGATTTCGGGCGCCCGCGAAAAAGAAGGACTCTGCCAATCCCGACAGCGCGTCTCCTCCGAAGCGCCCGCCCGCACCAGCGGTATTGCACGCCGACAACACCACCAGGTCTGCATTGACACGCATGGCAGCGATCTCACTGGCCTCAAGCAGCCCGTCGTTTTGGCGATCAGTGGATTGGTCCGGTGGCGTGAGTACGAGTCCGGGCTCGGCTTGGCATTTCAGCTCCCCCGGCAGCAGCCCGTGAGTGGCAAAGTAAAGGACACGATAAGCATCAAGCGATTGGTTGCGAAAGGCCTCTTCGGTGGCGTTGCCACCTACCAGCAGATGATCTTTCCCCGTCACACCAAGGGCGCGGCTTACGGATGCAATCTCGCTTTCGGTATCGGGCAGGGGCAAAAGACTTGAAATCAGCTCCGACGGCACGGGCCCCTCTTGCCGGCAGCTGGTTGCTAGTGGCGAGGCATTCGGATTCACAACGCGCTGACTTTTTCCGCGCAGTGCTGGATTACCGATCGCAAAGAGTTTTTTCTCGGGCTTTATGGGCCGATCGATGGTTCTTAAGCTGAAAAAAGCATTCAGCGATGGCACGTGGGAGATGGATGCCTGCTGCACCAGCCAGGCGGCCTCGCGATAGCGATTGATTTTTGCGGGCTGGGTGACCAGAATCGAAAACGGCAGACTCGCCAGCGCGCCGGTTGGCGCAACGACCAAATGGGTCAAGCCCTTGAGCTGCGGTTCAACTTCGCCAAAAAGCGACTTGTACAGCTGATGAGATCGCTCTAGATCAAAATCAATCACAGTCGTGCCTTGAATTTCAAGCCCACGACGCAATGCAGTCACAGCATCCGTAAGGCTTTTCTCGTTTTCCTTCACCTCTCCAATAAAGATGCCATCACGGCGAATGAGGGTGACAAAGGCCTCTTTCCTGCCCACCAGAAACGACACGACCCCTTCTTGGGCGCCCAGGCGACGCCGCATCTCCAGCAGCGTCAGGGGCTTTGGTTTGATCAGGCTGAGATAGTCCGGAAATTTCTGCGACAGCTCGTATTCGTAATAGGTGATCTCATCGTCCGCCTGCTTGCGCCGGCCGGTCAGGCGGTCCTCGACAATTTTGCTGCGTTGGTCGGCCGGCAGTCCCATCTCATACACTAGCTCGGTATTGGCGATGTCACGTCGACGTTTGGCCTGAGCGAGTTGATCCAGAAGCTGCTGCATCTCTGGGTTTGTATCGGAGAGTCGGGCTGCCGATTGGGCAATCACTTGGGCCACATTGTCGGGCCGCACATACTGAAAGGCGTCAAACGCCTCGGAAAAAAGCCCTTGAATTTGCGCCGGGTCCTTGAGGGTTTTCGCATAGGCCGTCACGGCCTTGCCAAATGGAATGAGGTCCTCCGCAGAGATGGCTGCCGAAGGCGGGATTTTGAGCCCGCCCAGCAGCTTGAAGATTTCACGATAGGTCACGATGGCGGAGGTGTACGAGCCCTCGCGCTGATAGGCAGTGGCCAGTGCGGCCAGCACTTGAATGGTCTGGGGTCCATCGCCGTGTAGCTGTCGGCGTTCAGTAAGCGACGAGTTGAAGTAAGTCTCCGCAGCAGAGAGGCGGCCACTCGCTGAACTGATTTTGCCCAGGGTCAGCAAAATGTCGGCACGCCAGCCCTTGGGCAATTCTTTGTGAGTGTTAAAGATCGTGAGGGCCTCCGTTGCAGTGACGGAGGCGAGGCTGAGATCCTCTAGATTCAGTGCCATGTTGGCCACCAGATTCAGCGCCAGCCCGAGTTCGCCGCGCTCTAGGTAGTCATCGGAGAATTCCTCGCCGTAACCGGCGATAGCACCAAGATTCAGTCGGGGTGCAGAGAGTTGACGACGCCAGGCATCGACTGCATTCAGGCCTGCCCGAAGGCCAGCCTCATAGTCGCCCTGATTTGCAGCGTGAAAACCGTAGTAGGAAAAAAGCCGCGCCCGATCCGCATCACGTGGCGAGTTCTGAATGATGGCGCTTGCCCGATTAAAAAGTATCTCGGCCTCTTCTTTGCGGCCGCGGTTACTGAGACTGAGCGCAAGGTCCATCAACGTATCCGCAATCGCTGAATCGTTCTCGCCCAGCAGTCGAGTCTGAATGGTGAGCGCCTCGCGCAGCATTCGTTCTGCTTCGCCATCCAGCCCTTGCGCATTGGCAGCCCGTGCGCCTTGGACCAGGCCGGAGAAACGCTCCAAGTCTGCGGGTGTTACCAGCGGTACCGGCCGGCCAAATAGTGCCCGCAGCAGATCAAGCCACTCTGAGCTGGGCCGATTCTCGGCCTTGGGGTGAAGCGCGCCGACCATGGTCGGTAGGGCAGCAGGCGGCCCATCCACAAAGCGCACGACCGAGTTACTCGCACTCATCGCAACAATTTTCGGCCAGCCACCGTTATTGAGACGGCAGCCCATCAACCCAATGGACTGGCCCTCAAATTCACGCATGGAGATTTTTTCACAGCTCATCTGCCGCAGCATCACACTGCCCACCGAGCCGGATTGAATTGCCTGCAGAAACAGTTGTGGATCAGATTTTATTTTGTCGGTGTTGGCGCGAACATGATGAAGGGTGCCAGTCGCCCTGTTGCCGCACATAATGGCCCGATCCTTGGGCAGGCCACGCTGGGGCGCCGTGTCATCGACTGGCGTGGAGTAGCAGCGCTCCTCAGATAGGCTATTCAATAGCCACTCGGCATCGCCTTCGGATTTCTCCGGTGTCGACGGGCTCGCACCATCGGTGGCCTGGGTGCGAGCAGCGTTCGCCGCACGCTCCGCCTCGAGTCGCGCGGCTTCCGCTTGGCGGGCCGCTTCCGCTTGCGGCGCGCTTTGCGCGCGGACGTTGAAGCTCCACAGGGTGAGCGACATGGCGGCAAGGCACAGCACCGATCGCACTTTTCTCTGTGTGGTGATGATCATCATGATCTACCAGCGCCCGGAATTGCCTTGAAGCGATACACGTTGTTCGGCGGCCTGACGTCCAACGGGCCGAGGGGGAGCGGGGACCTGAACACTGACCACTGGCGAGACCGCAACGGTTCGTCCGGTCGCTCGCTGCGTTTGGCTGGCGGGCGGTGGCGGGGGTGGCGGCGCCGCTGAGGCGAGTGTTCGATCGCCCGCGTCGGCAGTGTCGCGGGGCGTGGGTGGCTTCTCGGTTGCGACTGGCGAGGGTGGCGGTGGCACGACTGGCGGTGGCGGCGGCGGAGCCGCTGCTGCAGAAGGACCTGTTGATGCGGGAGCAGATGCCGCAGGCGCTGGGGCCGCAGAGGGGCTTGGCGCGGGCGTTGGAGCTGCAGCTGCGGTCGAGGGCGCAGCTGGTGTTGGCGATGGCGCGGGTGATGCTGACGCAGCTGCTGGAGCAGGCGCGGGTGAAGCAGCAGGAGCAGGTGCAGGCGATGCGGCTGATGTTTCTGCGCTTGAGGTTGTGGTCGGGCTGGACCCCGGGCCCTGCGAGCCTGCGGAGGAAGCAGGTCCACTCGACTCCGAAGTTGTCGAGGCGGGGCCTGACGGAGCCGGTGTGGGTGACGGCGAGGCAGCAGGAGTACCGGCAGCCGCAGGCGTAGGCGAAGTAGCGGAAGTACCCGCCGCCGCAGTTGTAGGAGTTGGAGATACTGTGAGTGTCGGAGTTGGTGATGCCACCGGACTGGCTACTGGCCCCGCTCCCAGCCCCGTTACTGGCGATACCACCGGACTGGCTACTGGCCCCGCTCCCAGCCCCGTTACTGGCGATGTCAACGGACCAGCCGTGGCTAACGTTGCCGTAAGCCCACCCGTCACGGCAGCAGTTGTTGAAACGATCGTTGCAACACGTACAACCGAGGTGACCTCGGTGACAACCTTTGCAACTTCTTTTACCTGCTCCACGGTCACTGGCCCCAAACCTGTTACTGGAGAGGTCACCGGGGGTGTCACGGTCACTGGCCCCAAACCTGTTACTGGAGAGGTCACCGGGGGTG
>CAYTRY010000049.1:0-8907 GCA_964440375.1 uncultured Bordetella sp. | reverse complement strand
GGCTTCGGTTTGACCTTAGCGTCAGCCTCCCCTAAAGTCAAACCCATGCAGATCAGAGACAACGTTTTCATCGTTACTGGCGGGGCCTCTGGCCTTGGCGGCGTCACCAGCGGCTGGCTTGCGGACCGCGGCGCACGTGTGGTCATCGCTGACTTGAATCGCCCAAGCCAGGGCCTATCGGATTCAGTGAAATTCATCACGACCGATGTATCGGATTCAGTGAGCGCAAAAGCGGCCGTGGATTTCGCCTGCGATCAATTTGGCAGCCTGCACGGACTCATTAACTGTGCCGGCGTTGCCCCAGCAGAAAAAGTATTGGGCAAGGAAGGTCCCCATCGGCTTGAGAGCTTTAGCCGCGCGATTGCCATCAATCTGATTGGCTCCTTTAACATGCTGCGACTTGCCGCGCAGGCCATCAGCGATCGAGCGCAGGCTGAAACCGAAGAAACCGCCGGCGTGATCATTAATACTGCATCGGTGGCGGCCTATGATGGTCAGATTGGCCAGGCCGCCTACTCGGCCTCCAAGGGTGGCATCGTCGGCATGACCCTGCCAATTGCCCGTGAGCTGGCCAGAAGCCGCATTCGTGTAATGACCATTGCGCCAGGAATCATGGCCACGCCGATGCTGCTGTCTTTTCCCCAAGAGGTACAAGACTCTTTAAACCGATCGGTGCCGTTTCCAGCCCGCATGGGCAGGCCCGAAGAGTTCGCGCAGCTGGTGGGCCACATCATCGAAAACGATTACCTCAATGGCGAGGTCATTCGGCTGGACGGCGCCATTCGCATGGCACCCCGATAAGCCGTGACGACTCTGCTTTAAGGCGAAATTAGTAGGTCGGCCTGCCGCGCAAGGGCGCCGGCTTTGACCAGGCTCTCTAAAGACCAGTGCAAGGCCTGATCCGGGAGAAGGCCGGCCTGCGCGCTGGCATCGCAAAATACCTGTGCGTGCCCGAGCTGCTCAAAAAGCTGGACTTCAGTGGCCTGCTCCAGATCAAGCATGATGAACTTCACAAGCACTTTCAGCGCATAACGCGCATTGCGGACGGGATCTGCTTTAAGCCACGCCAGACGGCCTCGGGCGCGGGCAAGTGCTAAGTCAAGATCGACAAAAATCGGGCCGTGACCGGGAATCACCATCGTTGGCTGAAGGAATTCGATTCGGTCCAAGACTTCCTGCTGCTCTTGAAATCCACTCTCTCCAGAGAGCTCCGGAAACGTGACGCCAAAGCCGTCCTCCCACAGCGCGTCTGCTGAAATCAAAATGCGGTGCGACGGCGCAAAAAGCATGATGGATTCTGGATCGTGTCCCGCGGCCGCATGGACTTCCCAAACCAGTGAGCCGAGTGTTAACTGCTGGCCCGCGTGAATCGATCCCGCTGGCAAAAAGCGTTCACAGCGCTGGCCCGTGGCAGTGAAACTTAAGGCCTCAAGCTGCCAATCCCGGGCCAGATGAAACACGCCGCTGGGCACAAAAATCGCTGCGCCGAATCGTTGGGCAAGCGCCGCATTTCCCCCGCAGTGGTCCGAGTGAAGATGGGTGTTTAAGATTCGCGCCAGTGGCCGCCCGCCGAGCATGCGCTCCACCAGTGCACAGGTCAGCGCGGCGTGCTTAACGTAGCCGGTATCAATGACACTTGCCGAGCCGTCATCTTCGAAAAAAAGAATCTGATTGGCAGACAGCCAGTCCCGCTCGATGAATCGCATCGACGGCGGAAGGGTCTGGGTCATGAGGCCTGTTCGTGAGAATGGGCTGACTGACGTTGCGTGATCTCGCGCATCACCGCGGCACGCTCCTCGGGGCTCATCTGGCCCCAGGAAGCGATTTCGTCTAGGGTGCGCAGGCAGCCAATGCAAAGGCCAGTCACCGTTGACATCTTGCAAACGGATCTGCAGGGTGACATGATCGGCGCGGCTTGCGCTGCATTAGATGGTGTGGCCATGCCCAAGAATAACACCCCCCAAATTGAGAGACCCCTGTGAGCGAATCGTCCATCTCCAACACCCCTATTCCCGACATTACAGCACTGCCTCAAGATATCGCAGAGCGACTCAGCATCACAAAAGAAAAGGCTGGCTTTGTGCCGAATGTGATGCGCGTACTCTCCCACCGTCCGGATGAATTCCGGGCTTTCTTTGCTTATCACGATGCCCTGATGGAAGGCGCAAGCGGCCTGACCAAGGCCGAGCGGGAAATGATTGTGGTGGTCACTTCAGCACTGAACCGCTGCCCGTATTGTGTGATTGCCCACGGTGCAATTCTTCGAATCCGTGCCAAAAACCCCAGAATCGCTGATCAGCTTGCGACCAATTACAAGACCGCAGAGATTACTGCCCGAGAGCGGGCAATATTGGACTTCGCCGTCAAGGTGGCTACCGCGGCGGCCGACTTAAGCGATCACGACCGGCAGGCCGCGCGCGCTGCCGGACTCACCGATGAAGATCTCTGGGATATCGCCGCGATCACTGCTTTTTTTGCGATGAGCAATCGGCTTGCCAGCGCAACCGGAATGCGCCCAAACGAGGAGTTCTACCTAATGGGCCGGATTCCCAAAGACAAATAGGGATCGTTTGCGCTGCCGCCCACGCAAGGACTCAGGCGCCCACCCGATGGCCAACAACAACACCTTCGGCAATCAAGTCTGCTATTTGGGCAGCTGTATAGCCCGACGCCAATAAAAGGGATTCAGTGTCCGCGCCAATGGCCGGACTTGCGGCGACTGCTATCGGGGCCGACGCCATGGGCACTGGAAAGGGAAGAACCGGCTGCGCATGGGCATTGAACGCGACCGCGCCGCGGCGGATCGAAGGGCCATCCTGAAGTGACTCTTCAAGCGTCATCACCGGGGTGACACAGCAGTCTTCGTCTCTGAAAATCTCACGCCATTGGGCCAGTGTTTTTTTCGCGATCGCCGCCGCCACATCCGCAATCACAGCCCTGCCCTCTTGGCCGCAGCGATGACCGCGGTCTGACCAATCGGGCCGATTGAGAATCTCGCAAAACCGCTGCCAGAACTTTTGCTCCAGAGCGCCGACTGCGAGATAGCGTTGATCCTGCGTCGCATAAACCTGATAGCAGGCCGCCCCGCCGGTAATCAACTCCGCGCCCGCTGCTGGCTCCACACGGCGCTGATTCAGTAGGCTTAATGCGTAAACATTTAACGCCAAAGCGCCATCGGCCATGGCCACATCAAGAAAACGTCCTCGGCCATTAAGTTTGGCATCGAGCAGGGCCGCAAGAATCGCAGTGGCCGCCGAGAGCGCACCGCCGGCAAGATCGGCCGTCTGGACGGTGCCGATCGCCGGGCCGCCATCGTGGGCGCGGTTGTGGTGGAGTGCGCCACTTAGGGCTAAATAATTTAGATCGTGGCCGGCCTTATCGCGGTAGGGACCCGTCTGGCCATAGCCCGATAGCGCGCAGACCACCAGGCTGGGCTTAACAGCCGCGAGTGCCTCGTAGCCCAGGCCCAGCCGTTGCATGACACCCGGCCGAAAGCCCTCCAATACGATATCGACACCAACGACCAGTTGCTTGACAATCTCAACAGCACGCGGATCGCGCAGATTCAATGCAATTGATTTTTTTCCGCGATTGACCAAATCAAAGAATCGGCCGCCACCAAATCCCTCCAGATCGGCCTCTTCGCGCATGAGATCGCCGCCATCGGGCCGCGTTGCATCGTCAATACGAATGACTTCAGCGCCAAGATCGGCAAGAATCTGAGAGCAGTAAGGGCCGGGAAGCAGTCGGCTGAAGTCGAGCACCCGCACAGTCGCAAGCGGGAGCGGCCCGTCCGCCGCTGGCAGTGCCGATGATGGGGGAGTCGAAGACATCTTGGGGGGGATCTCAATGCGGGACTGGATGATTGGTAGGCGCGATTGGACTCGAACCAACGACCCCCACCATGTCAAGGTGGTGCTCTAACCAGCTGAGCTACGCGCCTGCCGCAGAACGACGGGCCGAAACGCCGCCTTCCTGAACCGGCTGCAATTGTAGATCAATTCCACATTTGGCCCACTCGGCCGCCTCGTTCTGCAGGCCAAAGACGGTTAACGGATGCGCCTCCAGCCATGGGCCACTGATTTCCAGGCGAAACCGTGCTGGCCCCCCGGTTAAATCAATTTCAGGAAGTTCAAGATCAAGACGGCGGCGGTACAGTAAGCAGGCGAGCCGAAAGCACATCACTGCAGCACGCTGAGCAGGCGAGCCTAACTGTGTCTGAATCTTTGAGAGTTTTCCCCGCTGGCCCAGCACCAGCATCGCGACCGCCTGCTGCTCCCGGCGCGAGAAGCCGGGCAGATCGGCGTGCGTCACGATGTAAGCCGAGTGCTTATGAAAACTGTTGTGGGAAATCGAAACACCAATCTCATGCAGACAGGCGGCCCATAGCAGATGCTGCTCAAGCTGTTCGCGCTCTTCATCGGAACCAATTTTTAAACGCTTCCAGAGATTGATTGCAAGAAGACTGATGCGCTGCGACTGGGCCATATCAATCGAATAGCGTCGCATCGCCTGCTCAACACTGATACGCCGCATATCCTCATGCTGTGTACGGCCCACCAAGTCATACAAAACGCCAAGCCGCAGGGCGCCCTCGCCGTAGTGCATGCGCGTGACACTGAGCTCTTCAAATATCGCCGACATGATGGCCAGACCACCTGCAAACACTGGAATTCGATCTGGCTTTAAGCCGTCTAAGCCTGCCTCCTCGATTCGGCCGGCCCGAACAAGTCGGCCTACCAATGCATCCAGTGCCTGCGCGGTGATTCCATCTGCGCCCAGACCATTGGCCTCAATTACTTCGGCAATCGCTTTGGCAGTGCCACTTGAGCCAATCACTTCATCCCAGCCGGCCGAGACAAAAGCCTTTCGAATCATCTGGATCTCTTCGCGCGCAGCGAGAATCGCCGCCTTCATGGCGGGCCGGCCAATGATGCCGTCTGGAAAATAATCACGACTAAATCGCACGCATCCCACATAGACCGACTCCAGCACCTCGGGCACATCATCCCGGCCGATCACAAACTCTGTGGAGCCGCCACCAACATCAATCACAAGCCGTTTTTTTCCGTCACGCGGCAGGCTCTGAGCAACTCCGGAATAAATCAGCCGGGCCTCTTCCTGACCAGCAATGATTTCAATCGGAAAGCCCAGCGCCGCCTCAGCGGTATGCAGGAACTCCTGGCCGTTTTTCGCGATTCGAAGGGTATTGGTCGCCACCGCCCGAACGCGGTCCGGGGAAAATGAACGCAGCCGCTCGCCAAATCGTTGTAAGGCCAGAATCGCCCGCGACTGCGAGGCCGCGTCCAAACGTTTATCGGGCCCAAGCCCGCCTGCAAGACGGACCACCTCCTTGAGGCTATCGAGTGGATAAATCTGAAATCCCAGCGGGGACTCCACCACCCGGCCGATCAAAAGGTGAAAACTGTTGGATCCGAGATCCGCTGCCGCAACGAGCTTTACGGGATTCGACATGGGCATGGCGGCCCTATTGTCGCTCAAGTCCCCCCGAAGGCAACAGGCTCGGGGCTAATCACAATAGCGGCGCTGTCACCTGGCCGTCATATTTCAGCTCCACACTCCGACCGTCATGAGTACCGCGCCCCATCCTAGCCCCACCGAGCATTTCCTGAATCGGGAACTGAGCCTGCTGGCGTTTAACGAACGCGTCCTGGCCATGGCCGAAGACCCTGCTGTGCCAGCCTTGGAGCGGCTCCGCTACATCTGCATTGTCTCCAGCAATCTCGATGAGCTCTTTGAGATCCGGGTCTCGGGTATCAAAGCCCAGCTGCGGTCGCACCCCGATCAGGTCCATGCCGATGGCTTTACCGCCGCCACCACCTACACCGCAGTCTGCGCCCGGGCCGGCGCGCTGATCGATCGGCAGTATCAGGTGCTTAACGAACAAGTTTTTCCTTTGCTTCAGCAGCATGGCATCCATTTTCATCTCGCGCCCACACTCGATGATGCCCAACGCGAATGGGCCCACCACTATTTCAGTCAGGAGGTTCTACCCGTCCTCACACCGATTGGCCTATCGCCGACCCATCCCTTCCCCCGGGTGCTCAACAAGAGCCTTAACTTCATTGTTGAGCTTCAGGGCGAAGACTCGTTTGGACGGCAAAGCGGTGTCGCAATCGTGCAGGCGCCCCGCGCTCTACCCCGCCTGGTGGCAATGCCCAAAGCAATCTCTGGCTATCCCCACGGCTTCATGATGCTGTCATCGTTTGTCCAAAGCTTTGTTCATGAATTGTTCCCCGGTATGACGGCCATCGGTGTCCACCAATTTCGAGTCACGCGAAACAGTGACCTGTTTGTCGATGATGAAGAAGTGACCGATCTGCGCGAGGCCCTGCAGGGAGAGCTCTCGCAGCGGCAGTTTGGCGATGCGGTGCGTCTGGAAGTCTCCGAGGGCATCTCCGATCGCATGCTCAAGCTGTTACGCAACGAGTTTGGACTCACCGACGCCGACTGCTATCGGGTCCATGGGCCCGTCAATATGGTGCGGCTCATGCAGCTGCCGGATCTGGTTGATCGGCCGGATCTAAAGTTTCCTGCCTTCACCCCGCGGTATCCCAAGGCACTTGAATCGGCCAATCTTTTTGAAGTGATTCGCCAGCAGGATGTGCTGCTCCACCATCCTTATGACTCGTTCTCAGCGGTTGCTGATTTTATTCGGCTTGCCGCCGCAGACCCACAGGTCGTTGCGATTAAGCAGACCATTTATCGCACGGGCCAGACCTCAGAACTCATGGAGTCACTGCTCGGGGCCGTGCGTGCAGGAAAAGAGGTCACCGTTATCGTGGAGCTGATGGCGCGCTTTGATGAAGAGACCAATATCAACTGGGCCTCACGGCTTGAAGAAGCGGGCGCCCATGTGGTCTTTGGCGTTGTCGGCAATAAGACCCACGCCAAGATGTGCCTGATTGTCCGTCGGGAGAAGTCTGGCATGCGCCGCTACGTGCACCTGGGCACCGGAAACTACCATCCCAGAACCGCCCGGACCTATACCGACTTCGGCCTGTTCACGAGCCATAAAGACATCTGCGCTGATGTCCACGAAGTCTTCCAGCAACTCACCGGCCTTGGCCACGCCAAGGCCTTAAAAGTAATGCTGCAGTCCCCCTTCACCCTGCATCAACGCATGATTGCATTCATTGAACGCGAGGCCCGGCATGCAAAGGCCGGCAAGCCTGCACGCATCATTGCCAAAATGAATTCACTGGTCGAGCCGCAGGTCATTGAGGCCCTGTATAAAGCCAGCCGTGCCGGCGTAAAGATTGACTTGATTGTGCGTGGCGTTTGTGTGCTCAGGCCCAAGGTGCCCGGCCTTTCAGAAAATATCTCAGTACGCTCTACGATTGGCCGCTTTTTAGAGCACAGCCGCGTGTTTTATTTTAAAAACGCAGGCCACGAGGATGTCTATCTCTCCTCTGCGGACTGGATGGATCGGAATTTTTTTCGGCGTGTTGAGCTGGCCTTTCCGGTGCTGGACCCAAAACTTAAGCAGCGTGTGATTCGCGAAGGCCTCATGGTCCATCTTCGGGATAACGCCCTGTCGTGGACCATGCGGGCCGATGGCAGTTACACAATGAAACGCACCGTTGGACCCAAACGTCGGGCCTCACAGGAATTACTGCTGGCCGCGGCCCGATAACGGCCCCACCACAATTAACGGAATCAACGCCACGACGGCCATCGTCAGCGACGGCCATGCCGCCTGGCCGAGCAGTTCGTCTGCGGCAAGATGGTGCGCAGAGACCGCTAGGGTCTCCAAATTAAATGGCCGCAGCACCAGTGTGGCGGGCAGCTCTTTCACAACATCCACAAAGACCAGCAGTGCCGCCACACCCATCGCACTGCGCATTAAGGGCACATGGACGCGCAGAAAAACCTGCAGGCGGGATAAGCCCAGGCCACTGGCTGACCAATCCAGCGATCGCGTAATGCGGCCAAGGCCGGTCTCAATCGGACCAAGACCAACAACAAAAAATCGCGTCAGGTAGGCCCCCAACAACAGCGCACCGGTGCTGGCCAAGGCAACACGCCAATTCAGCCACTGATCGGCAAGTTCGGTAAATAAGCCCGACCAGGCCAGCAGTCCAACCGCCACCACCAGGCCAGGCATCGCATAGCCCACTGAAGCAATCCGCACGGCCTGTCCGAGCCAGCTGCTGCCATGACGCAGGGCATAGCCACATATCCATGCCGCCGGCAAAATCACCAGCACCGCCGCAACACCCAAGCCGATGGTCGTGATGGCCTGATGAAACAAAGGACCGGCCTGCGGCACCGCCTCAGCAGTGATGGCTGCATGCAGCAGCAGTCCAGCCGGCAGAGCAAATCCAAAGATCGGCAAGATTGCGCAAAACATTCCCATCGCCAAGGCGCTTTTTCCTGAAACCACGAAACGTCGGGCCCTGCCGCCGGGCCGCTGTGCAGCCCATGCAGCACGGCCGCGGCTTCGCATTTCAAACCACATGAGCAGCAGCATCACAATCAGCATCAGCATGCCAATCAAGGCGGCCGATGAGCGATCACCATAGTTAAACCAGGCCTTAAACAATCCGGTGGAAAGTGTCGGCACTGAGAAAAACGCGACCGTACCGTAATCGGCCCAGCATTCCATGATGACCAAGGCCAGGCCCGCAATCCACGCCGGCCGCGCAAGCGGCAGCGCAAGCCGAAAGAAGATCTGCGCAGGCGAGAGTCCCATTGCACGAGCGGCATCAAATGACCCGGCCTGCCGATCTTCAAATGCAGTCTTTGACAGCAGTGCCACGTAAGGACTCAGCGCGAGCCCCATGATCAGGCCTGCACCCACCACTGAGCGGATATCCATGCGTGGCAACGCAATGCCAATTGCAGAGAGCATCTGCATCAGATCGCGATACAGCCAGCCCGAAG
>CAYTRY010000048.1:0-8974 GCA_964440375.1 uncultured Bordetella sp. | reverse complement strand
TCCGCGCAGGCCAGGGGCGGTTTCGGAATCCAGAAGACATCCGAAATATCGCCACTAAAATTCTGTGGGAGCAATGGTTCACCTTTCGGCAGACCCTGCGGATTGATCTTGCGGTGGGCAGAGAGCCACAGCTAGAGAAGCCTCTGGCCAGAAATTTTGCAACGCTACTGGTCAAAGATGGGATCTGCGATCGCTTTCGCGCTGCACGTGGTGAGCGGCCATCAATTGACACCACACACCCGGATATTCGTGTCTGGGCCTTCATTGATCAGAACGAGATTACGCTTTATCTGGACACATCCGGTGAGCCACTCTTTAAGCGGGGCTGGCGGCAGGCCAAGGGCGAGGCTCCGTTAAGAGAAAACCTGGCGGCCGCACTGATTGCACTCGCCGAATGGGATGGCAAGTCACCGCTGATGGATCCCTTCTGCGGCAGCGGCACCCTACTGATCGAAGCGATGCAGCGGGCCCTGCGGCTTCCACCCGGGTTTCTTCCTCAGAGCCCCAGAGAATTTGCAGCCGAACACTTTCATGCCCAGTCACCCATGGGCGAGGTCAACTGGCGTCATCTACGGGCTGAGGCTAAAGAGGCCATTGATCGCATCACTGCAGGGCTAACGCAACATCCAGCCGCTGCAGGCAGCGGCATCGCAGCCCCCGCCATGCAGGGCAGTGACATTGACCCGCGCATGCTTGGCGTAGCCCAGGGCAATGCCCAGCGCGCGCTCCCAGCACAGGCGGTAGCCGCGATCCATTGGGTTACCGGTGCAATAGATCAGATCAAGCCAATCGCGGCTTCGGGTCTTTTGGTGGCCAATCCTCCGTATGGCAAGCGGCTTGAGCAGCAGGGCGAGGCTGCAGATTTTGAGAGAAGCCTGGGCGAGGTACTGAAGAAGAACTTCGCAGGCTGGCAGGCCTGGATACTCTCCGACAATTTAAAGTTGGACTCCGGTATACGACTGAAGGCTGGCCGGCGGGTTCCAGTATTTAACGGCGATATTGAATGCCGCTGGATGCGATTTGATATGGTAGCGGGATCGAATCGCGAACGTGACAAAGAGATCTCTTAATGTCTCAGACCCAGGAACTGAATGCTTTTATAGAGCGGATAGCCACGCTAAAAGCACGGATTGATGCTGCCTGTAAGCAGCACGGAAAAAATCCTGAACAAATCAAGATCCTTGCAGTTAGCAAAACCTTCCCCGCATCTTCAGTGAAGCAAGCGCTGGCTGCTGGACTAAACGCATTCGGCGAAAACTATGTACAAGAGGGCATAGAGAAAATCCAGCAACTTATTGCCCACCGCCCGTTGCTGGAGTGGCACTTCATCGGCCCACTTCAAAGCAACAAGACCAAAGAAGTCGCCGAATACTTTGATTGGATGCACTCGGTGGATCGAGAGAAGATCGCAAGGCGGCTATCGGAACAACGGCCGCATGACTTCAAGCCGCTTCAGGTCTGTTTGCAGGTCAATGTCAGCGGCGAGGCCTCAAAAAGCGGCGTATCACCCAGGGAAGCTTACCCGCTAGCACTTTCCATTACCGCCCTGCCCAACCTCACGCTTCGGGGCCTAATGGCGATCCCCGAACCCACAGAAGATGAGGTACTGCAGCGCAGCCGCTTTGCGGAACTCACAAGCCTATTTCAAGAAATCCGCTCAAAGTTACCCACATCCCAGCGGGCTGTGTTTGACACACTGTCCATGGGCATGTCGGCCGACTTAGAAGCGGCGGTTGCCGAGTCTGTGCCGCAGGCCACCACCATGGTGCGGGTCGGTACCGCGCTCTTTGGTTCCCGAGCGGCAAAGTAAAAAGCCCGCTTGCGGCGGGCTTTTTTCGGCAGGCCGTCCCAGACTGGCCATTCACTTGATCGTGCTTGCTTTAGCGGACCGCGATCGACTTCACAGCCGCCGCGAGACGGCTTTTATGACGCGATGCTTTGTTCTTATGGACGATTTTTTTATCCGCAATACGATCAATTGTGCTGGTAGCAGAGCGCAGGGCTTGCGAGGCTGCCTTGGCGTCGCCCGTAGCGACCGCCTTACGGACCGACTTCACAGCAGTGCGATATTCCGAGCGAAGCCCGGCATTTAAAAGACGCCGGGCAGCCGCTTGACGGGCGCTTTTGCGGGCGGAGGCGGAGTTGGCCATGTTGTTGAAAATCCTTATGTTTTTCGGGAAAAGCCCTAAACTATAGCGCCGATCATGAATCTGCTCAAGACCGCCGCCACCATTAGCGGCCTGACCCTACTTTCCCGCATTACGGGATTGGTTCGGGAGACCCTTACAGCAGCCTATTTCGGGGCCGGAAGTCAGACGGATGCCTTTTTTGTGGCCTTCCGACTGCCCAATCTGCTGCGCAGGCTCTTTGCCGAAGGCGCCTTCTCCCAGGCCTTTGTGCCCGTTTTAGGC
The DNA here is from genome assembly GCA_964440375.1 of uncultured Bordetella sp. GTDB lineage: Bacteria > Pseudomonadota > Gammaproteobacteria > Burkholderiales > Burkholderiaceae_A > Lacustribacter. Next base: position 6,563 of record CAYTRY010000048.1, on the reverse strand, counting down.
AAGATCAAGGCCGAGCAGGGCGATGGGGCAGCTTTGCTCCTGGCCCGACGCTGCGCCGTTGTCATGGCAGCAATCCTGGCGCTGGTCTGCCTGATCGCCATCATCGCGGCCCCGGTGTTGGTCTGGATCATGTCGGGCGGATTTGGCGGTGATCATCGGACGTACGAGCTCTCGGTCATGCTAACCCGCTGGATGTTTCCCTATATCCTGATGATCTCGCTGGTGGCGCTGGCCTCCGGCGTGCTCAATACCTGGTCCCGATTCAACGCACCGGCATTCGCGCCGGTGCTCTTAAATCTCTCGTTCATCGGCGCTGCAATTCTGCTGACTCCCTATCTGGAAGAGCCGATCTGGGCACTGGCGATTGCGGTAATTGTTGGCGGCCTCGCGCAGTTGGGGCTGATGGCCATGGCACTTCAAAAAATCTTGCGCACCCCAAGATACGACGCTGAGCGCTGGTCGCTTAAAGCCGCCTGGCACGATCCGGCCGTCAGGCGCATTCTGACACTAATGGTGCCGGCAACATTTGCGGTCTCAGTGGCACAGATCAGCCTCATCATCAACACGCACATCGCCGCTCGGCTTCAGGCCGGAAGCGTCTCGTGGTTATCGTTTGCCGACCGCTTAATGGAGTTTCCCACTGCGCTTCTCGGCGTGGCACTGGGCACCGTGCTTTTGCCCAGTCTGACCAAGGCCAACAGTGAACGCGATCGGGAGGAAATCAGCCGGCTGATCGACTGGGGCTTGCGGCTTGTTGTAATTCTGTCGGTGCCTGCGGCAGTGGGGCTTGCCGTGCTCTCTGTGCCGCTGACTGCGGTGCTGTTTCATTACGGCCAGTTTGATCATCAGGACTTGACCATGACCGCCCAGGCAATGGTGGGCTATGCCGTGGGATTAGTTGGCCTGATTGCAATTAAGGTGCTTGCGCCTGGCTTTTATGCCCAACAGGACATCAAGACTCCTGTAAAGATTGCGCTACTAGCGCTGATCTTCACTCAGCTGCTCAATATCGTTCTGGTACCCATATTCGCCCATGCCGGGCTGGCCTTGGCTACCAGCCTTGCGGCCTGTGCCAATGCGGGATTGCTGCTCTGGGGTCTACGACGTAAATCTATCTTCACACCCTCTGCAGGCTGGTGGGTCCTGATTCTGAAGTCTCTGATCAGCGCAGTCCTGATGGGCCTTTTCATCGGAATCATCGCCCTGGAATTGGACTGGTCGGGCCTGGCCACCGCACCTCTACTCAGGATTTTCTGGCTGGCAGTCATTCTTCTAGCTGCAGCCATCGTATATTTCTCGCTACTTCGGATTTTTGGCATCCGCTGGATGCAGCTTTTGAAAAAAGGATAGGCCGTGGACCTGTGTTTTTTCGGTGGTGGCAATATGGCTAACGCCCTGATCGGAGGGCTGATGCAAGGCAAAGTGCCTCTGCGCCGGCTCCATGTGATTGAGCCGCAGGCCACCGTACGGGAGTCTTTGACGAAAAAATTTTCTGCTGCCGCTCAGTCACGCGCGACTCAGTGGACTGTCGATGTTCAGGGCCCGGCTGATCTCGCGGACTGGCGCAGTGAAGATCTCTGGCTCATCATGGCTGTCAAGCCCCAACACATGCGCGAGGCCTGCCAAGATGCGCCCGCCGAACTTAAAAGTCATCTCCGTGATGCGTCAATTCTCTCGATCGCAGCAGGCATCTCCATTCACGCCCTCGGCACCTGGTGCGGCAACACCCGAATTGTGCGCGCCATGCCCAATACGCCGGCCTTAGTTGGCCAGGGCGTCACAGGGCTTTTTGCCCACGCCGATGTCACGGCCGAAAAACGCGCCCAGGCCGAACGGCTGATGCAGGCAGTGGGTCAGACGGTATGGGTGGGCGATGAATCTTTGATGGATGCGGTAACGGCCCTCTCTGGTTCCGGGCCAGCCTATGTGTTTCTTTTTATCGAGGCCCTGAGCCAAGCTGGCGCTCGGCTTGGCTTGAACGCAGAGCAATCTACCCTGCTGGCTAGAGCCACACTCGAAGGCGCCCTAGCGTTACTGAACGCATCCGAAGAAACACCGGCGCAGTTACGTGAAAAAGTTACTTCAAAGGGCGGCACGACTGCTGCCGCACTTGCCCATCTTGATCAGGCGGGATTTACGCAGATCATCGAGGCTGCAGTCAAAGCGGCCCGCGATCGTGGGGCGGAGCTGTCAGCCCAATACCGCTAGCCCGCCAACCCCAGCTGCGCCAGTAGCGCAAGCCAGATTGGCATGCCCACATAGTTGTTAGCACGAAAAACAGCGAAGCAGTCTTCCCGGTCTCGCGTGCGAATTCTCCAAGTCAAAATCGCGCAGAGTCCCGCTGTGATCATCCAGCCCAACCAATAGAGCCAGTGGCTGCCACCCGGCCCCGGCAGCGACTGACCCACTACCAGCAGACAAGCCATAAACAATGTGTACGAGATGGCAACAGCCATCACATCAAACTGGCCAAAGCTAATCGCGCTACTACGAATACCCAGCTTGACGTCATCATCTCGATCGACCATGGCATAAATCGTATCGTAGGCCATGGTCCAGAAGAAATTGGCTACAAACAGCATCCAGGCCACTGCCGGAACCTGGCCCTGCGTATCGGCAAACGCCATCAGAATGCCGAAGCTAAAGGCGATTCCTAGCATGGCCTGCGGCATGACAAAAAATCGTTTGAAGTAGGGATAGATTACCGCCACAAAGAGCGCAGTGAAGGCGTATTGAATCGCCAAATCATTTAAAAAGAAAAGCAACAATGCAGCGCCGCCAAGAAGCGCAATGGCCAGCGCGACCGCTTCCCAAAGATAGACCTTACCCGCAGTCAAGACCCGATCCCGAGTGCGCTTTACATGAACATCAAATTTTCGATCGACAATGTCGTTGATCACACAGCCCGCAGAGCGCATGAGAAAGGTGCCCAGCACAAACACGGCAAGCCGAGAGACTTCAGGAAATCCATCCGCAGCAAGCCAGAGTGCCCAGAGTGTGGGCCACAGCAGCAGCAGCGTGCCGATTGGCTTATCGAATCGGGCCAGCCGGCTGTAAAGGCTTAGCCGATACTTAAGCAGCGGCAAGGCGAGCGTTGACATAACGGCTCACACCCTCTTGCACATTTAAAAACTTGGCCTTATAGCCCGCTGCCCGCAAGCGCGTGATGTCGGCTTGGGTATAGCTTTGATACTTTCCTTTTAACGCTTCGGGAAAAGCGATGTAGTCAATTTTCTTTTGCTTGACCAGCTCAGCCACGGAGGCCTTCTTGCCCTCAAGGGTGTTAATCACTGCCTGGGCGATCTCATTAAAGGTCTGGGCACGGCCCGAGCCGAGATTAAAGATGCCGCTCTGACTAGCGCCCGAAAGGGCCTTGTCTAAGAAAAATAAATTTACCCGAGCCACATCCTCCACCGAAACAAAATCCCGCTGCTGATGACCGGCTTTCCAGCCGTCATATCCGGCAAAGAGCCTGACCCGGCCCTCGGCCCGATATTGATTGAAGTGATGAAAAGCCACCGAGGCCATGCGGCCCTTGTGCTGCTCGCGCATGCCGTAAACATTGAAGTAACGAAATCCCACTACCGGTGCCGACAGTCTGCTGGTCGCCGGCCTGGCACCGCCCATCAGCGACCGGACCGTCTGATCAAATAAAAACTTTGAGTAGCCATAAATGTTCAAAGGCACCTCACAGCGACGTTCCTCCTGAAACCGAGTGCTCGCGCCATAAACAGCCGCAGAAGAGGCATACAAAAACGGAATTCGATGCTGCTGTGCCCAGCCCAAGAGGAGCCTCGAATAACGAAAATTGTTGTCCATCATGAACCTGCCATCGGTCTCCATGGTATCTGAGCAGGCCCCCTGATGCAGGATGGCTGTGATGCCTTTCCCCGAAAAGCCCGACTCCACTCGATCGATGAAGTCATCCTTATCCAGATAATCCTCGATCTCACTGTCCACGAGGTTTTTGAATTTGTCCGCATCACTTAAATCATCAACAGCGATGATGCTGCGCTCGCCCAGCTGGTTTAAAGCAGCCACCAGATTGCTGCCTACAAAGCCCGCTGCGCCTGTCACGATAATGGTCATGGATTTCTTTCCAGAAAAAGTTCATCAGCTGTCACAGTGGCCGTGCCCAGTTTGCCCACCACAATTCCGCCAGCGCGATTCGCAACCTCCATCGCCTCTTGCACTGTCGCATCGACCGATAAGGCTACCGCCAAAGTCGCAATCACCGTATCACCAGCACCACTGACATCAAAAACTTCGCGGGCCTGGGCCGCGACATGGCAACGCAGTGGCGATCCCTGTGAATCGGTGTAAAGCGTCATGCCCTCTTCGGATCGGGTCACAAGCAGATGGGCCAGACCCAAAGACTGACGAAGACGATGGGCCTTCGCCGTCATCTCGGATTCTGTCTGCCAGCGGCCCACAACCTGCATAAACTCCGTGCGATTAGGTGTGAGCATTGTGGCGCCTTGATAACGGCTGTACTCGTCACCTTTCGGATCCACCAAGACCATGACCCCCTGTGCCTTGGCGGCAGCAATCATCTCTTGAATATGTAGCAGTCCCCCTTTGCCGTAATCCGACAACACTACCGCCTGCACCTTGGGCAACAGCGCCGTAAATTGATCGCGCTTCTCGAGCAGTACCTCCCGATCCGGGAGTGATTCAAAATCCGCACGCAGTAGCTGCTGTTGTCTTCCAAGGACACGCAGCTTTACCGTAGTTTTGGCTTGCACATCATCGAAGATCTGATCCTGGATACCCGACTCCGCCAAGAGTTCACGGATACGGCCACCGGCCTCGTCTTGGCCCACTACACCCATCAGGGTGGCCTGTGCGCCCAGTGCGACGATATTACGTGCGACGTTGGCCGCGCCGCCCAGCCGCTCCTCTATTTGCTGAATACGAACTACCGGCACAGGGGCTTCGGGCGAGATGCGCTCCACATCCCCGAACCAATATCGGTCTAGCATTACATCGCCGACTATCAACACTCGAGATTTTTTCAGCTGTTCTTTGTGCAGCATGTAATCGCCTTACTGAAGCAACTCAAACGAATCCCAGCAACGACATCCCGGACATTGCCACAAAGACTGCCGGGTACGAAAACCGCAATGCTGACAGACTGCCGGCCGGAGAGTCTGCTCAGAGGCGCTCACATTGCCTGCCAATTCGGCACGCAATATTGCAATCCGCCTTGAGGGACCGGGCGCAACAAACTGCTCAGCCTCTGAAAGGGCTGACAACGCGGCAGAGGTATCTGACCGCTCGATTGCGAGCGCTGCAATCTCACAATAAAAATGACCGAGCATCTGCGCTAGCGTTTGGCTATCAACAGAGCCGCCGTGAAGACGAAGCGCATTTGCCCAATCAATCGCCTGCCACCAGTCACGCTGCGTCTGCGCAATATCCAAAAGTAATTGCCGAGCCTGATCAGCAAGCGGTGCATCTGTTGCGTGAGTAAGCAATTCGCGCAGAACCGCCTCAGCCCGATCAAATAAACCGGCCGCTTGATAGTCACGCCCCAAATCGGCCATTAGATTCAATCGATCATGAAGTGTGGCATTCGGATGCCGCATCGCCGCCTCATGGACCTCGATCGCGCGGTCAATGAGCCCTCGTCTACGATAGAGATTTCCCACTGCGCGATGCAGTTGTATCGCCTCTGGATCGGACCGGGCGGCTGACAGCAGCCGTTCAGTAGCACCCTGAGCATCGTTGGCCAATAACGCCGACATTGCGTCAAGAACCTCATCAGAGGCATGCCAGCCCTCTCGGCGCTGCTGACCGCGATCGTAGCGGGCTGTAGCCCAGCCCAACGTGAAGACCACGGGCAGCAACAATAGCCAGGCCGGATCCAGTTCCACGATAGGGATTTTTGCCTAGACGCGACTATTCGCTGGGAAGATCAACACGCTCACGCAAATCCTTACCGGGCTTGAAATGCGGAACCCGCTTCTCGGGAACCCGAACCTGAGCGCCAGACTTTGGATTGCGACCCACTCGGGCGGGGCGATACGACAACGAAAAAGTACCAAATCCACGAATCTCGATTCGATGCCGATGGCCCAGGGCCTCGGTCATCGCATCCAAAAGTGTCTTGACAGCAAATTCGCAGTCGCGGGCCGCCAGCGGTGTTCCACGCTCATTTAAGCGCTCGGCCAGCCGAGCAATCAATTCCGACTTTGTCACCGCGTCTCCCCAGCTTCAAACGGCCCACCCTGCGAAGCGCCCATAAGGAACAGCGCCTTGTGGGCGGCCTCAGTGCGACTACTCCTTCGATTGCTGATCGTCCAGCTTGGCACGCAGCAACGCTCCCAGACTGGTCGTGCCTGTCGAGGCAGTATTTTCTGCAGCCATCTTCTGCATGGTCTCAGCAGTCTCAGCGGAGTCCTTAGCTTTGATCGAAAGGTTGATGGCGCGGGCCTTACGGTCCACATTCACAATCATCGCCTCAACAGAGTCGCCTTCTGCCATCACCTTGGTGGCATCTTCGATTCGCTCACGCGAAATCTCAGAGGCACGCAGATAACCCTCTACCTCAGAGTCAAGCG
>CAYTRY010000047.1:0-8982 GCA_964440375.1 uncultured Bordetella sp. | reverse complement strand
TGTTTTTAGTAACGCCAAGACTGGTACAGCCTCTGGCAAAAGCATCTGCGCTACCGACGGATCGATTCGTTCCGCCCAGCCGTTCTGAGTTTCTGCTCAACGGCCAGTTAGAAGGCTCAACACCCCCGGCCCCCGCCATGAGTCCCCGCACCGCAAATGAGGCATCAACAGTGGAAGCTGTCGTGGCGCCTTTGGTGGACGCCGTCATCACTACCGAAACTATCAAAGGAGATCGGCCATGATTCAAAATTCCCCAGCAAAAGCCCTGATGATTGCTTTGGTTTGCCTACCCTGCTTGACAGGATGCGCTTATGACTACGCTGCTGAGCGCTCTTTTGGGGAGTCGGTCAAGGTCGCTGTGAGAGAGCAATCCATTCGGCCTGGTGGTCTTGGGATGAATGGTCTAAGCACTGGGCTTGAGGGTACCCCCTCGAAAGCGGTTATTGATCGCTACAACAGAAGCTATGAATTTCCCCAAAGCCTGGGCAATGTGCTGACAATTGGAGTCGGTACCGGAGTCGCCCCCTCCACCACCGGGTCAGCACTACCAGCGGCTGGCGGGTCGATGGGGTCAGTCGGTCGATGATCATTATGAATAGCCACACCGACCTGACCGACCTGAAAAGCCATGTGCATGGACAGCTGCTCAAGCGCCTTGATTTGACGGCAATGGAGCGACTTGCCGTCGAAGAATTACGCGCCGAGCTCGGCGATCTGGTCAAGATGATTGTTGCTGATGAACAGATCTCTCTGAATGCCGATGATCTCGCCGCTTTGGTACAAGCGATTCAGAATGAGGTCATGGGACTTGGGCCGATTGAGCCGCTGATCGCGGATCCTACGGTCTCCGATATTCTGGTGAACGGGAGCGCTGCTGTCTATGTTGAGCGATTCGGTAGACTCGAGCATACGGCAGTTCGATTTTCTGGCCATGATCATGTGTATCGCATCATTGAAAAAATTGTGTCGCGTATCGGCCGACGCATCGATGAATCAAGCCCCATGGTGGATGCCCGACTTCCAGATGGATCTCGCGTCAATGCAATCATCCCCCCTCTAGCCCTGGATGGGCCGATGCTTTCGATCCGTCGGTTCAGCGCTAAGCCACTCAAAGTAGATGACCTGGTGCGCCTCGGCACCCTGACGCCCGATATGGCAACCGTGCTTGAGGGATTGGTCGCCTGCAAAATGAATGTCCTCATTTCTGGTGGTACTGGCAGCGGCAAAACAACGCTGCTCAATGTGATGTCTGGATTTGTCGCAGATACTGAGCGTGTCATCACGATTGAGGATGCAGCCGAGCTCCGTCTACAGCAGCCCCACGTGGTAAGGCTTGAGACCCGGCCGCCTAATGTCGAGGGTCGCGGTGAGATTACGCAACGGCTACTCGTGAAAAATAGCCTACGCATGCGACCCGATCGGATTGTCATCGGAGAGGTCCGTGGCGGCGAAGTTCTGGATATGTTGCAGGCGATGAATACAGGCCATGAGGGATCAATGACCACCATTCACGCGAACTCGCCGCGCGATGCCATGACTCGCCTGGAGAACATGGTGGGTTTGGCGGGGGTCTCAATTGGCTTACGTGCCATCCGGCAGCAGATTGTTTCAGCCCTGACCGCCGTCATCCAAGTCAGTCGATTGATTGATGGATCAAGAAAAATTACCAGCATCCAGGAGATCACCGGTATGGAGGGTGATGTGATTGAAATGCAGGAGATTTTTCAATTCCATCAGTCAGGGGTAACAGCTGATCGGCGACCCATCGGCGGTTTCATGGCCACCGGAATACGCCCAAAGTTTTCTGAGCGGCTCGCAATCCGGGGGTTCTACCTGCCGGAGACATTCTTCGATCCGCACCGCCTCGCTGCCTAATCTTAGAAAGCGCTCTAATGCCAATTGCTTCGCTTGTAATTCTTTTTGCGTCGGCATCTGTAGCAGTGATTGCCGCGGCTCAGGTCTGGTGGGGCTACCGCTCTGCGATGCGACTGGCCAATCCATCAGAGCGCTATCCAACTCCGGAGAAAGCGTCACGACACCCACAGCTCTTAAAAGACCTAAGACTCAGTGAGCGGCCAACCATCGACGCCTGGCTTCAGCAGCTACCGATAGCAAGACAACTTCAGTTTCTGTTAACTCAGGCAGGAATTACCCAAAGAGCTGATCAATTTCTATTGCTTATGCTTTTGAGTGGAATTCTCACAACTGGAGTACTTCTCTTATTTGGCTTTTCAGACTGGCTTTCGGCAGCCGGGGGCTTTGGTGCTGTGGCGCTACCCGTAATGTTTGCGATTCGCAGAAAAAGAAAGCGCAATGACCTGCTGGATCAGCAGCTTCCAGACTTTCTCGACTCTGTCGCGCGCGCAATGCAGGCAGGAAATTCGTTCTCGGGTGCATTGTCCGTCGTTAGCAAAGAGGCTGCGGAGCCGATTGGTTCGGAGTTTCGCCGTGTTTTCGAAGAAATTAGCTTTGGAAGCTCAGTGAAAGATGGGCTGCAATCGCTCTCCATTCGTAACGCCAGTGAAGATGTCCGCTACTTCGTAATTGCGGTGTTGATTCACCTGCAGACAGGAGGAAGCCTGACATCATTGCTACTTGGCTTATCGAATCTTATTCGGGATCGTCAGCGCTTGCGCAAGCTCGGCCAAGTGCTATCGGCCGAAGGCCGTCTCTCTGCTTGGATTCTAACATTGCTGCCATTTGGCACCGCGCTGGTGATGTACGCTGTGAATCCAGAGTTTGTCGCTGTTTTATGGACCGATCCGGCGGGCTATTTTTTAGTCCAGATCACAGTCTTTCTAATGATCATTGGGATTGTCTGGATGAGAAAAATCATTCACTTTAGGATTTGAGAATGAGCATGGATCCTCTCTTGGTGCTTACGCTTGCCTTACTTTTTATTGCAGTGGTGACCGGCGTCGCGATGACTGCGATGCTCGCTTTGACCAGATATTCTGGTGCCAACGCAGTTGCCACAACTCGAATTCAAGAGGTTGGCATACAGCTAAAAAATCAAGCGACATCACAGCTGGCCACGATGGGCGATCAGTTTCGTCAGAAATTCGGCAGTCATTTACCTTCTGCATTCAAAGAGGAAGGTTGGCAAGATTCGAAACTACAACGGAAGCTTGCGCAAGCTGGCTATCGAACATACACAGCAACATCACTGCTGCTCGGTGTAACACTGATCTGTACTTTACTCGGTCTAGCAGGTGGATTGATTTTTTCGCTTAGCGGGATCGCCCTCGTTGAACCTACGCGTATTGTGCTCTCTGCATTCCTGGGGGCGGTGATCGGCATACTGATTCCGGTGGTGGGGCTTGAGCTATTGATTCGCCGGCGTCAACGTCAACTTGTAGAGCACTTTCCGGATGCCTTAGATCTCATTCGGATTTGTCTTGAGGCAGGCCTTGGACTCGACGCGGCCATTCAGCGTGTGGGGCAGGAATTCCGACAAGTATCGCCGGCACTCTTCGATGAATTCCATGTGCTGAGCCTTGAGTTGCGCGCTGGAGCGGGCCGCACCGCCGCCTTACAGAATCTTGCTCAGCGGACTGGGCTTGCGGAGATCCGCGCGTGGGCGACGATGATCATTCAGTCTGAGAAGTTCGGTACCGGTATTGCCGAGGCAGTGAAAATTCACTCCGATCAGCTGCGACTAACCCGACGGCTCAACGCCGAGCAGCGCGCCGCAACACTATCGACAAAACTTTTGTTTCCATTGATATTCTGCATCTTCCCGGCACTCTTGCTGGTCCTACTTGGCCCTGCAGGAATCACAATCCAGCAACAGCTCGGACAGACCCTCGAAGGAAAGCAGTGATGCGGGCGCATTGCATTATTTGCATACTTGCAGTTTTTCGCGGTCAGCGTCGATCTTTGTGTCATCACAGACCAGCGGGTGCAGCAATCATTGAGTTCGCGCTGATTCTGCCGCTGCTGCTGTTGCTCGTGTTTGGCGTGGTGAATTTCGGCGCACTGATGTACGACCAATCCGTAATTACCAACGCGGCTCGAGAGGGAGCGCGATGGGCTGCGGTGCGTGCTACCGCTACCACGGGCTCGGGCTGCACGCACAGTTTTTCATCCGCTCCCGCAGATCCCTGCCAGGTGGCCTACAGCTATGCCCATAACCGACTGATTTCCTTTAATGGTGTGCGGTCGCCACAGGTTAGTTTTGTTGCCGAAAGCGGTTTCGGAACCGGAGCGCCGCAGGCGGTTACGGTGACGTATTCCTATAAAGGGGTTGGCTGGTTTTTCGGCGAAAAGGCCCTTTCAACCTATAGCCAGACATCGGTCATGATTCATGAATAAAAGAATTCCAAAGCCCCAGGGCGCGGTAGCGGTAATCGTCGCTTTTCTCTTGCTTGCACTCTTCGGTTTTTTAGGCCTTGCAGTAGATGTCGGATATACCCATGTACAAAAAACACGCCTGCAAGCGGTCGCTGATGCTCAGGCCTTAGCTTGTGCGATCAATCCAAGCCGCTGTGGCAGCGGGGGCGTGAATCCATTTCCCGAGACCAACCCCGCCGGGGCGCAGGTCACAGTCATTCATCCGGTGTCCTGTCCAAATTCTACCGCCCAGCAGGACTGCGCCCAGGCAACCGCCAGCGCCGAATGGAAGTCATTTTTTATGGGGCTACTGGGCAGCCCTACCGCAGCAGCACAGGCAGTCGCGATTGCAGGCCGCAATGCCCGGGCGCCGTCCTGCGTCACCACGCTGAGCAGTTTTAATGCCAACGGTGGAAACATCATGACACTGACTAACTGTTCGGCAGATATCGGGGGGGCGCTCAGCTCAACAAATAATTCCGGGATCCAAGTCGCTTCGGGGAGCATCGGAAGTATCTCGGTCTACAACAGCAATAGCCCCGATCAATGCGGCAATTGCTCCCCTGCGCCCATTGGACTGGCGTCCCCTCTGCCAAGCCTTCCATCAGCCGCCATTCCCACAAAAAATATGGATGGACAGCCATTGGTCGTCCGTTCCGGCTCAAGCTGTACATCAGGAACCTGCCAGCCAGGAATTTACAGCTCACTTGTCAAGTTGAATGGTGCCACGACGTTTGCCTCAGGAAATTATGTGTTTAATGGCGGCCTTGATACCAACAATAGAACAGTCATAAGTGGTACTGGGGGCGTATCGCTGTATATCCCCGGATCACAGGACTTATCGCTCTCGGGAGATATAACGCTTTCTGCCCCCACACCGGCTGGCTGCGCAGCCGGAAGCGGTATTGTGATTAGTCATCCCCAGTCCGGCGCTTCCCGATCACTGGATCTGAATGGAGCGAAAGTAAGGCTCAGGCTCACCGGGGTGGTGAATTTAAGTGCTGCTGATGTCACGATCAGTGGCTCGAGCTCGTCGTTCACCCTCAGCGGGACACTGGTGGCCAACTCTGTTCGCTTAAACGGTAATCTGTACCCGAATATCTCTGCCAATCCATGTAACAACCTTTATCAAAGCGCAAAGATCACGCTGCTGCAATGACTAAGCAGCTACAAGCTTGGCTGTAAGTCATCATGAGCGGTATGGTTCAAATGCGCGCGGAGTCAGAATTTGATTACGCGACCAGTTCATAATCAAGCGCAAAATTCGGGAGGCGGCATGCCCATCGCCCAAAGAATGAATGCTGGACGGCTGGCGCTTCACCTGCCCATTGGCCCGTCGCGAGTCAAGAACAGCTTGGACGATCTGCTCTCGTCGCGAGCCGATCAATGTCAGCCCGGTTGGGGGGGCGAAATCCTGATCGGAAGCCCGATCCTGGGCCAAAAGCATTGGCTTACGAAGGGCGACAGCCTCATCGTAGTAATCAAGCCCATCGGCAAGCACTACATCCTGCTGCTGCATTAGCCTTAAAAATTCCGAATATTGCATCGGATCGCGCAGCGTTACGTTTGGGGTTGATCCGAGAATCGCACTCATGAGGTCGCGGCAAACCGCATCAGACTCAAGTACGATCGTAAATTCATACCTTGACGCTGACTGAGCGAGATCAGCGATCGCCAGCGCAAAATCGGTGAGGCTGCCGACCCAGCGGGCAGAAGTCCCCAATGGGACCAAAATTTGTGTGGCGGCTCGCCCATTCTCGGGGCCGCGCACGGCCTTGCTGCCGTTGAGCACGCCATACTTTGTGACCGTATCGATCGCGTCCACCACGGTATCGCCCGTGATGCCAATCTCAAAAGCTGGCACACCGTGCGCTCTCAGCTGCATCAGGTCCGCCTCGTTGGTAACACATTGAAATGTAGAGATTGCAGTGAGCAGCTTTCGATACGAGTTTTGTGGCCCCTTTGAGTCTCGCAGTCCGTTATGGGATGACGCAACCAAATAAATGACAGGAACACGCCGCATAAAGGCCTGCTGGGCTGCCAACATCGCGAGAAGCGACTCGCCCTGGACGACAAGGAGGTCAGGCATTCGGCACTCCATCTCCTTGGAAATCGCGTTGGTAAACGCCCAGCTGTGCTCCAGTAAATTTGAGGGACTGTGGCCTGAGGGAACCTCTCCATCGGAAGACAGGCCAAAAACCGCGGCGGTCTGCCAGATCTGCCCGACATGATCGTCGGCATGAATCCAACGCACTCCGACTGCACGGCCGCCCTCATCCCTCAGCCGCCGAATCACCGGCGCAAGCCGCACCATCTCGGACCGCGTCCCCACGACGACAAGGACCTGACGCATTTGAATCTCCTGTTCATTCACACTCGCGATGCGCCAAGTCTGGGTTGCAGGCAGCGGCGCCGATCCAAGTCGCGCGTGGAAATCTCCCTCACTTCACGGGGAAGACACCATCCGAACCGGAAGCTGGATCGCTGGCGGCATGCCCTCCAAAAAGATCGGATCGATCTGGGAGGTAGCAACCACGAGGCCCGTCCAGCCCGACGCATACTCCAGCATTTCATTGGCGCGACGTTGGCGCGCCTGGATGTACTCCGACTCGGCACGGGCGATGTCTCCGCGCGTTTTTACCCCCGCGAGAAACCCTTTGCGAACTGCGTCTACCCGCAGACCCGTAGCCTCGACATGAACACGAGTGGCGTCAATTTTCACTAGGCTCACGCTGACCTTGGTCATTGCAATGATGGCCTGGCTGCGTAATTTCACCAATAAGGCCTGAACATTTGCCTGGGATCGCCGAAACTGAGCATCTGCCTGGGCCACGGCCGACTCAATTCCTCCTGATGTGTAAAGCGGTACGTTGAGCTGAAGTCCGATACGACTTTCATCACGAATAAACGATACGGTATCGTTCTCACCCCGAGAAACTGAGGCGTATAAATCTAGAGTGGGGTAACGCTCTGCCAGCATCCGATCTCGCTCTAATCGCGCCTGTTCTTCTGAGTAACGCGCCGCCAGTAGTTCCGGATTCTGTTGTTCCACCAGTTCAGCCACTTGGCGAGCAGACAAATTGGGAAGCGGATTAGGTGCGACTGACTCGAGGGATAGGCCAATGGGAACGATGGCCTGCGGGCCCGCCAAATCGCTCAATGCCCTCTCGCTTAACTGCAGCCGAGCCGACGCATCCAGCATATCGGATTGCCGTTGCTGAAATCTTGAGATTTCAATACCGAGTTGATCGATAGAGACCTCTCCCGCCTGCACGCGTCGTTCCATCTCCTCTCGAATTACCGCAGCCTGCTCCAGGGCATACTGCGACAGTTGGAGGAGATCTCGGGCTGTCAACACCTCAATCCAAGACATGAAAACCCGGCCGAAAAGCGTATGCTCCGATGCCTTTAGGGCGGCCTCTGAGGCCTGATAGCTGGCAGCCGCCTGCTCAATTGCAATCAGATCTTTTTTTCGATAAAGCGGCTGACGAGCCGTGAGTGAGGCGATCGAAGAACTGAATTCACGTTGTGTCTCCGATGCTCCGAGCGAGCCCCGATTTTCCTCGGTGCGATTGGCGTAGAAACTGCCGGCAGAAGCAGAAATCTTGATTCCTTTGGCGGCCGAGCTTACCGCCAAAGCATGCCAAGAGGCCTCTTTGGCGGCGAGACTAGAGAGATAGGTGCCATCAGAGCGCCGCGCTTGACTCACATGCTCAGCGATCAGCAAGGACATTTTAGAGATGGGATCCTGAGGCAGTGGCTGCGCCAGTAGCGAGCGATGAAGCAGAAATAACAGCACCGCAAGCAGCAACGAGGTGCCGAGCACCCGTTTTGGGTCAGGCCACATCAGTGCTCCCTGACCGAAACCGCGAGCCGATCAATAAACGGCTTCATCAAATATTGAAAAAACGTTCGTTCACCGGTTTTGATCATGACTTCCGCAGGCATCCCGGGAATCACTCGAAAACCGTCAACTTTCAAAAGCTCCGAGGGGGCTACTGTCACCTTCGCAAGAAAGTATCCTTCCGGATTGGACCTGTCCTCTGGATTGAAGAATCGATCTGCCGAAATCCACTCTACTGTCCCCCGAATCACAGGTGTGCGCACCGCCTGCAGCGCACTGAATCGAATCTGCGCAGTCGCTCCCGGCACAATCTTGTCGGCAAGGTAAGGTCGAACCTGGGCCTCAATGAAGACCTGATCACTATTCGGGACAACCTCCATCAGCTTGGCGCCAGCAATGACTACCGCACCGGGGGTATTGATACCCACCCCCATCACGCGGCCAGAAATTGGTGCACGAATGGCGGTGCGCTCAAGCTCTTTGGTCAAGGCGAAAATTTGATCGCGTAACGCCTGCTGCTGTGCCAAGGACTCGTTGTACTTTCGCTCCAGCTCGATAAGCTGATTGCGGGGAAAAAACCCTTCGTCTGTCAAATCCCTTAGGTCCTCGAGTTGCAAGCGCAGGGCTTCCGACTGAAATCGTGCCGCTGCAAGCTGCGAGTGAGCCTGTGATCGATTCGCAAGCTCCGTACTCGAGTCGAGCCGGATCAGGATATCCCCCTCGGCAACCGGCTCGCCCTCCCGAATCAGCACCTGCTGAATCACGCCGCCCCGGGGATGCTGCACGACTTTGCGTCGGCCATCGAC
>CAYTRY010000046.1:0-9084 GCA_964440375.1 uncultured Bordetella sp. | reverse complement strand
AACTGGGAGTAAGGCATCTCCGGCCCCCGGCTCTGACGGGTGTCAAACTGCCGGAAAACCGTGAACAAGACCAAAGCGATCACCATCCAGATGGCAGCTTTGGGAATCATGTTGTTCAAGGCACTACTCCTTTAATAGGAAAAAATTATCGGGTGGGCGGAAATCTTGAGCCAGTTACTTGGATTCTATGCCCCGCCTTAAGTTTCCTCAATGCCAGTGTCACGCAGACACAACCCTTAGGTGGTGGCCTTTTGGGGGGTTTTCAAGGCCGTTTGCCGGCTTTTAGGCGCCTGCCCAGAAGAAAAGTCTCGCTGGACTGCGCGCGGGAGGCCGGGGGCTTGCGGGCGGCTACCGAGGAAAACTGCTGCTTAAAGCGCTCCACCAGCTGGCTGTAGCCGCTGCCCTGAAAGGTCTTCACCAAAAGCGCGCCCTCGGGCTTGAGGTGCTGGGCCGAAAACTCCAGGGCCAGCTCACAGACATGCATCACGCGGGCAGCATCGGCGGACTCGACTCCCGACAAATTCGGGGCCATATCCGACAGCACGATGTCCACCTGCTCACCCGAAAGGCGATCGGAAAGCTGCTGGGCGACTGCGTCTTCACGAAAATCGCCCTCGATGAAGTCCACATCCGCAATCGGCTCCATGGGCAGCAGATCCAGCGCAATGATCCGGCCCTTGACCTGCCGGCCTTTGCCCTCTGGCCCCTTCACAGTCAGCAGTTCGCGGACCACCTGGGACCAGCTGCCTGGGGCACTGCCCAAGTCCACCACCACCATACCCGGCCGAATCAGCCGGTCACGCTCATGGATACCCAAAAGCTTAAATGCCGCACGCGACCGATAGCCCTTGGCCTGCGCCTGCCGCACAAAGGGATCGGTGAGATGCATGTGCATCCATTGGGGATTGAATTTATTTTTTGCCATGAGCCGACCATCTCCACGATGGCCCAGATGCGGCCTGTGCCGACTAGAGGTAGCGGACGTCGAGGATCTCGACCTGCCGCGCCCCGCCCGGGGCATGCACGACGGCGACATCACCGACCGAT
Source organism: uncultured Bordetella sp. (assembly GCA_964440375.1). GTDB lineage: Bacteria > Pseudomonadota > Gammaproteobacteria > Burkholderiales > Burkholderiaceae_A > Lacustribacter. The sequence goes on along the minus strand of CAYTRY010000046.1, from coordinate 8,037 downwards.
TTGCCAATCAGGGCCCGCGCAATGGGGCTGGAGATTGAGATTTTGTTCTCTTTGAGATCGGCCTCATCTTCGCCCACGATCTGATAGCTCATGCGCTGATCGGATTCGATATCCGCAAGGTCTACGGTCGTGCCAAAGACCACGCGGCCATCTTTTTCAATTTGGCTGGGATCGATAATCTGGGCCTGGGCGAGTTTTGACTCCAGCTCGGCAATTCGGCCCTCAATGAAGCCCTGGCGCTCTTTGGCCGCATCGTATTCGGCATTCTCAGACAGATCACCCTGGGCCCGGGCCTCGGCAATCGCGGTGATCACGGCAGGCCGCTCTTTGTGCTTGAGGCGGGTGAGCTCTTCTTTGAGAAGCTCTGCGCCGCGAACAGTTAACGGGGTCGTGCTCATAGTCAAAGCCTTTTACTTTCGGCAATCTGCCGATGCATTGCCTGCACATCAATCACGGTTAACGAGGCATCGAGCAGGTGACGGATGCCTTCGACAGCGGCCTGGGCACCTGCGATTGTGGTGTAGGTGGTCACACGTGCCGCCAAGGCGGTGGTGCGAATCGAGCGCGAATCTGCAATTGCTGTGCGCTTTTCTTCCACCGTATTGACGACAAACTGTACATCACCATTTTTGATCATGTCCACCACATGGGGCCGGCCCTCGGTCACTTTATTGACCGTGGCGACCTCGATGCCAGCGGCGGCAATCGCGGCGGCCGTGCCGCGGGTGGCCACGAGCTTAAATCCGAGTTCGGCGAGCATTTTTGCAATGCCCACCACCACCGGCTTATCGCTATTTTTGACACTGATAAAGGCGCAGCCCGAGGTCGGCAGTTTCACGCCCGCACCCATCTGCGACTTCACGAAAGCCTCGGCAAAGGTCTTGCCCACCCCCATCACTTCACCGGTCGATTTCATCTCCGGCCCCAGGATGGTGTCGACTCCCGGAAATTTCACAAACGGAAAGACCGCCTCTTTCACCGAGAAGTAAGGCGGCGCGACCTCCGCGCCGATGGCCTGATCATCCAGCGAACGGCCAAGCATCGCACGCGCGGCAACTTTCGCCAGTGCAATGCCCGTGGCCTTGGACACGTAGGGCACAGTCCGAGATGCGCGGGGATTGACCTCCAACACGAAGACATTGCCGTTTTGAATCGCAAACTGCACATTCATGAGGCCCACGACATTTAAGGCCCGCGACATCAGCGCGGTCTGCCGCTTTAATTCTTCAATCAATTCTTTGGAAAGCGAATATGGCGGCAGGCTGCAGGCCGAATCTCCGGAGTGCACGCCCGCCTGCTCGATATGCTCCATCACGCCGCCAATGAAGACCCGCTTGCCATCAGAGAGGCAGTCGACATCCACTTCAATTGCATCGTTTAAAAATCGATCCAAAAGCACAGGCGAGTCATTGGAGACTTTTACGGCCTCCCGCATGTAGCGCTCTAAATCGCGCTGCTCGTGCACGATCTCCATGGCACGCCCACCCAATACATAGCTGGGCCGCACCACCAGGGGGTAGCCGATTTCCTGGGCCAGACGAATGGCCTCTTCTTCGTTGCGGGCTGTGCGATTCGGTGGCTGACGCAGTTCAAGCCGGACCAGCAGCTTTTGGAAGCGCTCGCGATCCTCGGCGATATCGATCGATTCTGGTGAGGTGCCCACAATTGGAACGCCCGCAGCCTCCAGGGCCTTGGCAAGCTTTAAGGGCGTCTGGCCGCCGTACTGCACGATGACGCCGATGGGCTTTTCTTTATCGACAATTTCTAAGACATCCTCAAGCGTGAGGGGCTCAAAGTAAAGCCGATCTGAAGTGTCGTAATCGGTGGAGACGGTCTCAGGGTTGCAGTTGACCATGATGGTCTCAAAACCGTCCTCCCGCAGGGCCATCGCTGCATGCACGCAGCAGTAATCGAATTCAATGCCCTGGCCGATGCGGTTCGGTCCGCCGCCCAGCACCATGACTTTTTTCCGATTCGTGGGATTGGCCTCGCACTCTTCTTCATAGGTCGAATAAAAATACGATGTTGAAGTGGCGAATTCCGCCGCGCAGGTATCCACACGCTTATACACCGGCCGAACATTTAAGCTGTGGCGCAGCTTGCGGATTTCCGCCTCGGTGGTCTCAAGCAAGTAGGCCAGCCGGCGATCTGAAAAGCCCTTACGCTTGAGGCCCCGCAGGGACTCTGCATCCAAATCCGCAAGGGTCATCTTATCGAGCGCAAGCTCAAGATCCACAATCTCTTTGATCTGCACCAAGAACCAAGGATCGATTCGCGTCAGCTGATGGACCTCATCGATGCTAAATCCCTGCGCAAAGGCATCGCCGACATACCAGATCCGCTCAGGGCCCGGCTCGCCGAGCTCTTCTTCGATCCGCTCACGATCCGTGGTTTTCTGATTCAGGCCATCGACACCCACTTCCAATCCCCGCAGGGCTTTTTGGAAAGACTCCTGAAAGGTCCGGCCCATGGCCATGACCTCGCCCACGGACTTCATCTGAGTGGTGAGATGGGCATCGGCAGAGGGAAATTTTTCGAATGCAAAACGGGGCACTTTGGTGACCACATAATCAATCGTCGGCTCAAAGGAGGCCGGCGTTGCGCCACCGGTGATGTCGTTTTTGAGCTCATCGAGGGTGTAGCCGACTGCGAGTTTGGCGGCGACTTTGGCAATCGGAAAGCCTGTGGCTTTCGAGGCCAGGGCCGAGGAACGCGAGACCCGGGGATTCATCTCGATCACAATTAAACGGCCATTGGCAGGATTGACAGCGAACTGCACGTTGGAGCCGCCCGTATCCACACCGATCTCGCGAAGAATCGCAATCGATGCATCCCGCATGACCTGGTATTCCTTATCGGTCAGCGTCTGGGCGGGTGCCACCGTGATCGAGTCACCGGTGTGAATGCCCATCGGATCAAGATTTTCAATCGAGCAGACGATGATGCAGTTATCCGCCCGATCACGGACCACTTCCATCTCGAACTCTTTCCAGCCGATGAGCGACTCTTCGATCAAGAGCTCGTGGGTGGGCGAGGCCTCAATGCCCCGCTTACAGATGGTTTCAAATTCCTCGGCGTTATACGCAATGCCGCCGCCCGTGCCGCCCAAAGTGAAGCTGGGCCGAATCACCAGCGGAAAACCACTGCTGCCCGTGAGCTGGCTGATTTGTTTTTGAACCGCCCAGGCCTCTTCCAGCGTATGGGCGATGCCCGATTTTGCAGAGTCCAGGCCAATCTGGGTCATGGCCTCTTTAAACTTGAGCCGGTCTTCGGCTTTTTCGATGGCCTCTTTTTTTGCGCCGATAAGCTCGACGCCAAACTTCTGAAGCACGCCCTCGCGATGTAAATCGAGTGCACAGTTCAGTGCGGTCTGGCCGCCCATTGTGGGCAGCAGCACATCGGGCCGCTCGACTTCGATAATTTTGGCAACCGTCTGCCAGGTAATGGGCTCGATGTAAGTGACATCGGCTGTCTCTGGATCGGTCATGATGGTCGCGGGGTTGCTATTGACCAGGATGACCTTGTAGCCCTCTTCTTTGAGGGCTTTGCAGGCCTGGGCGCCCGAGTAATCAAATTCGCAGGCCTGGCCAATCACAATTGGGCCGGCGCCGATGATCATGATGCTGCGAATGTCGGTCCGCTTAGGCATTGCGGCCTCCGGAGTGCTGCTGCATCAATGTGGTGAAGTGGTCAAACAGCGGGCCGATGTCATGGGGGCCGGGGCTGGCCTCGGGATGGCCTTGAAAACAAAAGGCCGGCACATCCGTGCGGGCCAAGCCCTGAATCGAGCGATCAAACAGCGATACGTGGGTAATGCGCAGGTGGCTGGGCAGATGATCAGGATCGACGGCAAAGCCATGGTTCTGAGAAGTAATAAAGACCCGCTTGGAATCCAACTCCTGCACGGGATGATTGGCGCCGTGGTGGCCGAATTTCATCTTCAGTGTTTTCGCGCCTGAGGCCAGGGCCATGATCTGGTGGCCCAAGCAGATGCCAAAGACCGGCAGCTTTTTTTTCATTGCGCTTTGGGCAGCAGCAATTGCGTAATCACAGGGCTCCGGATCACCGGGGCCATTGGAAAGAAACAGGCCATCGGGCCGCAGTGCTTGAATTTCGTCAAAGCGGGTCTGGGCCGGCATCACTGTGACGCGGCAGCCCCGATCGGCCAGCATGCGCAAAATATTGCGCTTCACACCGAAATCGAGCGCCACCACATGGAAGCGGGCCGGGCCCATCGGCGCATGGCCAATGCCCAGGGACCAGCTGCCTTCGGTCCATGCATAGGATTGGGTTGTCGAGACAACCTTTGCCAGATCCATGCCCACCAGCCCAGGAAATTCGCGGGCTGCCGCGACCGCGCGTCCGGCATCAAGCGTCTCGCCTGGTGCTGCAGCCAGCAGCGCGCCATTCTGGGCGCCCTTTTCTCGTAAGACTCGGGTTAAGCGTCGGGTGTCGATGCCGGCAATGCCCACCACGCCTGACTTCTGAAGGGTCTCCGAGAGCGAGGCCTGCGAGCGAAAATTTGATACCAGCAAGGGCAGATCGCGAATCACCAGGCCCGCAACATGCAGTCGGCCTGATTCGTCGTCCTCGGCATTGGTGCCGACATTGCCGATATGGGGATACGTCAGCGTCACAATCTGACGGCTGTAACTCGGATCAGTAAGAATTTCCTGATAGCCGGTCATGGAGGTATTGAAAACCACCTCACCGGCCGAAAGGCCTGCGGCACCAATAGATTGGCCCTGAAACAGCGTGCCGTCGGCGAGCGCAAGAAGGGCCGGCGCCACGTTGGAAGACTGGCGAAACAAGAGTTGTACCCCCGGAATTTTGTGAATTATACGGCCGATCCCGACTCAGCCGAAATTCACTGGCAAAGCGGCTTGGCCGCTGCGCTACGTTGTCCCTGAGGCGAAGACTGTCAAGGTCGTGATAAAGCCCGCAAGCCATGCCAGGGTTCTGAGCGAGGACTTATCCATGACATAAAAACCGATATACAAAATTCGGCTGGCAATAAAAAACATCGCAAGAAAATCCAATTTACTGGGGTCAGCCTTGGTCACCAGGGCAATCGCCATGGCAATGCCAAACCAGGTGAAGGCCTCCCAGCTGTTGGCCTGCGCAGCATTGGCGCGACGGCGATAGCCCTCTTGTCGGGCCAGCCATTCGCGGGGCGCGCGATTGTCATAGTCCGATGCGCCCCCCTTTGAAATTCCTGCACACACGATCGGCAAAATGCCGGCAATCATCAGACACCACAGTGCAATGCTCATAGCTTTCTCCGCTCTCGAACCGCCTGGGCAATCGTGCCCAAGTCAATGTATTCCAGCTCCCCACCAACCGGCACACCGCGCGCCAGACGTGAGACTTTCTTTTGATCGGCCAGGCCCTTGGCCTTGAGCATGCTCTCAATGGCATGGGCCGTCGCCTCGCCCTCCGGGGTGAAGTTGGTGGCAATCACCACTTCTTTGACCTCGTCTGCAGAAATTCGCGCCAGCAGCCGATCCATATGAATTTCTCTGGGGCCTACGCCTTCGAGTGGCGAGATTCTGCCCATCAGCACGAAATACAGACCCCGCCAGGCGTGGCTTTGCTCGACCGCCAATAAATCCGAGGGCGACTCCACCACACAGAGTTGGCTGCGATCGCGGCCGGCATGGGTGCAGATGCTGCAGACCTCTTCTTCGGTGAAGGTGTTGCACTCGCGACAGTGGCGAATCGCACGTACCGCATTCAGAAGCGACTGGCCCAATAACTCTGCCCCCACACGATCATGCTGTAAGAGATGCAGGGCCATACGCTGCGCGGTTTTGGGGCCTACTCCGGGAAGCCGCCGAAGGGCCTCGGTAAGCGACTCCAGCGCGTGTGGATTGGCAGGCAGGGCACTCACATGCAGTGCTGATTAGAAAAGCTTCATGCCGGGTGGAAGCGGCAGACCCGCTGTCACGGCAGACAGTCGCTGCTGTGAGACCGCCTCCGCTTTTGCCGAAGCATCGTTACTCGCCTCGACCAGCAGATCCTGGAGGGTCTCCCGATCATCTGCATCGGCAGACATCAGACTCGGATCAATCTGCACGGCTTTGACCTCGTGCTTGCAGTTCATGGTGATTTTCACCAAGCCCGCACCCGATTGGCCTTCCACCATCTCCTGGCTCAGGCTGTCTTGGACCTGCTTCATTTTTTCCTGCATCTGCTGCGCCTGACGCATCAGTCCCGCAATCTGACCTTTCATCATCCTGGACTTCCTTTTCTGGTTGAGCGAATGGAACCCGGCACAATCTTGCCGCCAAAATCATTCAGGATCGATTGCACCATCGGGTCGGCATGAATCTGGGCCTCGGCACGCGCCTGGGCCTGGGCGGCCGCATCCGCATCCTCAGCCGCTGCGGTCAGTGTCTCGGCCTCGCCGAGTTCAACATCAATTTTGCAAGGCTTGCCGAAGTGCGCCGCCAGCGCCTCCTGGGCTTTGCTGACCGCCGAAGACTCAGTCAGCGCAGGAATCGCGACCCGAAACTGCAGCCGCACGCTACGGCCGAGGTCCTCGAATGCAACGAGTTTTGCCTGCTGAACAAATTGCCGCGCTAGGCCCGAGACCGCAAGCGAACGCGAGACCGCAGGCCACTGCTGTGCAGTCAGTGACGCTGCCGGCAGTGCTACAGCTGCGGGTGCGGGTGCGGACGTGGATGCGGGCCCTGCCCGACTCTGCGAGGGCGCTGCCACCGTCCGAGGGGATGCGCTCGTTACCGCCATCGCAGCAGGCTGAAATGCAAAGAGCCGCAGCAGTGTCATCTCCAATCCGGTGCGCTCATCGGGCGCAAGCGGCAGATCTCTTCTGCCCAGTGTCACGATCTGATAATTGAGCTGCAGGGTCTCAGGGGACTGATGCTGCGCAAGCGCCTCGATCGCCCCACTGGGATCATCACGAGATTCAATCTTTAAAGTTGCAAGGGCGCTGGCCTGATGAAAACACCGGGCCATATCGGCAAGCAAGGCATCTGCCGATGCGCCTGAGGTCTGCAATTCTTCAAGTGTTGCAAATGCAGCCTGCGGATCATTACGGGCAATATCATGCATAAAGCGGCCCAACAGCTCACGCTGGACCAATCCGAGCATGGCCCGAACGGCAGGCTCCGTGATTTGTCCGCCCCCATAGGCAATTGCCTGATCCGTCAGCGACAGCCCGTCCCGCACGCTGCCCTGGGCCGCCACAGAAAGCCAGGCCAGGGCCTGAGACTCGGCACTGATTTTTTCTTCGTTTAAGACCCAGGCCAGATGCTGCTGCAAAAGCTCGGGCGGTACATTTTTAAGATTGAACTGCAGGCAGCGCGAGAGCACGGTAACGGGAATCTTTTGCGGATCTGTCGTTGCCAGCAAAAACTTTACATCCGGCGGCGGCTCTTCCAGAGTTTTGAGCATTGCGTTAAAGGCGTGATTCGACAGCATGTGGACTTCATCGATCACGTAGACCTTAAAGCGGCCCGCGGTCGGGGCGAACTGGGCCTGCTCGAGCAATTGCTGAATCTCACCCACACCGCGATTGGAGGCAGCATCAATCTCGATGTAATCCACAAAACGGCCGCCATCAATCTGACTGCAGGCGCTGCAGACACCACAGGGGTTCGCGCTCACGCCGGATTCGCAATTCAATGCCTTGGCAATAATCCGGGCTAAAGTGGTCTTGCCAGTCCCGCGGGTGCCCGTGAGCAAATAGGCATGATGCAGCCGCTGGGCATTGAGTGCATGGGCAAGGGCCTTGACCACATGGTCCTGGCCCACCACCTGTGAAAACGATTTTGGCCGCCACTTGCGGGCCAGCACGGCCGATGGCGATTGCAGCCCTGCAGCCGCGGGCGACGGCAAATCTTCAGAGGAAAACAGGGCGTTAGTCATTCATCAGTGTGCGTCAAAGGGGGCGAGCCGGACCCCCGGCACTTGAGAAATTCAGCCTTGGCTGCTTCGTTCCCGACCTGACCAGGTATGCCGACTCCCAATGCGGGGCGGCCCGCCTTAGGCCAAGTGTACCAAGCGGTCCCCCTG
>CAYTRY010000045.1:0-9976 GCA_964440375.1 uncultured Bordetella sp. | reverse complement strand
GACTCCCAATGCGGGGCGGCCCGCCTTAGGCCAAGTGTACCAAGCGGTCCCCCTGCAGATCCCACAGCTGTGCCTTGGCCGTCAGAATCTTGGCAGCGACCCTGGCCTGAGGCCGAATCCTGGCGAATTGATCGCGATACAACGCAAGCTGGCGGACGTAATCCGCATGCTCTGAGGGCAGAACATTCCACTTGAAATCAACAATCCACCACTCCTCTGGTGACTCCTGAATCCGGACGACGCGATCGGGACGCATCAGCGCGCCGGATGGCAAATCCACCGCGGGCCACTCGGATTCGGAGTACGCAAGAACATCTGGACTAAAAATGCGGGCTGCAAACTCGGACTTTCCAATGACCTCGGCTGAAGCGATCACCTCATCTCGGGCGGCACCCGGCAGTCCAAATTCAGCAATCAGTGCGCGGGCAACCGCAGTGGCCTGCTGGGGCCCGAATTCCAAAAGCCGGTGTAAGGCTTTGCCCTGTCGCATCGCCAGTGTCTCGGATGCTGGTGAGCCTGCTGGACTCGTTTTTTTATCAAAGCGCATTCCACGCCATGTCACTGCAGACGGTGCGAGCAAAGCGGAGGCATCTTTCTGTGCGGCCGGGCCTGGCACAGAGGGCTGCGGAAAATCACGTTGCTCGCAATGGTCTTTTAGTTTTTCATACCAGCTGGGCTTACGACTGCTTGAAGCTGGCCGCTCTTCGCCGGTAGCGCTTAATAAAAGCACCTGCTTGGCCCGCGTAATGCCAACATACAGAAGATTGAAATCCTCTTCCTCGGTGCGCCGGTTCTCTTCCAGTAGCGCATCACGAACAAATGGGCTAATGGGATCGCCTGCAATCCAGCCCGCATGGCCGAGGATCGCATCGCGATTCTCCGACCATTGCGACAGCCAGCGCAGCCCGCTCTCCGATCGGCCCTGATCCATCAGCCCCGCAAGCACTACAACCCTGGCCTCAAGGCCCTTGGCCGCATGCAACGTAGAGAGGGCCACCGCCTGCTGATTGGGCAAGACACCGGGGCCGGGAGACTCCGAATCAGAGAGGGCAGCAGCCCGATTTAGCTCGCGCAGAAATCTTGGCAGGCTGGGCAGCCGTCCTGTGTCGAGCTCCAAGGCAAGGCCAATAAAGGCTTCAATATTCGCAAGCCGCTGCAGGCTACGAAAATCAGGAGTGCGCGAGGCAATCCGATCAAAAACATCTTGATCGTGCAGGATCTGGTCCAGCAGATCATGGACTGGCAGCTGCGTCGATAAATCAATCCAGCGCGACAGACTTCTGGCAGCAGCCGCCAAGGCGGGGTCTGCATCGGGCTTAAGACCGCAGGCAAGTAAGCCAGCGTAAAAACTCTCCCCATCATCAGCAGCCCGCTGTTTTGTAATTGCCACCAGCTGCGAATCGGCGAGGCCAAAGATCGGGCTTTTCAGTGCCTGGGCACAGTCGCGATCCGACCAAGGTGCAGCCAAGAAACGCAGCAGCGCAATCAGATCTTCGATTTCCGGAGACGACAGCAGCCCGCCTGAACGATCACTGACAAAGGGAATGCCGGCTTCGGTGAGCGCCAGCTCATAGCTCTGAAAATGCGTGCGGGCGCGAAGCAAGATCCGCACCTCCGACCACTTTAACGACGGCAACTCTTTCCGAAGCTGCAGTAAAGCAGCTGCAATCGCCCTGCCCTCACTTTCCCAATCGGGTGCCAGGCCAAGACGCGCAACAAAACCGGCTGCATCGGCTGCGCGGGTCTCGTGATCGGCGAATCGATTGGGCGCAGCGCTGCCAAGTGCGGCATTCAGAAACGCCACCACCGCGGGGCCGCAGCGATAAGTGGTGTTCGTGGAGAGAACGTCTGCGCCAAAGTGTTGGGCAAGCCACCGGGATGCCGCATAAAACACCTCTGGGTCAGCACGCCGGAATCGATAAATCGACTGCTTGGGATCGCCTACGATAAAAACTCGGGGGGCGCTGGCTGCAATGCTGTGATCATCTTGCTCATACTGAGAGAGCCAACCCCGCAGCATCGCCCACTGCACCGGATTGGTATCTTGAAACTCATCGACCAGGAGTTGTGAAATCTGACGATCAAAGCGCGCGTGAAAATCTGCCGCTAATGCGCCGCCAAGCAGCTCCCATGCCTTCATCTCAAGGCCGGTGAAATCGGTCTCGTGGCTTTTGGCCATGACGTCTTCCAGGCATTGGCCAAGCGTTGACGCGCAGGCCCAGAGGGCCTGATTGCGGGCCGCCAAAAGACGTGCATCGCAGGCGGTGATCAGCCCACCGAGTGCCGCGCCAAAGGCCTGAATCTGGGCCTTTAATGCGGGGCCTTCGGCACCCCAGACCGCCAGGTCTTTGCCCTTGCGAACAAAGCGATCATCGCCGCCTTTTAAATGAAAGCGCGGGCTATCGGCATCGCTGAGCATTTCCTCGGTCGTGCGTTGCGTGAGCATGCGGCTACGCAAATCGCTGAGCTCATCAGGATTCCATCGCGAAAATAAACCAGCGAGCTCGGCACGATCGGCAATCTGTGCATAGGCTTTGGCAAAAATCGCTGCCTGCGATTGCTGGGCCTGATAAAACGCAGCCACTGCCAGTCGATTGGCCGATAACGCATCTGCGATCACTGATTTGCTGGCCCTTGCACCACCTCCAGCAGCCGCCGCATCGGACTGCGGCTGTGATTCAACACCAAAGGCCTGCCACTCCACACGGGCAGCTAACCAAGACTGCATCGCCTCGCGGACATGCCATGGGCCCATCAACTCAATTAACTCGGCGTACGGCAGCCGATCCGCATGGTTTGCAAGAAACAACTCCCACGCCTGGCGATGCAAATCGGAGGCGCGCTGTGTCAGCGAGAGGCTGGCCATGCCAGCTGCGCGCAGCGGTGCCATGGCGATCAGACGGGCATACCAGCTGTGAAATGTTCCGATCATCGGAGGCTGGGGATCTGATAAAAACCGCTGCAAGGCTTTGGGGGCTGCTAAAAGCGCGGCCTCAAGGGCCTGGCCGGTCAGGCCCCAGTGAGTGAGAATCTCGCGTTGTCGCTGCGCATCGCTGGCTGACAAATCACGCAGCTGCCCAATCACCCGATGCCGCATTTCAGCGGCGGCTTTATTCGTAAACGTCAGTGCAAGGATGGATCGCGGGGCCACGCCCTCAAGAAGAGCCCGGGTAATTCGCGAAGACAAAAGCCAGGTCTTGCCGCTTCCCGCACAGGCCTCTACGACCACGCTGCGTTGGGGCTCTAAGGCCCTTGCCGGATCAAGCGCCATCGGTCTGCTCCGCGCCATTGTTGGCCTCTATCTCTAAGCGTGCGGCATCAAGCCGATAGTCATCGCGCCGGCAGACACCCCGCACGGCACAGTACTGACAGACCTGCGCATCCGCATCAACTCCCCGTGCCTGCACGAGCGCACCACCGGCAATCTCTTTGAGTTCTGAGCGCACCGATTCCAGGGCCTGGACGCCGAGCTGCGCAATTGACCTGCCTTCATCTGGTGTGAGATCCACCTCGGTGACGGCCTCACGCCGAATCGACACAAAACGCGCAGCCTTAACCGGCTGGGCTGACTGCTGTGCCTGCAGCAGCCAGGCATAAAGCTGCAGCTGAAGTTCATTGCCTTCGGGGCTTAAGCGTTTTTTTAGAACTTTGGGATCGCTGGTTTTGAAATCCATCACCACGCCGCGCTCCACATCCAGCCGATCAAGCCGGCCTTTGAGCGTCACGCCCAGGTCCGGAATTTGTGCGCGTAGTGGCAGTTCAGTCTGAATCACACTGCCTGAATCGCCAGCAGAATTGGCAGCGGGCTGAGTCAGAAGCCATCGGGCAAGTCTGGGCACGATTGCAAACGCCTCGGCACGCAGCTGCGCCCAGATCGGCTTCGGGAGCGAAAGCTTTAATGTGGCGCCAGGACCACCCCAGCGCCAGGGCTGCTCAAGACTCTGGTCAATCTGCCGATGTAGCCAGTCGGCGCACAGGGCCTCGGAATCAAATCCGGCTGGGGCGGCCTTTACGACATGATGCAAAAGCGAGCCCAGATCCGAGGCCTGCGCGGATTCTTCCAGCTCCTCGCATTGCGAAAGCGCCAAAAGCGAAGACAGCGCATATTGATAAGGGCAGTCCACCAGCCGCTGCGATTCAGATACCGAGATCGCATCCGGCAGGCCCAGATCCCATCGCAGCTGCGTTTCGGCCTGAAAATCTTCTGTCAGGGCAGGCAAAAGACTGCAATCGAGCACCAGCGGCGAGATCATTTCGGCCGCTTTTTTCACTGGCATGGATGTCTGCAGCTCCACCCAGGGAGAGAACTGCACTGCGCTATCTGGCTCATCGCTGGTCGCAATCATGGTGATCGGAAGATCCGATCGCCACAGCGCAGTAAACGCAGTAAAGCCCTCGGACTCCTCTTGAATGGGATCAAGCGCAAGCCCCATCTCGGCAAGCTGCGTTGGCTCGAAAAATCGCGGCATCTCGCGCTGGGGCAGCCGCTTTGCATCTGCGCCAACAACCAGCAGGGCCTGCGGCCTTTGCCACAGCAATGACGAGGCGGAGACCACACGGACTTTTGCCTGTTCGGTGGGCTCGATGAATCGCGCACGATTTAACTCTTCGGCCAACACCGTATTCCAGAGCGACGACGATATCGCCAGCGAATCGGCCATCGACTGCTGCTGCAGAATTTGCAGCGCCGCCAACACGGCCTCTCCCGCGGGGTCCGATGCCAATGCGGCATCCAGGCCCAGCGCCTCTGCGGCCTGCAACAACTGATCCACCCAGCGTGCGAGGGGCTGGCGGCCACGCCGCCTTGCCGTCTCGAAGACTTCTGCAGGAAGTGTGAGCAGGCCCTCCTGAGCAAGCGTCGCCAGACTAATCTCGGTGACTCGGCCCGCCTCGCGTAATGCGGCATCCAGCATCTGACGCTTTCTCGCATCAAAGCCGCAGGTGGCTTTCAGACCCGCGGCAACAAAAGGGGAATGGACCCATTCAAGAATGGTCTGGGTCGTAATCGGGCCGCTCAGCAGCTGATTCAGGCCAGCAATTGCACTTGCGGCCACTGTTGTATCCAGCGCCCAGCCAGAGCGGTCACTGAAGGGCTCATCAGCACGCTGCAATAAAGCACGCATTCTGCGGACCGCTTTGCGATCCAATGCAAGCACGCCAATATCAATCAAGCCGCGGGCACGCCACTGCAAGATGGTCTGCAGACCTGCCCATGCGGTCTCCTCGAGGGTGCAGGCCGCAATCAGTTCCCGCTCCTGCGATGCCGGCGAGGCCTCGGATGCGGTCAGCGGATCAATTGGCTGAAAACCAAATACTGTGATCTGCGAGTCCTGCACGCCAAACAAAATCTCAGCCATTGCGAGTTCACGCTGCGACGGGGATCGGCCAAGACAAAACCAAACGGCATCGGTGCAAAGCGATAACGGACGCTGATATTTTTTTAGGCCCTGCGCGATCCACGGGACTTGATCCTCCGCAATTGAGGTGGCCCGATGCAGTTCAGCCAACACCCGCAGATCGCCGGCAATCGATGAGGCGGCTGCCGATGTCACCGGCAGCCCATGATGGGCCGCATCAAGCCAATCCCAGCCCTCAAAGATATCGACCCACTGGCCAGCCAACAGCAATGCCGCCCGGGCTGAGCCGGCGAGTGCGTGTTTTAAAGCGGAATGATCAAGCAGGTGTTGCGCCAGTTCCACACGCCGTGCGCAGAGCGCGCGCGGCAGTGACACATCATTTACGCCACCATGGGATGCAATCTGGAAGACTGCCTGCTGCGCAGCCTGATCAAGGCTGCCGCACCAGGGCATTGGCCTGCCCTGCTTGCGGCCAGGCCACTGGACCGCCGAGAGCGCGGACTTCAGTGCGGCAGCGGCGGCCGGCGAGTCAGTAATCAGCGCCGGGGGGAGATCGCCCTGCGCCTGGCCCATGGCCTGGGCTACGGCCTGCGACAGCGGCGCGGTGCTTGGCAGGGCAAAAACTGTAGGCATGGGGGAATTTATGCTATTGTCCTCGACGAAATCACCATAGTAGACAGCCCAGCAGGCTCACCGAGTGATCGATGCGGCAAAGCGCCGCCCCGCCTGCCCAAAAACAATAAAGCCCCCCTGGTTACACCACTATGAGCCAACATGTTCTCGCTGTAAGCGATGCCTCATTTGAGGCCGATGTCCTGAAATCAGATCTGCCCGTGCTGGTGGACTTCTGGGCCGAATGGTGTGGCCCCTGCAAAATGATCGGCCCGATTGTCGAAGAGATTGCCAAGGAATACGACGGCCGGCTCAAAGTCGCCAAGCTCAATGTCGATGAAAACGCTGAGGTGCCCGCCAAGCATTCGATTCGCGGCATTCCCACACTGATTCTTTTTAAAAATGGTGCTGTGGTCTCCCAGAAAGTCGGAGCGGCAGCAAAATCGCAACTCACCGCATGGATCGATAGCAGCTTATGATTTCGCCTCAGGCCGCAGTCTCGCGCGGCCTGAATTCAGTGCCCCGTCTCGGGGCCTCAGGGCAGACGCTCTGAACACCGCCCCCTAATTTTTAATTCACGTTTTTTAACCCTGGCCGTCTCCACGGCGACACTTCGCTAAACGCTTATGCACCTCTCCGAACTAAAAGCCCTTCATGTGACACAACTCGTTGATCTGGCGATGAGCCTTGAGATCGACAACGCCAGCCGGCTGCGCAAACAGGAACTGATGTTTGCGGTCCTGAAGAAAAAAGCCAAACTGGGCGAACAGATTTTCGGCGATGGTGTGCTGGAGGTCCTGCCCGATGGATTTGGATTCCTGCGCTCCCCAGAGTCCAGCTACCTCGCCAGCACCGATGACATCTATCTCTCACCCTCGCAGATTCGCCGCTTTAATCTGCACACCGGCGACTCGGTGGAAGGCGAGGTCCGCACCCCCAAAGAAGGTGAACGCTACTTCGCGCTGGTGAAGGTCGACAAGATCAACGGCCAGCCGCCCGAAGCTTCAAAAAACAAAATTCTTTTTGAAAACCTGACACCACTGTTTCCCGATGAGCCCATTGTGCTGGAGCGGGAAATGAAAGGTGAAGAAAACATCACCGGCCGTGTCATCGACATGATCGCGCCAATCGGTAAGGGCCAGCGCGGACTGCTGGTGGCCTCACCGAAAAGCGGTAAGACCGTGATGATGCAGCACATCGCCCATGCGATTACCACCAATTACCCCGAGATCACACTCATTGTGCTGCTGATTGATGAGCGGCCAGAGGAAGTCACCGAGATGCAGCGCAGTGTGCGGGGTGAAGTGGTGGCATCAACTTTTGATGAGCCCGCGACACGCCATGTCCAAGTGGCAGAGATGGTGATCGAGAAAGCCAAGCGATTAGTCGAGCACAAAAAAGATGTGGTGATTCTTCTGGACTCGATTACGCGCCTGGCCCGGGCCTACAACACCGTGGTGCCGACCTCCGGCAAAGTGCTGACCGGCGGCGTGGATGCGAATGCGCTACACCGGCCGAAACGTTTCTTTGGCGCAGCCCGAAACATCGAAGAGGGCGGATCGCTCACGATCATCGCCACTGCCTTGATTGATACCGGCTCGCGGATGGACGAAGTGATTTACGAGGAATTCAAAGGCACCGGCAATATGGAAGTCCACCTGGCCCGTCGCCTTGCAGAAAAGCGGGTCTATCCGGCCATCAATATCAATCCCTCGGGCACCCGCCGCGAAGAGCTGCTCATTAAGCCCGATGTACTGCAAAAGATCTGGATTCTGCGCAAGCTGCTGCACGATATGGATGAGCTTCAGGCCATGGAGTTTCTGCTCGATAAAATCCGCCAGACCAAAAACAACGGCGAGTTTTTCGATATGATGAAACGCGGCGGCTAGGGTTTGCGAGGCGCCCAATTTTTCTATATACTTCAAGGACTTAGGCACGTAGCACCCATTGATCAGGCGGTGCCGGCGACCCCACTCCCTTAAGGAAAACACATGAAACAAGGCATTCACCCCGATTACCGCGAAGTCGTGTTCGTGGATCTATCCAACGACTTCAAATTCATTACCCGCTCCACCGTCCAGACCCGCGAGACCACCAAGTGGACCGATGGCAAGGAATATCCGCTTTATAAGCTGGATACGAGTTCTGAGACCCATCCGTTTTACACCGGCAAACAAAAGCTGGTGGATACCGCGGGCCGTGTCGAGAAGTTCCGCCAGAAGTTCGGCAGCAAAACTGGTAAGAGCGCGGCCAAAGGTGCGGCCAAGGCCTAAAGCCCCGATCGATTCTGATGACAAAGACTGAAAAAGGCAGCCGCAAGGCTGCCTTTTCATTTCTAGAGGCCAACACCGGCGCCCCACTGCCTGGCCTGGCGGCCAGCGCAGCCAATCGCATTCCGCGTTGGCTGCTGATTTTGATTGTGCTGCTCTACATCGGCCACGGGCTCTTTTATCGTGATCCCTGGCGCGGCGATGACATGCTGGGCCTGGCTCTGGCGCGGACTACGGCCGAAGGGCTACTGCGTGGTGATTTTTCCTTACTGCTGCTGCCGCAGCTGGGTGATCTTGCGTGGAATCAGCAGGGGCCCTTATGGACTGCGTTACTTGCGATCTTCATGCTGCCTGCCTATTTCTGGGCGGCAAGCACTGCATCACCGATTCCGATTCATCTACTGGATGATCTCGCCCGAATCCCTGTCGCACTTGCAATGGCGCTTGGCTTAGTTGCCGTCTGGAAAGCAACCGACCGCTTCGCGCGGCGCCGTGAGGCCCAGCCCGTCGATCCGCTAGGCCTTGGGCCACGGGCTTCTGCTTTCGGGAAAACACTCGGCGACTGTGCGCTGCTGCTCACGATTGCTGCGCTAGGTCTGGTCTACCCCCTACACCAGCTGGGAACCGCTGCAATTGAGCTGCTGCTACAAGCATTGCTGCTCTGGGCACTCGCAACTGCGCCGGAGACTCCAAAACGTGCCGGCCTTCAGGCGGGATCGATTGTGGCCGCCAGCCTGCTGACCCAGGGTGTCGGTCTGGCGATTACCCAACTCATTTCAGTGGCCTGCGTATTGCTATGGGCCAGCCCCTTGCGGCGAATCAGCAAAGAATTTCTCGCTCGCATGGCGATCACCATGCTCATGCTTACTGCGATCTGGCTGGCCGCTGGGCTCACCATGCTGCCTGACGATCGCATGATTGAGTGGTGGCGTCTGGGCCTGATCGGCCCGTCCGCGGCCGCGGATGCGACCGCCTCTTTTGCGATTTTCCAGAGTGTGGAGCCTTGGCTGCGTGAATCACTCTGGCGCTGGTGGCCCATTTGGCCAATCGCAATTTTCGGGCTGCTGTCGATCCGGCAGACCCGACTGTCTCGATCGCCGCACTGGTCGGTGCCGATTACGCTCACTGCTGTTGCAGTGATACTCGGACTATTCGGACCCGCCCACTGGAAGGTTCAGCACATCGTGCCGATTGTTCCGCTGGCGATGCTTGCAGCCTTCAGCCTACTCTCACTGCCAAGGCCGATTGTGAATCTTGTGGACTGGTTTGCAGTCACGCTGTTTACAACCGCTGGCATTTTTGTCTGGCTGTATTGGACCGCCCTGAATTTCGGAGTGCCTGCGCCACTGGCGGCCAAAGTCCCGCTGCGTGTGCCTGGCATTGTCGGCACCGCGAATCTTTATGAAATCTTCATTGGCCTAGTCGCCACCATCGCCTGGGTCGCACTGGTGCTCTGGCGAATACGCCGGGGGGCGCCTCGGCTTTGGAGGCCTGTCGCACTCAGTAGCGGCGGAGTGCTGCTGCTGTGGAGCCTGCTCACCACGCTCTGGCTGCCCGCAATCGATCGGCTGCAAGGCCAGCGCCTGCTGGCCGCCTCGCTTGAACAGGGCTGGCTGCAGTCCGCCTCCACTCGGCTGGGCATCGCGCCTGATGTGCTTGAAAAACAAGTTGCTATGGACCGTGACAGCCTGCCCGCTGCAGCGTGCGTGGGACCCTCGCAGCAATCTACTGCGTTTG
>CAYTRY010000044.1:0-9992 GCA_964440375.1 uncultured Bordetella sp. | reverse complement strand
CCTTCACTAAAAACTTGGGCACGATAAACAGTGAGATGCCTTTAACGCCTGCGGGTGCATCCGGCAGACGGGCCAACACCAGGTGAATTATGTTTTCGGTGAAATCATGCTCACCATAGGTGATGTAAATCTTTGTGCCCGAAATTTTATAGGTGCCATCGCCAGCTGGCGCGGCCTTGGTGGCCACAACCGAGAGGTCCGATCCTGCATTGGGCTCAGTCAGATTCATGGTGCCGGCCCACTTTCCCGAAATCAGATTGGGCAGATACATCGCCTTTTGCTCCGCTGAACCGTGATGCGTGATTGCATCGATTGCGCCAGCAGTCAAAAGCGGACAAAGTGTGAAGGCCATGTTGGCGCTATTCCACATTTCATTGACTGCCGTTGACAGCAGCGCAGGCAGGCCCTGGCCGCCATACTCCGGATCACAGGCCAGCCCAATCCAGCCCGCCTGAGCAAATTGTTCGTAGGCCTCTTTAAAGCCCTTCGGTGTCGTTACCGCATTGCCATTTAAAACAGCGCCCTGCTGATCACCGATCCAATTCAGTGGGCTTAGGACACCATTTGCGAACTTGGCGGCCTCATCCAGGATGGCGCCAGCAAGTTCTTCGCCAGCCTCTTCGTAGCCAGGAAGTGCCGTGATTTCGGATAAGGGCACAAGCTCATTGATCACAAATTGCATGTCCCGAAGGGGGGCGTTGTAGTCAGCCATGGTGGTGTTCCTTAAGGGTTAAACATCAATCGCAGAGACTGAGCCTGCTTGCTTACGTAATTCAAACTTCTGGATTTTTCCGGTTGAAGTCTTGGGCAATTCGCCAAAGACTACGGCCCGCGGCACCTTGAATCCTGCCAGATACTGCTTGCAATGGGCCACGATGTCCGCCGGGGTGACCGCCGCGCCCGGCTTAATTTCCAGAAAAGCACAAGGGGTTTCCCCCCATTTCGGATCGGGCTTGGCAACAACTGCTGCCGCCAAGACCGCCGTATGCCGATACAGAACATCTTCGACCTCGATGCTGGAGATATTCTCTCCGCCCGAGATGATGATGTCTTTGCTGCGGTCTTTTATCTTGACATAGCCATCAGGATTCATCACTGCCAAATCGCCCGAATGAAACCATCCGCCTGCAAAAGCGTCTTGGGTGGCTTTTGGATTTTTTAGATAGCCCTTCATGGTGATATTGCCGCGAAACATAATCTCACCCATGGTCTCGCCATCGGCGGGCACAGCCGAAAGTGTTTCAGGATCCCGCACGCTGATGGCCTGCTGAAGGTGATAGCGCACACCCTGGCGCGCATTCAGTCGCGCCCGTTCGCCGATGTCCTCGGACTGCCAGGCCTCGTGTTTGACACAGACCGCGGCTGGGCCATAGGTCTCTGTTAGGCCATAGACATGGGTAATGTCAAAGCCCATCTTTTCCATGCCCTCGATCATGGCAGCAGGCGGTGCGGCGCCGGCGACCATCGCGCTGACTTTGTGGCGAATGCCCGCCTTCAGATTTGCATCCGCATTAATCAGCAGGCCATGGACAATCGGTGCGCCACAGTAGTGGGTGACTTGATGGGTGCGAATCGCATCAAAAATAGCAGCGGCCTCGACTTTTCTCAGGCAGACATTAATTCCAGCCCGGGCTGCAACCGTCCAGGGAAAGCACCAGCCATTGCAATGAAACATGGGCAGGGTCCAGAGATAAGTCGGATGCTTGGGCATATCCCACTCAAGAATATTTGAGATGGCATTGACATAAGCGCCACGATGCGAATAAACCACCCCCTTAGGATTACCGGTTGTGCCCGAGGTGTAATTCAAACAAATCGAATCCCATTCATCGGGCGGCAGCTGCCACTCATACTCGGGGCTGCCTTGGGCAACAAAGTCATCGTATTCAATTGCGCCAATGCGCTCACCCGGGCCCAAGTACTGGCTGTCATCGGCATCGATCACCAAAGGCAGCCGATAGCCCTTTTCAGTGAGAATTTTCAAGGCGGCAGACATCACCACTGAAAACTCACGATCAACAATTACCGCTTTAGCCTCACCATGCTCAAGCATGAAGGCAATCGCACTGGCATCAAGCCGGGTATTTAAAGAACACAAGACTGCGCCCAGCATGGGAATGCCAAAATGACACTCCACCATCGGTGGTGTGTTGGGCAGCATCACCGCCACGGTATCGAATCGGGCCACCCCCCGGGCTGCCAGAGCCGAGGCCAGCTGCCGACAACGGCGATAGGTTTCGGCCCAGCTGCGGCGCAAGGAGCCATGAATAACGGCGGTCTTTTCCGGGTAGACCACGGCCGCCCGCTCAATGAATGTTAGGGGTGTCTGTGGGACATAGTTGGCCGGATTCTTATCCAGGCCCTGCTCGAAGATAGAAGCTGCCATGATCTCCTCACCACGATAAAAACTGTTGTTTTTGTTATCGTTCCAGTTTACTCCAAACCCTTATAAGAAAAACGATTCGCATTTATGAAAACACCCTCTGACCAGGCGATTCGATACGCCGACCTTCCGATTCCTGAAATTGGCGAAATCACGCCAATTGCGCCTGGTGTGATCTGGATTCGCATGCCGCTGCCTTTTGCCCTAGATCACATCAATTTGTGGCTCATTGAAGACGAACTGGAGGGCCAGAAAGGCTGGACAGTGGTGGACACTGGGGTGGGCAACGAGGCTACCCGCGCCGCCTGGCGCACCGTGATTGACAAGCACTTTCAAGGACTGCCACTGATTCGGGTGCTCTGCACGCATTACCATCCGGATCATATCGGCCTTGCATCCTGGCTCACCAAGGGCGCAGATACGGGCCGATGGACTGCACCCCTGTGGGTGAACTATGCGGAGTATCAGACGGCCCGGGTTTTTCTAGGTGCCGGCGCAAAAATTAAACTTGATGAAGGGCCGGGTGCTGTCTCAATGGCAACCCACTTTCATCGGCACGGCATCACCGATCCCGACACGATTGAAAAACTCCGCGCACGCTCGGGCCACTTTCCATCGCTTGTGCCCGAAGTGCCCGATAGTTTTGTAAGAATTTTTCCAAACCAATCAATTCGTATCGGGTCACATCACTGGCATGTGATCGCAGGCTACGGGCACTCGCCTGAACATTGTGCTTTGTATTGCGAAGATCTCAATCTTGTCATTTCGGGAGATATGGTGCTGCCACGGATCTCCACGAATATGTCGGTCTGGCCCCAGGAGCCCGATGCGGATCCACTGAAGCTCTACCTAGATTCGTTACATGCTTTTGAAATGCTGCCCGACGATGTGCTGGTGCTGCCCTCCCACGGCAAGCCCTTTGGGGCCGCGAAGGGTACGCGTGCCGGGGGCATAAAAGAGCGCATCAATCAGCTGCGCGAACACCACAAAGCGCGGCTTGAAGAGGCGCTGACCGCCTGTCAGACACCGCGCCATGCCAGCGAAGTGGTGCCGATCTTATTTCGTCGGGAACTGGATTTGCATCAGCTGACATTTGCAATGGGCGAGACCATCGCCCATTTAAATCATCTCTGGCATGCGGGCAATCTCAAGCGCGTGCGGCAGCCTGATGGCAGCCTTAAGTTTTTAGCAGCTTGAGACTATAGCCCGCCAAGTAAAGCCTAGGACTCAAATCCATGCTCGGGCCCTGGATAGGCGCCTGAGCGGACTTCGGCCACATACCGGCTGATTGCCGCTGTGATGCTGCCCGCATTGGATAGATAATTTTTTGCGAAGCGGGCTTTTTTTCCCGGCGTGATATCCAACATATCGTGCAACACCAGAACCTGGCCGGTGAGATGGGGTCCGGCACCGATACCGATGGTCGGCACTGTCAATGCATCTGTCAGCTGTTTACCAAGCGGCGTTGGAATGAGTTCAACAAGCACCATATCCGCGCCACTGGCCTCTAAAAGCTTTGCATCAGCAATTAAACGCTCTGCCGAAGTAGGGTCTCGGCCCTGCACCCGATAGCCGCCCAGTGCATGAACAGACTGGGGTGTTAATCCCAAATGTGCGCAGACCGGAATGCCACGCTCGCTTAAAAACTTCACCGTCGGTGCTAACCATCCCGCACCTTCGAGTTTTACCATCTGTGCGCCAGCAGCCATCAGGCGGGCCGCATTGGCATAGGCCTGCGCCGGCGACTCCTGATAGCTGGCAAAGGGCATATCCGCCACGATCCAGGCCTTAGGCCTGGGTCTGGCCACACATTCTGTGTGATAGACCACCTGATCCATTGTCACAGGTAGTGTCGATGCATGGCCCTGCAGCACCATGCCCAGAGAATCACCAATTAACAGCACATCAACGCCGCAGCTATCGAGTAGCTGAGAGAAACTTGCGTCATAACAGGTGAGCATGACGATTTTTTCGCCCCGCTCTTTTCTGGCCTTCAGATCACGCAAAGACACCGCCTTGCGCACATCGCCGGGCTGCTCCGCCTGGGCACCATAGATTGCCATTCCCGCTCGCTCCGATGACTGTTGGGCCGTCTAATCTAGCTGATTTTCCGCCGCTGATGTCTGCGCAGGGCAAACCGCACGGGATCGACTGCCTGTAAAAGCCGCTTCGCTACAGGCGGCGGCGCACCGCTTAAGGCCGCGGCAATAATCTCAGCGCCCAGCGGCGCGGAGCTTAAGCCCCGAGAGCCCAGGCCGCCCAGGACCCATAGCCGGGATGACCTTGGCATGTGATGCATCTGCGACATATTGGGTGTGAGCCTGGCGTGAATATCGAGGACCCGGCCGACATGCGGCATCCGATCCAGGGTGGCGCAGCGCAGACTGGTGCGCTCCTGCGGGGTAAGGCGTTCGCAATCGCGCGCCAACGCCGGGGCAATAATGCGCAGACGGTCCAGATTACTCAATTCATCGCCGGGCTCTGTGGCTGCAAGATCGCCATCTGCGAGGCGCTCATAACTTGCGCCTACCACCATCTCGCCGTCAATGGATGGGGTCACATAGCCCGCCGCACACACCACACAGGGCAAGGATTGGCCCTGCGGCAATCGATAGCTGCTGATTGTTCCGCGAATGGAATTTAGACTCAGCATGGCATCCGGAAGCAGGCGACTGAGTTCACCAGCAGCGCAGACAATCACCGCATCAAACATTTTCTTAAAATTCGTGCCTTCTTGATCTTCGAGCGTGAGTTCTACAGTGTCTGTGGATTGATCGTCTCGGATGTGTTTAGCCCGGACTCCAAAATTCACTTGTGCACCAAGTGCTCTGGCCTGCGATAAGCAGGCTTTAACAAACTCTGGCGGCCGAACCCACGCGCCTTGCGGATCCCAGAGAATCAGTTCATTGGCCTGGGCATCCAGCTGTAAAACACCGCATTGCCCGGCCAAAGGCCGAGACGAAAATTGACCCAGCTCTGAAATCCAACGCAGTGTGGTCGCAACGCCGTGCTCAACCCACTGGCTGGCAAGGTTGTGATCCTTGGAGTAGAGCTTATGCAAAATACCAATCGGATTTCCGGATGCGCCTGCGGCATGCTGATGCGCAGACTCAAATACCGTTGGCGAAAATCCTGCGGCCGCCATGGCCCGTGCGCAGGCCGCGCCAGCCAATCCAGCACCAATAATTCCGACAGTCTTGCGGGTTAACATAGCCGCCTATGACAGCAGAAAGACGCCCTCGGCTCAAACCGATCTTCGCCTGGCCCCTGCTTTTGACTGTAGCCGGCATGCTGGGCCTATCGGCCTGCGGTCAAAAGCCAACAAAATTTAACGCCATGGATGTCAGCGGTGCGCCCTGGGGCCAGGGCTATAGCCTGCCCGATCTCGACGGCAAGACCACTACCCCGTCAAGCTTTCCCGGAAAAGTCACAGCAGTTTTTTTTGGTTTTATGTACTGCCCCGATGCCTGTCCGACCCACCTCACCAAGATGGGCGAAGTCAAGAAGCTTCTCGGAAAAAATGCTGACCAACTGCAGCTGGTATTTATTACTGTGGATCCCGAGCGGGATTCGGCTGAGCAGCTAAAAAAATATCTGGCCTCTTTCGATCCAACCATTGTGGGGCTACGCGGCAGCCTTGATCAGACGCAGGCAATCACAAAAGACTTTCGGGTGTTTTATAAAAAAGTGGATACCAAGGATAGCGCACGCGATCCCAAGGCCTACACGATTGACCACACCACTTTTACCTATGTCTTTGATGGGCAGGGAAAGCTTCGGCTGGTGATTCCGCATGATCTTGCGGTAGAGAAAATTGCAAGCGACATCAGTCATCTCATTACTCGATAGCCTGAAGGTCTGGCTAAAGATCGGACTGATCTCATTCGGGGGGCCAGCGGCGCAGATCGCCTTGATGCACCGGGAGCTTGTCGAGAAACGCCGCTGGATCTCCGATGGCCGGTTTCTTCATGCGCTGAATTACTGCATGGTTTTGCCGGGCCCAGAGGCGCAGCAATTGGCGACCTATCTAGGCTGGCTGACCCACGGATCGCTTGGCGGGATCCTGGCTGGCGTGCTTTTCGTGCTGCCGTCTTTGGCCATCATGATTGGCGTCGGCTCAGTCTATGTCATGTATGGCCAGCTGCCAGAGGTCCAAGCGCTGCTTTATGGCATTAAGCCGGCCGTCCTGGCGATTGTGTTGGCGGCTTGCATTCGGCTGGGGCAGCGTGTGCTGAGGGGCCCTTTTTGGTGGGCGATTGCGGTCGGTGCGCTCTGCGGACTACTGCTGGGTTTTTCGTTTATCGCGATTATTTCGGCGGCCGCGTTTTTAGGCTGGCTCACCCATCTGCTGTCAAAAACACCGCTTCAAGGCCTTGAGGTTTACTCTGGCAGTCGGGCGGCAGTTGGATCGGCGGACAAAGCTATTCAAAGCGATGGCTATGTGATCGATGATCACACCCCCACGCCGAAAACAGTGCGTACTGATGGCTATCACATGGCGGTCGCAATCGGCACCGGCGTTGCCCTATGGGCTCTCTTGTACAGCGCCGTGTATCAGCTTGCACCCTATGTGTTGTCTGATATGGCGATGTTTTTCACCAAAGCAGCGCTAGTGACCTTTGGTGGGGCCTATGCGGTGCTGCCCTATGTGTTTGACTCCGCGGTAAATGAGTATCAATGGGTGAGTGCTGCCCAGATGATGGATGGCTTAGCACTTGGCGAGACCACGCCGGGCCCGCTGGTGATGATCAATGCGTTTGTCGGCTTTGTGGGTGCCGCCCAACACACGAGCCTGACGTTTTTACCCATCTCAGGGGCCGGGGCCTTGGGCGCGCTTGTGGCAACGGTGTTCACGTTTCTGCCGTCTTTTGTATTTATTTTGGTGGGTGCGCCCTGGATTGAAGCCACCCGAAAAAATCTATCGCTGGCAGCACCACTGACTGCGATTAGCGCTGCGGTAGTGGGCGTAATTGTGGATTTGGCACTTATTTTCGCGCAGCACACATTTTTCCCAGATGGCCAGCTCTGGTCATGGAGAAGTCTGGATCTGGTCGCGATCTGTATCACGGTGTTGGCCGGGCTTATGCTTTTGCAATTTAAGCTCGGCATGCTGACCACGCTGCTGATCAGCACGGCCCTGGGCGTGGTGGCAGTTGCCTTACAGCTTCCTTAAAGAGAACTCCGGCAGGCGAAGTGCCCGCGCTTTAAATCTTGTAGTAGGCCCGATACCAATCCACAAAACGCTGAATCCCTGTGCGCAAAGGCGTTGCGGGAGCAAAGCCAGTCAATGCGCGAAGGGCGGAAGTCTCCGCATAGGTGGCTGGCACATCCCCGGGCTGAAGCGGCTGGAAGTCTTGCTTGGCCTTTATTCCCAAGGCGTCTTCAATTGCGGCAATAAATTCGGTGAGCGGCTCAGGATTGTGATTTCCAATATTTAATACCCGATGCGGCGCCATGGTATCGAAAGCAAAATCACCGGTTGAAGGCTCTGCAGGCGGGGGGCGATCAAGGGCGCGGACCACACCCTGAACAATGTCATCAATAAACGTGAAATCCCGCTGCATCTTGCCGTGATTAAAGACCGTGATCGGCGAGCCCGCCAGAATCGCCTTGGTGAATATAAATGCCGCCATATCGGGCCGCCCCCATGGCCCATAGACCGTGAAAAATCTTAGGCCGGTTGCAGGAATCCGAAATAAATGAGAGTAGGTATGCGCCATCAGCTCATTGGCTTTTTTGGTAGCGGCATAAAGACTCACGGGGTGATCCACCCGATCCGTTTCAGCAAATGGCAGCTTCTTGTTGCCCCCATAAACACTGGAGGAGCTGGCATATACGAGATGCCGGGTGCGGCCTGCCTTTTCATCGCCAAGACGCTCACGCTGATGGCGCACACCCTCCAGGATGTTTAAAAAACCAGTCAGATTGCTGTCAACATAGGCCTGGGGATTTTTTAAAGAATAGCGAACCCCTGCCTGGGCAGCGAGGTGAATCACGCCATCAAAGGCATCAGAATCAAAGACTTCTGCGATGGCTTTTGCATCAGAAAGCTCGGCCCGGATAAAACGAAATCTTTTCGCATTGGGTAAAGACTTTAGCCTCTGAAGCCGGGCTTCTTTTAGTGTGGGATCGTAGTAGGCGTTGAGATTATCCAGCCCCACCACCATATCGCCACGGGCCAATAAGGCCTCGGTGGTGTGCATGCCAATAAATCCGGCGGCACCTGTAACAAGAATTTTTTTCATTGGCTAAAGGGTGTACAAACTAAATTGAATACCGCAGGTTACTTGCGGCCAATGCCTTCGTAAATCAGGCCAGCACGCTTTACAACCGTTGGTTCATACATATTGCGGCCATCAAAAACACGTTTGGATTTAAGCCGCTGGGCCATGATCTGAAAATCGGGGCTACGGAATTCCTTCCACTCGGTGGCAATGACCAGCGCATCAGCGCCCGTCAGCGCCTGCATGGGGTCATCGGCATAATCAATGGGCTCAGTAATCACCCGCTTGGCTTCTTTCATCGCCACTGGGTCGTAGGCCACAATGGATGCGCCACGATCAATCAATTCCTTGATGATTACCCGGCTTGGCGCCTCGCGCATGTCATCGGTGTTGGGCTTAAATGCCAGCCCCCAAATCGCAAACCGCAGCCCACGAAGATTTTCCCCAAAGGCCTTGCAGATTTTGCGCACCAGCACCAGCTTCTGAAGGGCATTGGCGCTTTCGACTGCATTAAGCACTTTCAAATCATGGCCAAATCGGGCGGCCGTGCGGACTAAAGCCTTCACATCCTTTGGAAAACAGGATCCACCATAGCCTGCTCCTGAATACAAAAACCCATAACCGATTCGCGAATCGGATCCAATGCCCCTGCGCACACTCTCGATATCGGCATCTAAGGATTCAGCGAGGTTGGCCAGCTCATTCATAAAACTAATTCGCGTTGCCAGCATGGCATTGGCCGCATATTTTGTAAGTTCGGCAGAGCGGACATCCATGACCATGAGCTTATCGTGCTGCCGCTGAAATGGTGCGTAAATTTCACGCATGATCTCCTCGGCTTTTGCGGAGTTCAGCCCCACCACAATGCGATCTGGCCGCTGAAAGTCCTCTACTGCAGCGCCCTCTTTCAGAAACTCAGGGTTTGAAACCACATGAAAAGGAATTGAAGCGCCGCGGGATTTAAGCTCATCAGCAATTGCATCCCGGACCTTATCGGCCGTGCCGACCGGCACCGTCGACTTATCGACCACAATCTTTTCTGCAGTCATGTATTTGCCAATATTGCGGGCGGCCGCAACGACATGCTGAAGATCGGCTGATCCATCCTCATCCGGTGGGGTGCCCACGGCAATAAATTGCGCCAAGCCGTGCTCCACAGACTCCTCAATGCTGGTTGTAAATCCGAGCCGGCCTGCAGCGACGTTTCGGCGAACGAGCTCGAGTAATCCCGGTTCGTGAATCGGAATACCGCCTTCGCGCAGCACTTTGATCTTTGACGCATCCAGATCTAGACACAGCACGTGGTTGCCTGCATCCGCAAAACATGCGCCTGTGACAAGGCCGACGTATCCCGTGCCGATCATTGAAATTTTCATTCAACTTCC
>CAYTRY010000043.1:0-10115 GCA_964440375.1 uncultured Bordetella sp. | reverse complement strand
GCAATGCCAATTGCAGAGAGCATCTGCATCAGATCGCGATACAGCCAGCCCGAAGGATCCAGGGCGTCGGTGTAGGCATAGGCCAACACATAGGCGGGCATCGCCATCGGAAGAATCAGAGCCCAATCCAGAATCCGTCTGCCCGGAAACTCATAGGCGGCGATCATCCAGGCAGCCGGCAGGCCCAGGCCTAAGGCGATCGCAGCGGCGATTGCGGAAATCGCAATCGTATTCACGGTGTATTCAAGCAATACCGACTCGGCCAACGACACCAGCACGGCTGGGCTGAGCAGTGCCTTCAGTCCAAAGACCGCCACTGCTGCCAGGGGCAAGATGATGGCCACCACCAGCGTGACCGAGGCCAGAACGAGGGCCCGATTGGGGGGAATGGGGTTTGGCTTCACGACGAATCGCTCAAATAAGAATTATAATCATTTGCAATGAAGGCCCTGGAGCTCGACCAAGTCGCAATCCGCTATCCGGACGCTAATCGTCCGGAAGGCTTTCTGCTGGCTGCCACCGGGGTCTCGCTGGCACTGGATCGGGGCGATATCGGCTGCCTGCTCGGGCCCTCGGGCTGCGGCAAGACCAGCCTACTGAGGGCTGTGGCCGGCTTTGTGCCAATCGCCGAAGGCGCAATCCGGATTAATGGCGAACTCATGGCCGATGGCCAGCGGCACCTGCCCCCCGAAAAGCGGCGGGTTGGGGTGGTGTTTCAGGACTATGCCCTCTTTCCCCATCTGACCGTGATCGAAAATATTCAGTTCGGACTGACCAAGGGCAGGCGCGGCGCAAGCGCCGAGGCCTATGCCCGCGCCAAAGACATGCTCGAACTGGTTGGCCTTGGCCAGCAGGCAGATCGCTATCCCCATGAGCTCTCAGGCGGACAGCAGCAGCGCGTCGCCCTCGCCCGGGCCCTTGCACCCCAGCCGGATTTGGTCCTACTCGATGAGCCCTTCTCAAATTTAGACATTGCGCTCAGGGATCGGCTCGCCCGCGAGGTCCGCGATATCCTGCGCCAGACCCAGACGACAGCCGTTTTGGTGACCCACGATCAGCACGAGGCCTTTGCGGTGGCCGATCAGGTCGGGGTCATTTTCGAGGGCCGGCTGACCCAATGGGCCAATCCTTATCAGCTCTATCACGAGCCCAACTCGGCGGCCGTGGCCCGTTTTGTTGGCGAGGGCGCCTTTATTACTGGATCCCAGGTCGGCCACGAGGTCCAGACCCTGCTGGGCGCCCTGCCACTTAGCCCCTGCTGCTGCAGTGACTGCGAGCCCTTTGGCGATGTACGGGTGCTGCTCAGGCCCGATGACGTGGTCCACGACGACGCCTCGCCGCTGAAAGCCAAGGTGGTGAGGAAGGCATTTCGGGGCGCAGACTTTCTCTACACCCTTGAGCTCGATAACGGCGAGCAGATCCTATCCCTGGTGCCCAGCCATCACGACCATGGCCTGGAGGAGAGGATCGGCATTCGGCTTGAGGCCGACCATGTGGTGACCTTTAGCCAGGCAGAGCCCGCCCAGCCGTTTTAGGCTCAGAGTCCCGGTTTTTCCAAGCGCCGTTTGTGACTCGTTGTTCATTTGTTAAATGGCTGTGCTACAGTTTGTGCATTGCACAATCACAAGCAGACCTTCCAACATTGAAACCACCTGACCCGATTGCGATCCGGCCGCTCTTGCCCAGTGACGCACCCCTGCTAGAAGAGTTCTTAACCCGGCTCTCCGATGAAACACGCTATCTGCGATTTCTGGCCACCATCCGCCGCTTTACGCCCGAGCAGCTCGAACACCTGACCCATATCCGGCCCGATCGGGATGTGGCGCTTGCCGCCGTGACTTCCAATCCACGCGGCGAGGAAATCGTAGGCGTGGCCCGATATGCGGGCCTATCAGATCCCCGCAAGGCGGAGTTTGCACTCGTGGTTCGCGATGACCTTCAGGGCCATGGCATTGGCACTGAACTCATGCAGGCGTTAATTGAAATTGCGCATGACCAGGGCCTTACGTGTCTTGAAGGCCTAGTTTTGGCGACCAATCACAAGATGCTTGAACTCATGTCACATCTCGGATTTCAGGTCATGCCCGATGCACAGGATCCAACCATGCGCCGGGTGGTGCTCAACCTCGCAGTGCATGCGGCCGCTAACGCGGAAGCTGATCCTGATCTGATCTCTTCTCTTTAAATTCACCATCAATGACGCGGTGATCCTCGGTGGAAGGGCGGTGATGACCTTCCCGCGTCATGCTCGAATCAAAACGGCCCACCCTTCCCCAAACACGGACCTGGCCAGTCGCAATCGATACAAGCGCGCCAACCAAGGAGATCGCCAATGCGCACAGCACACCCATCCAAAAGCCTGCGATCTGAAAACCTGGAACCATCTTGGCGACGCCCAATAAGACCAAACCGTTGAGTAAAGGCAACGCCAGGCCAAACGAAAACAAGGTCAGCGGCAGTGCAATCAGCAGCAGCAAGGGCTTAAGCGTCAGGCTAAAAACAGCCAGCACGAGTGAGGCCAACAGCAGACTCTCCAGGCCGGAAAAACTCAGCCCATCGAGAAGGCCATCGACAATCCAGAGGGTGAGCGCGGTGCTCAGCCAGAGCAAAAAGAAACGTTTTAGGGCCAACATTTGCGAATTATTGATCACGAAACGCGCACAGAGTGCAAACTTCGCGTAGACTTCGCCTGTCGTTATCGCCCCTCTCTGCCTTTCCCGCCTGTCGCTTCACTGACAACCATGCCCGGAATCTGCTTGAGAGCTGATTCCCTCTGTTGTCTTTTTGAAAGCACCGATTGAAAACTTTTGCTGACCTCGGCCTGGCCGATCCCGTTTTGCGCGCGGTCAATGCGCAGGGCTATGCCCACCCCACCCCAATTCAAGCTGCCGTTATCCCAGAGATGATGGCAGGCCGCGATGTCATTGGTATCGCCCAGACGGGCACCGGAAAGACCGCCTCGTTTGTACTGCCGATTCTGCATGGCCTGGCCTCGCAAAAGCTCGGCCCCCAGAAATTTTCGAGCGCGGGCCCCAAGGCCTTTCGCCATCTAATCCTCGCGCCCACGCGCGAACTCGCGCAGCAGATTTCAGAAAACATTCGCACCTACGGAAAATTCATGCGGCCGATGGTAGGCCTTGTCGTGGGGGGTGCAAATCCGATGCCGCAGATCAAGGCGCTGGCAGCGGGCTTGGATATCGTGGTGGCGACACCGGGTCGGCTTTTAGATCATTTACGTGCCGGAAAGGCGCGGCTGGATAAAACCACAACCATCGTGCTCGACGAGGCCGACCAGATGCTTGACCTGGGCTTTATGCCCGCCATTCAAGAGATTCTTCGTGGCGTCGGTCCGAATCGCCAATCCCTGCTGCTGTCTGCCACGATGCCGCAGCCGATTCGCGTACTCGCTCAAGAGTTTATGAATGCGCCGCGTGAAATTGCGGTCGCAGCCGTCTCCAAACCCATCGAAGCCATCGAGCAAGAAATCATCATGGTCGATCAGTCGCGTAAAAGCGATTTACTGGTGGATTTACTGGCGACCCGCGAGGTCGAGCGGGCGATTGTCTTTACACGTACCAAGCGCGGCACCGACAAAGTCGAGCGTATGCTCAATGATGCTGGCCTGCGCTCCATCGGACTTCACGGCGACAAATCACAAGGCCAGCGCAATAAGGCCCTTGCACAATTTAAGGCCGGCACGCGAAAAATTCTGGTCGCCACGGATGTGGCTGCGCGGGGTCTGGATGTCAGCGATGTCTCCCATGTCGTGAATTTCGACATGCCCACGATTCCGGAATCCTATGTGCACCGCATTGGCCGAACGGGCCGCGCCGGCCGAAGCGGAAAAGCCATCTCGCTGTGTGACCGTTCAGAGCGCAATTTATTGCGCGATATCGAGCGCCTTACCCAGACTGCGTTGGCGCCGATTTCATCCACAACGTCTGCCGAGACCTCCCCGCGCTTTACATTGATTCCTGCACCGGCCCAGGCCCAGCGGGCCGCGCCACGAGGTGGCCAGCCACGCCAGCATCCGCGTTCCGGAGCCCGGCCGTATTCGCCGGCGAAAAAACGGGCACAAAAAGGATTTGCACAACGCCGGAGTGCTGCCGCCCCGAGCTAAAGTGGCGGAAGCGGTGAGATTCGAACTCACGGAGGACTTGCGCCCTCGCCGGTTTTCAAGACCGGTGCATTCAACCGCTCTGCCACGCTTCCACGACTCTAAATTTTATCAGGGTATTGCCCAAGGCCGTTCCGTCGGCCTTGGCCGCGAATCTTGATATCGTCATCGTCTCCACACGACGACATCCGTTATGAGCAGTGAATCGAAATCGGGCCTTCGCCAGGGGCTGGTGAGTTACGGTGATCAAGACTTCTCGCTTTTTTTGCGAAAGGCCTTTATCAAGGGTGCAGGCTTTACCGAGGATGCGCTGAATCGGCCCATCGTTGGCATCACCAATACCGGCAGCGGCTTTAATCCCTGCCACGGCAACATGCCGCAGCTCATTGAGGCAGTCAAACGCGGTGTCATGCTCGCTGGCGGCCTGCCGATTGAGTTCCCCACGATCTCGCTGCATGAGAGTTTCGCGCGGCCGACCAGTATGTTTCTACGCAATCTCATGGCCATGGAGACCGAGGAGATGATCCGGGCCCAGCCCATGGACGCAGTGGTGCTGATTGGCGGCTGCGATAAAACGGTTCCCGCGCAGCTGATGGCGGCCGCATCGGCAGATATTCCTGCTGTTCAACTCATCACAGGATCCATGCTCACCGGCGCCCATGCCGGCACGCGAGTCGGTGCCTGCACCGACTGCCGTCGCTACTGGGCGAAATTTCGAGCCGGCGAGATTGATCAGCAAGAAATTGATGCGGTAAACGATCAGCTGGTGGCCAGCGTTGGCACCTGCTCAGTGATGGGCACGGCAAGCACGATGGCCTGCGTCACTGAAGTCCTGGGCCTGTCGGTGGCCGGCGGTGCCTCACCGCCGGCGGTGAGTGCCGACCGCATTCGAGCGGCGGAGTCCAGTGGCGCAGCTGCGGTGGCATTAATCGGCCGACAGCTCACACCCAAGAAAATTCTGACACCACAGGCATTTGAAAACGCGTTGCGTGTTTTGCTGGCCATTGGTGGCTCGACCAATGCACTCATCCACCTCACAGCACTGGCTGGCCGGCTGGGGATCAAAATTGATTTGCAGCGACTGGATCGGTTCGCCAGAGAAACGCCAGTGCTGGTTGATCTAAAGCCCTCGGGCCAGCACTACATGGAGGACTTCCATCATGCCGGTGGCATGCCCCGCCTGCTTCGCGAACTAAGGCCCCTGCTGCACCTGGACTGCCTGACGATTACTGGGGCCACGCTTGGTGAACAGATCGATCGCAGCCCTGCTCCATTTACGCAGACAGTGATTCGGCCGCTCTCTGATCCCATCTATGATCAAGGCGGTCTCGCTGTCTTGTTTGGCAACCTCGCGCCGCTGGGCGCCATCATCAAGCAGTCTGCTGCCAGTCGTGATCTGATGCAGCACGAAGGCCGTGCTGTCGTGTTTGAAAATCTCCAGGAGTTGGCAGCACGAATTGATGCGGATGATTTAGACGTTCAAGCCCAAGATATTTTGGTGCTCAAAAATATTGGGCCCAAGGGCGCCCCGGGAATGCCCGAGGCCGGTGCCCTGCCGATTCCACGAAAACTCGCCCGTCAGGGTGTCACCGACATGGTGCGCATCTCGGATGGCCGAATGAGTGGCACGGCTGCGGGCACGGTTGTTTTACACGTCAGCCCCGAGTCGGCAGTTGGTGGCCCGCTTGGCCTCGTGCAGACCGGGGATCGAATTCGAATCGACGTAGCCAGCCGCACGATCAGCCTGCTTGTTGAGGATAAAGAATTAAAGCATCGCCGGGAGTCGCAGGTCTTCACGCCGCCGACTGCAGCGCGCGGCTATCGAAAACTTTTTCTCGATGCTGTGCTCGGTGCTGATGAAGGGGCCGATTTTCATTTTCTGCGGCCGCCAAGTACCGTAACGATCCCAAGATAAAAACTGTACGGAGTTAAAGGCCATGGCCCACCATCCATCGACACTTCCTGCCGTTTTGGCGCCCGTCATCACTCCATTTGATGCAAAGGGTGCACCAGATGCCCAACGACTGGCACGCCAATGCCGCTGGCTGCTGTCTCACCAAGTAGGCCTTGCCATCTTTGGCACCAATTCCGAAGCCAATTCAATGTCGGTTACCGAGCGCATTCAGACACTTCAGGCGCTAATTGATGCCGGCCTGCCGGCGGACCAAATGATGCCGGGCTCAGGTGCCTGCGCGGTGACCGATGCCATCACGCTTACCCGTGCCACAGTCGAAGCGGGCTGTGCAGGCACGCTGACCCTGCCGCCTTTTTATTACAAAGACGTTTCTGATGACGGCCTGTTTGCCTACTTCGCCACCATCATCGAAGCTGTCGCCCACCCGAAGCTGCAGGTCTACCTCTACAACATCCCGCCTGTGGCCAAGGTCGGCTTCTCGATTTCCTTAATTGAACGGCTGATCAAAGCTTACCCAGAGACCGTTGTGGGAATGAAAGACAGTTCGGGTGACTGGGCCTACACCGAGTCTGTGATGCAGGCATTTAACAGCACCGGATTTCGCATGTATGCCGGGGCCGAATCTTTTTTAATGCGGACCCTGCGCGCCGGCGGCGTGGGCTGCATTTCAGCCACCGCCAATGTAAACCCCGGTGCGATTGCTGGCCTTGCTGCCAATTGGCAGCAGCCCAACGCAGATCAACAGCAGTCCGAATTGGACCGGGTACGTTCGGTCTTTCAGCGCCGCCCGATGATTGCTGCAATGAAAGCCGCCGTCGCCCGCTTTAGCGGCGATCCGCAGTGGGCTGCAGTCCGGCCGCCGCTGGTGGCCTTAAGTCCTGCAGAGCGCGACAGCCTCTTGGCGGATCTCGATTCAATCGGATTTTCGATCTCGGGCCTCTGAGATCTCGGCAGCCAAGAGCTCGCTAGCGGCAGCAAGCAGCGTTTCGTAGCGCTCCCGCTCGCTTGCAATTTGTTCGGGTGTCCAGGCATAAAAGCCCCGGCCAGCCTTCATGCCCATCGCCCCCTCGCTCACTAGGCGCGTAAGCGAAGCGCTGGGCTGCGCGTCATTGCAAAGGTCAGGATAGATCGATCCTGCAGCCGCATGATGGATATCGAGTCCGGCATGGTCGCGCTGCAGGCAGGGGCCTGCAGCAAGATAGCGAAATCCAAATCCAAACCGAACTGCTGCATCAATATCTTCGGCCGAGACAATGCCCTGATCCATGAGGCTTAGGGCCTCACGCGAGACAGCATGCTGCAGACGATTGACCAAAAAGCCGGGAAGATCCCGCTTCACACGAATCGGTACCTTGCCCACTGCCCGAAGCACATCGGCGACCGCGTCGGCGACCGCCGGGTCGGTCTTGGCGGAACAGACCACCTCTACGCCGGGCACAAGATGGGCCGGCATAAAGTAATGCGTGCCCAGCATGCGATGTTGGGACCGAAGGCCCTGCCCAATACTGCTAATCGGCAGGGCTGAAGAGTTACTGCAAAGTGGCGTCTCAGGCCGGGCCAGTATTTCAAGCTCTTGAAAGATGCTCTGCTTGATCGGCAGTGACTCCGGGGCCGCCTCGATGACCAAATCAATCCGGGCCCATTGCGCCTGAGAAAGCGCCTGCACCAAAGCGGGCCGGCTACTGGCGGGCCTGCCGAGCCTGGCGATAGCCAGATCAAATCGGTCTTGGATCGACTCAAACCGGCCATCGGCTGGGTTCACAATCGTTACGGCCCATCCATAAATCGCAAACGAGGCGGCGATATCCACACCCATAGTGCCTCCGCCCACAATCAACAAATGCCGCTCTGTATTCACGCGCTGCCTCCCGCAAAAAACGTACTTTTCCAGGGGTTCCTAGTAGTTTTCCTAGGTCTGTGCAGGGCCAAACGACTTGAAAAAAACGACCCCACCTGAGACCCTCTAAGACTCCTGTGACCCACCTTAAAAGGACTATACATGCGCCTTCCTAAGCTTCTTGCCGCACTCGCTCTTGCGGCCTCCAGCAGCGTTTTCGCTCAGAACATCTCGATTGCTACCGGGGGCACCGGCGGGGTCTATTACCCCATGGGCGGCGGCCTTGCAGCAGTGCTCTCCAAGCATGTCGCAGGAATGCAGGCCACCGCTGAGGTCACCGGCGGCTCAGTCGATAACCTGAACCTGATTGCCAGCGGTAAGCCCTATGTTGGCTTCTCCATGGTGGATGCGGCGCTAGATGCCGCCCGCGGTGTTGATAAATTCACCGGCCGGAAAGTCGATCTGCGGACCCTGCTGGTGCTCTATCCCAACCGTATGCATGTCGTGACTGTGGAGTCCACCGGCATCAAGACCATGCGCGACCTCAAGGGCAAGCGGGTTGCAACCGGAAGCCCAGGTAGTGCTACCGAAGTCATGGCCCTGCGCTTAATTGAGGCCGCTGGCCTGGATCCAAACAAGGACATGACCCGTGAGCGTCTGAGCGTTGCTGAGTCGGTTAATGCGATTAAAGACAAGAAAGTCGACGCATTTTTCTGGGTGGGTGGTCTGCCCACCGCGGCCGTGACCGATCTGGCCAGTACCCCGGGAACCAAGATCCGCATGATCGATCACGCTGAGGCCGTCGCCGCCATGAACAAAAAATACGGCGACCTCTACTATGCCGATACCATTCCCCGCGCCACCTACTCGGGCATGGATGCCGATAACAAGATCGCCTCGGTCGCCAACATTCTGGTGGTCAGCGCCAAGATGCCCGATGACCAGGCCTACAAGATCGTGAAGGCCGTCTTTGACCACCAAAAAGATCTGATTGCAGTCCACAAGGAGTACGCGAGCGTAACAGTCCCGAATCAGAAACAGGCCTCCACCCCCATCCCCTTTCATCCGGGCGCAGTGAAATTCATCCGGGAAAAGGGTGGCAAGATCGAATAACCCGTCGGCAATCCATCGCCGTAGCCAAGCTGAAAGCCCGCATAATGCGGGCTTTCGCTTTTAAACTTGACTTCCAAGTCTGGCCAGCGCAACCGCGAAAGTATCGATATGAGTGACTCCCTGCAGAAGATGGGCGTGCCCGAGGGCGATCTTGATGCCGAGACCCGCCAACGGGTCGAGAGCCTGATCAAGGAAGAAGAAGGCGATACCAGCAGCTACCGCGGCGTATTGGCCGTAGTCCTGACGCTGGTGGCTGTCGGGATGTCGCTGTTTCACCTGTACTCCGCCTATGCAATTGTTCCGGCCCAGATCATGCGGATGACCCATGTGGTCATGGTGCTGGCTTTTATTTTTATTACCTTTCCGATTGCCGCCCGCTATAAGAATCGGCTGATGTGGTGGGATATCGTGTTTGCTGGCCTGGCGATTGCGGCCCTGGTGTATGCGATTCGCGGCGGCGATAACTTTACCGATCGAAACACCTTCCCGCTGCCCATGGATGTCGCCTTTGGCGGGATCCTGATCCTGCTGATCTTGGAGGCTGTCCGCCGCACCAATGGATTGGTGCTGCTGTCGGTAACAATCGCATTTTTACTGTATGCGCTTTTTGGTGATTCGCTTCCCGCGCCGTGGACCCACAAAGGCTACGACTTATCCCGGCTGGTTGGCTTTATGTACATGACTCTCGAGGGCATCTTCGGGGTTGCCGTGGATGTCTCCTCATCGCTGATTATTCTTTTCACCATTTTCGGCGCCTTTCTTCAGTTCAGCGGTGCGGGAAAATTTTTCATTGATTTTTCGTTTTCTGCGATGGGCGGAAAAACCTCGAGCGTTGGCCGCACTGTGGTGCTCTCTTCATTTCTGATGGGAGGTCCATCGGGCTCGGGCGTGGCCACCACGGTGACAGTGGGCTCGGTGGCCCACAGCATGCTGACCAAGGCCGGCTATGACCGCAATGCCGCCGGTGGTCTGCTGGCCGCAGGCGGCCTGGGCGCCATCATTTCGCCCCCGGTCTTGGGCGCTGCAGCGTTTTTGATTGCAGAGTTTTTAAAGATCTCGTATCTCGATGTACTGCTGATGGCCACCATCCCCACGTTTTTGTTTTATCTGGGGCTCTTTGTGATGGTCCAAAT
>CAYTRY010000042.1:0-10416 GCA_964440375.1 uncultured Bordetella sp. | reverse complement strand
TCTTCGCAAGAAAGAATTATTTTTATCCTGATCTGCCCAAGGGCTACCAGATCAGCCAGTATGAGACCCCAGTGGTCTCCGGCGGCCAAGTCATGATCAGTACCGATGGCCGGCAGCGTTATATCGAACTCACACGGGCCCATCTGGAAGAAGATGCCGGAAAGTCAATCCATGAAGGCATCGCTGCGATACCTGCGGGCTGCTCAGGAATCGATTTAAATCGGGCGGGAACGCCACTTTTAGAAATTGTGAGCGAGCCTGTAATGCGATCCGCAAAAGAAGCGGCCGCCTACGCACGCGCACTGCACAGCCTGGTGACCTGGATCGGAATTTGCGATGGCAACCTACAAGAGGGCTCATTTCGTGTGGATGCCAATGTGTCAGTGCGGCCAGCCGGACAGCAAGAATTTGGCACCCGCTGTGAAATCAAAAATCTAAACTCCTTTCGCTTTCTTGAGCGGGCCATTGAGATCGAGGCCCAGCGGCAGATCGAACTCATTGAAGACGGCGGTCGGGTGATACAAGAGACCCGCCTCTATGATCCTGATGCAGAGCAGACCCGCGCCATGCGATCAAAAGAAGATGCCCACGACTACCGCTATTTCCCGGACCCCGATCTGCCGCCATTGATCCTTGAGCCTGCATGGATTGAAGAAATTCAATCTCAGATGCCAGAGCTGCCCGGTGCCATGCGGACGCGGCTGGCCGAGCAATTTGGTCTCTCTGACTACGATGCCTTGATGGTCTCCGCCACGCGTGCTACTGCCGATTATTTTTTTCAGGCCCTGGATGCGGGCCGATCACTTGGGGTTGATCCAAAGGCAGTTGCCAACTGGATCATGGGTGATGTCGCCTCAAGTCTTAACCGAGATGGCCTGGAAATCGAACAATGCCGGGTCTCGGCAGTGCAGCTTGCTGGGCTCATTGCACGCATTGCCGATGGAACAGTCTCCAACAAGATTGGGCGTGAAATTTTTTCAAGCCTCTGGGCCGGAGAGTTCGACTCAGCAGATGCGGTGATTTCCGCAAAGGGACTGCGGCAGATTCAAGATACTGGCCTGATTGCCCAGCTGGTAGATGAAGTGATCGCTGCCAACCCCAAAATGGTGGAGGAATTTAAAGGCGGCAAAGACAAAGCCTTAAATGCCTTGGTTGGCCAGGTCATGAAAAAATCTCAGGGCAAAGCCAACCCCCAGCAGGTGACAGATTTGATCCGATCAAAACTCTAGACCACTTATTTTTTATGGCCTCCACCAATTCTTTTCATCAGCATGCGGCTGCCGGCCAGCCGACGGCGCAACTGCGGGATTTCGGTGGTGGAATTTTTGCGCTGGACTCGGGCTATGTGCGAGATGAGTTTGATGCGGTTCATTTGATTGTCGAACAAGGCCGTGTTGCGGTGATCGATACCGCGACCCAGTATGCCGTTCCAAGAATTCTTCAAGCCCTCCGCGCGCTCGGCCTTGGTCCCGAGTCCGTCGACTGGATTCTGCTGACCCACATCCATTTGGATCATGCAGGCGGCGCGGGTGCCCTGCTTGAACGCTGCCCGAATGCCCGGGTCACCGTCCACCCCCGAGGCTTAAAGCATCTGGCTGACCCCTCCAAGCTCTGGGCGGCGGTCTGCGATGTCTACGGAACCGAAATGGCAATACGGGAGTACGGCGGCATGGGCCCAATTCCAGCTGATCGGCTCATCGAAACGCCAGAAGGCGCAACGGTTGAACTCGCCGGCCGCAAGATCGAATTCTGGGATGCGCCCGGCCATGCCCGGCATCATGTGTTCATCAGGGATTGCCGCAGCAATTCTTTTTTCACCGGCGATACCTTCGGGATTTCCTACCGGGATTTTGATACTGCCCAGGGGGCCTATGTTTTTGTGACCTCCTCGCCGTCACAATTTGACCCCGAAAAATTCAAGGCCTCGGTTCGCCGGATCTCCGATGCGGCCCCGCCTGCGGTCTATCTGACCCACTATGCCCAGGTCCGAGATGTCGGCCGGCATGCCCAGCACCTGATCAAGCAAATCGATGACTTCTGCAAGATTGCTCTCGCGCACCAGGGGGCAGGGCCGGCCCGGGCCAGCCTGATTCGAGAGGACTTGGCCCGGCTGATCGTCGGCGAGCTCCGAGATCACGGCGTGACCCTAACGGATGCGGCCTGCCGAGAAGTCCTTGCGCTGGATTTGCAGCTCAACAGTGATGGCTTGGTCTGCTGGCTAGACAGTCTAAAATAACGACGACTTCCACTGAAACCTGATCGCGGGGATCTCAGATCCCCGCTTTTATTTTTATGCCAAGCCTTATTCCCGAATCCCCTGCATTTGCCTTGCTGCGCCAGCAGCTGGCCAATCGCATCATGATTTTGGATGGGGCGACGGGCACGATGATTCAGCAATACAAGCTGACCGAGGCGCAATACCGGGGCACTGATCGTGCCGAGCTCTCCGCCGATATTCGGCAATCGATCGAATCGGCGATTGCAAAAGGCATCGATGTGAAAGGCAACAACGAGCTGCTGTCTTTAACGCGGCCAGAGGTCATTTCCGAAATTCACCATCAATATCTTGCGGCCGGCGCCGATATTGTTGAAACCAACACCTTTGGGGCGACGACGATCGCGCAGGAAGATTACCGGCTGCCTGAGTTGGCCCGCCTGATGAATCTCGAGTCGGCCCGATTAGCCCGCCTGGCCTGCGATCAGTTCTCGACTCCAGATCGGCCTCGATTTGTTGCGGGCGCTATCGGGCCAACACCGCGAACGGCTTCAATTTCTCCGGACGTCAACGACCCGGGAGCGCGCAATATCAATTTCGAGCAGCTGCGTCAGGCCTATCAGGAGCAAATCGAAGCCCTGCTGGACGGTGGTGCGGATCTGCTGTTACTTGAAACGATCTTCGATACCTTAAACGCCAAGGCAGCACTGTTTGCGATGGAATCTGTTTTCGAGGCCCGCCAGCAGCGTTGGCCCGTCATGATTTCCGGCACCATCACCGACGCCTCTGGCCGAATTCTCTCGGGCCAGACCGTCGAGGCATTCTGGAACAGTGTCACGCATGCCCGGCCGATTACGATCGGCCTGAATTGCGCCCTCGGCGCCGCGCTGATGCGGCCCTATGTCGAGGAGATTTCTAAGCTTGCCGATACTGCGATTTGTATCTATCCGAATGCAGGCCTGCCCAACCCCATGGCGCCGACCGGCTTTGATGAAACACCGCCGATTACCTCGGGCTTTTTAAAGGAATTCGCCGATCTCGGCTGGGTGAATATCGTCGGCGGCTGCTGCGGCACAACGCCCGAGCATATTCAAGCAATTGCCGATGCCGTGAAATCTTTTACACCAAGAAAGATTCCTTCGATCGTGCCCAAGCTTCGGCTCGCTGGCCTAGAGGCCTGCAATATCGATGAGCAGTCTTTTTTCGTCAATGTGGGTGAGCGGACCAATGTGACCGGCTCCAAACAATTCGCTCGCCTCATTTTGGCGGGCGAGTACGAGCAGGCCATCGCAGTGGCCCGGCAGCAGGTTGAAAATGGCGCCCAGGTGATCGATATCAACATGGACGAGGCCATGCTGGACTCCGAAGCGGCCATGGTGCGCTTTCTCAATCTGATTGCCTCGGAGCCAGATATCGCACGGGTGCCGATCATGATCGACTCCTCGAAGTGGAGCGTCATTGAAGCCGGCCTGCGCTGCGTTCAGGGCAAGGCAATTGTCAATTCAATTTCAATGAAAGAGGGCGAGGCAGAGTTTCTGCGGCAGGCGCGGCTGTGCCGACACTACGGCGCGGCAGTCATTGTGATGGCCTTCGATGAGCAGGGCCAGGCCGATACCCTGCAGCGACGAAAAGATATTTGCACCAGGGCCTATCGTCTTTTAACCGAAGAAGTTGATTTTCCTCCGCAAGACATTATTTTTGATCCTAATATTTTTGCGATTGCGACAGGGATTGAAGAACACAATGCCTACGCAATCGACTTTATCGAGGCCACCCGCTGGATTCGTCAGAATCTTCCCTACGCCAAAATCTCGGGTGGCGTTTCCAATGTCAGCTTTTCATTTCGTGGCAACGATCCTGCCCGAGAGGCCATTCATACGGTGTTTCTCTACCATGCAGTAAAGGCCGGCATGACCATGGGCATCGTCAATGCAGGGCAGCTCGGTGTCTATGAAGACCTCGCACCGGAATTGCGCGAGCGCGTCGAAGACATTGTGCTCAATCGCCGGCCTGATGCCACCGAGCGGATGATTGACTTTGCTGCCACCTTAAAAGGCGAAGGCAAAAAAGAAGAGGCACAGCTGCAATGGCGTAGCCTGACGGCCGAGAAGCGTCTTGAGCATGCTCTGGTCCATGGGCTTACCGAATTCATTGTCGACGATACCGAAGAAGTCCGGCAGCAAGTCGCTGATCGCAACGGCCGGCCAATCGAGGTCATCGAGGGCCCCCTAATGGCGGGCATGAATGTGGTGGGCGATCTTTTCGCTCAGGGAAAAATGTTTCTGCCGCAGGTAGTCAAGTCAGCCCGGGTGATGAAGGCAGCGGTTGCCCATCTGGTGCCCTTTATCGAAGAGGAGCAGCGGGCCTCAGGCACCACTCAGGCCAAAGGAAAAATCATCATCGCTACCGTGAAGGGGGATGTGCACGATATCGGCAAAAACATTGTTTCTGTGGTGCTCCAATGCAATAACTTCGAGGTC
This sequence comes from uncultured Bordetella sp., assembly GCA_964440375.1. Taxonomy (GTDB): domain Bacteria; phylum Pseudomonadota; class Gammaproteobacteria; order Burkholderiales; family Burkholderiaceae_A; genus Lacustribacter. The sequence goes on along the minus strand of CAYTRY010000042.1, from coordinate 5,721 downwards.
GTAAATCTCGGCGTTATGGTGCCCGCCCAACAGATCCTGCAGGCCGCACGAGACCACGATGCCGACATCATTGGCTTATCGGGCCTGATCACGCCCTCCCTCGAGGAAATGTCGTATGTCGCGAAAGAAATGGAGCGGGACGACTGGTGCCGCTGCAAACAGATTCCTTTGCTCATTGGCGGTGCGACCACATCCCGCATTCACACCGCAGTCAAGATCGCACCGAATTATTCGGGACCCGTCATCTGGGTGCCCGATGCAAGCCGTTCAGTGCCGGTCGCCCAGTCGCTGACCAGTGATGCTGCCCAAAAGGGCGCCTATCTCGGCGAGCTGATGCGGGACTACCAAAAACTTCGGGAGCGGCATGCTGCCAAAACTGCCACGCCACTGCTGACCCTGGAGCAGGCGCGGGCCAATTCGCCCCGTATTGATTTCGCGGCAAATCCACCCCCTGCGCCAAAAGCGCTGGGCCGTCGGATCTTGAAGGCCTACGATCTGAACGAGTTGGTCGACACAATCGACTGGACTCCATTTTTTCAAACCTGGGATCTTGCGGGGCCCTTTCCGGCCATTCTTGATGATGCGGTAGTCGGGGCCCAGGCCCGCCAGGTCTACGCTGACGGCAAGGCCATGCTGACTAAATTGCTGTCGCAAAGAAAGCTCAGCGCAAATGGGGTGTTCGGGCTCTTTGCGGCACAGCGTACCGGGCCCGAAGACATCACGCTTTATTCGGATGAAAAACGGCAGCATCCGATCCTGACCTGGATTGGGCTTCGCCAGCAGACCCAAAAACCGAGCGGTGAATTCAATAAAAGCCTGGCGGATTATGTCGCCGATGCATCGAGCGCAATCGCAGACTATCTCGGCTGCTTTGCGGTCTGCATCCAAGGCGCTGATGAGCTTGCCAAAGACTATGAATCTCGGGGCGATGACTACAACGCGATTCTAGTAAAAGCAATTGCGGACCGACTCGCGGAGTCGTTTGCAGAGCGCCTGCATCAGCGAATCCGTACTGAATTCTGGGGCTATGCGTCGAATGAACAGCTGAGCAATGAAGACTTGATCGCAGAAAAATATCAAGGCATTCGTCCGGCCCCGGGCTATCCATCTTGCCCCGATCACACTGTAAAGACTGCGCTCTTTCAGGCGCTCGGGGCCCATGAAATCGGCATGACACTCACCGAGAATCTTGCCATGATGCCCGCTTCAGCCGTATCAGGATTTTATTTTTGGCATCCCCAATCCCAATACTTCAATCTCGGCACAATCGGCGAGGATCAGCTCAAAGATTACGCACAGCGGGCAGAGGTGAAAGAAGATGTCGCCCGCGTGCGACTCGCTCCAGCGCTCGGTTTTTAGTCGGCTGACATCGCCAAAACCTTCAGACCCCCCAGACCACCGGGACTTTCTTTTTCTCTGCGGCAGTCAGCATTTCGAGTAAAGGGAAGGCCCGCTGCGACAGCCCAATCGGCAGTTCTTGCGCGGCTGTTAGGCCCTCACGCACCGATTCATCATGCTGATTGAGTCGCGATTGGTCCCGCTGACGGGACTGGTCAATGGCCGCAGCCAGACGGCTGCGAACCTCCGGAATCTGGGCCTCGGTAAAAATCCCTTTGGCTGCAAACTCCTGGCCAATGGCCGCAAACACCATCTTCATCACTGGCTCGGTCATGAAAAATCCGCCGGCCGCCTTACTTCTAAATTCAATGATCACGCTAAACTGCTCCCAACGATGAGAGAAATGATTTTAGTGCGTCGCTGCGTGATCGGCGTGGCCCTGGTGTGCTTATTGGGGATTATTTACGGGTGCAGCCCGCGGATGGATTGGCGCGAAGTCCAGCTGCAGGCCATTGGCGGGTCGGCACTATTTCCGGGCAAGCCCGTTGAGGTCAGCCGCACGCTACAAATGGAGAGCGCGCAAGGTGCCATCACTTTAACGCTGCGCTCAGCCCGGATCGACAGCACCGTTTTCGCAGTTGGCTGGGTGCTCGATGCGGGACCTGACACGCGAGAAAAGCTCGAGGCTGCGATGCTTGCCAATATTGGAGCCGAGACTGCCATGGTCTCTCGGCAGGCGCTCAAGCAAAGCGATCTGGTCATTCATGAGGTTGCCGCCAGCGGCGAGATGCGACAGCGACCCGATTCAGCACCAGTGCCTGCACGGCTGTGGATGCGCAGCCTGACCATTGACCGCAGAGTCCCCGGGCAGGCTGGAGCCAGACAAGCCATTGAGATCATTGCGGCCGGCCCAGTCCATGAACTCAAAGAAGAGGACGCACGGCTTTTTATTGAATCTCTAAAGCTCGCGCAATAGAAAATTAATTCAGCGCGATAATCCCCCATGCCATCTTCAGACCAGAGAGCGCCACAGTTAGCCGCTGTATTTCTTCCGTTTGCGGCCGCTTATTTTCTCTCCTATGTCATGCGCTCGGTCAATGCAGTGCTCTCGGAGCCCCTGACAGAGGAATTCGCTCTAACGGCATCCCAGCTTGGACTGCTCTCGAGCAGCTATTTTTTAACATTTGCGATCATGCAGCTTCCGCTTGGCGCGCTGCTGGATCGACACAGTCCCCGACGTGTGGAGATCGTGCTGCTGATGTTTGCGATTGGTGGCTGCTTGTTAAGCAGCCTGGCTGAAGGCTTTTTTGCCCTGTGGCTCGGCCGGGCCATGATTGGTATCGGCGTATCGGCCTGCCTTATGGCCTCTTACACCAGCTATCGGCTTTGCTTTCCGGCTGATCGACAGGCCAGCCTCGCTTCGCTGATGCTCATGGTGGGGTCATTTGGGGGGCTTGCTGCAACACTGCCAGTGGAGTTGCTTTTGCCAGCCCTGGGATGGCGTGGAATATTTGTTCTCACCGCCTTTCTTTTTTTGCTATCGGTCGCTGGCCTGACTTGGCTTTTGCCCAACATTGCCGCGGCTGGCGCATCACGCGAGCCATATTGGCGCTACACAATCGCAGGCGCAAAGACCGTTTTCGCCCACCCACAGGTGCAACGGCTGATCCCAGTCTGCATCTTTACGCACGGAGGCTTTTTGGCCGTGCAGAGCCTCTGGATGGGGCCATGGCTTCGAACCGTTGAGGGCCAGCCAGCGACTGAGGCCGCAACAACGCTCCTGGTGCTCGGCATCACCGTGATGCTGTCGCATCTTGCGATGAGCTGGCTTGGGCTAAGGCTTAACCGCTGGCGGCTTTCAATTGATCGCGTATTGGTTGCAGGCTGTCTATTGATGCTGCTTTTCACGACTGCCGCCATCGCCAATCTTTGGAATAACCCCCTACTCGCGTGGTCGCTTGTGTTTGTGACGACCTCAGTAAGCGGCCTGATCTATGCGAAGACCAGCCTTGCTTTCCCGGTTGAAATGGGTGGCAGGGCCAATACTGGGATTAACTTTGTGGTGTTTGCAGGCGCATTTGGGATGCAGTGGGGCCTGGGATTAATTATCGATCTTGCAATATCAGTCGGTCAAAGCGAGGCCGAGGGCCTAAGAACAGCCTTCATCAGCTGGGCATTTATGCAGGCAGTTGCGCTGATCTGGCTGGTTCGAAATCCTGAGGCTCCGCCACCACGTCAACAGCACGACGTAACTCGATAGCTTCCGCGATCTGCGGGACCTTGATCCGATCTTCGCCATCGTAATCCGCAATCGTTCGGGCAACGCGAATTAAGCGATGCCATGATCTTGCGCTCCAGCCCCAACGGCCCGCGGCCTGCATCAGGAGTTGCTTGGCCTGAGGATCGCATTCGGCCTGAATCTGAAGGGCTTGAACACCAAGCCGGGAGTTTAAGCACGACTGTCGCCGAAGCTGCCGGCTACGGGCTTGCGCAACACGATCCCCCAATGTCTGGCTGGTCAATTCTGATGTGGGCATCGCATCCGGCCCGGCCAGCTGCTGTGCGGTGGGCGCCTCCATTGCAACGGCCATGTCAAAGCGATCCATCAAGGGGCCTGATAATCGTGATCGATAACGCAGAATTCGATCTGGGCTACAGCGGCATATTTTTCTCGCGTGACGAACACCAAAGTAGCCGCAGGGGCATGGATTCATGGCGGCGATCAGCATAAAGTTCGCTGGAAAACAAATACGATCTCGAACCCTTGCGATCTCTACCTCATGCCGCTCGAGCGGCTCGCGTAATGACTCCAAGGCATCACGCGGAAACTCGGGCAGCTCATCAAGAAAGAGCACACCATGATGGGCAAGCGAGATTTCTCCGGGCCGCAGGGGCTGACCGCCACCAATCAAGGCGCGCGATGATGCGCTGTGATGTGGCGACCGATAGGGCGGACGCTGCCACCGCTGCAGATCAATAGCGCCAAGTAGGCTCTGAATGGCGGCAAGTTCACAGGCCTGAGCATGGCTTAAGCTTGGCAGGAGTGCCGCTATCCGGGCCGCAATCATCGACTTGCCAACACCGGGTGGCCCGAACATCAGCAGATTGTGTCCGCCGGCTGCAGCGATGATCGCAGCGCGCTTGGCTGAGAATTGGCCGCGAATTTCAGACCAATCCATGGCGGGGCTATCCGCAACAGGGTGCGCTGACATCGGCTTACAGCCAATAAGTGGCGTTTGGCTAACAAGGTGGGTGGCGACTTCACGCAGGCTGGAGGCAAATGCCAGCCGCTTTGAGCCAATGGCTGATATTTCTTTCTGATTGGCCAAGGGAAGAACCAGCGCAAGCTCGGCTGACGACTCCTGAAGAAAGCCGGCGGCCATCGCGAAAGCACCGCGAATGGGTAAAAGACTTCCTGTTAATGACAGCTCGCCTACAAAAATAAGCGAGGATAGACGCTGAGGCAGATCGCTTGACTGAATTTGGCCGCTTGCAGTGAGTATTCCAATTGCAATTGCAAGATCAAAACGGCCAGAGTCTTTTGGTAAATCCGCAGGCGCCAGATTGACCGTGATGCGCCTGGAGGGAAACTCAAAACCCGAATTCAGAATTGCCGATCGGACCCGTTCTTTTGCTTCGCGCACGGCCGTGTCGGGAAGTCCGACAATTGAAAATTGCGGCAATCCGTTGGAGAGGTCGGTCTCCACCGACACCGAGAGCGGCGTAAGGGCTGCAATGGCGCGCGACTGAACAATGGAAAACGACATCCTGCCCATTGTTCCGGGTTCGAGGGCCCAACAACACTGGCGAGTGGAATTAGCTCTTTTTCTCTAGACGAAGCTTCTCGGCCTCGAGCTCTATGACGCGACGCTCTAAGACCGCCATCTTTTCGAGGGCCTTGGTCAGCATTTGCTGTTGGAGTTCGAAGTCTTCACGGGTCACGAGGTCCATCTTGGCCATCGCGGCCGAGAGGGCAGTCTTCATATGGCCCTCAATTTCCGCAGCCGGTGAGGTACGCATCAGGTCGGAGACCTTGGACTGGAGATCCGTGAAGGCCTTTGGCAGGGGCGGAAAGGGTGGAAAAGACGGCTTTGACATGGCCCCAATCTATCACGCAGGTACCAGGCCCCATCTGAGGGCCCGATACCAAGGCGCACTACTTTAGGGATTAGTTTGCACAAACATGGTGCAAAAAGATGCCGTTGGCCTAGAGAAAGTGCGAAAAAGCCTGATTTTTAAGGGAAAACCCGGTGATTTTGGCCTGGCACGGGTTTCGCTAACTCTTCAGGCGGTCTCTCCCGATCGAATTCTTATTAGGAGCTCAATAATGAAGAAAACCATCCTCGCGCTCTCTCTCGCAGCGCTCTCTGTCCCCGCCCTGGC
>CAYTRY010000041.1:0-10687 GCA_964440375.1 uncultured Bordetella sp. | reverse complement strand
GCAGCAGCCAGGCCCGGCTCAGCGGCTGCAACAGGATCACGTCTCGGTTTAGTCTGAGCTTTTAGCGTTGCACTGCGGGCGCCCACAGTTTTTTTTGGCCGAATCCGTGGCTTTGCCGGCTTTTTTTCTGATTCTTGATCGCGCTGCATCGACGCTCTTCTCCCCTGCCCATCTCAATCTTATGCGGTCGATTCTGCATAGCGAAATATGCAGTGTCAAATGGGTTTTAACGTGATCAGACTTGCCATCCGGCCGGTCACTGAGTCTCGTCGAAACGAGTAATAACGGGCCTGATTCTGATAGGTGCACTCATTGTTGATGCCAATGCGAATTGGCCTGCCAGAGGCGCCGATCTCTGACCCACCGGTCAGTAGAACGTCGGGGTGGCGCTCAAACCAGCGAAAGATTCTCTGCTGCGCCAGCGCCCGGAGATCCGCATAAAACTTACCCGCCTTGGTGGGTGATTCGCGAAAGGCTGAGCCTGCCAGCGGGCTTTGGTCCAAAAATGCCTCCCGTACTTCGGGTCCAACCTCATAGGAATCCGGGCCGATACACGGCCCGAGCCAAATTGACCACTGATCGGGCCCTCGCAGCCTCGCGGCGGCAGCCTGAAGGCCGGCCTCAATCACGCCAGCGGCGAGCCCCCGCCAGCCCGCATGAATGGCAAGAACGCAAGGGGAGTGGGTCAGGGAAACCAAGATCGGTAGGCAATCTGCCGTCATGACCACACTCGCATGGCCACTCTGGCCTGTCAGCGCCGCATCAGCGGCCGGCATGGGGCCCGCCCGGTCCTGTGGGCTATCTAGCTCAAGCACCCGGGCACCATGAATCTGCTCGAGCCAGACAGGCTTTGTTGCGCAACATTTTTCAAGTCGATTTCGGTTTTGACGGATCGACTCGTCTTGATCCCCAACGTGGGATGCCAAGTTAAAACCCCCATAGGCCCCAACCGAGGCGCCGCCGCTTCGGGTGGTCTGAAACGCGGCCACCCCTGGTGGGAAGAGGCCTGAGATCATCTCGATACCATCGGAGATGCGCTCAAACCGAGGCTCAACCCGCTGAACCAGCGAGCTGAGGGTTCCAGGCATTGGGCTCTCCCGGCTGCTCATCGGACGGGCGCCTTTGCCAGGCCGGCAAGACCCAAGAGCTTTTGCAGGCCCTGGGGCGGCGGACAGGAAAATCGCATCGGCTGGCCTGATCCCGGGTGCAGCAACTCGAGACTCTGGGCGTGAAGCGCCTGTCCTGCGATCAGGCTAGAGATTTTTTCTTTTCCCCCAGAAAGACGATTGGCGTGTGGAGAACGCCGTGAATAGGTTGGATCTCCCACAATTGGGCATCCTAAGTGCTCGAGATGGACCCTGATCTGATGCGTTCTCCCGGTCTCAAGATTAATCTTCACAAGGCTCACCGGCTGCCCAAAGAGTAGGCCTGTCTGCGTGGATTCGATTCGAGTGATCGCCTCCTTGCCCTTTCCTTCTGGCAGGACTGCCATCTTTTGACGATCCTTCGGGTCCCGCCCGAACCAGGTTGAGAGAACTCCGAGCCGCGGGAGTCCCCAGGCCAATGCCCAGTAGGTGCGGTGGACCTCTCTGGCCTGTAGCTGCCGGACCAGCCCGACCTGAGCGGTCAATGTCTTGGCCGCGACCAGAAGGCCGCTGGTATCACGGTCGAGCCGATGCACGATCCCCGCCCGCGGGACGAGGGCCATCTCGGGGGCATGGCCGATTAGCCCATTGGCGAGGGTGCCGTGCGGATGGCCAGCAGCCGGGTGCACGACAAGGCCAGCAGGCTTATTGATGACCAAGAGCTCCGAGTCTTCGAAAACAATCTCCAGCGGCAGTGATTCAGCCAGCCAGGACGCGCTCTGCGGTGCTTCGGGAATCGTAATGCGCAATTTCTGGCCTTCTCGCACCAGCTGGCTGGGCTTAAGGGCGGGCCTGCCATCAAGCTGGAGCTGGCCGTCGGTGATCCACTTTTGTAAATGGGTCCGAGATCGTTCGGGAAACGCATCAGCAAGTACGCGGTCGAGCCGAAGCCCATCGGATGTGGATGGCACGACGATCTCATGTGTGTTTACGGTGGTCTGCTCAAGCGACGAGAGGTCGGACTCGTCTTGATCGATATAATCGATCGCATCGTCTTCTCGACCCCCGGCCCCCTTATGCTTGCTGCTGTTCATCAGCGTTTTGCCCGCGTTTTATTTCTGTTAGCCCTGCTTTTTGTGGCCATGCCCATGGTGCTGTCGCTTCAGGGCTGTGGTGCAAACAGCCTGGCCCGTGACGAGACACTCGGCTGGAGCGCAGACAAATTGTACGCAGAGGCCAAAGAAGAGATGTCGGCTGGGAATTGGGCGGCCGCCATCAAGTTGCTGGAGAAGCTTGAGTCGCGCTACCCGTTTGGCCGCTATGCCCAGCAGGCCCAGATCGATACCGCTTTTGCCCACTGGAAAGAAGGCGAAAACGCCCTTGCGCTTGCGGCAATCGACCGATTCACCAAGCTTTACCCTAACCATGAGCGCATCGATTACATCCTGTACTTGAAAGGACTGGTGAATTTTAACGATCGCTCAAACCTCTTTACCCGATTTACTGGCGAGGATCTCGCAGAGCGGGATCCCAAAGCGGCACGTGAAGCTTTTGATAGTTTTAAAGAGTTGGTCGCAAGATTTCCGAATAGCCCCTACGCCGAGGACGCATCTGGCCGGCTCACCTACCTTATCAATATGCTGGCCTCTAATGATGTCCATGTGGCCCGCTTTTACTATCGTCGGGGCGCAACACTGGCAGCCGTGAACCGCGCCCAGGCTGTGGTGAAACAATATCAAGAGGCTCCCGCCATTGAAGAGGCCCTGGCCATCATGATGAATGGCTATGAGCAGCTCGGACTTTCTGAGTTAAGCGCTGATGCACGCCGGGTCTTGCAGAAGAATTTTCCCGCAAGTGTGTACCTGAAATCCGCCTACGACCCAACTGTCAAAAAGCCGGTTGCGGTCAAGCCACCGGCCGCGCCATCTGCCTTTTCAAGACTCAAGTTCTGGTGAGTTAAGCATCGCAGGCGCTGACGGGCGATCGTGCCTGTTTGCGGCAAGCCACTGCAGGGCCTCTTGAGTATTTCGAGTCCGAGAAAAATTTGGCAGGCTTCGCAGCATGCGCCGGCCAAAGCCAGTCTCGGCAAGCCGACGATCGCCGATCACCACCACGCCGCGATCTGACTCGGATCGGATAAGCCGGCCAACACCCTGCTTGAGTAAGATCGCCGCCTCCGGCACCTGTATTGCGGAAAACGCATCGGCGCCCTGGGCCTCGCACCATTTAGTTCGAGCGCGCAACACTGGGTCGTCGGGCGGTGCAAATGGAAGCTTATCAATCAGCACAAGGCTCAGTGCATCGCCTGGCACGTCCACGCCCTCCCAAAAGCTGTGACTGCCAATTAAAAGCGCTGCCCCATGGCTTCGAAACTGCTCAATCAATACTGGCCGAGGCGCCTGGCCCTGCACCAGAATCTGCCGGCTGGGATGTGATGCCGCCCAATTCGTTGCCCACTGGGCAGCAAGCCCGACTGCACGATGTGATGTGCACAAAATAAACACACCGCCCTTTACAGCGCCGAGCAACTCTGCAATCGCTGCCTGTTGAAGCAGCTGCGAAATATGATCCGGTGATTTGGGGTCGGGCAGATCCTGCGGCACCAGCAGCAGGCCTTGCTGCTGAAAATCAAAGGGGCTTTCTGCAATCAGCGTTGCCGCATCCGAAAGCCCAAGACGTCTTTGAAAATGATCGAATCGGCCTGCGATTGCCAGCGTGGCCGAGAGCATGATCCAGGACTTGGGCTGCCGAGCCATCTCCTGCTGAAATCGCGCTGCAATCTCAAAAGGCGTCCGCCGTAAGGTGATGCCATAGCGCGAAAACTCCATCCATCGGACATCCATCGCATCGGATGTATTGTCCTGAAATGCCTCCAGCCTCTGATGAAGCTCCAAGGAGAAGGCGGCAAGCCGCGCCAGCTCGGCATGACGGTCTGCATTCATGGAGTGGACTTCGCGTAAGGCCGAAAGTGCCTTGCTGACTGCACTCAGCGCAGCAATCCAACGCTGGGTATCACTTGCGGATAACTGATCCCATCCGATCCGGCCCTGAGGAAAGTTGGCTTTCGATGGTCCATCGCGATGGGAGTCCTCGGCCAGAAGTGCCCGCATTTCCATAAGACTGCGCTCAAGCTCGCCGCAAAGACTGGGCCATGAGGCAGCATCTCTTGCATGCTCAAGACCAATCGCCAGGCTGTCACGGGCCAGACCGCTTAAGGCCTGCGTAGAAACGGATTGGCTGAAAAACTCTGTTGCAATCTCTGGCAGTACATGGGCCTCATCAATCACCACATGGTCTACCGAGGGCAAGATTTCCCCGAAGCCCTCATCGCGTAATGCCATGTCAGCACACAGCAGATGATGATTCACAATCAATAGATCCGCCTCGGCGGCGCGCTGCCGGGCTGCCATCACAAAACATTCCGATAATCTCGGGCACTGCTGCCCCAGGCAGTTTTCCCGCGTCGAGGTGGCCATTGCCCATACGGGAGACTGCTCTGGTACGGCGCTGCACTCGGAAATATCGCCTGTGGAGGTTAAGCCCGAAAACGAGACGATCTCAGAAAATAAATGGGCATCTTCGGGCCGCTGAAAACGGCCCTGCTCTTTTGCACGCTCCATGCGATACAGGCAGAGATAGTTCCCACGGCCTTTTAGTACGGCTGTCTGGATCGACACGCCAAGGGCCGACTTAATGCGCGGTAGATCCCGCTCATAGAGCTGATCCTGCAGGTGCCGTGTCGCTGTCGAGACGATCGACTTGCCGGCAGTCAGCATCAACGGCACCAGATACGCAAACGTCTTTCCCACGCCGGTGCCTGCCTCAGCAAGCAGGGTCTGCTTCTGGCTGAGTGTCTGCAGTATGGATTCGGCCAAGGCGAGCTGGCCTGATCTGAATCGATAGCCGGACCCTGACCGAGAAATCGGACCGGCCTCGGAAAACAGGTCCTTAAGCGGGGACATCCGGGGAGAGCTGGGCCTGAAGCGTTGCGATCTGGTCTTTAAGCTGAAGCTTTCGTTTTTTTAGTCGACGGATTTGCAGCTCATCGCGAGATCCATCTTGCCCAAGCTGCTGTATTAGATGGTCGAGCTCGCGGTGCTCGGCCTCGAGTTCGAGTAGCCTGAGCTGCAGTGTGCGAACATCCTGCAGGAAGTTCATTAAGAGCCGCTCTCTGTCTTTTTCTCAGCACGCCGACTGCGATTGCGGGCACGGAGTTCAGCGTCAATGTCTCGTAGTGCCTGCAGTTCGGCCTCCCGCCGCAGATCAAACTCCCGCATACGCTTGAGATGTTCAGCCCGGATTTCATCCAGACAGCGTGAGGAGAAAAACCGCTTTAGGCAGGCCTCCTCGCGGCTGGCCAGATCCCTCTGAAACGCGAGCCGCTCAGACTCAATCTGTGTGATTAAGCGCTCATGGGGCGGCCGCTTCTCCCGAAGATCAGCATCAGGATCGGCCGGCAGCCCCGACAGCGGAAGGCCTGCCAATAGGCTGGCCAGGATCAGGCGCCGTGGGAGAATCAAGGGTTTCGGCATAGCCTTGGATTATCCCTTGCCCCAACAAAAACAGCCATCCCGTATCGACCTTTTGGAGATCGCCGAACGCTTGGAGCCGATTCTGGTGCAGGCCGGCCAGGCCATTGCAGGCATTTATCATCAGCCCGAACATCGCGTCCAGACGAAGCATGACCAGACTCCCGTCACAGAGGCGGACCTCGCGAGCCATGATCTGCTGGTCGCTGCACTCACCGCACTCACGCCAGCCTGGCCGGTTGTCTCTGAGGAAGATAGCCAACATCATCGCAGTCAATCACAGTTAAGCAGTCGTCTGGTGTCAGCCGAGGCCTACTGGCTTATCGATCCACTCGATGGGACACGAGAATTCATCGCCCGCACGGGAGAGTTCAGTATCAACTGTGGCCTCGTGGTGGGCCGTGAGGCCTTCTTTGGCATGCTGTACGCGCCCATTGGGGGTGCGATGTATCGCGGCGGCCAGACACTTTCTGCCCAGCGCAAGCTGCATGCCGAAAAGAATTGGCAGGAGATTCGATGTCGCGAAATGCCTGCGACGGGCGGGGTCCAGATCTCTAGCCGTCGCAGCGGTCAGTCACAGCTGCACCAGCAAGGAATGCGCCATGACCATCTGGGCTCGGCCTTGAAATTCGGCCGTATCGCTGAGGCGACGGCGGACATTTATGTGCGTCGCGGCCCGACAATGGAGTGGGACACCTGCGCCGGCCAGGCAATCGTGCAGGCCGCCGGCGGAACGGTCAGCTGCCTTGATGGCAGCCCCCTGCTTTACGGAAAAACGGATTGGCGTAACCCGGGATTTGTTGTTCGCGGGCGGCTTGCTGCAAAACAAGCCTAAGACTTAGCGCAAAAGATATCTAGACTAGAAGCGGCTTTGCACATCGCGTTGGGCAGAGGCCAAGTAGTCTTCCGATTGCATCTCGGTCAGCCGACTCACGGTTCGACTGAACTCGTTGGCTAAAACGCCTTGCACATAAAGTTTTTCGGCCTCTGCCTGCGCAGAAATAATCAGCTTCACCTTGTGGTCGTAGAGCACATCGACCAGCCAGGTGAAGCGTCGTGCCTCAGAGGACATTGCAGCGGTCATCACAGGCACTCCCGAGAGCAGCACCGTATCAAACTGCTGGGTCAGCTCGAGATAATCGTTTTGTGATCGGGGGCCGCCACACAGGGTTGCGAAATCAAACCAGATCACCCGGCCGCAGCGCTTTAGCGCCCGGAGTTCGCGGCCCTCGATTTGCAAGGTAGGCTCGGTGTCGACTGCGGCACCCGCAAGGCTCTGACGCTGCCCACTGGCAAGCCGATCGAAGATAACCCCAATTTCATGCTCGGTCTCGGCGTTAATTGGTGTGATGTAGGCCCTGAATTGGCCGCGGGCTAAGCGCCGATAATCGATGCCACCATCAACCTTCACGATATCCAGGCGCTCCTTTAAAAGCGCAATTGCCGGCAAGACACGGTCCCGATGCAGACCATCGGGATAGAGATCGTCGGGGTGATAGTTCGAGGTCATGATAAAGCCCACCCGACTATCGAATAAGGCGCTCAGTAGCCGCTCGAGAATCATGGCGTCTGCGATATCGGAGACATGAAATTCATCAAAACAAATCAGCCGATAACGTCGCGCCACTCGCTGGGCAACCTCGTCAAGCGGATTCTCAGTACCACGCAGCTCATGCATCTCCCGGTGTGTGGCACGCATGAACTCATGAAAATGAAGCCGGACTTTACGCTCCAGCGGCACATGCTGAAAGAAGCAATCCATGAGCATGCTTTTGCCACGGCCGACACCTCCCCAGAGATAGACCCCCCGAGGAAGCGCAGGCTTTGAGATCATCTTTTTTAGCGTGCCGCCCCGCTTGGCCTTGTAATCGGCCCACTCGTCGGCGCACTGCTCGAGCCGCTCGGCAGCGCGCAGCTGCGCAGAATCTGCAGTAAAGCCCTGCTCAGCCAGCTGTTGCTGATAGGCCTGAACGATAGAGACCCGGGACAGCATCCATTACTCCCGGGCAGTTACATATTCAGAGCGCGTTTGTAGATCGCAAGTGACGCCTCACGCATGGCCTCGGAGAGCGAGGGATGCGGGTGGCAGATTCGGCCAATGTCTTCGGCCGAGGCCTTAAACTCCATCGCGACTGCAGCCTCAGCAATCATGTCAGAGGCTGCCATGCCAATGATGTGTACGCCCAGAATCTGCTCGGTCTCTTCGTCGGCTAGCACTTTGACAAAGCCGTCGGGTGAGTCCATGCCCAGGGCCCGGCCGTTTGCAGCAAACGGAAACTGGCCGCTTTTATATTTTCTGCCCTCTGCAACAAGCTGCTGCTCGGTGCGCCCCACCCAGGCGATCTCGGGAGAGGTGTAAATGACCCAGGGAATGCAGTCGTAATCAATGTGCGGATGCTGACCCGCAATCAGCTCAGCCACCATCACCCCTTCGTCTTCGCCTTTATGGGCCAGCATCGGCCCGCGTACAACGTCGCCGACCGCATAGATGCCCGGCTGGCTGGTGCGGCAATAGCCATCTACAGGAATAAATCCCCGCTCATCAACGGCAAGGCCAACCTGATCAAGCTGCAGGTTCTGGGTGTTGGGCACGCGCCCGATCGAAACAATGAGCCGGTCGCAATCGAGCGTCTGGGCCTTTCCGTCGCTATCGGTATAGGCGATCTTGGCACCCTTGGCAGAGGTCTTAATCTCACCGATTTTTACGCCGAAGTGAATATGAAGACCCTGGCCAGTAAAAAGCTTAAAGGCCTCTTTTGAGACCGCATCATCACAGGCGCCCAGAAATGTGGGCAGCGCCTCCAGAATGGTGACCTCGGCACCCAGACGCCGCCAGACCGAGCCCAGTTCAAGGCCGATCACGCCAGCGCCGATCACACCCAGCTTCTGTGGAACGCTCTCAAACGCAAGAGCACCCTCGTTATCGCAGACGATTTTGTTATCGACCTTTAGGCCCGGCAGATGACGGGCATTTGAGCCAGTCGCAACAATGACATTTTTTGCAACGACGGTCTCAGACTCATCGCCATCGACTGCCACCAGGATTCCAACATCATTTCGGCCGGCGAATTTCCCGTGGCCCTTTAACCAAGTAATCTTATTTTTCCGAAACAGAAACTCGATGCCCTTACTCATTTTCGAGACGATCGCGTCTTTGCGCTTGAGCATCTTGGGGATGTCCATCGAAACCCCCTTCACCGTGATGCCGTGGGTGCTGAGGTGATGGCTGGTTTTTTCGTACTCTTCGCTGGAAGACAAAAGCGCCTTCGAAGGAATACAGCCCACATTTAAGCAGGTGCCCCCCAGGGCCAACTCGCCATCAGGGTTGCGCCATTTTTCAACACAGGCGGTCTTCAGCCCAAGCTGCGCACTGCGTACCGCTGCGATATAGCCTGCAGGCCCGGATCCGATTACAACAACGTCATATTGGGTCATGCGGGTCTCCGATTAGACTTCAAGCAGCAGGCGGGCTGGGTCTTCCAGGGCCTCTTTCATGGTGACCAGTCCGAGTACCGCCTCACGGCCATCAATAATGCGGTGGTCATACGACATCGCCAGATAGTTCATCGGCCGAACGACAACCTGCCCGTTTTCAACCACCGCCCTATCTTTGGTGGCATGGATGCCTAAAATCGCGGACTGGGGCGGATTGATGATCGGGGTGGAGAGCATGGAGCCGAACACGCCACCGTTGGAGATCGAGAACGTGCCGCCGGTCAGCTCCTCGATAGAGATCTTTCCGTCACGGGCCTTGACCCCGTACTCGGAAATTTTCTTTTCGATATCAGCAAAGGTCATCTGATCCACATTTCTTAATATCGGCACCACTAGCCCGCGGGGGGAGCCCACCGCAATACCGATATCAAAGTAGCCGTGATACACGATGTCGCTGCCATCCACCGAGGCGTTAAGCACGGGATATTTTTTCAGCGCTGCCACCGCGGCCTTCACAAAAAATGACATAAAACCAAGCTTGACGCCATGCTCTTTCTCAAAGCGCTCACCATACTGCTTGCGCAGCGCCATCAGTGGGGCCATGTTGACCTCGTTGAAGGTGGTCAGAATCGCATTGGTGGCCTGCGACTGCAGCAGCCGCTCTGCAATGCGCGCACGCAGGCGGCTCATCGGCACCCGCTGCTCGGGCCGGCCCTCAAGCTGGGCGTCGGGACCTAAGGCAATCGTGGGCTGTGGCAGGCCTGCTGAAACCGCAACAGCGGGCAGTCCCGAGGGCTGACCGGCTGAGACGGATGGTGCAGATCCGCCGGTCTTTTGTGCTGCCATTACATCCGCCTTGGTAATCCGGCCATCCTTACCAGTGCCTTGGCTAAGGCTTACGCCCGTTTCGGCCATGAGCTTTGCGGCTGAAGGCATCGCAATTGGCGCGCCTGGCCGAGCAACTGACGAAGGTGCAGCAGGTGTCGGGGCTGCGGCTGCCGGCGCTGCCGATGTTGCGGATTTTGCGGGGGCGGCCGCCGCTGAGGATTTGGCCTCGGTATCAATTCGCGCAATCACTTCCGCAGAGACCACGGTGCCGCCGTCGGATTTCACAATCTCGGCCAGCACCCCAGAGGCTGGCGCCGGCACTTCGAGCACGACCTTATCGGTCTCGATTTCAATCAATATTTCATCAGCGGTCACCGCCTCGCCGGCTTTTTTCTTCCATTGCAGCAGCGTTGCTTCGGCCACAGACTCCGAGAGCTGCGGAACTTTTACATCAACAATTGCCATGTCATTCCCTTTTTGATGTCTTTATTTTTATTTTGTGTGTGTAAAGCCCTTGATACGGCCAAAGGCGTTATTCAGTAGCTCTTTGAGCTGTGCACTGTGCTTTTCGAGGTAGCCGACCGCCGGCGAAGCCGAGGCCGGCCGGCCGGCGTAGGCCAAGCGCTGGCCTGCCAACATGTTCTCGAGAAGATTGTGCTGAATCTGAAACCAGTAGCCTTGGTTTTGCGGCTCGTCCTGAACCCAGATCACTTCAGTTGCGTTGGGGAACTTCTTCAGTTCCGAGGCGAATGCCTTGTGTGGGAAGGGATAGAGCTGCTCAACGCGAATGATGGCCACTTCAGAGGCCTT
>CAYTRY010000040.1:5408-12248 GCA_964440375.1 uncultured Bordetella sp. | reverse complement strand
GCCAGCGATTGCAGTGATACACGCCTTGCGACAAGCATTTAAAAACCCGAGTCATCATTTTGTTGCAGATGATTTTTCCTTAACAGATAGTGGTTGGTTAGAACCGTCACTGCTAACCTCATCACAAGTCACTGATATTTATTTGCTGAAACTCGCCATGAAAAATAATGCGCGATTGGTGACGTTAGATCGTCGAATTAAGCATTCGGCAGTCGAAGGCGCTACACCCGATCATTTACTTGTCTTAAGGGATCCGTAAAGCGTTAATCGTGCGAGAAGGGCTGATCTCCTCGACATACAGCGCAGGGCTGAGGCGATACGTTAGCGCTTATAACGCTTCGGCAAAAACGGCAGTTTTACGATCTCTACCGTAAGCCGCTTATCCCGAACGATTGCGAATAACGGCTGATTCGCCGCGTTGGACTGAATCAGCGCCAACATCGTCGGGTAGCCCAGCGACGGCGATACCGTGCCGCTTGTTACTTCACCCACCTCTGAACCATCGGCGGTAACAATCTTGGCATGTGACCGAATCGGCACGGATTCTTTGGAAATCATGCCCACCAGTTTGCGCATAGTACCTTCCGCTAAGTGCTGAAGAACAATGCTTGCTCCCGGAAATCCCCCGGTCTTTGCAGGCGAGGTCCTTGTGCCATCCGCATTGACCTTGGGCAGTCTGCGCGATGCAGCGATCGCAAACGGCAGTCCTGCCTCGACGGGGCTGATGTTGGGCGAGATATCGTTACCGTGTAACGGCAGTCCTGCCTCTAACCTTAAGGTATCGCGCGCGCCTAGGCCAACAGGTTTGACGCGATCGTCTTTCATTATCTTGCGCACGATTCGGTCTGCATCAGATGCCGGGATGGAGATCTCATAGCCATCCTCACCGGTATAGCCCGAGCGGGTGGTGAAACATGCTGCGCCACAGAGATTGAGTTCGGCTGCCTGCATAAAGGTCATGGATGCTGCCAAAGGATCTAATGCCGAGAGCACCGCCTCGGCCTCGGGGCCTTGGAGGGCGATTAAGGCCGCATCAATCCATTCAAACTTCAGATCTGGCGCAAGCTGCGAGAGTCTTGCGAGATCGGCATCGCGATTGCCAGCGTTTACCACCATCCGTACTTCTGACTCACGCCAGACCAGCATCAAGTCATCCTCAATTCCGCCACGATCGTTAAGCAGCACCGAGTAGCGTTGGACATCCTTTGGCCATCCGTCAAAGTCACATGGCAGGGCTGCCTCGAGCGACTGTGCAAGCTTGGTCCCGCTTGGATCATTGGGCGCAGTAATCCTGAGCTGCCCCATATGTGAGACATCGAAAAGCCCTGCATGACTGCGGGTATGCAGATGCTCTGCCTTTAGGCCCTCTGGGTACTGGATCGGCATATTGAATCCCGCAAAGCCGCCAAACTTCGCGCCCAGCTCACCATGAAGCTTTTCCAGCGCAATTGATTTCATGCGTAGCTTTCGATGGGCGGGCAGGTGCAGATCAGGTTGCGATCACCGGCTGCGTTATCGATTCGCTTCACCGTGGGCCAAAATTTCGCGGTACGCACCCAGGGCAGGGGGTAGGCGGCTATCTCGCGGCTATAGGCATGTGTCCACTCGCCAGCAATCTCGCCTGCGGTATGAGGCGCATTTTTCAGCGGATTATCGAGTTTATCGAATGCACCGCTTCGCACACTTTGAATTTCTCCGGCAATTGAGATCATGGCATCACAGAAACGATCAAGCTCAGCCTTGGATTCTGATTCGGTGGGCTCCACCATCAATGTGTCCGCAACTGGAAATGAGAGCGTTGGCGCATGAAATCCATAATCCATCAGCCGCTTTGCAACATCTTCGGCCGTAATGCCAATCTCTGACTTCAGGCTGCGCAGATCCAAAATGCACTCGTGGGCGATCCGGCCCTGCTCCCCTTTGTACAGAATTGGGAAGTGGTTCTCGAGACGCGCTGCAACGTAGTTGGCATTCAGAATTGCAATCTCGGTCGCCTTGCGAATCCCAGAGGCTCCCATCATACGAATGTACATCCAGGAAATCGTTGTGATGAGCGCACTGCCAAACGGCGCTGCGGATACGCTATTACCCTGATCGCTGGCGCCGTAAGGGTCGACTGATAAAAAGGGTGCGAGATGCTTGGCCACCGCAATCGGGCCCATACCGGGCCCGCCGCCGCCATGAGGAATACAGAAGGTTTTGTGCAGATTCATGTGGCAGACATCGGCACCGATATCGCCCGGCCGTGTGAGGCCCGCCTGGGCATTTAAGTTCGCTCCATCCATGTAGACCTGGCCGCCCGCATCGTGAACCATGGCGCAGATATCTTTAATTGCAGACTCAAACACACCATGTGTTGACGGATAGGTCACCATCAGTGCACAGAGTTGATCCTTGTGGGCTTGAATCTTTGACTTTAGATCTGCAACATCCACATTACCTTGGCTGTCGCAGGCCACTACAACGATCTTCATTCCCATCATCTGCGCACTGGCCGGGTTGGTGCCGTGGGCAGACGAAGGAATCAGGCAGACATCCCGATGGCCCTGGCCAAGGGACTGCTGATAAAAGCGAATCGCAAGTAATCCCGCGTATTCACCCTGGGCGCCTGAATTGGGCTGAAACGATACGGCATCAAAACCGGTGATCTCCTCTAGCCAATCGCCGAGCTCTTTGAGCATCTTGGCGTAGCCCTGCGCCTGCTCGGCTGGGGCGAAGGGGTGGAGCCCCGCAAACTCTGGCCAGGTGACTGGCGCCATTTCGGCAGCTGCATTTAATTTCATCGTGCAGGAGCCCAGCGGAATCATCGAATGCACCAGTGAGATATCTTTATTTTCAAGGCGCTTCATATAGCGAACAAATTCGGTTTCGCTGTGATAGCTATTAAAGACCGGATGGGTGAGCACCGCATCTTCTTGAGCGAGCGCTGCAGGAATCGATTCAGGCTGCGTGGTGAGTCGCAACGCTTTTAGTGTTTCTGTCGAGGTTGACTTGCCGGTGAGCACCTCGGCCAAGTCGGCGATATCGGCAAACCCAGTGGTTTCGTCGCAGGCAATACCAATATCGCCATTTGAGAAGTAGCGAAGATTGATCCGTTTTTGCTCTGCCCGTGATCGGATTGCAGCGATTGGGCTAACAGAAGCCAGCGTCGCCGCTGAGAAAACAACCGTATCAAAAAATGCAGCATGGGCTGGCGTGAGACCCGTTGCTTTAATCAGAAGTCTCGCCATGGCGTTCACACGCAGTGCGATCCGATGCAGGCCCTGCGGCCCGTGGTAGACCGCATAAAAAGACGCCATATTGGCCAATAGGGCCTGGGCGGTGCAGATATTGCTTGTGGCCTTATCACGCCGGATATGCTGCTCTCGGGTCTGAAGCGACATCCGGTAGGCAGGTTTCCCGCTGGCATCGACTGATACACCGATGATTCGCCCCGGCATCGCCCGGACTAAGTCTTCCTTTACCGCCATGAATGCCGCATGTGGGCCACCATAGCCCATCGGCACACCGAAGCGCTGCGCACTTCCAATTGCGATATCTGCGCCCATGCGGCCTACTGATTTCACAAGCAGGCCCGATAAAAGATCTGTACCGATACAAATCCGGGCACCGACAGCATGCAGCGCGCCAGCAAGTCCACTGAAATCCCGCAGTGCTCCGCGCGTATCGGGAGTCTGCACATGGGCACCAAAGAATTCAGCAGTTGGCGTGAACGCCTCGGCATCACCGACCACGCATTCGAGCCCCATCCAGTGGGCGCGCGTCTTGATAACGGCAATCACCTGTGGGTGGACCTGTGTATCGATAAAAATCTTGTTGGCGGCTGCCCCTTTATGCGCACGCTTCATTGTTGCCATGGCTTCCGCAGCAGCGGTAGCCTCATCAAGCAAGGAAGCGTTTGATGTGTGTAATCCAGTCAGATCCACCACCATTTGCTGATAGTTCATGAGCGCCTCGAGCCGGCCCTGGGCGACCTCGGCCTGGTAGGGCGTATAGGCGGTGTACCAGCCGGGATTTTCGAGAACGTTTCGACGAATGGGCTCGGGCGTAAAGGTGCCGTGATAGCCGGCGCCGATAAACGAACGCCAGATCTGATTCTGGCTGGCAATCGATTTCAGTTCACTAAGCGCCTCGGATTCGCCTGCAGGATCAGGAAGATTCAGAAGATCCTGACGCAGAATTGCTGCTGGCACCGTCTGCTGAATCAGTTCAGCCCGCGAGGCTGCGCGAATGCGGGCGAGCATTTCTTCTTCCTGGTTTCTATCGGGGCCAATATGGCGGCTATGAAATTCATCGCGGCCGAAGAGTCCTTCAATGCTGTCAATGGGCTCAAATGCATGCATATCAGTGGGCCCCCGGTCCAGCGGTGTATTGCTCCATGGTCAGTAAAGCCTGCTCGGCACCAGCGGTGGCGGGCTTGAGCCTAAAAAGCCAGCCGGTCTCATAAGGTGATGCATTCACGGTCTGGGGCGCACCCGAAAGCGCCTCATTTGTGGCAATCACCTCTCCGGCGACGGGCGCGTAGACATCCGAGGCGGCTTTGGTGGACTCCACCACGGCGCAGGAGTCTCCGGCGGCAACATTTTTACCAAGCGCAGGAAGATCCACATAAACAAGTTCGCCAAGAGAATCTTGTGCGAGGTCGGTAATTCCGATGGTCAGCGTGCCATCAGACTCAAGGCGCACCCATTCGTGCGAGGCGGTATAACGCAAATCAGCAGGGAAATTCACGGTCAAGGTCTCCTTGGCAGTTATCCCCCTCTGTCCTTTGTGCCTGAGACATTAACCTTCGGCGGACCCCTATTGGGAAGGGGCCTCTCTCCAGAGTGTCTTACAAGCGCGCGGTCCTTTTGCCTGAGAGTTTTCGGGGTCTTGCACCTTCGGCGTCGCAGAAAAGCATTTTCTGCGATCTCTCCCGCGCGCGAGAGTAGACTTAGCGGAGTGTCTTGAAGGCATGCTTGGCTGTCAAGTCAAGGGTCCGCCTTGCGCAAGGGCAAACTTAAAGTAAATCATCAGGAGTTCGTCATATGTCACAAACAGTGAAAGCGGTCCAGCTCACCAGCTTTGGCGGGCCAGAGGTAATGAAACTTGTGGATGTCACGGTGGGTGATCCCGGCCCCGGCCAGGCCCGGGTGCGACACCATGCGATTGGCTTGAATTTCATTGATATTTATCAGCGCTCAGGGGTCTATCCGAACGCACTTCCCGCGGTGTTGGGCATGGAGGGTGCGGGCGTGGTCGAGGCGGTGGGGCCAGGCGTCTCCCACATCAAGCCAGGCGATCGGGTCGCTTATGCAAATAATCCGATGGGGTCTTATGCGGAGTCCCGGGTCATGCCGGCCTGGGTCTTGGTGAAGATTCCGAAAGCCATCTCGTTTGAGGTTGGCGCCAGCATGATGCTTAAAGGCGCAACTGCCCACTATCTTTTTAAGCGGACCGCAAATCTGCAAAAGGGTCACACAGTTTTATTTCATGCAGCGGCGGGCGGCGTCGGTTTAATTGCCATGCAGCTCGCTAAGCTCATGGGGGTCACCATCATTGGCACGGTGGGCTCGGATGACAAAGCCAAGCTTGCTAAAAAATGGGGCTGCACCCATACGATCAACTATGCGAAAGAAAATTTCGTGGATCGAGTTAAAGCAATCACCAAGGGCCGGGGTGTCGATGTTGTTTTTGACTCTGTTGGTAAAGATACTTTTCAGGGCTCTCTCGACTGCCTGCGCCGCTACGGTCTGATGGTGAGCTTCGGTAATGCGTCGGGCAAGGTGCCACCGGTTGATTTCGCGGTCATGAAGGGCTCGCTGTTTATCACCCGACCATCGCTGATGGCTTACACCTCGACACGGGAAGATCTTGAGCTCACCGCCAATGATCTGGTGAAGATGGTCGCCAGCAAGAAACTGGTGATTCCTGTGGAGCGGACTTATAAGCTTGCCGATGTGCAGCAGGCCCACCGGGATCTTGAGGGCCGAAAGACAACTGGTTGCTCGGTGTTGGTTCCTTAAGCCTGGTGATACCCCGTCACCCGCTCAATCTCAGTTTTGGAGCCGAGGAACACCGCGACCCGCTCGTGGAGTTTCTCGGGCTGAAGACCCAGGATGCGCTGGTGGCCATTTGTCGATGCGCCACCGGCCTGCTCGACTAAAAAGCTCATTGGATTGGCTTCATACATGAGTCGCAGTTTCCCGGGTTTATCGGGCTCTCTTGCATCCCTGGGGTACATGAATGTTCCCCCGCGGGTGAGCACCCGATGCACATCGGCCACCATGCTGGCAATCCAGCGCATGTTGAAGTCTTTCCCCAGTGGCCCAGTTTTCCCGGCAATCATTTCATCCACATAGCGCTTCACGGGGGGCTCCCAGTGGCGCGCATTTGAGGCATTGATCGCGAACTCCTTGGTTTCTGCGGGGATCTGCATGCGCGGGGTGGTCATCCACCACTGGCCTTGATCCAAAGTAAAGGCCGCAGTACCCGACCCAAGCGTGATAACAAGCTGTGTTGAGGGGCCATAGGCCACATAGGCGGCCATCACTTGCTGGCTGCCGGGCTGAAGAAACATTTGCGAGAGCGACGCGCTGGATTGGCTCGAACCGGCGGGCTTATTGAGTATCGAAAAAATAGTACCGATGGACACATTGACATCGATGTTAGATGAACCATCTAGTGGATCAAAGAGCACCAGATGGTCATTTGTTGGCTTTGGGTTGAGCTCCGGCAGTTCCATTTCCTCTGAGGCCACAGCGAAGGCCCCTGCTTTTTTTGCAGCCGCAAGCAAAATCTCATTAGAGATGACATCCAGTTTTTTCTGGTGCTCACCCTGTACATTGTCAGTGCCTGCCT
>CAYTRY010000040.1:0-5308 GCA_964440375.1 uncultured Bordetella sp. | reverse complement strand
CCACGACGCACCTCCCGGCTGATTAATTCGCAGCCAAGAAGCAGCTCGGTGATCAGGCCCGTAAGCGGGGCTGAGGCCTTCTGCTGGGCGAGATAGTCTGAAAGCTGAATTGCCATAGCGTAAGATTATTTCATGACTCGGTCCAAGAGAATTTCGGGGGTTTCGCGCCAGTTTTCCAGCGCCGCTCGGCTGTTTTCGGCGGCCCAATTTGCTTGTCTGCGTCAGGCCCATGTGGGCATAGTGGGCCTGGGTGGGGTCGGCTCCTGGGCCGCGGAGGCGCTTGTGCGATCAGGCATCGGGGCGATTACCTTGATCGATATGGACCATGTGGCCGAATCAAATCTGAATCGCCAGGTCCAGGCCCTGCACTCCACTCTGGGCATGTCGAAGTGTCAGTCGCTCTTGAATCGATTAGCTGATATCTCACCTGATTGCACTATCACGAGTCGCGATGATTTTTTGGGGCCTGAAAACGCGGCTGCGATACTCATGGATCAGGCAGTTGATTTATGGATCGATGCCACCGATGATCTGGCCGCAAAGCGGGCGATGATTTTGATTCTTAGTGGGGCAAAGCGATTGCCGCATTTGGTGGTGAGCGGCGGTGCGGGGGGTAAAACCGATCCCACAAGGATTGCGCTTGCAGACCTTTCCGAGACCATTCACGACCCGCTTTTATCGGCGTTGCGTTATGACCTTCGCAAGCACCATGGTTTTCCACGCAAGGGAAAGATGAAAATCCAAGTGGTCTTTAGCCCCCAGCCGATGGTGCAGGCCCCGGACTGTGATCCCTCGGCGAGGCTTGCCTGTGCGGGCTACGGCTCACTGGTTACGGTAACCGCATCAATGGGCATGGCAGCGGCCCAGCAGGCCATCACCCGCCTGATAAAGTCTGCATAAGGACTCCTCATCATGAATGCCCGCGACTCGCTTAGCTCTAATACCCCGTCTTCTTCGGTGATTCGACGCCTGGATTACACACCGCCCAGTCATCGTATTGGCCAGGTCCGACTCGATTTCACACTCGGAATTGAGTCTACCCGCGTGATCAATGAATTTGACTTTGAGGCAGTAGGCGATGCCCAGTGGCTAGCGCTTCATGGTGACGAACTCATACTAATCAGTGTCTCGATCGATGGCCGATTGCTGGCCGATCACGAACTGGATTATTCATCTCAGCACCTAAAGATTTCAGGGCTTTCCAATCGCGGCACGATTCGAATCGAGACCGAGATTAAACCGGCTGCGAACACAGCCCTGATGGGCCTTTACGCCTCGCGTGGCGGCTTATTTACCCAGTGCGAATCAGAAGGCTTTCGACGCATTACTTATTTTCTAGATCGGCCTGATGTGATGGCGGTCTATCGGGTTGTGATGCGTGGCCCTAAATCCGAATTTCCCGTGCTGCTTTCAAACGGGAACCTGACCTTGCAGCAGGATTTGCCAGGCGGCCTGCACGAGGCCCACTGGCACGACCCTTTTCCAAAGCCCAGTTATTTATTTGCGCTGGTGGCAGCCCATCTTGATCGGCTTGAGGAGACGATCACCACGCAAAGCGGCAAGAAAGCATTGCTTCAGGTCTACACGCGGCCAGAGGATCTCGCCCAGGCGGGATTTGCCCTGCAGTCCTTAAAGCGTGCGATTTTTTGGGATGAAAAGCGGTATGGCCTTGAGCTCGATCTGGAGCGCTTCATGATCGTGGCAGTGCCAGATTTCAATTCTGGCGCCATGGAAAATAAGGGCTTAAATCTTTTCAACACAAAGTTTGTGTTGGCGGATCCACAGACTGCAACCGACATTGATTACGACGGCATTGAGTCGGTGGTTGCCCACGAATATTTCCATAATTGGACTGGCAATCGCATTACATGCCGGGATTGGTTTCAGTTAACACTGAAAGAAGGCCTGACGGTTTTTCGTGACTCTGAGTTTTCTGCCGATATGGCTGCAGAGGGCCTAAGCCCGCAGGCGGCTGCGAGCGCCCGAGCGGTGCGCCGAATTGACAGTGTTCGCGTGCTGCGTGCCGCCCAGTTCCCGGAGGACTCCGGGCCCATGTCGCATCCCATACGGCCAGACAGCTACCAGGAGATCCGTAACTTTTACACCGCAACCGTCTATGAAAAAGGCGCAGAAGTAATTCGAATGCTGCAGACGCTTCTTGGTGTTGACGGATTTCGCAGGGGCATGGATCTATATTTCGCTCGGCATGATGGTCAGGCGGTGACCTGCGAAGAATTTGTTAATGCCATGTTCGATGCCAATGCATCGACAGCACCGCAGGCCGATCAGCGCTCGCACGCCCTCGCAGCGCAGTTTATGCGTTGGTACGACACCTCGGGCACTCCCAAGATCAAAGTAAGCGAGCTTTATCAGCATCAGGATAGCGATCAGGATCAGCCAGGAATTTACTCGCTGACCTTTACCCAAGAGCTTGCAAAGACCAGCCCCCAGCAGGCGCCACTCATCATCCCGATTGATTTGGGCTTACTCGATGTAAGCGGTAAATCCTGCCCCTTAGCCGATGCATCGATTTCCGGAGATGCGGAGCGCCACGGCAATGTACTGCTTTTAAAAGGCAGTCAGGCCACCTTATCGATTCCTTGCAAGAGCCGGCCTGTGCCATCGTTGCTGAGAGATTTCTCTGCACCGATCGCGCTGGAGTTTGACTACAGCAGTGCGCAGCTTTTGCATCTTTTGGCCCATGATCCGGATTCCTTTAATCGATGGGAGGCTGCCCAGCGGCTCATGCTGGACGCCATGCTAAAGCCGGGCAATGTGGATCTGGCCTTGATGGGCTTGGCGTTTAGCGCAATTGCCAGAGATGCAGCCCTTGATCATGGCTATAAAGCATCTCTGCTGTCGCTGCCTTCTGAGCTCTATATTTCGGAACAGGTGCCAGTAATCGATCCGGGTTTTATCCGATCCGCACGGGATACGCTGCGCCAAGAGCTTGCCCGGCAGCTTCTTGAGCCGCTGAAGCGGTTAGATGGAGAGCTGCGTGCCGCCGCAAGTGCACCTTACTCACCAGACCCGCTTTCGACAGGAAGGCGGCTTCTAGCCAATTTAGTGCAGCATTATTTGGCCCTCACGGGGGCGATCTCCGAGGAAGAATTGCTGGCCCGATTTACTGCAGTCAGCAACATGACCGATCGGATGGCCCTGCTATCTACGCTCACGGAGTTTCAGGGGCCCCAGACTCAGGAAGCGCTCGAGCGTTACTTTCATCAGTTTCAGCACCACGATTTAGCACTTGATAAATGGTTTGCTGTCCAGGTGACCATTCCAAATGAGCAGGCACTGACCCATGTTCGGGCGTTGATGCACCATCCAAAGTTTGATGTTTCAAATCCCAATCGCGTTCGATCGGTATTCGGCGCATTCTTTAACCAGAATCTACCCGGGTTTCATCGGCAAGATGGCGCCGCCTATGCGCTTTGGGCGGAGGCGGTACTCACCATTGACCGTCGCAATTCACAGCTTGCTTCGCGAATGGCCCGGGCCCTGGATCGTTGGTCTCGATTTGAGCCGGTACGCCGCCTGGCCATGCAGGCTGCCTTAGAGCGGGTTGCAGCAGATGAAAAGCTCTCGCCCGATGTCCGCGAGGTTGTTTCAAAGGCCCTTGCCCATTGAGTCTGGCATCACAGACCTGGGTTATTTTTTGCCGGGTTGTTGATCACTTCGGTGATGCGGGTTTTTGCTGGCGGCTTGCGGTTGCGCTGAAGCGACTCGGAATTGGCCATGTTGTGCTGGTCATTGATCAGTTGCCGGTTTTAGAAAAGCTGCGCGGCAAAGAGCCGCTCGGCGGCGTATCGTTACTCTCGTGGAGTGACACAGAGGCGCGCTGGAATAAAAGCGGAGTCCCGTCATCCGAATCGGCCGATGTCGTCATCGAAGCCTTTGCCTGCGAAATACCTGAAGCTTATGTGCGGAGTTTAGGGTTAGGTTGCCAGTGGATTACGCTGGATTACTTGGCGACTGAGCCTTGGGCGGATCAGGTGCATGGAAAACCATCGCCACTGCCGAGAAGTTCGCACCCTGCTGCGTTAAAGCGCAGATGGTTTATTCCTGGGTTTTCTGCCGCAACCGGCGGCCTACCGCACGGCAGCTGGCGCCATCTTTCCACCCTAGAGCGCCGTTTATGGCGTCATAGATTAACGGGTGAATCGATTGGCGATGATGTATTCCTGATCCTCGCATTCGGCTATCCAGATGCTGATTGGAAATTCTTTTCAAATGAACAATTGCCGCGCCCGAAGGGCTTTAAGTCAGTGCGTCTCTGGAGGCCACAGGGCCTGCAGCTCTCTCAAACCGAATTCGATTGCGCGCTGCAGGCCTGCGATTTGAATTTTGTTCGCGGCGAAGATTCTTTTGTTCGGGCCCATTGGGCTGCTGCGGGCCCATGGCAGGTGCCCTTTGTCTGGCAGCCCTATCGTCAGCCAGATCGGGCCCATCGCCACAAGCTAGCCGGCTGGGCGGAGCAAATCCTGCGTGCGCCCCAGCTCTTAACTCTGCGGGATTTACATTGGGCCTGGAATCAGTTTGGCCCAGCGGGCCAAGAGCCGGAGTCCCGCAGCGAGCCAGATCTCCATCGGGATTGGAGCGCTTTTTGTCAGCACTATCGGCAAGTCCAGTCTCATTTACATCGATCTTGTCTGAATTTGGCCCGTCAGCCGGGTCTCGAGGCAAATCTCATCCGCTTCATCCGCTAGAATCCGGGGTTTTCCTATCCCTCTTTAAAGAATTTTTTATGAAAACCGCACAAGAACTTCGCGTGGGCAATGTGGTGATGATTGGCACCGACCCCATGGTGATCCTGAAGACCGAGTACAACAAGTCGGGCCGCAATGCTGCGGTGGTCAAGATCAAGATGAAAAATCTACTCTCGGGCTCAGGCCAGGAGACTGTATTTAAGGCCGATGAGAAATTCGATACCTTGGTCTTGGATCGTAAAGAGGTGACTTACTCTTATTTTGCGGATCCGATGTATGTCTTCATGGATGCCGAGTACAACCAATATGAGGTTGAGGCCGAGTCAATGGGGGATGCACTGAACTATGTCGAAGAGGGCATGACCTGCGAGGTCGTCTTCTACGAGGGCCGTGCGATTTCTGTAGAACTTCCAACCAGCGTTGTGCGTCAGGTCGCCTACACTGAGCCTGCAGTGAAAGGGGATACATCCGGAAAAGTCATGAAGCCAGCTCGGATCGCGCCGACCAATTTCGAGGTCTCGGTACCCGCCTTTGTAGATATCGGCGATAAGATTGAAATCGATACCCGCACCGGCGAGTATCGCAATCGGGTGAAGTGA
>CAYTRY010000039.1:0-12268 GCA_964440375.1 uncultured Bordetella sp. | reverse complement strand
GATGAGGGCGACGTTGCCTTATTGCGCGATGTTTTACACCGGGAGAAACAGGTCAATCGGATGGAAGTCGAGATCGATGACCGCTGCAATCACGTGATTGCCCGCCGCCAGCCAACCGCGTATGACCTCCGGTTTGTGCTGACCTGCATGAAGATGATTCGTGATCTTGAGCGAATCGGAGATGAGGCTGAAAAGGTCGCCCGCATGGGCTTATTTATCCATGAAAGCAATGCCCGGTTTACGCCTCGCATTGAGCTTTCGGCCATGTTTGATCTGGTGATGAAAATGATGCACCAGTCGCTTGATGGCTTTGCCCGCAATGATTCGTCTTCGCTTGCCGAGGTGATTCGTGAAGATATCGCTGTCGATGATCAATTCAGAAACACACTCAGACTACTGATCAGCTACATGATCGAGGATTCCCGGACCATTTCCCGTTCCATCGATTTACTCTTTATTGCAAAGGCCCTTGAGCGTATTGGAGACCATTCCAAGAATATGTCAGAGCATGTGGTCTACATGGTGAAAGGCCGCGATGTCCGTCACCAAGACATCGAGGATGTCGAAAAGCAGGTCTAAAAAAGCAACTGGGTAGTGCGCGGGCCCCTAGGCCTTGGGCGGCACATAGCCCGATGCCGTTTCGGCGCCAGCGCCGAAAAAGTGGGCTTCCATCTGCTGGCTGAGGTACTTTCGCGCCTTGGGGTCCGAGAGGTTGAGCCGATACTCATTGACCAGCATGGTCTGCTGGCGAATCCAGTCCTGCCAGGCCTGTTTTGACACGGATTGCCAGAGCTTTTTACCCATCTCTCCCGGTACCGGCGGAAAGTCCAGGCCTTCGGCTTCTTTGCCCAATTTAATGCACTGTACGGTTCGCGACATGCCCGGAATTATGCCACCCAGCCGCCGGCTGCCAGGCAGAGGCGGCCGATACCACCGGGCTAGGCGGGGGATTTCCCCGAGGCACAAGTAGGCCCTTTTCTGCCATTGTTTCGGCCAGTCTTTTCCGCCGAAGGAGCCAGGATGTCTACAGTAACGCGTCGTAAATTTATCGGGGCAGCAGTGGGTGCAGGTGCGCTGCTGTCTTCGGGGGTTGCCCCTGCCTTTGCGCAGTCCGCATGGCCCAATAAGCCGGTTCGATTCATCGTGCCGTTTCCCGCTGGTGGTGGCACGGATGCTTTTGCAAGGCCCCTGGGCAAACTGCTGACCGCGCAGCTTGGGCAGACCATCGTGATCGATAACCGTGGCGGAGGCGGTGGCACCATCGGCGCGGAAGCTGCAGCGAAGTCTGCTCCCGATGGCTATACGTTTTTAGTGGGTGCAGTCCATCACACCATTGCAGTCTCGCTTTACCCCAAGCTGGGCTATGACCTTCAAAAAGACCTGGTGCCGGTCACCTTGGTGTCTTCGGTGCCGAATGTGATCGTGGTCAATCCCTCGCGCGTTCCGGTCAAGAACTACCAAGAGTTTCTTGCCTTCGTGAAGGCCCGGCCCGGCAAGCTGAATTTCGGCTCCGCGGGCAGCGGCACCACCCATCACTTAATTGGCGAAATGTTTAAAGGCGCAACCGGCACCTTTATCACCCACATTCCCTACCGCGGCGCCGGTCCGGCAATGGCCGATCTGCTTGCTGGCCAGATCGACATGATGTTTGATGGTCTCGGAACCTCAGTGCCTCAGATTAACTCCGGAAAGCTGACGCCGATCGCCGTCACCACCGAGAAGCGCTCATTCGCGCTGCCCAATATTCCTTCTCTGGCAGAACTGGGACTGAAAGGTTTTGATGGCAAGACCTGGTATGCGCTCTGGGCCCCTGCCGGCACGCCGCGCGATATTGTGGTTCGCATGCAGCAAGAAGTCGCCAAGGCCCTTCAGACCAAGGAACTCCAGGATGCCTGGCGGGCCCTCGGTGCAGAGGCAGGTGGCCAGTCCCCCGAGGACTTCGGCAAACTGGTCAACGCCGAGGTCACCAAGTGGGCCAAGGTCGTCAAAGATTCTGGCGCGAAGATTGACTAAGAAGTTTTAGGCGAAGCCTTGCGGGCGCCAAGCATCATGATGATGAGCGCCCCAAGGCCAAAGCCCATGACACCGAGTGACACATGCAGGGCGCCCTTACTTTGGGCGTACATCACACTCGAATATGCAAGGTAGCCGCAGCTGGCTGTAAAGATCAGTGGCGTAATTGGATAAAGCGGCACGCGAAACGGCCGATGGCCTCCGCGATCCCGAACCCGCATGACAAATACGGAAACGCCTACCAGAAACAAAAAGCTCCAAAAGACTGGGGCCGTGAATTCAACCATCGCTTCAAAGCCGCTTGACTGTAGGGCGCCAAAGGCCACCAGCGCAAGGCTAATCACGCCCTGCGAGATATAAGCGGCAGTCGGTGAGCCGCGATAGGGCTGCCAATAGCCAAGAAATCGCAGTGTGGGCCAGTCCCGGCCTAAGGCGTAATTGGCCCGTGCGCCGACAATCAGCGTTGCATTGATGCTGGTCAGTGTAGCGATCGCGACAAAGATGCCCATCGCCTTTTCACCGATCGGACCAAAGGCACTGCTGAGTAAGTCTGCGCCAGGCGCCTTGCTATCGGCCAAGCCCTTAATGCCCAAGCCGGATAAGAGCGCCAGATTGACCAGCAAATAAATTACCGTGATTGCAAAAAGACTAATGATGATGACTGGCACGATGGTTTTTTCGCCGCCTTTCACTTCCGCTGAGATGTAGGCGGCTTCGTTCCAGCCTCCAAAGGTCAGCAGTACAAATACGAGCGCCAGGCCAAGTAAGCCCACCGGCGGCGTGGAGGAGAACGCTTCAGGCTGCGGTGTCGATGGGCCTGCCACCGAAAAGCCTGCAATCACAATCAAGATCAATCCCAGCACCTCCAAGCCAGTCAGGGCGGATTGAAGATTGGAGGAGACATGCAACCCCAGAATATTGATGGCGGTCAGCACGATAATGATTCCAGCAGCCCAGATGACCGATGAGCCGCTGCCCAGCGGAATGACCTTGCTCATGTAATCACCAAAGACAAAAGCAAGCAGCGCAATTGAGCCGGTATTAATTACCATGGCCTTGGCCCAGGCATACAGGAATGAGACATTCTTGCCATAGGCCCGGCTTAAGAAGTGATAGTCGCCCCCCGCGTGCGGATAGGCGGTGGAGAGCTCGGCGTAGCAGAGCGCACCGGCCAGCGAGATCACAGCGCCGGCGCACCACATCAGCACCAGCCAGCCGATATCACCAGTGACTGAGGCCACCATTGATGGGGTTTTGAAAATGCCGGCACCGATGACGATGCCAACAATGATCGCAACCGCTCCTAGCGGCCGCAGCAGGCGCTGCGGCGCTTTCTCCTCGGTCATGCTCAGACTCTCTTAGCGGCGGCTGCCTTTGACTTGGGAGTACGAAGTGCCCCCTTGTTGATCAGCCTCCAGCACATTGCCTTTGATGATGGCCTTCACGGTCTGAAGTGAGCCACTGGCCGAGAGGTAGCGAAATGAAAGCCGATTGCCTTCGAGCTGAGCACCGAGAATAGGCTGCACATTTTTGCCGATGGTCAGGTTGCCTCCAACACGCTGAAAGCGCTGTGTGAGTTGCAGTGTGCCTTTCGGTCCGCCGTCTAGGCCCTCCAGCGACCACTCGCCGGCAACGTCAGCGGGCACAACCCAGTAATAGCCATTGGCACGGCTGGTTTCAATACGCTGATCGGGCTCCCAGTCGCCCATATCGAACGCATGCGAGACCACGCGGGTTCCCGGCCGCATTTTTAGGATGATCGGTCGCAAGCGCATGTTCAGATCCGGCAGCAGATACATCGTGATCACCGTGGCTTCAGAAAAATTTTCTTTAAAGATGTCGCCATTGATGATCTTGACCTTATCGCCAACACCGGAGCGCTGCGCATTGCGGCGGCCTAAGGCGGCCATGTCGGGATTGAATTCAATACCAACAGAGCGCGCACCGCGTTTTGCTGCCGCGATTGCGATTCGGCCATCGCCTGCGCCAAGGTCATACACAATGTCGGCGGCGGTGACTTTGGCGGTATCCAACATTTTCGCGACCAGTTCATCATTGGTCGGAACCCAAATCACATCTTTACCTTCTTGGCCGACATTGGGCCGGTATTTATCATCTCCGTGGGGAGTATCAGCCAGGGCAAGGCCCGCCTGAACCAGAAGGAATGCGAACATTAGGCCTGTCAGCAGGCGAATCGACTTAATCATGGAAGTGGGCTTTCTTTTGGAATAAAACAGCGTAATTTTCGCCTAAAAGTACGAACATCTTTTTACATTCTGGCGGACCCCGTGTTTGCCCTAGGTCCCCAGTCCCGTTAAGAGCAGGATGAAGCCGCTTGTGATTGTGCCCCCAACCCTCCTTCATCGACTTTCTGAGCAGGCCATGCCCGCCGGTTTTGAGTCCTGGCCGCAGCGCCTGCCCGCGCCTTTTCCGGTGGAGGAATCGTTTCAGGTCAAGCCTGATTTGGCCAAGCTGGGTGGCGAGCCGCTCTGGATGGAGGACCGCGACTGGCCGCGCTGGATAGCGAAAAAGCGCGAGTTGATGGCCCAGGGCCGCTGCCCGATTTTTGCTGAGGGCCTCACTGAGAGCGACTGCTCGGCCTTGCAGCGGGCGGTCATCCAGGCCCTGGCCAGCCCGTCCGGCCCCATTGATCCGCAGGGTGGTTTGGCCTGGCTTGGCGGATTTCAGCCCCAGTCGGCCCACGAGTTCTTTCAGGCCCTGACCTTAAGCCTGCAGGAGGACTTTGTCGTGATGCGGCCGGCCGTGGATGGGCATCTGCGGGCCAGTCTTTTATCAGTGGCCTTTCCCAGCGGCTGGCGGCCCGAGGAAAAGCTGGGCCAATCGATGTTGGAGATTCATACGCCGGTTGCAGAGAACCAGGCGCTGCAACGCTCGGCCCGGGCGCTGTCCGAGGCCATGCAATCGAAGGGCCCCTTCGTGCGGTATGTCTGGACGCTCTCAGGAAGTGGCGCACTCTCACGCGATCCGGGCGAGGATTCTTTTATGAATATCTCCAATGCGGGGCAGCTCTGGTTTCGATGTGAGCGGCAGATCACGGTGCCGCTTTTTGAGCAGGGCAGTCTTTTTCTGATCCGTGTGTTTGTAGAGCCACTTCACGAAACACTCGCGGTAGCGGGCCGTCGCGATCGGCTGATGCAATCTCTCGCCTCAATGTCCGATGCGGTCCTGGCCTATAAAGGAATCACCCGCGTACGGGAGCTGTTGCTTGGGCCGTAAGGCCATCCGATCTTGAACTCTTCCCTTGACCATAAAAGTCTCGCCGGAGAACAATAGACTACATGCGCCGATGCCTTGCTCAGATGCTGTTGGTCCTTTTGGGGCTGCAAGGCCTTGCTATGGGCCCAGCGATGGGGCAGACCGCCTCGACAGACGTGCTCTCTGCCTTGCGAGAGTCGGTGGTCGCGGTGCGTAGCCGGGCCGTGGAAGATGCCCGCTCCAATTCAACGCTGGGCCGCGAGCGTCTCGGCTCAGGTGTGGTCATCGACGGGCAGGGCCATATCCTGACGATTGGCTATCTGGTCATTGAATCCGAAGAGGTCGATGTCACGGTGTCCTCAGGCGCCACCTATCCCGCACGTGTGATCGGTTATGACCATGCGACGGGATTTGCGGTCTTAAGGCCTTTGTTGCCCATCAAGCTCAAGCCCGTCGCGATCGGATCTTCAGGAAAACTCGTCGATCAGGAGCTGATGATCGTGCTGCCTTTTGAGGGCCTGGGCCCGGGCTCTGCGACCCAGCTGGTCTCACGCCGGCCGTTTGCGGGCAGCTGGGAATATCTGCTGGAGTCGGCGCTTTACACCTTTCCACCCAACGCAGCCTGGGCTGGCGCGGCGCTTTTAAATGAGCGTGGCGAGCTGGTGGGCCTGGGCTCACTGTATGTCCGAGATGCAATGGCCCAGGGCATGTTTTCGCCTGGAAATTTATTCGTACCGATCGATTTACTAAAGCCAATTCAGCGGGATCTTCTGACCAAAGGGGTACGCTCTTCGGGCATTCATCCCTGGATGGGGATTACGCCCGATGACAGCAGTGGCTATGTGGCGATTTTGCGGGTCAGTAAAGATGGACCTGCCGATCAGGCCGGCCTTCGGGCCGGAGATTTCATTACCGCGGTAGCAGGTAAGGAAGTCCGGACGCTGCCCGATTTATACCGAAGCGCCTGGGCGTTAGGCGGGGCAGGCACGCGGATACCGATCGAGGTGGAGCGCGATGGCCGACGATTTCCGATGGTGATTCATTCGATTGATCGGACGACATTTTTCAAAAAACCAGACGGCTTGTAGCCTTCGAAAAATGAATGTGCCGACTTCTAACCCAGCATCCTTGATGCGGCCTCCCGTATTGGTCGCGGCCTTAGGCTATGGGGGCCTGATTCCGTTTGTTGGCCTTGCTGCCTTTGTAATGTTTGGCCCCGCCGATGCGATGGTGTTTGCCCGCGGCCTGCTGATTGCTTATGGCGCGGTGATTCTGAGTTTTGTCGGGGCCTTGCACTGGGGATTCGCAATGACTCTGCCTGGCCTGGATCGGACCCGAAAACACCGTGGCTATATCTGGAGCGTGATTCCCGCCTTGATGGGTTTTCTTGCAATTGCGATGGACTCGGCCTTATCCCTGAGCCTGCTGATAGTGGGCTTTGCGCTGGCCTATTGGCAGGACGCAGATTTGGCCAACCGGGCCAGTCTTCCTGCGTGGTACCCCCGGCTTCGGGCATGGCTGTCGACGATTGCCTGTCTGTCCCTGGTTTGCGGTCTCTTGGCACCCTCTTTAGTTTGACAATATCAAATGAATTTGTCTAAACTGAATGACATTCGTGCGCAAGGAGACTGTTGTGACAAAAAAAGCATTCGCCTCACAGGCTGATCTCGAAGAAAAAAAAGTAAGTTTCGAGCAACTCTCGGAGCATGCCTGGGCGTACACCGCCGAAGGGGACCCGAATACAGGAATCATCATCGGGGATGACGCCGTGATGATCATCGATGCAACTGCCACCCCGGTCATGGCTCAGAGCGTGATTGAGCGTGTGCGCAGCATCACTGATAAGCCGATTAAGTATGTGTTGCTG
Source organism: uncultured Bordetella sp. (assembly GCA_964440375.1). Lineage (GTDB taxonomy): Bacteria > Pseudomonadota > Gammaproteobacteria > Burkholderiales > Burkholderiaceae_A > Lacustribacter. Next base: position 5,172 of record CAYTRY010000039.1, on the reverse strand, counting down.
ACGCACTATCACGCTGTGCGGGTACTCGGCGCATCGGGCTACCGCAGCGAAGGCCTTGAGCAAATCATTGCCAGCCGCGATACCTATGACTTAATCATCGAGCGTGGCCAGCAGGATATGGATTCTGAGATCGGCCGCTTTCCGCGGCTTTTTCAGGCCGTCGAGTCGGTTCCTGGGCTGACCTGGCCAACACTCACGTTTCAAGGTGAGATGTCGATCTGGATGGGCAAGCTGGAGGTGCAAATCAAGCAGCTCGGGGCGGGCCATACCAAGGGCGACACGATTGCCTGGCTGCCCAATGAAAAGGTGTTGTTTTCCGGAGATCTGGTCGAGTACGACGCCGCCTGCTATGCGGGCGATGCCCATCTCGCACAGTGGCCGGCAACACTGGATCGGCTGGCCCAGATGCAGGCCGATAAGCTTGTGCCCGGCAGAGGCCCCGCATTGATGAGCCCGAAAGAGGTCCAAGCCGGAATTGCCTACACACGTGATTTTGTTGCAACGCTGTATGCGTCCGCCCAGGAGGCAGTCCGTGCAGGCAAAGATCTCAAGGCCACTATGGCGCATGTGCGTGCCAAGATGGATCCAAAGTTTTCCCAGGTCTTTATTTACGAGCATTGCCTTCCGTTTGATGTAACCCGTGCATTTGATGAGGCCAGTGGGATCGCGCACCCGCGTATCTGGACGGCCCAGCGGGATCAGGAGATGTGGCAGGCCCTTCAGAGTTAAATGGGGCGGCCTGATGCTATCGACCTACAGTTATCCAAAGTTCGACTATCGTCGGCCTGCTGAGATCGGTGGCCGCGCCGCGCGCCAAATTGTGGTGGTGGGGGCGGGCCCGGTCGGGCTGGCGGCAGCCATTGATCTGGCGCAACTCGGCCATTCGGTGCTGCTGCTCGATGATGACAACACCGTATCGGTTGGGTCGCGCGGCCTGTGTTACGCCAAGCGTACGCTGGAGATTCTGGATCGGCTTGGCGCCGGACAGCATGTCATGGAGAAGGGCGTCTCCTGGAATGTGGGTCGCACCTTTAACGGCAGTGACGAGGTCTATTCTTTTAATCTTTCTCCCGAGCCCGATCATGAGCGGCCCGGTATGATCAATCTGCAGCAGTATTACCTCGAAGAATTTTTGCTGAAGCGGGCCAGCGAACTGACCAATCTCGAGATTCGTTGGCAAAATAAAGTCGTTGGGGTGGACGCACACAAGACTGGCTCGACGATTACAGTCGAGACCGCTGATGGCAGCTACCTGCTCGATGTTGAGTGGTTAATCGTGGGTGATGGTGCCCGCTCCGGCATTCGTCGGCTTCTTGGGCTAGATATCGAGGGCAGGGTCTTTCAGGACCGCTTTTTGATTGCAGATGTGGTCATGAAGGCGGATTTTCCTGCCGAGCGTTGGTTCTGGTTTGATCCTCCGTTTCATCCGAATCAGTCTGTGCTGCTACACCGTGAGGCTGACAATGTCTGGCGCATTGATTTTCAGCTGGGCTGGGATGCGGATCCAGAAGAGGAAAAAAAGCCCGAGAAAGTAATTCCACGCATTCAGGCGATGCTGGGAGAGCAGCATGCGTTTGATCTCGAGTGGGTCAGTGTGTATACCTTTCAATGCCGTCGCATGAAAAATTTTCGGCATGAGCGGGTGTTTTTTGTTGGGGATGCCGCCCACCAGGTCTCGCCGTTTGGGGCCCGTGGCGCCAATTCGGGCCTGCAGGACGCCGATAATCTGGCCTGGAAGCTCACGCTGGTAATCAATGGCAGCGCCCCAGAGCGGCTGCTGGACTCCTACCACGAAGAGCGGTCCTATGCGGCGGATGAAAACATCATGAACTCGACTCGCTCAACGGATTTCATCACGCCAAAGTCAGCGGTCAGTAAGTTATTTCGAAATTCGGTTCTCGACCTTGCGCGGCAGCATCGGTTTGCGCGGGCGCTGGTGAATTCCGGCCGGCTTTCGGTGCCTTCATTTCTTTATCACTCCAGCTTAAATACGCCGGATCAGGAGCAGTTCTCCGGAAAAATGATTCCTGGTGCACCGATGGAAGATGCCCCGATGGTGTCAGAAGGTAAGCCGGGCTGGCTGCTGCGCCATATCGGTAATGCATTTGTACTGCTGGTGTATGTGGATCATCAGCCCATTGCTGCCGACTTGATTCAAGAATTGCAAGACTGCCGTGTCCAGGGGCTGGCGGTTCGCCTGCTCCTAGTCGCCGCTGATGCCAGGCTTGCAGCCGCCGTTAGCACGCAGGCGCAGGTCCTTGTTGATCACAAGGGCCGCTTTAAAGAGCGTTACGACGCCGCCCACGGCACGGCATATCTCGTGCGGCCGGATCAGCACGTGGCCGCACGCTGGCGAACCCCCTCCCGCGAGGGGCTGATCGCTGCGTTGGCCCGGGCCACCTGCAATCCAACAACAAGGAGTGCCCCATGCCACTGATGACTGAACCGAATTTCAAGGAGTTTGATCGGCCCGTCTTTCGTGAATTCAGCCCCGGGGATGATTTCTATGAGGCCTTGATCGCGGCCCATGAGGGACTGTCTGAGGCGCAGAGCCATGAATTAAATGCCAAGCTGGTCTTATTTTTATCGAATCACATCGGCGATTTACGTGTCCTGCGCGAGGCCTTTCGGCTGGCCCGCGAATCAGTCACGCGGCCGTAAATATTACGGAGGACTCTCATGAAGCTGTCGAAAATTCACCATGTCGCCTATCGCTGCAAGGATGCCAAGCAGACTGTCCAGTGGTATCAGAAATACCTCGAGATGGAGTTTGTGCTGGCCATTGCTGAAAACGAGGTGCCCTCGACCAAGGCACCTGATCCCTACATGCATGTATTTTTAGATGCCGGCGGCGGCAATATTCTGGCGTTTTTCGAGCTCCCCAATAGCCCCGAAATGTCGCGCGACATGAATACACCCAATTGGGTGCAGCACCTGGCGCTGGAAGTCGAGACACTGGAGACCCTGCTGACCGTCAAGGAGCGGCTTGAGCGTGATGGTATCGAGGTGGTGGGCCCAACCAATCACACGATTTTCAAGTCGATTTATTTCTTTGATCCGAATGGTCATCGGCTTGAGTTGGCGGTCAACACTGGCACGCCAAAAATGATGCAAGAGTTAGACCGTGTGAAGTGGGATATGCTCAATGAGTGGAGCCAAACCAAGCGGGCGCCGGATCATGCGCGCTGGATGCATGATGGATCTCTTCAATAACTGGGGCGCCAAATCGTGGGAAAAATAACCCAGGGCAGTTGGGTCGAAAGCGCCAATCGGCCCGGCAGTGATTTTCCGATTGAAAATCTTCCTTTCGGCACCTTTCGACGCGGCGGGCCCCAGCAGCCGCCCCGGGTCGGTGTTGCGATCGGCGATCAGATTCTGGATTGCACAAGCGTGGCAGAGATTCTTGGGGCCGAGGTGGTTCCTGCGCCCCTGCGCCAGGGTGATTTAAATGCCTTTATGGCGATGGGCCCATCCGCGCGGCAATCGTTTCGCCGCCACTTAACGGACTGGCTTGGGGCTGATGCGCGCGAGGCCCCGCGATTAAAGGCCGCCTTGGTGCCGCAGTCCGATGTTCAGATGCAGCTGCCTTGTCGAATTGGTGATTACACAGACTTTTATGCATCCATCCATCATGCGACAGCGGTCGGGAAACTCTTTCGGCCTGATGCCCCCTTGCTGCCGAACTATAAGTGGGTGCCGATTGGCTATCACGGCCGCGGATCATCCATCGGAGTAAGTGGCCAGCAGATTGTCCGGCCGACGGGCCAGATCAAAGCTGCTGCCGACGGTCAGCCGCCTGAGTTCGGCGCATGTCGGCGACTGGATATCGAGCTTGAGGTCGGCGCATTCATCGGCACAGATAACAGGCTGGGCCAGCCGGTCTCAATCACGCATGCGGAGGATCATTTATTTGGCCTGTGCATTTTGAACGATTGGTCGGCCCGTGATATCCAGGCCTGGGAATATCAGCCGCTGGGCCCATTTCTTGCAAAAAACTTTGCATCGACGATTTCTCCTTGGATTGTCACGATGGAGGCGCTTGCGCCGTTTCGTGTTCCAACCCAACGGCCTGCCGATGATCCGCAGCCGCTGCCGTATATCAGCAGTCCTGAGGATCGCAGCCGGGGTGGAATCAATATGACACTGGAGTTTTTGCTTCAGACCGCGACAATGCGGGCGGCAGGGCAGCCGCCGCAGACGCTGTCGTTGAGTAATCTGCGATATGCCTACTGGACATTTGCGCAGATGCTGACCCACCACACCAGTAATGGCTGCAATCTGCAGGCCGGCGATCTGCTGGGCAGTGGCACGATGTCCGGGCCACAGCCCTCTGAGGCAGGCTCCTTGCTGGAGCTCACGGCAGGCGGAAAGACCCCCGTCATGCTGGCCAATGGCGAGGCGCGAACCTTCCTAGAGGACGGCGATGTTGTTGTTCTAAAAGCGTATTGCGAGTCCCCGGATGCCGTGCGCATCGGCCTAGGGGAATGCGTTGGCTGGATTGAACCGGCGCTGCGTTAATCATGCCAGCAAGTGACCTCGAGAATCAGCGTTCGATTCAGTCAATCGAAATCGGCGGCCGGCTGCTCAATGCCCTTGCCCTTCAGTCGGGCCCGATGAGCCTAAAAGAGCTCGCACAGGCTGCCGAGATGACCCCCTCGAAGGCCCACCCCTATCTCGTGAGTTTTAGCCGGCTCGGACTCATCGAGCAGGAGCGCGACTCTGGCCAGTATCGGCTGGGCCCCGCTGCGTTGCAGCTTGGATTGAGTTGCCTGCGCCAGCTTGACCCATTAAAAATCGCGGGCCCCTTGATGGAGGAATTATCAGAGCGCATTCAGCAATCTGTGGTGATTGCGGTCTGGGGAAACCTGGGGCCGACAGTTGTACGAATGATTGAGTCCCATCAGCCGATTCACGTCAATATGCGGGTTGGCACAGTCATGTCAGTGAATCGCACCGCAACCGGAAAAATTTTTGCAGCCTTTATGCCTCCGGAAAAGTTGCATGCTTTGAGAGGCAGTGCGCTTGGCGATCGGACCTCTTATGAAAAAGTGATTGCGACTGGCGTGCCGATGACTGAGCTTGCACGAATTCGGAAAGATGGCTTGGCGCAAGCGATCGGACAGCCGATACCCGGAATTCACGCACTGAGCGCTGCGGTCTTTGATCAGTTCG
>CAYTRY010000038.1:0-13366 GCA_964440375.1 uncultured Bordetella sp. | reverse complement strand
TGGGATGGTGCATGGCGCCCTGGACACAGGCAGCACTGAATATCACCCCACCACAGCTTGCTCCCGATGAGCAGGGCGTGATTGCCACCGAGGTGAAATCCAGCCTCGCCGCGCCGACCCGCTGGTCGGTGCGGGTGGTGCCCTGGGATCCAGGACTCACCGAGCCGCCGGCGGCAGCAGCCAGCAATGTCGCTGCGCAGACTGCACCGGCCACGCTCGTCACGCCATCGCCACAACGCATACCACCTGCGCCATTAGCGATTCCTGGTCATCCCCTGGGGGTGGAGATCTCGCCGCGTTTTTTCTCACTCGCAGGCCATGGCCGGCAGGTCATCCGCGCCCGCATCATGGACCGCTCGCGCCACTACCGGCTCTTGATTGAACAGATTCCCGATGATGCGCTCTCCAATCAGGGCGTGAATTTTCGATTTCGATTCAGTCTGCCGATTTATCGCTCACGGCAGGATCCTCTGATTCCGCATGGCGTCACGATTCACTAGCCATGCTTGCTGCCGCATGGCTACTCGCTGCGGTTGAGTTAAACGGCGCACTGATTTCACGCGGTGCCCAGATCCAGCTCTCCGAGCGTGACTGCAGTGTTGAGATCTCGGCAATTGCCAAGGCGCTCTCCACTGAGCACCTTGCCCGTCATCGCCAGGGCCCGGCCTGGTCAGTGCCAGCTGAGCATTGCAGCTTTGATGAATCCGAGGGCCTTTTAAAAATTCGGCTGCCCCAGCAGGCGCTGGCCTCAAGGACTCTGACCCTGGGCCAGTCCTCGGGTTTGCAGAGCGTGGCACTGCTGCACGATGCCCTGCACTTCAGTCAGCAGCCAGAACTCCTCACCCAGCCACCGGCCCGTGTCTTGCCATCGGCTGCATTGGATCTCTTTGCAGGATCGGATCTGATGGGCGCAGGCCTGGTCTTGGCCCGCGGTCCGCTTTCGGTGACAGCGCTCGAGCAGCGAACGAAGCAATTTGGCTTTGGCCGCGCATCGGCTGAATATTTTTTCGCCAATGGTGCACAGATTCGTGCCGGAGATTTCCGTACTGAAACTGGTGTGGAGCAGCGCTTTGGTGAATTTCAGGGGCTCTTGGCCACCAACCGCGCGCCAGCCCTTCGCGGTGACGGCAAGGCCGAGGCTCCACTGGCCATTCAGAGTCCATCCCGCGTGCAATTTTTTGATCGCAATGGTGTGGCTGTTTTTTCCAGCGAAATCCTGCCGCCCGGCAACTATGTCATTCAAGGCTATGGGGCAAGCACAGTTCCTGGATTTCTTGAAGCCCGGCTGGTGGATGTCAATGGTGTCGCACAGACTGTTGCGCTCCCCTGGTCTGCGGATCGCCGACTGCTCTCGCCCGGGAAAACTGAATGGGAGATGTTTGCCGGCAGGCCGCGGCAGTTTGCGGCCGAACTCACCTCGCCGGCCTTGGTGTCGGCGCGATTACGTTGGGGTCTGCATGAGTTTTACACCGTTGGGCTGCATGCCGAGCGGCTTGGATCGCGGCATCGCCAAAGCCTTGAGCTGAATTCGCGGGCCTTGCCCAGCATACTGGCTACCGCTGCGATCGGCCAGTCTTGCGAGGATCACCGCTGTGCACTTCAGTGGTTTGCAGAGGCGCGGGCAACACTGAATAAGCGGCTCACCGGAATTCTTGCTGCCTCTGATCTCACCCCGATTACATTGGGTGCCCAACAACAACGTGCGACACAGCTGACACTCTCCGGCGCCATCACACCGCTACTCACCGGCAATGTGCATCTGATTACACAGTCGCAGGGGCCTGATTCCAGCCAGCGCATCACCGCGATCAGCCTGCAGCGCAGACTCTCCGGCCATGCCAGCCTGCAACTTCAGGCGCGCCATCATTTGTTTTCGGGCGATCAGGGGTGGAGTGGGCTTCTCGGTTTTTCTTATTCTTTTGCCCGGCATCACACTTCAGTGAGCAGCGCGTTAAGTCTGGGCTCTCACCGCAGCAGCGCAACTCAAGGCCCGGATCTTCGGGTGTCAGCAAATCTAAATAGCCCGAGTCTTTATGGCCCCCAGATCAATGCCGCCCAAAACTTAGGGCCCATCGATCGCACCGATGTCTTTGCCCGCTATGCCAGCCCCTATGGGGATGGATCCATGCGGGCTGACTCGGTCACAAATCAACTCTCTTGGTCGGCATCCACTCGGCTCTGGATGACCTCTGAGGCATTTCTGTTTGCGCCTGCAGGTGAAGACAACCTGGTCATCCAGCACATCGGGCAGCCGGCAGTCCGCCTGCGGCATGGCGGACGTGATGCGCAGGTCGCGGATGCACAGGGCCGAGTGATCTTTAGAAAAGCGCCGCCCTGGACGGATTCAATCTACACGGTGGACCCCAAATCTCTGCCTTTTGGCGCAACACTGGCCGCACATCGGGTCGCCATTCCACTGGCCAGCAATCGGGTCTATTTGGTGGATTACCGTGGGCTCTGGTCCCGGGCGCGGCACTGGAGAATCCTTGCACCTGAGTCCATTGGATTAACTGAGGCCGTCTTAGCGCGTGATCGCCATGGCCGGCCAGTCTTTGTGACTGCCGATGGCTATGCGGATCTGCAATCGGCCGATAGCCTGCCGCTTTCCTTAAGCCCCAAGGCCCAGCAGGCTCTGCTCTGCACCCTGATGCGGCCGCCTGCGGCCCATGAGACAGAAGCACTTCTGACTTGCGCCGATCAGCAGGTGCTTTAAATTAAAGACATATTCATTTGCACAAGGAAGGCCATGATGTCCCCTGATTCCCGCCATTCGACATCCGCATCCAACCAACCCGACTCTGAAGTTCAGGCACAGCAAGCACGGCAGCTGATGCATCAATTGATGAATCAGCTCGAAATCATTTCGGGCTGCGCCCATCTTGTGGGCTTACATCCCGCATTAGGCCCCACCGAACGCGATGATCTGCAGAGAATTCTCACAGCGGTTGGCCAGAGCAGAACACTTGCACAGGCCCTCGGCCAGAGGCTCATTAGCCCCGGCCAATAAACGGCATCTTGGTCGCCATGACGGTCATAAAGAGCACATTGGCCGATAGCGGCAGGCCCGCCATATAGGCCACCGCATCCGCGACATCCGCAATATCCATTCTCGGCTCCGCCATGCGGCTGCCATTGGCCTGTAAAGCGCCGGCACCAAAGCCGGTTGTCATCTCTGAGGCGGCATTGCCAATATCAATCTGGCCACAGGCAATATCAAACGGCCGACCATCCAAGGATAGCGACTTGGTCAGCCCCGTAATCGCATGCTTCGTGGCGGTGTAGCCCACCGACTGCGGCCGGGGAGCATGGGCGGAGATCGACCCATTGTTAATGATGCGGCCGCCCTGCGGCGACTGACGCCGCATCTGCGCAAAGGCAGCCCGGGCGCACAGGAATGCGCCAGTCAAATTAATCTCAACAGATTCCTTCCAGCTCTGAACTGAGAGTTCATCAATCAGCTGCCCTGGTGGAAAAATTCCAGCGTTATTAAATAGCACATCGACTCGGCCCCACTTGCTCACCACAGCCGCAACCAGCCGATCCACATCCGCCTCAATCGAAACATCACCGGTCACGATGAGGGCGCTGGCCTCTGACTTACTGGCCGTTTCTCGCAGTGGCGCCTCGCGCCGGCCAAAGAGCGCAACCCGCCAGCCAAGCGCCAAGAGGCGCTGGGCACTTGCGCGGCCAATACCGCTTCCGGCACCCGTGACGATTGCGATGCCAGGCGCGGGCTTTGCTGGTGATGGATCAGATGCGGTCATGCTGCAGCTTCCTTTGCTCAAGTAAGATCGGGATTCACGAAAACTCAGAGTGTAATTTCAAATTGAAGCCCACCACGGTCGTTTACCTGCACGGATTTCGTAGCTCACCTCAGTCGTCAAAGGCCGTGATGGTGGGCGCTGATCTCGAGCAATCGGGCATCACCGCCCGATGCCCCCAGCTGGACATCGCGCCCAAGGTCGCCATGGCCCAGGCCCAAGAAGAAATTGATGCAGCCCTCGGCCGCGGCCATCGGGTCAGACTCATTGGCAGCTCACTCGGTGGATTTTTCGCCAGCGCACTGATGGAGCAGCATCCACAGGCAGCTGAATTTAAGGCTGCGCTCTTAAATCCCGCGCCCTGGCCCGCCCGCGATCTTCAAGACCATGTCGGCGAGTTGCCTGCCTGGCACACCAATGAAGTTCTGCATTTTCGGGCTGAGTATCTGCAGGATCTGAAGTCGCTCGAAGTCGGCATCAGCCTTCCCCAACGCTATCTGCTGGTGGCGGCCAAAGGCGATGAGTTATTGGATTGGAAAGAAATGGTCGCCCGCTATCCGGGGGCGCAACAGTTGATCTTAGAAGGCTCGGATCACAGCATCAGCGATTTTGACCGCTACTGGCCTGCGATTCGTTCGTTTTTACTTTCCTGAATGGGCATCAAGCATGCCCCGCTGAAAATCCACACGTGCCAATAACAGCAGGCCCACAACAAAAAATAATCCAGTAAAAAGCATGGCAGTCCGGTGGGCGTTGTCCGTAATCCAGGTCACCAGTCCATAACTCACGGGGCCAAGGATGGCGGAACAATTCACCGCCACACCCCAGAGGCCAAAGGTCTCGGCCTGATGGCCCGGCCGGGCCAGAGCAGCAACCGCCGCCCGTGCCCCGCTTTGCGAGGCACCCATTGCAAGTCCCGCAAAATTGGCCGCGATCCAAAAGAGGGTTGGGGTTGTCGCAATCCATGCAACTGCAACCATGCAGATCCAGAACACAAGGGCCAACATCAGCCCGCGGGCATGGCCAAGCCGATCCTGCAGCAGTCCAAAGCCCCATGCGCCAATCGCTGCAGTGATATTGACCACCAGAATTAAGAGGATAGTCTGGGCAAGCGTAAATCCCATCACCTGCTGTGCGTAGATGGCTGCAAGTGCGATCACCGTCTGCACCCCGGCGTGATAAACCGTCACGCAATAAAGAAAACGCCGCAGATCGGGCTGCCGAGCAGACAAACGCCAGGTCTCATGAAGCCGGCCCCAGCTCGCAGCCAGCCACTGCCGCAGGCCCCAATCCTGCGTGCTGGCCGCGGGTGCGGCACGCTCACGCATCACCGATAAGGCGGGAAGTGCCACCAGCAAGAAAATTGCGGCAGTCAGAAGCATCGTGCCGCCGACAGTCTGCTGGGCGTCCATCTGTTGCGACTGCGCCAGACTCACCCAGGCCAGCGAGGCCGCAAGCGCCATCAGTCCGCCCAGATAGCCCCAGGCCCAGCCATATCCCGAGACCCGTCCAAAGGAGGCGGGGTCTGCAATCTCGGGAAGAAAAGCAGCAGTCATATCCTGATGCGTGGCATAACAAAAGTTTGAAACCACCAAGAGCAGCATGGCCCAGGCCCACATGCCCGATCCGACGGTAGCCAAGAGGGCCGTTGCTCCCGCGCAGCCGAAGGTGGTGATCACCAGTAGCACTTTTTTCTGGGCACGGAGATCTGCATAGGCCCCAAGGATTGGGGCCGTGATCATGACCAGGGCATAACTGACGGAGAGCACCAGCGTCCAGGCCAGCGTGGCATGTGCGGCCCCAGACATCACTGCCGAAACAAAGTAGGCGTTAAACACCGCTGTCAAGACCACCGTGGTGTAGCCCGAGTTCGCAAAATCCAGGCTGGCCCAGGCAACTGCCTCTTTGCGGCTTAAGCCCTCACGCAGCAGAGATGGGGATGGATGCATAGGGGTTCATGATGAGGCAAAATGCGGCCTGCGTCCTCCATTCCAACCCCTGGCACGACGCGACCGACATGACTGAAAAACCATCCCGCCCTGCAGCCCAGCCGGCTGCCCCGCAAAAAGTATTCGTGCGCACCTTTGGCTGCCAGATGAACGAATACGACTCCGACAAGATGGTCGACATTCTTGGTGCCCGGCAGGGCATGCAGATTGCCCAGACCCCAGAGGAGGCCGATGTGTTTCTACTCAACACCTGCTCGGTCCGAGAAAAAGCGCAGGCCAAGGTGTTCTCAGATCTCGGCCGGGCCCGGGAGTTAAAAAAACTCAACCCGAATTTAATTATCGGCGTGGGCGGATGCGTCGCCTCGCAAGAAGGTGAGGCGATTATTGAGCGGGCGCCTTATGTCGATATTGTCTTTGGCCCGCAGACCCTGCATCGGCTGCCCGAACTCATCGAAGCCCGGAGACGCACCCAAAAGCCTCAGGTCGATATTCGTTTCCCTGAGATTGAAAAATTCGATCATCTCCCGCCGGCACGCATAGAAGGCCCCACCGCATTTGTCTCCATCATGGAAGGCTGCAGCAAGTACTGCAGCTTCTGTGTTGTGCCTTACACACGCGGCACCGAAATTTCGCGGCCACTCGAGGATGTCATCGCCGAGATTGCTGAACTGGCGGAAAAAGGAGTGTGTGAGATCACCCTGCTTGGCCAGAATGTCAACGCCTATCTCGGGGCAATTGATGCCGCAGACCCGCAGGCAGGCGAATCAGATTTCACGACCCTATTGGAGTTGGTCAGCGAAATTGAGGGCATAGAGCGTATTCGTTACACGACCTCACATCCGCGGGAATTCAGTCAGCGGCTCATTGAAGCCTATGGCCGGCTGCCCAAGCTGGTCAGCCACGTGCACCTGCCCGTGCAGTCCGGATCGGATCGCATTTTGTCGGCAATGAAACGTGGCTATACCGCGCTGGAATACAAATCCATCATTCGCCGACTGCGCAAAGTCCGTCCAGATGTTGCCGTATCCACCGACATCATCATTGGCTTTCCTGGAGAGACGGAAACCGATTTCGCAGCGACCATGGCCCTGGTCAATGAAATCGGCTTTGATACCTCATATAGTTTTGTCTACAGTGCGCGACCGGGCACACCGGCAGCAGATCTGCCCGATGACACCCCCAAGGCCACCAAATTGAAGCGGCTTCAAGAACTGCAATCCACCATTGAGGCCAACGCCCGACGACTCAGCGATGCGATGGTGGGCACTGAACAGCGCATTCTTTTTGAGGGGCCTTCCAAGAAAAATCCTACTGAAGCACTCCAGGGTCGTACAGAAAATAACCGTGTGGTGAATGTTGAAGTGCCGCTGGCACGGCAGGCGCAGTTAATCGGTCGCCTGTGTACTGTACGGATCGTGCAGGCCTACCCGCATTCGCTGCGCGGTGAGCTCATTTAATTGGCGCGCCTTCGCCTCAGTGTTCAATTCGAGTCGGGCGCTCGTCCCGATGACTGGCCGCTGTCTCGGCCAAGATTAAGGCGTCTTATTCTGGCAAGCCTGCCGGCCAACTGCGCGCAGGCAGAAATCACTGTTGTGGTGATGGGCACTGCCAAGGCCCGACGATTGAATCGCGACTACCGCGGCCAGGATCATGCGACCAATATCCTGACCTTTCCTTACACTCCGGCGCCAACGCTATCTGCCGATCTCTTGCTGTGCATGCCGGTCATCAAGGCCGAGGCACGCCAGCAGGGCAAGCGGCCTGATCACCATGCCGCCCACCTTATTGTTCATGGTGTGCTGCATGCCAGCGGAATGGATCATCAGCGCAAAAGCGAGGCCGAGGCGATGGAATGGCTTGAGGCCGCCATCCTGGGCCGTTTCCGCATCCCCAACCCGTACGCCTAACGGCCTGCCATCTAGGGGTGGTTTACCCCGGCGACAGGTCCATGGCCTTGTGGCACCATACAAGTTCCTTAACTCTGATTTCACCGCATGGGTGATCGACCCTCCGGCGACCCGCGCGCCGGATTCAAATCTCAGTTTGAACGCCTCATTGCCCGGCTCTTTCGCCGGACCGATGACAAAGAAGACCTCATGGAGCAGCTCCGGGAAGCCCAGGAGCATGCGGTAATCGATGCCGATGCCGTCTCGATGATGGAGGGGGTGATGCAGGTTGCCGATCTTCAGGTCCGCGATCTGATGATTCCGCGCTCGCAGATGGATGTCATCGATATCGATGACCCGCTTGAAAAAATATTGGAGACTGTGGTGAGCACAGCCCACTCGCGCTTTCCAGTCATGGAAGGCAAGCGCGACAACATCATCGGCATCTTGCTGGCAAAAGATTTATTGCGCTGCCTTGCCCATCAGGAAGATGACCTGCGGGGCATGCTCAGGCCCGCGGTGTTTGTGCCGGAATCGAAACGCCTCAATATCATGCTGCGGGACTTTCGCGTTAATCGAAATCACATTGCAATGGTGGTCGATGAGTACGGCGGCGTCGCCGGCATGATTACGATTGAAGACGTACTGGAACAGATTGTGGGTGATATCGAAGATGAGCACGATATCGAAGAAGACGATGACAATATCGTGGCCATGCCCCGACAGCCAGGCCGCTTCCGGGTCAGGGCGCTGACCCCGCTGGAGCAATTCAATACTGCGTTTTCCTGCACGCTTGCCGATGATCAGGTGGACACGATTGGAGGGTTTGTCACGGACCATTTCGGCCGCATGCCCCATCGTGGCGAGCAGATCGATATCGAAGGCTTTCGGTTTGAGGTCCAGCGGGCCGATGCGCGCCAAATCCATGTGCTGATCGTTCAGCGGAGCTCCGCCGTCGCCGACGCGACATGATGCGACTTGCCAGTCTTGCAGTGGTGCTGGCCTACACGGCGGGACTGCACTGGATTTACATTAGCCTGCACACATATGGAGAAATGCCGGCATGGCTGGCCGCACTCGCCACCCTACTGCTAGCGCTGTATGTCGCGCTCTATGCACTTGGGGCGCTCGCGCTCATTCGCTGGCTAAGACTGGGCACCCAGCGGTGGGCTGCACCCTTTGTGATCGCGGCGGTTGTGACCCTGGCGGAATGGTGTCGCGGCACGCTCTTGACTGGCTTTCCCTGGCTCGGACTGGGTTACCTCGCCATTGACACACCGCTTGCCGGCTATGCGCCTGTTGTCGGTGTCTATGGTGTCGGCTTTCTGTCGGTGCTTGCCGTGATGTGGGCAGCGCAGACAATCCGCCATCGGTCCTGGCCCGCCTTTGGAGCATTGCTGCTGGTGTTGGCCGGCGGATTTGGACTGGGCCATCACCGCTTTACTGAACCCACAGGTGCGCCACTCAAAGTGGCGCTGGTTCAAGGCGCCATTGAGCAGTCCATGAAATTCGATCCCAATCGCGAGGCCCAGGCACTGCAGACCCATCTTGAAATCGCCCGGCCGGCCGCGGGTCCAGGCGGTGCGCATCTGATTGTCTTTCCGGAGACCGCCATGGTTCGGCCCTGGGACCTCGCCCCGGCCGATTATCGAGAGGCCTTTTACCGGCTCACGCAGACCGCTGGCGCCTCAGTCATGCTGGGGCTGCCGCTGCGCGATGCAGATGGCTATCGCAATAGTCTGATTGCAATCCATGAGTCCACGCCGTCGGGAAGCTTTGCAGCCCGTTACGACAAGCATCACCTGGTGCCATTCGGAGAATTCATTCCCTGGGGCTTTCGCTGGTTTGTTGATCTGATGAAAATGCCGCTGGGAGATTTTCAGCGCGGTGCCAAACGTCAGGATCCGATCGCTGTTCGGGATCAACGGATCGGTGTGAATATCTGCTTTGAGGATTTGTTCGGCGAAGAAATCATTGCCCCCCTATCACCGGAGATACCCGCCGGCCAGCAGCCCACCATTCTTTTGAATATCAGCAATCTCGCCTGGTTTGGAAATACGATCGCGCTCTCGCAGCACCTGGCCATCTCGCGGATGCGGGCAATGGAAACGGGCCGGCCCATGATTCGCGCAACCAACACCGGCGCAACTGCAGCGATTGATCATCGGGGTGTGGTGACCGATCAAATCGCGTTTGGCAGTCCGGGGCTACTGTTTGCGCAAGTCAAGGGCATGCAGGGCATCACGCCGTATAGCCGCTGGGGCAACCTGCCTGTTCTCGCGATCAGTCTTCTGTTCTTTGTGATCGGAATCGCTTTAAAGGCCCGTCGGCCATAGCCGATGTGCACGGGTCGGCTAAAATGCCGGTCATGCAAAGCTTTCAAAGCATCATTCTGACGCTGCAACATTACTGGGATGCGCAGGGATGCGCCCTATTGCAGCCCATTGATCTTGAGGTGGGGGCTGGCACCTCACACACCGCGACTTTTCTGCGCGCACTCGGGCCGGAGCCCTGGCGCGCTGCCTATGTACAGCCTTCACGCCGGCCAAAGGATGGCCGCTTTGGTGAAAATCCGAATCGGCTTCAGCACTACTATCAATATCAGGTGGTGCTCAAGCCCTCTCCGGAAAATATTCTCGAGCTTTATCTGGGCTCGTTAAAGGCCCTGGGGATTGATCCTGAAATCAATGACATTCGATTTGTCGAAGACGATTGGGAAAACCCAACGCTGGGCGCCTGGGGCTTAGGCTGGGAAGTCTGGCTCAATGGAATGGAGGTGACCCAGTTCACTTATTTCCAGCAGGTGGGTGGCCTCGATTGCGCACCGATTACTGGCGAGATCACCTATGGCATCGAGCGGCTGGCCATGTATCTGCAGGGTGTCGAGAATGTCTTTGATCTGACCTGGACCGAATGGGAATCACGC
Organism: uncultured Bordetella sp.; assembly: GCA_964440375.1. GTDB lineage: Bacteria > Pseudomonadota > Gammaproteobacteria > Burkholderiales > Burkholderiaceae_A > Lacustribacter. Next base: position 2,844 of record CAYTRY010000038.1, on the reverse strand, counting down.
GGCCAGAGGCAACGGCTCACCTATGGCGATGTCTATCACCAAAATGAAGTCGAACAGTCCCGCTATAACTTCGAACATAGCAATGTGCCTGTTTTATTTACTCGATTTACTGAGCATGAGGCCGATGCCCAGCGCCTGCTTGAAGCCGGCCTGACCCTACCGGCCTACGAGCAAATCCTGAAGGCCGCCCATACCTTTAACCTCTTAGATGCACGCGGGGCCATCTCTGTCACCGAGCGGGCCCAGTACATCGGGCGCATTCGCAATCTCTCGCGTGCCGTGGCCCAGGCCTATGTTCAGTCGCGCGAGCAGCTCGGATTTCCGATGCTCAAGGATCGGCCAGCATGACGACCGCTTCACTACTCGTGGAGCTGCTGACCGAGGAGCTCCCGCCAAAGGCATTAAAGCGCTTGGGTGAAGCCTTTGCTGAGTCGATTCTGAAGGGCCTAAGGCAAGACGGCCTGACCGAGTCCACGACTCAGGTTCAGGGTTTTGCCAGCCCGCGGCGTCTTGCAGTACGCCTTACTGCAATCCGACCGCAGGCGCCCGATCGGCCAAAAAAAGAAAAACTGCTGCCGACAGCCATTGCGCTGGATGCCAGCGGTAAACCGACCGCCCCCTTGATCAAGAAGCTGGCGGCGCTGGGGGTCACACTGGGCAAAGATTGTGAACTCACTGATCTTCAGCGCGAGCACGATGGCAAGCAGGAACAGCTGTTTTATGAATTCACCGCCAAGGGCGCATCGCTGGCCCAGTCACTTCAGTCTGCCCTCACGCAGACCATCGAAGGCCTGCCAATCCCAAAAGTCATGAGCTATCAGCTTAAAGATGGCCAGACCGTGCACTTTGTGCGGCCAGCCCATGGGCTGGTAGCACTTTATGGCAACGAAATTCTGCCCATCTCAAGCCTTGGCCTGACGGCAGGCCGCACCACACAGGGCCATCGTTTTCACTGCCCGATGCCTATCCAGCTCGATCATGCCGATCAATATGCGGAGCAGCTTTTCAAAGAAGGCCGGGTCATCGCCTCATTTGACGAGCGCCGCAGCCGAATTGAGAAGGCCTTGCACTCCAAAGCGGCTCCGGATCGGGCGGTGATGCCCGATGCGCTTTTGGATGAAGTCACCAGTCTTGTCGAGTGGCCCGAAGTCTTAGAGGGCCGCTTTGAGGCGGCCTTTCTGTCAGTACCGCAGGAATGTCTGATTCTGACCATGCAGCAGAATCAGAAATACTTTGCGCTTACCGATGCCCAAGGCCGGCTCACCAATCGCTTTCTGCTGGTCGCCAACATCCAATCAAAGGATCCTGCCGTCTTGGTCTCCGGCAATGAGCGGGTGCTCCGTGCACGGCTATCGGATGCGAAATTCTTTTTTGATCAGGATCGAAAGCGCAGCCTGGCATCCCGTATCGATGGCCTGGCGGCTGTGGTCTATCACAACAAGATCGGCAACCAACGCCAACGCATCGATCGGCTGGCCCGGCTGGCCCGGCAGTGGGCCGCTGGCGTTGGCGCGCAGCCTGATCAGGCGGAGCGGGCCGCGCTTCTTGCAAAGACTGATCTGCTGACCGATATGGTGGGCGAGTTTCCGGAATTGCAGGGCATTATCGGCACCTATTACGCACGGCATGATCAAGAAGCCGAAGCGGTTGCCTTGGCCATTGAAGGCCATTACCGTCCGCGCTTTGCGGGCGATGAACTGCCGCGCAACGCGGCTGGCACTGCCTTAGCACTGGCCGACAAAATGGAAACCATGGTCGGCATCTGGGGCATTGGCCTTGCGCCCACTGGTGATAAAGATCCCTTTGCGCTCAGGCGCCATGCCCTGGGCGTTGTCCGCATTCTGATTGAAAAAGATTTATCGCTTGATTTAAGCCAGATGCTCTCGCAGACCCAGGCGGCCTTTGATGGAATCGATGCTGTAAAGCCTGATCTGAGCGCACTGCAGGCTTTTATTCTGGACCGTCTACGGGCACAACTGCGAGAGCAGGGCCATCGTGCAGAGGCTATTGAGGCCGTGCTCGCCCAGTGCCCCGATCGACTGGACCAAGTGCCCAAGCGTCTGGCCGCACTCGCGGAATTTATGATGCGGCCCGAATCCGAGTCATTGTGTGCCGCCAACAAGCGCATCAGTAACATTCTGAAAAAATCCGAGGCGGCGACTGCATCCGTTCAGCCTCAGCTTTTAAAAGAAACTGCAGAGCGCGCACTTGCACAGATGCTCACCGAGATCGGGCCCAATGCGGAGGCCGCAGTCGCCGAAGGCCGCTACAGCGAGGCCCTTTCGGGCCTATCGGTGCTCAAGGCCCCCGTCGATGCATTTTTTGATCAGGTCATGGTCAATGCCGAAGACGCCCAGCTGCGCGCCAATCGGCTGGCGCTGCTGGCGACCTTGCATCGCTCAATGAATCAGGTTGCGGATCTTTCTCGGCTCGCAGGCTAAGGCATTCTGTCACCATGCTCCAGCACTCGCCCTCGGCTCCCCTGATCATTTTGGATCGCGATGGGGTGATCAATTTTGACAGTGATGCCTACATCAAAAATCCGGATGAATGGCTGCCCATTCCGGGCAGCATTGAGGCGATTTCTCGGCTATCTCACGCAGGCTGGGCCATCGCCGTTGCCACCAATCAATCGGGCATCGAGCGGGGGCTCTTTGACATCAACACCCTGCATGCGATTCACAATAAGATGGTGCAGTCCGTGAACCAGGCCGGCGGCCGGCTCGATGGGATTTTCTTTTGTCCGCACACCGGCAGTAGCGGATGCCCATGCAGAAAGCCTGCGCCCGGACTGATGCACGACATCGCACGGCGCTTTAAACGTGAACTGACCGGTGTTCCGGT
>CAYTRY010000037.1:8502-13493 GCA_964440375.1 uncultured Bordetella sp. | reverse complement strand
CGATCACCGTTTTGGCTTTGTAGGCCTCTAGAATGGGCATGCCAAAAATGGGGGACCCGGGCGTGCGGGCTGCGGGGTTCACCACATCGTTTGCACCCAAGACAAGCACGACATCGGTCTGGCCAAACTCCGAGTTGATATCTTCCATCTCAAAGACTTGGTCGTAGGGCACTTCGGCCTCCGCGAGCAGCACATTCATATGGCCTGGCATACGGCCTGCCACAGGGTGAATCGCATATTTAACGGTGATACCCTTATGGGTGAGCTTCTCGGTAAGTTCTTTGAGGGCATGCTGTGCACGGGCTACCGCTAGGCCGTAGCCCGGAACAATGATCACGGTCTCGGCATTGGTCAGCATAAAGGCTGCGTCATCAGGCGAGCCGCTTTTTACCGGACGCTGCTCGCCGCTGCCGGCCGCCACCGCCCCCGATTCGCCACCAAAGCCGCCAAGAATCACATTAAAAAACGATCGATTCATGGCCTTACACATGATGTAAGACAGAATCGCACCGCTTGAGCCCACCAGTGATCCTGCAATGATCAGCATGGAGTTGTTCAGTGAAAAACCAATACCGGCAGCCGCCCAGCCCGAGTAGCTATTGAGCATCGAGACCACCACCGGCATATCCGCACCGCCAATCGGAATGATGATCAGCACTCCCAGCACAAATGAAAGCGCCAGCATCAGGAAAAATGCAGTCCAATCTTCGGTGAACATGAAAATCAGGCCAAGGGCGATTGTGGCGATGCCCAGGGCCAGGTTGAGCATATGCTGGCCAGGGAAGACGACAGGCGCCCCCTGAAACAGACGGAATTTGTATTTGCCAGAAAGCTTGCCAAAGGCGATGACCGAGCCGCTAAAGGTAATCGCACCGATGGCAGCGCCTAAGAAGAGTTCAAGTCGATTGCCCAGCGGAATTCCGGATCCCTTCTGGGTGATGTTCAGTGCATAGGGCTCGGCGACCGCAGCGATTGCAATAAAGACCGCAGAAAGGCCGATCATCGAGTGCATGAAGGCGACCAGTTCAGGCATTTTGGTCATCTCGACCCGCTTGGCCATGGTCGCACCGATGAGACCGCCGACCACCAAGCCAATGATCACCAGCGTAAAGCCTTTACCTAGGCTAGCGCTTCCGCCCATGACAGCCTCAGCCATCGTAGAGATCAGACCGACTGTTGTGAGAACGGCGATCGCCATTCCAGTCATGCCGAAAAGATTTCCACGAATGGAGGTTGTGGGATGCGAGAGGCCCTTTAAAGCCTGAATAAAACAGACCGATGCAATCAGATAAAGCAGGGTAACGGTATTGATCGAGAGGCTAAACATTTATGCGGCCTCCTTCTCGGCAGCTGGTGCTTTTTTCTCTTTTTTCTTAAACATCTCCAGCATGCGGCGGGTTACCAGAAAGCCACCAAACACATTGACTGCGGCAAGTGCAACCGCTAAGACGCCCATCGTCATGCCGAGCGTCGTTTCAGTCAGGGCGGCCGCCAGCATGGCGCCCACGATCACAATCGCAGAAATCGCATTGGTCACGGCCATCAGCGGCGTGTGCAGCGCGGGCGTGACATTCCAGACCACGTGATAGCCCACATAGATGGCCAGCACAAAAATGATCAGATTAACGAGGGTTGGACTAATGGCTTCCATGGGATTGTTCTCGCAGAGTTAAGCGTTTTTCGTTCTAGTTTCTGAGTACAGCGCCGTCTTTCGTGACTAGGCAGGCGGTCACGATGTCGTCATCCGCAGGGATGGTGAACCCACCCTCCTTCGTGATCACGAGCTTCATAAAATCAAGCAGATTGCGGGCATAAAGCGCACTCGCATCGGTGGGCACTAAGGCTGCGATATTCGGCTGGCCAACCAGAATCACACCATGCTTGACCACGGTCTTGCCCAGTTCAGACAGCGGACAGTTGCCGCCTTGCTCGACTGCCATATCAACGATGACCGAGCCCGGCTTCATCGATTTCACCATCTCTTCGGTGATCAAGGTGGGGGCCTTGCGCCCGGGAATCAGTGCAGTGGAGATCACAATGTCCGCGAGCGCGATGCGTTTGGCAACCTCGGCCGCCTGCCGCTTCATCCAGGCCTCGGGCATTGGCCGGGCATAGCCGCCCACGCCCTGCGCGATTTCACGCTCCTCATCGGTCTCAAAGGGCACATCAATGAACTTGGCGCCCAGCGATTCAATCTGTTCTTTGACGGCAGGCCGCACATCGGAGGCCTCGACAACGGCGCCGAGCCGCTTTGCTGTTGCGATCGCCTGCAGGCCCGCAACGCCTGCACCCAGAATCACCACCCGGGCTGCTTTTACGGTGCCTGCAGCAGTCATCAGCATGGGAAAAATCCGGGGATAGGCATCGGCGGCAAGCATCACGGCCTTGTAGCCCGCGAGATTGGCCTGCGACGACAGCACATCAAGGCTCTGCGCCCTTGTGGTTCTGGGGGCGGCCTCCATTGCGAAGGCCGTGAGACCCGCCGCAGCCAGCCGATCCAGGCCGGCCCGATCAAAGGGATTGAGCATGCCAATCAATACGCCGCCACGCTTCATCTGGCGGGCCTCTTCCTCTGACGGCAGGCGGACCTTCAGCACAAGCTCAGCGCCCAAGGCCTGCGACTGATCGCCAATCGTGGCGCCCACTGCCGAATAGGCCTCATTCGGGTAGTTGGCCGAGAGTCCGGCATCCCGCGCGACGGTGACCTGATGGCCCTGGGCCACATACTTCTTCACTGTCTCGGGTGTGGCCGCTACCCGGGTCTCGCCAGGGATCGACTCTTTAGGAATACCGAGCTGCATTCGAATTTCTCCGTAAAAACCGTGTATCTGACGCAATCGTAACCGACCGACCCGCGGGCCCTGATGAGGCGTCCCTTCAGGCCGGAGCCCCCGTGATCCGATCGAGTCGGATCAGCCGGTATTCATAGTTTTGTACAAACGAGGTGTAACGATCACTTTTTCGAAAAAGCTTTTGCAAGGGCTTTTTAAACAGCAGCCGCACCAGCAGGTTGGTCAGCCGGTGCTCCCTGCGCAGATCCTCTAGGCTTTGGGCCACAAAAGGCTTTAAAAATCGATTCTTGATTTGATCAAGGGCTTCAAAAGTCGGGGAGATCTTATCGGTGAGGTCAAGGTCCTCGGAAATTATGAATCGACCACCCAGCTCTTGAGCAATCGCATCTTTGAAGGCCTGGTGGCGGATGAATTTTCGCTCCGAGGAGCCCTCACGAATAAAGTAGTCGAAAATCACCACGCTCTTTTTTGCGATTCGGTCGATCTGCTTTAGCGCAGCCCGGGTGTCGAGATAGTGAAAGCTTTCTGAAAACAGCAGCAAATCGTATCGGGCGGACTCACGATAGTCCTCAAAGCGTGTTTCATGGATTTGGCAGGCGGGCGGCAATTTAGCCCGCGCGATCTGATTCAGATGGCTGCTGGGGCAGACACAGTCCACCTGATAGCCCCGACTCACAAGGGCAAGGGCATTGCTGCCCGTGCCACTGCCCACATCAAGAATCGATTGCACGCCGGGCGGAAAAACGCTCACCATCTTATCGAAGTAGTGCTGCTGTGCCAGCCCCACGCGCGCCAAGGTGAATTCCCCCTGATGGCCTGACTCCCAGTAGCCATAGTGAAGGTATCCATGGCCATTCACGACCTGAGAAATCAGCGCCTCAAGGTCGAGGTTGAATTTTTTTCCAAACATGGGCGCAGATGCTACCCGAGAGCCGCTATTTTTGCAGTGCGAAAGCTAGAATCGGCGGCCATGAATGCATCAAGTTCAATTCACCCTGTTCTCGATTGGAAATCGGCCCTGGCGGGCCGAAAAACAGTCGTTGTTGGGCTCTCCGGTGGCGTGGACTCCGCCGTCACCGCGTGGCGGCTTAAGCAGGCTGGCCTGACCGTTATCGGCATGTTCATGAAAAACTGGGAGGAAGATGACGATGACACCTATTGCTCAACCCGCCAGGACTTCTTGGATGCAGCGGCCGTCGCCGATGTGATTGGAATTGAATTACAGGCGGTGAATTTTGCTGCGGAATATAAGGACCGGGTGTTTGCTGACTTTCTGCGTGAATATCAGGCGGGCCGCACGCCGAATCCCGATGTGCTGTGTAACGCCGAAATTAAGTTCAAGGCATTTTTAGACTTTGCCATCGCACAGGGGGCCGAATGCATCGCCACAGGCCACTACGCGCAGTTGCAGCGCGATCGGGCAGAGGGCATCCAGCTCATTCGCGCCGCCGATGCCAGCAAAGATCAGACTTACTTCTTGCATCGGCTTAACCAATCTCAGCTTGCGCGCACCATTTTTCCGATCGGAGACCTTCAGAAATCCGAGGTCCGATCGCTTGCCCAGAAAATTGGCCTGCCCAATGCGGCTAAACGTGACTCCACTGGCATTTGCTTTATTGGTGAGCGGCCATTTCGGGAATTCTTAAATCGCTACCTGCCCAGCACACCCGGCCCGATCAAAACACCGGCAGGCCGTCTGCTGGGGCAGCATTCGGGCTTAGCCTTCTACACCCTGGGCCAGCGCAAAGGCCTTGGCTTGGGGGGTGATCGGGCAGGCGATGGCAGCCCCTGGTATGTGTTGGAAAAAGACTTAACGCGCAACACCCTTATCGTGGATCAGGGCCATGACCATCCCGCCTTACTCTCCCACCGGCTTCACGCCATGGACGCCAGCTGGATCTCGGGCAGCCCACCGCTAGCAGGGGCGGCGCTTTCCGCCAAAACACGTTATCGCCAGCGCGATGGGGCCTGCCGGATTCAGGCCCAGGCCGCTAGCTTTGATCTTGAGTTTGAGTCACCGCAGTGGGCGGTAACCCCGGGCCAGTCCGCCGTGATTTATGACGGACCGATTTGCTTAGGCGGCGGGATTATTGCGGCAAAGTCGACTTAAAAGAGTCCCGCTGCATGAGCTTTTCGTAAAGGCTTCGCAGATTGGGATAAGTCTTTTGCCAATGATTTTCCGGGAATCGAAACGCCAGA
>CAYTRY010000037.1:5593-8402 GCA_964440375.1 uncultured Bordetella sp. | reverse complement strand
TCGCAGATTGGGATAAGTCTTTTGCCAATGATTTTCCGGGAATCGAAACGCCAGATAGCCAAGGGCTGCGCCCACAGCGACATCGGCCAGAGAGAAATTACGCCCATAGCACCAGGCATTTTTTCCAAGGCTGCGCGACATTGAGGCCAGTGCCGCATCCACCTTGCGGGCCTGGCGATTAATCCAGCTGGGTGATTTCTCACCCTCGGGCCGGCGGCCTTCCAGCAACATGGCAATTGCCGCATCTTGTAGGCCATCAGCCAGGGCCTCCCAGACCTTGACCTCGATGCGCTCACGCCCACCCTCTGGGATGAGCCGCTGAATCGGCGCCCGAGAGTCCAGAAATTCCACGATGACCCGAGAGTCGTAAATACAGGTGTTGTCATCAAGCACCAACACCGGGATCTTGCCTAGGGGATTGGAGTGCTCAATATCGGTACTGGCCGACCAGACATCGTTGATCACAAATTCGCATTCCGTTTTCTTTTCGGAAAGGACAATGCGCACCTTGCGGACATAGGGGCTGGTATGGTTGCCGATGAGTTTCATTGTTCAGGTCTCTTCCGAATTCGGGCTCGAAGTATAGAATGACTGGCGTGAAAGCTCTAACGGCACTTTCCCCGCTAGATGGCCGCTACTGCAGCAAGGTCGATGGCTTGCGGCCTTTACTTTCCGAGTATGGCTTTATGCGGCATCGGGTCCGCGTTGAGCTTGCCTGGTGGTTAGGCCTATCGGAACTAGGGCTTTCCGAGCTGCCCAAATTCACTGCAAAGGCCCAGACTACGATTCAGCGCTGGGCAGATGATTTTTCTGAAGCGGATGCCGAGCGCATCAAAACGATTGAAGCCACAACCAACCACGATGTCAAAGCGGTCGAATACTGGCTAAAGGAAAAGGCGGCTGCGCAGGCCGATTTGCCCGAACTGGCAAAGGCCTCTGAGTTCATCCACTTTGCCTGCACTTCAGAAGACATCAACAACACCTCCCATGCACTGATGCTGCGCGATGCGCGCAGTGCATGTTTGATGCCCGCAATGCAGGCCTTAATCGATCGGCTCGCGGCATTGATCGAAGAAAGCGCCGGCATTGCCATGCTGTCGCGGACCCATGGCCAGACGGCATCACCCACGACCTTAGGTAAAGAACTTGCCAATGTCCGCCAGCGGCTGCGCTTGGCCCGAGATGCGTTTTCTCAAATCAAACCGCGCGCAAAAATGAATGGGGCGGTGGGCAATTACAACGCCCACATCGCGGCGGCCCCGGAAGTCGACTGGCCAGCTTTTTCACAGCAGGTTGTCGAGGGCCTGGGCCTGGAGTTTGCAAGCCACACCATTCAGATTGAGCCCCATGATTGGATTGCCCAGTACCTTGATGCGATCGCGCGCTTTAACACCATTGTGCTGGACCTCTCGCGTGACCTCTGGGGCTATATTGCTCTCGGTTACTTTAGCCAAAGGCTTAAGGCAGGCGAGGTGGGCTCATCCACCATGCCGCATAAAGTTAACCCGATCGACTTTGAAAATGCTGAGGGCAATCTTGGGATTGCGAATGCCCTGCTTGGCCATCTGAGCGAAAAGCTTCCGGTATCCCGTTTTCAGCGGGACCTGACCGACTCCACCGTGCTGCGAAACCTTGGGGTTGCCCTGGGCCATAGCCTGCTTGCCTTCGATTCAGCCCTTAAGGGCCTGGGCAAGCTGGAAATTAATCGGGCTCGGCTTGCCGCCGATCTCGATTCGGCCTGGGAGGTCTTGGCCGAGCCCATCCAGACGGTGATGCGCCGCCATGGCCTTGAGCAGCCCTATGAGCAGCTCAAGGCCCTGACGCGGGGTCAGGGTATGACGGAGGGCTCCATGAGGCAATTTATCGGCTCACTGGCCCTTCCTGAGCCAGTTAAGGGCCGCCTTTTGGCGCTGACCCCAGCGACATACACGGGGCTCGCCGAGAAGCTTGCCCGACAAGAGCTGGCCCATAAATAGGGACAACTAATTTCAGGGGTCCCGCAGTCCCGCTTCAGGGCCCGTTAAAAGCCCTACTGGACCTTGCCGATACGCTTTACGACTTCAGCCAACTTCTTGGCATCGGTATCCACGTAGCGGCCAAAATCTGCGGCATCCAAAAATTGAATGGGGCTGCCGCTATTGCTGATGATCTGGCGGACTTTCTCATCGTTGGCGGCCTGCCGGGCGGCATCCCGGAGTTTTGCCACAACATCATCGGGCGTATTGGCGGGCACGAAGATTCCCGACCACTGCGCGAATTCCGCGGGAACTCCCAGTTCTTTAAAGCTCGGCACATCAGGCAGTGCCGCAAGCCGGCCCTCACCCCAGTGGGCTAATGCCCGGACCTTGCCCGATTTGATGTGGCTCACGATCGAGGCGGGGCCGGTGGCCAGGGCATCGACCTGGCCGCCTAATAGGCCGATCACTGCAGGGCCAGCGCCGGTGTAAGGAATATGCGTAATCGAAAATTTCTCAGCCGCCTTTAACTGCTCCATCGGCACATGCATGGTGCCGTAGTTGCCCGAGGAGCCGTAATTGAATTTCGCGGGATTCCTTCGCATATCAGCAACGAAATCCTTGTAAGTCTTCCAGGGGGTCTCGGCCCGCACCACCAGCACAGTGGGGTCTGCGGTAATCCGCGCAATGGGCTTGAGCTGATTGAGTTCATAGCTCGGTGCTTTGCCGAGAATCCTGTCGGCCTCAGGAATTACCGAAACTGAGGAGAGGGCCATCAGAATGGTGTAGCCATCCGGCCTTGCCTTGGCGACATGCGCAAATCCGATTCCGCCACCTGCGCCAGCGCGATTCTC
>CAYTRY010000037.1:0-5493 GCA_964440375.1 uncultured Bordetella sp. | reverse complement strand
AACCAAACCGAGTGCAGGGTTGGCTTAAAATCGCGACTCATTCTGACAGCGAGAGACCGCAATGAAATTCGCCGCATTCAAAGCCAGCAATGCTTCATCCGAGATTTTAGTCGGCATTGTCGCTGATGACGAACAAAGCATTCAGGCCCTGGGGTTTAGTCCAGCCCAGGCAACTTCGGGTGTCGCAGCCGTGGTGCAGGCCCAGGCGGCCGGCCAGATGCTTCCCCCGCTCGGCAAGCAGTATGCGCTCTCTAGCGTCAAGCTGATGGCACCTTTTCCTCGGCCCGCAAGAAATATTCTCTGTGTGGGTAAAAATTATTTCGACCATGCAAAGGAATTCGCGCAAAGCGGCTTTGACAGCAGTGCCAAGCCTGGCGATGACATCCCCGCGGACCCAATTTTTTTTACTAAGGTGCCCGAGAGCGTGATTGCCAATGGCGATGCAATCGTCATTCCCAAGGGCGTATCAGAGGCCATCGACTATGAGGCTGAGCTGGCAGTGATTATTGGCAAGCAGGGCAAGGGCATCTCCGAATCCGCGGCGATGTCTTATGTCTGGGGCTACACCATCGTGAACGACGTCACAGCCCGAGATTGGCAGAATCGGCACAAGCAGTGGTTTATGGGGAAAAGCTTCGATACCTTTTGCCCCATGGGGCCCTGGGCGGTAACCCAGGACTCCTGTAGTGGCGAAAATACTCAAGTCCGCTGTTTTGTAAATGGTGAGCGCCGGCAAAACGCCTGCACGACCGACCTGATTTTTAAAATCCCGAAACTCATCGCAACGGTCTCTGCGGGGATCACACTTTATCCCGGCGACATCATTGCCACTGGCACCCCAGTCGGGGTGGGAATCGGCTTTAAGCCACCGAAGTACTTGCAGCCGGGCGATCGAGTTCGGGTCGAGATCGATGGCATCGGTGCCATCGAAAACCCTGTGGTCTAGGGCGTGTAGACCTCGGGACCGTCGTCTTTTTTCTTGACGGGCTTGACCAGATCCTCGCGCTTAATTCCCAGCCACATCGTGATTGGTGCCATTACCAGCACAGAAGAGTAAATACCAAACACGATGCCGATGGTGAGCGCCAAGGCAAAATAAAACAGCACCGGCCCGCCAAAGATCAGCATGGCCAGCACCATCGCCTCGGTGGTGCCGTGGGTAATGATGGTTCGGCTCATCGTGGCAGTGATGGCGTTATCAATGACTTCGGTCACCGTGGCCTTACGCATCTTGCGAAAGTTTTCGCGAATCCGGTCCGCGACCACCACAGACTCGTTCACTGAGTAGCCCAGCACCGCCAAGATGGCAGCCAGCACCGATAGCGAGAACTCCCACTGAAAGGCTGCGAAAAATCCCACGATGATCACCACATCGTGCAGGTTGGCGATGATCGCTGCCACCGCAAATTTCCACTCAAAGCGAATGGCGAGATAAATCATGATGCCAATCACCACAAAAAGCAGTGCAAGCGCGCCATCGGTGGCGAGCTCTTCGCCCACCTGTGGGCCTACGAACTCAACACGGCGCAGCTCAACATTCGGTGTCGCGGCCTTTAAGGCCGCCATCACCTTTTCGCTTTGCTCACTTGTGGCCTTCGCGGCCGCCTTCTCATCTGCGCCGGCCTGCTCAGCCCGAAGTGGCAGCCGAATCAGCAGATCACGAGAGGTGCCGAAATTCTGGACCTGTGCATCGGCATAGCCTAGGTCCTCTACAACCTTTCGTACCTGGGCAAGGGGCGCCGCCTGGGGGTAGGAGACCTCCATCACCGTGCCGCCTGTGAATTCAATTGAAAAATGCAGCCCGCGAATCGCGATAAATGCGACAGCAGCAATAAACGTTGCCACTGAGATCAGATTAAAGATCAGCGCATGCCGCATGAAGGGGATATCTTTTTTGATGCGGAAAAATTCCATCTGCTTATCCCCTTAGCCGATTGAAAGCTTGGCCAGCTTTTTCTTGCCGCCGTACCAGAGATTCACCAGCCCACGCGAGAAAAACACCGCGGAAAAAATCGAGGTCATGATGCCTAGGCAATGAACTACGGCAAAACCCCGCACCGGCCCAGAGCCAAAAACCAAAAGGGCCACCCCTGCAATGAGCGTTGTGACATTTGAATCCAGAATCGTTGCCCAGGCCCGGTCATAACCCTGCTGGATTGCCGCCTGGGGGCTTAATCCGTTGCGCAGCTCCTCGCGAACCCGTTCATTAATCAGCACGTTGGCGTCCACGGCCATGCCAAGGGTGAGTGCAATCGCCGCGATTCCGGGTAGCGTAAGTGTGGCCTGCAGCAGCGACAAAATCGCAAATAAAAGCAGCAGATTGACCGATAACGCGGCAACCGAGAAGGCGCCAAACAACAGGTAGTAGGCCATCATGAAGATGCCAACGGCAATAAATCCGTAGAGTGTGGAGTTAAAGCCTTTTTTGATGTTATCCGCCCCAAGGCTTGGGCCGATGGTGCGCTCTTCAATGATTTCCATGGGGGCTGCCAGCGATCCCGCACGCAGCAGCAGGGCGACATCGGCGGCCTCGGTGGTGGTCATGCGGCCTGAGATCTGGACCCTGCCGCCAGGAATTTCGCTTCGGATCACAGGCGCAGTGACCACCTCACCCTTGCCCTTTTCAACCAATAGAATCGCCATCCGCCGGCCAATGCTCTCGCGTGTGACATCACGGAAGATGCGCGCACCTTTGGAGTCCAAGGTGAGATGAACGGCCGGCTCTCCCGGATTCTGTGAGTCAAAGCCGGCCTGGGCGTCGGTGAGGCTTTCGCCAGTCAGGACGACTTCGCGCTTTAACAAAATTGGGCCGCCCCCGCGCTCGGTGAAGACCTCAAGGCCAGCCGGTGTGCGGCCGCTCGCCAGCGCATTGAGCGCCTCAAGGCTATCTTCGACCATGCGAATTTCAAGCGTGGCTGTCCTGCCCAGAATATCTTTGGCTTTTGCGGTGTCTTGCACGCCTGGCAGCTGAACCACGATGCGCTCGGGCCCCTGCTGCTGAATGACGGGCTCGGCGACCCCAAGTTCATTCACGCGATTGGAAAGCGTGGTGATGTTCTGTTTTAAAGCGTAGTCGCGGACCCGTTTTTCTGTTTCGGGCCGCATGCTGCCGATGAGCGCCAGCTCCCCGCCCACCGAGGCCTCGATCCAGTTGAGATCTGGAATCTGGGTGTTTAAGAGCTCGCGGGATTTCTGACGGGTCTCGGACTCACGAAATCGAATCTCTACGCCCTGTGCGGTCCGACTAATACCGCTGTGTCGTAGATTCTTATCTCGCAATAACGTGCGGCTATCGGTGACCAAGACATCCATGCGTTTTGAAAGCGCAGCGGGCATGTCGACTTGTAAAAGAAAATGCACGCCGCCGCGCAGATCCAGGCCCAGATACATCGGCAGGGCCCGCATCGCCGAGAGCCAGCCTGGAGAGCTTGAAACTAGGTTTAAGGCAACTACAAATCGCGGATCCTTCGGATCTGTGTTTAATGCCTTATCGATCGCATCTTTGGCCTTTAGCTGGGTGTCAGTGTCCGGCAGCCGCACACGAACACTCGTGCCCTCGAGCGCGGCCGATTCTACGGTAATACCGGCTATTTGCAGGCTGCGGTTAACGCGCTCAGCGATGTCCTGATCCACTTTGACAGTGGATTTCGCGCTTGACACCTGAACGGCCGGTGCCTCGCCAAAAAAATTCGGCAGGGTGTAAAGGAGGCCAAAAGACAGCGCCACCACCATGACGATGGCGCGCCAGATCGGAAGCTTGTTCACTGCTTAGATGCTCTTGATCGTGCCTTTGGGCAGTAGCGTCTGAATCGCCTGCTTTTGCAGATGAATGTTGACCGGGCTCTCACTGCCGACATTCAGTGTCACATAGGCTTCATCGATTTCAGTGATTCTGCCAACAACGCCACCAGCAGTGACCACCTCGTCGCCTTTGCTCAACGCGGCAAGCATGGACTTATGCTCCTTAGCGCGCTTCATCTGCGGGCGGATCATTAAAAAATACAGCACAACAAACATCAGGATGAGCGGAATAAAGCTCATCAGCGAGGACTCGGGCGAACCGCCGGCGGCCTGTGCAAAAGCGGGAGAAATCAGCACGGAAATGCTCCTTTGGAAAAGGCCACAAGTATACCGGCGGTGCCTGCGCTAAACGCCTGCGGCGCGATCTTGGTGGAATCCCTTGCGCCAGGCTTCGAACTGGCCAGCCGCAATCGCCTCACGCATCTGGCGCATGAGGTCCAGATAAAAGTAAAGGTTATGGACAGTCGCGAGGTGGGCGCCAAGAATTTCCTGGACTTTTTGTAGGTGATACAGGTAGCTGCGCGAGAATGCTGGCCGGTCATCTCCATGGTGTCCGGGATCGCAGACCGGACAGTGACAGGAGGGATCGATCGGCCCGAGATCATCCCGGTAGCGGGAATTGCGGATCTTCAGATCGCCAAAACGCGTAAATAGCCAGCCATTGCGTGCATTGCGTGTGGGCATCACGCAGTCAAACATGTCCACGCCCCGGGCAACCCCATCGACCAAGTCCTCGGGCGTGCCCACCCCCATCAGGTAGCGTGGCTTATCTTTGGGCAGCAGCGGTGTCGTTGCGTCAAGGATTCGGATCATGTCGGCCTTGGGCTCGCCGACCGAGAGCCCACCAATGGCATAACCATGAAAGCCAATTTCTAAAAGGCCTGCCACTGACTCAGCCCGCAGGGCCTCGATCATCCCGCCCTGAACAATGCCAAATAGGGCATTGGGGTTTCCCGACTGATGAAACGCCTGATGCGAACGTTTTGCCCAGCGCAGTGATAGCCGCATGGATTGAGCGGTCTCATCAACCGTTGCCGGATAGGGTGTGCATTCATCGAACACCATCACGATGTCGGAATTTAGGACCGTCTGGATTCGCATGGACTCTTCTGGGCTAAGGAAGCATTTATCGCCATTGACGGGCGACTGAAAGGCAACGCCTTCTTCAGAGATTTTCCGTAAGTCCCCAAGACTCCAGACTTGAAAGCCGCCCGAGTCGGTAAGAATTGGCTTTGACCAATTCATGAACTGATGCAGACCACCATGCCGGCCCATCACTTCTAAGCCAGGCCTTAACCATAGGTGAAAGGTGTTCCCCAATACAATCTGCGCCCCAATTGCAGTTAAGTCGGCAGGCGCGGCTGCCTTCACAGCACCATAGGTGCCTACCGGCATAAAGATCGGCGTTTCGACGGTGCCGTGACTGAGGGTTAATCGGCCTCGGCGGGCAGCGCCATCAGAATGTAAAAGCTCAAATTTCATAGATGTCGGGGGCAAAACATTGCATCGCCGTAGCTAAAAAATCGGTAGCGTGCATTGATTGCATGCTGATAGGCAGACCGCATCTTGTCATACCCAATAAAAGCAGCAACCAGCATTAACAGTGTGGATTTCGGCAGATGAAAGTTGGTCAGCAGACTATCCACCACTTTGAATGAATATCCCGGCCGAATAAAGAGATTGGTCTCCCAG
>CAYTRY010000036.1:0-13625 GCA_964440375.1 uncultured Bordetella sp. | reverse complement strand
TCCGCTCGACCCCTCTTTTAACTCGCTACGCGCCGACTCAGCCGTCGCTGTCCCACTTGCAACCCTCTCTGACTCGCTGCCCGCCGCAGCAGCGGGGGGCGTACCGGCCGCTGCCGAACCAGCCGCGGCCTCGATCAGCGCGACCACGGAGCCTTCGGAGACTTTGTCGCCGAGTTTGACTTTCAGCTCGACGATCTTTCCGGCAATTGAGGCCGGGATCTCCATTGAGGCTTTATCACTTTCGACCGTAATTAAGCTTTGCTCAACGCTAATGCTGTCTCCGGGCTTTACCAATACTTCAATGATTTCGACTTCTTTGAAGTCCCCAATATCCGGAACCTTTAACTCAACAGTTGCCATGTTTCGTTCTCCTGTTGGGGTGCCGGTTACGCGGACATCGCGCTGGGGCGGTTGGATTGAATGCCAAACTTCTTGATGGCATCGCTGACCACAGACATCTTGATCTTGCCTTCATCTGCAAGGCCACGCAGGGCCGCAAGCGCCACATAACGGCGGTCCACTTCAAAGAACTCACGCAGCTTGGCGCGGGTATCCGATCGGCCAAACCCGTCGGTACCCAGTGTGATGTAACGACGCCCCGCGGGCACATAGGGCCGCACCTGATCCGAAAATAGACGCATGTAGTCCGTCGCAGCAACAATCGGGCCTGCCCGATCCTGCAGCTGCTGGGTGACAAACGGCACCCGCGGATTTTCCGTGGGGTTCAGTAAATTAAACCGCTCGCACTCCATGCCATCGCGGCGCAGCTCGGTAAAGCTTGGGCAACTCCAGATGTCTGCAGTCACACCAAACTCCTTTAGCAGATCTGCTGCGGCAATGACTTCGCGCAAGATCGTGCCACTGCCCATCAGCTGAACCCGATGCTTGGCGGCGGTATCGCCTTCCTGCAGCAAATACATGCCCTTGAGAATGTGTGCCTCGGTGCCCGGCTTAAATCCCGGATGGGCATAGTTCTCGTTCATCAGGGTGACATAGAAAAAGATGTCTTCCTGGTTTTCGACCATGCGCTTTAAACCCGAATGCAGAATGACCGCGACCTCATGGGAGAACGTCGGGTCATACGAGACGCAATTCGGAATCACGGAGGCAAGAATATGGCTGTGGCCATCCTCGTGCTGCAGGCCCTCGCCGTTTAGCGTGGTTCGGCCCGCAGTGCCGCCCAGCAAAAAGCCGCGGGCCCGCATATCACCGGCTGCCCATGCCAGATCACCGACCCGCTGTAATCCAAACATGGAGTAATAGATATAAAACGGAATCATGATCCGGTTATTGGTGGAGTAGCTGGTGGCGGCCGCTACCCACGAACTCATACCGCCGGCCTCATTGATGCCCTCTTGCAGGATCTGGCCTTTGACATCTTCGCGGTAATACATCACCTGGTCGCGATCCACGGGCTCGTATTTCTGCGGCTCAACTGAGTAAATACCGATCTGCCTAAAGAGCCCCTCCATGCCAAAGGTCCTGGCCTCATCCACCAGAATGGGTACCACACGTGGGCCCAGTTCTTTGTCGCGCAGCAGCTGCGTCAGGCATCGCACATAAGCCTGGGTGGTCGAGATCTCGCGGCCCTCGGGTGTGGCTTCCAGCGCAGGTGCAAAGACATCCAGGGCTGGCACCTTGAGTTGCTCGTCGGCCTTCATACGACGTGCCGGTAGATACCCGCCCAACGCGGTGCGACGCTCGTGCAGATACTTCATCTCGGGAGCATCCTCGGCGGGCTTATAAAACGGAATGTCATGCAGCTTGTCGTCCGGAATGGGAATACCGAATCGATCCCGGAACTCATGAATGGTCATGTCATCCAGCTTTTTGGTCTGGTGGGCGGTATTGCGGCCCTCGGCCACCTTGCCCATGCCATAGCCCTTGATGGTCTTCACCAAAATGACAGTGGGCTGGCCCTTATGCCGCGATGCTGCGGAAAACGCCGCATAGATCTTGTGCGGATCATGGCCGCCACGGTTCAGGCGCCAGATGTCGTCATCGCTCATGCGTGAAACCATCTCCAGCAGCTTGGGATGCTTGCCAAAGAAATGTTTACGCACATAGGCGCCATCGTTGGCTTTGTAATTCTGATACTCGCCGTCGACGGTATCCATCATCACCTGCTGCAGCAGCCCCTCTTTGTCTTTTGCCAAAAGCGGATCCCAATAGGATCCCCAGATGACCTTAATGACATTCCAGCCTGCACCACGGAAATCACTCTCCAGCTCCTGAATAATCTTTCCGTTGCCGCGCACCGGCCCATCGAGACGCTGCAGATTGCAGTTGACAACAAACACCAGGTTATCGAGCTTCTCTCGGGCGGCAAGGCCAATCGCGCCCATGGACTCGGGCTCATCCATCTCACCATCACCACAGAAGGCCCAGACCTTGCGCTCCTCGGTATCTGCAAGGCCACGGGCATGCATGTATTTCAGAAAACGGGCCTGATAGATCGCCATCAGCGGGCCCAGGCCCATCGAAACGGTGGGGAACTGCCAGAAATCTGGCATCAACTTCGGGTGTGGATAGCTCGATAGGCCCTTGCCATCGACCTCACGACGGAAGTTATTGAGTTGATCCTCATTGATGCGGCCCTCCAGATAGGCACGGGCATAAATTCCGGGCGATGAATGGCCCTGAATAAAGAGCAGGTCGTGGCCCTTGGGATGATCAGGGCCTTTCCAAAAATGGTTAAAGCCGATGCCCAGCATATTGGCCAACGACTGAAAGCTCGAGATGTGGCCGCCCAGATCGCCCTCACCGCGATTCGTTCGGACTACCATGGCCATCGCATTCCAACGCATCCAGGAGCGCAGACGCTCCTCGTATTCCAAATTGCCGGGACAATGCTCTTCGAGCGACGCTGGAATCGTGTTGACGTAAGCAGTGTTTGCTGAAAACGGAATGAAGCCGCCAGTGCGGCGGGTTTTATCAATCAGCTTTTCGAGAAGAAATTGGGCGCGCTCGGGTCCCTCGCGCTCGATGACGGCCTCCAACGAGTCCAGCCATTCCCTTGTCTCCACCTCATCCATGTCGACGCGTTGTGGCTCGGCCATGGTCACCTCCTATCGTTTTTGTGAAATGTTTGTTGTGAGCCGAATTGTGCGCGGGGGATCACACTGAGGACAAGTGATTTTTCATTATACGAACTATAATTTCACATTAAGAAATAATGGGCCAGCCCATCCCCGCTCGCCAGGAGGGCGCAAGGTGTGGTCTCATCTGCGACCGAGCCTAGGCCAATCGCCCCCGACCCCATGCCCGATAACGACCAGAGCACCATCCCCGAGGTCCTTGATCCGATCAAGCTCGGACCGCTGCGCTCTTCGCGGTCAATGCGATGGATTCTGGTCTCCCCGATCGTTGCCGTGGTCGCCCTGGCCATGCTCATGGCCGCCACCATTTGGTATCTGACGGCATCCGAATCCAATCAGCAGCAGCAGGCGCTGATTCGCGATGTCAACGCCACCCAACGACAGATTGGCGAGCGGCTGCAGCGGGCCCAGGACGAGGTGAGCGGATTTGCCAGTCAGCTTCCCGTGAAGCCGACGGGCCGAGATTTACAGCGCTTTGCTGAGAACTTTTTTGTCAAACATCCGGAGGTTGTCTTTATTGCCTGGCTCGATCGCAGCTCGATTGTTCGATTTGTCAGCACCTCGCAGGGTTTGCCGACCCAGGGTTTCGATCGGCTGGGCAGCCCCCTGGCAAGAAAGCCCAGCACCACGGCATTTGAATACGCGATGAGCGCTAAGAAGCCGCATTACTCTGGCCCCATTCGAACCTCGAACGACATTGAGGTCGATCTGCATGTGCCGATCATTCGTAACGGCGCTGCCGATGGCGTCTTGGTTGCCACCTACTCGCTGCCGTCGATGTTACTGACCACCATTCCGAGCGAGATCGGTGGCCGGGTTGCCTTTAGTCTTGTGGGCGCTGAAGGCGAACGACTTGGCCAGACCCGAAGCGAGGACACTGCGTCCGGCGGGCCGGCCTATGAGGTGCCGCTTGAGCCCATGTCCAAACAGATTCGCCTGCGCGGCTTTATTCAGCGGCCGGTAAGCACTGTGTATAACGATGTCATCACCACACTGGTGGTCGGGCTGATTTTATTTGCGGTGATTAGCCAGATCGTTGTCTGGCGAAACACACGCCGCCGACTTGGCGCTGAACAAGAGTTGGCCGAGGAGACCGCCTTTCGCCGGGCGATGGAAAATTCGCTTTCTACGGGAATGCGGGTGATCGATCTAGAAGGCCGTATCCAATATGTGAACCCAGCTTTTTGTCGCATGGTGGGCTTCACCGCCCAAGAACTTACAGGCGCAAGCCCCCCCTACCCCTACTGGCCAGGGGATTCCCAAGATCAATTGGGAAGAAACCTCGATCGGATGATGGCCGGTGAGAGCCCGCCCTCTGGCCTGCCCATCAACATCGTGCGCAAAGATGGCAGCCGAATCACCGTGCGGATGTATACCTCGCCGCTCATTGATCAAAGCGGCCAGCAGACCGGCTGGATGACATCGGTCACGGACATCACCGAGCAGACCCGAATTCGTCAGGAGCTTGCCCAATCCCAGGAACGATTCATCACCGTATTGCAGGCCCTCGATACGGCGGTCTCAGTCGCCGCCCCCACGCCAACAGGCGAGCTGCTCTTTGCAAACCAGGCCTACAAAAAGTGGTTTGGCAATTCAATTACCGATGGCCATCGCTATCTCTCTGCCGCAGCACGCGGACCCTGGGCCGATGTTCGTGAGGTCTATAGCGAGATCGTGGAGCGCTGGTTTGAGGTCCGCATCAGAAGCATTCAATGGGTGGATGGCCGCGCGGTCGAACTGATGGTGGCGACCGACATCACGCAAGAGCGGGCCAACCAGCAGGCCCAGCGCGAGCAGCACGAAAAACTGCAGCAGACCGCCCGCCTGGTCACCATGGGGGAGATGGCCTCGTCGCTTGCCCATGAGCTTAACCAGCCCCTCACGGCGATCGCCAATTACACCTCGGGGGCAGCATCCCGCATTCGGCTGGCTGAGTCGCGCGGCGAGGAAATCCCGAACGAGGATTTGATTGATCTGCTGACCAAGACTGCCCGGCAGGCAGAGCGGGCTGGCCAGGTGATCCGCCGAATCCGGGGCTTCGTTAAGCGCAGTGATCCTATTCGCCGGCTCACTGATCCGCGCACGATTCTTGCGGACTCTCTTGGCCTTGCAGAAATCGATGCCCGCGAGCAAGGCATTGAGCTGATTCAGAAAATTCCCGATGGCCTGCCAATGCTGAATGTGGATCCGGTGCTCATTGAGCAGGTGCTGGTCAATCTCGTGAAAAATGGAATCGATGCCATGCGCGGCGCACAGCGGCGCAGCCTGGTCATTGAGGTGAGCCTGATCGCCGATCAGATGGCATTTTCTGTCATCGACCGCGGCCATGGTGTTCCAAGGGCTATCCGCGACCGGCTCTTCGATTCGTTTTACACCACCAAAAACGATGGCATGGGCATGGGCCTAAATATTTGCCGCTCCATTATCGAATCGCATCAGGGCCGGCTGTGGTTTGAGGACAACCCGGATGGCGGCTGCACATTTCGGTTTACATTACCGGTTCAGGCGGAGCCGCCGCCCAAAAACACCACCCCAGAGTCGGAGGCCTTGAAGTCATGAGCGCGAATCCCCAAGCCTATCGCACCGCGAATGCGGAGATGGTCTACGTTGTCGATGACGACGAGGCGGTCCGTGATTCACTCAGGTGGCTCTTAGAGGGCCAGGGATTTCGGGTGACTGCATTTGATAGCGCAGAGCGGTTCCTCGCCTCAGTGCCAACCGGTTTTACCGGCCAGATGGGCGGCTGTTTGATTGCGGATGTGCGTATGCCCGGCATGTCGGGCACGGAGCTGCACGATGAACTCCTGCGCCGAGGAATCGCGCTGCCATTAATTTTTATTACCGGCCACGGCACGGTGCCCATGGCAGTCAGCAGCATGAAAAAGGGTGCAGTCGATTTTCTGGAAAAGCCATTTAATGACGAGCAGCTCTGCATGCTGGTGGCGAGCGCCTTCCAGCGGGCACGCGATGAAGGCTCCCGCGGCGTGCTGGCCAAGCGAGCCCGCGAGCTGTTGGCCAGGCTGACACCACGCGAGGAACAGGTGCTAGACCGCATCGTGGCAGGCCGCTTAAATAAGCAGATTGCCGATGATCTTGATATCAGCATCAAAACGGTAGAGGCCCACCGGGCCAACATCATGGACAAGATCGAGGCCCGCACCATGGCCGATCTGATGAAAACCGCGCTGGCCGCCCGCCAGGAATAAACGCCGGCACCGATGGCTCGGGGATGCCGCCGCAGACAGCGGCCGGACCCCCAGAAAACTGCTAAACTTCGCGGTCTTGCGGCTGTAGCTCAGTTGGATAGAGTACTTGGCTACGAACCAAGGGGTCGTGGGTTCGAATCCTGCCAGCCGCGCCACAACACCAAGGGGATCAGAGCAATCTGATCCCTTTTTTTACACTCAGCACTGCCAGGTGTCAGCGCATGTCCCGACTGGGCACCGCCTCACCTGCGTCAATTCTTTAGTGAACTTTCAAGACGGATGGATTCACTCCGAAGCGGATCCGAAACAGGTGCGAAAAGCGGCCCATGTGTCTGAACCCAAAGCGATTGGCAATTTCATGTATTGCGCCTGCAGCGTCGCTGCAACTCAGCGCTTCAAACGCGAGTTCAAGCCGTAGCTGAAGAAGCCAGGCTTTTGGGCTGCACCCAAACCGCGCCTTAAAGGCGAGCTGTAGATTGCGCTCGGAGAGCCCTGCAATCTGCTCAATCTCGGTCATCGTAAGATCTTCCCCAATCTGCTGACGCATAAATGCACATGCCCGGTCGACCGACTCACGATTGGCCACACGGCGTGAGACACTTTTTCTCGCCGGCGAGATGTCCGTCAGTAAACGCACCAGAAACCGATAGATCGTATCCTCGGCATCATTCGGGTAGAGCTTAAGGGCCGCCAGTAAATTCGGTAGTTGCTCGACCGTACGCCGCGTGTTGCCCGAAAAAGCAACATACCGAGGGCGTAAATTTATTTTCGGCACTTCTTCGGACAGCATGATTTGCGCAACGCGAAGTAGCCTTTCGGGCGAAAAATATATGCCCAGCGAGTTGGTGTGATCGGCCCTGACCCAGGCGGGCTCGCCGTTAAGAAGCACGGCACCCTCCAGCGGCCGCGCATCAATTAATTCAGTCTGGTGAATGGTATGCCGGCCCTCAAAAATCAAATTGACTGATAGACCAGAGTGATCAAAGCCGCCCTTCGCCTGCAACGCCGAATGTTCACCGGCAACAAGCCCCAACGACCCGATCTGCCAGCCGTGCATTGCGTACTTCAGCGGCTGATGGGCTTTGCCCCGCTCAAGGTCCAGCAAGCCAGGAAAGCCAACCTTCAGGTGGTCAAAGAGATCGTAGACGTTCCAAACGCTGTCCCGCTGTGCACCGCCGTATGCGGCCACGAGATTTTTTAGGTCAGAGCGCACGGAGAAATTTTCGCTTTTTGGATACGATTGACGCTTGATTGTTTCTAGTCTATCGCCCCATGGACTCAAATGTCATGGGGCCCCTCACGCCGCGCGAAAGCGAGGTTTTAGCGCTTATGGTTAAAGGCTTTCAGAGCCAGCAGATCGCCGACGGGCTGGGCATCAGCCTGCGAACGGTGAAGATGCACCGGGGCAATATCATGCGCAAAGCGGGCGCCAAAAACCTTGCCCAGTTATTGGCCCTGTATTACGGCCAGGCCAAGCCCTCGGCTGCCTAGGGTCGGCCCGCCCGGCTTGACCCCAATAAAGGGCCTGCCTACTATTTCGGCGGTATGCAGATTCGTCGATCCCAGGAACGGGGCTTTGCCGATCACGGCTGGCTTAAGAGTTACCACTCTTTTTCGTTTGCAAATTACTACGATCCCCGTTTTATGGGCTGGGGCAACCTGCGTGTTATTAACGAAGATCGGGTCGCCCCAGGCATGGGGTTTGGTACACATGGCCACCGCGATATGGAGATCATCAGTGTGGTGCTCTCTGGAAAATTGGCACATCAAGACAGTATGGGCAATGTGGAGACCATACCCGCCGGCGATGTTCAACGCATGTCGGCAGGCACCGGCGTAACGCACAGCGAATTTAATCACTCAAAAAACGCAGAGACCCATTTCCTACAGATCTGGATCGAGCCAAACCAGCGCGGTATCGCGCCCAGTTACGAGCAGATTACGTTAAATCCTGAGGATAAAATCGGCCAATTAAAACTCATTGCCTCATCTGATCGCGACCAGGGCGGGCTGTTGATCAATGCGGATGCCCGACTCTTCATCGGGCAATTTGATGGCGCCCAGACCGCCAACTTGGTCATAGACCCGGAACGTAAGGCCTATGTTCACCTGATTCGTGGCCGACTAAATGTCAATGGTGTAGCGCTCGCCGGTGGCGATGGCCTGATGATCGAGTCCGAAAGGGAAGTTGCGTTTGGGGGCGGAGATCAGGCAGAGGTCCTGCTATTTGACCTCGCGCCCTGACAGTCTTGTAGGTGGGCCCCTCGCCAGACCCCTAGGCAGGCCACTTGCAGGCGGTAACCTCGATCTCGATTTTCATCTCAGGCTTCATCAGCTGGGCAACCACTAGAGAAGCAGCAGGACGAATCTCGCCGAAGGTCTGGCCCAACACTGGGATAACTGCATCGGCATCGGCCACGTCTGCGAGATAGTAGGTCACCCGGACCACATCGCCCATTGCAAAACCCGCCTGCGAAAGCGCGCCCTCAATTGTGCGAAGCGCGTTTGCAGTCTGCGTGGCGACATCTTCCGGCATCTGCATCTTGCTGTAGTCATATCCGGTAGTGCCGGAGACAAAACAAAACGGGCCTTGCACCACGGCCCGCGAATAGCCCATCGCTTTTTCAAACGGCGAGCCGGACGAAATCAGGGTTCTCATCTCAAATCCTTTTGCTGTAGGTCACGAAGCGCTGCCAGAGTCGGCAGGCCCGCTAGTGTAAGCGAAGGATACTAGAGCACCAGCACAGGCAGCCGCGAGTCGGCCATGACTTCTCGGGTCTCGCTGCCCATTAATAAAGCCTTAAATCCCGACCGCTTGTGCGAGTTCATCAGGATGACATCAGCACCAGACTTCTCTGCAGCCTCGAGAATGCCCGCTGTGATATCGCTATTAAAGACATGGACATGCTCCACCTTGACCGAAGGCGCAAGCTTTTCGGCGACCGAGCGAAACATCTTGGCGGCGTAGCTCTCGCAGGCGCGACGATGATCGGGTACCGTGATGTAATCCCCGCCAAAACCATTCTGCAAGTAAAACACCGCGGGCAGCGGGTCCGAGACATGGGCCAGCGTGATCTTTGCGGAATCACGCTGCGCCATCGCGGAAAGCCGCGGGAAGTCGGCGTGCTCGACGGTGTAGTCGTCCACTGGAATGAGATAGTGCTTAAACATGGCGGGCCCTCAGTGAATCGCGATCCGTTTGCCGGCGCTAATCGAACGCTTTGGCAGTGTGAGCTTCAGAATGCCATCCTGATAACTGGCATTGCAGCCCGTACTATCGACCTCTGACGGCAGCTGAAAACTGCGGGAGACCGCACCGTAGAAACGCTCGCTGCACACCGCCCGTTCGTTTTCCACCTTCTGGTCCATCTGCTTTACCTCAGCGCCAATCGTGATTCGCGCGCCATCGATATCGACCTGAATATCTTCTTTGCGCAGGCCCGGCATCTCTGCCTGAATTGTGAAATGCTGATCATTTTCCCGAATGTCCACCGCGAAGTCCTCGGGCAAGGATCGGCCATGCAGAGGCCGCACTACAAAACTGGGCGACATCCAGTCATCAAAAAATTGTTTCATTAAATCATTGCGAATCCGGGCAAGGCTCGTCATAGGTTGGGCTCCAAAAAAATAAGGATCAATGAGTCCTAAGCGTGCGCTATCTCCCAAACAACGCGACACGGCAGGCGTGGAAATCACCGCGACTGAGGATTGGATTCTGTGAGGGGACTAGCCTGCTGATGAAACTTGATTTGTCCACGGCGCTTATCCATGACGGTCTCCAGCTGGCGATGCATTGCCGCAAATGCATCGCGTATCGCGATATACACATCCTCGTGCTGCTGCCGATTAACAGCAAGCTCGTAGCCTGGCAGCGTAATGTCGATCGAAACACCATACGGCCGTCCCTGATGCTGATGTTTTTGCAGCTGCTCGATGCTCACACGGCAGGCCATGAACTCTCCTGCAAAGGCCTCCAGCCGTCGTACCTGCTCGACCGCAATTTGCGTCAGACTTTCCGAGGGCTCAAAGCCGCGAAACCGCAGATGTAGTGGTGTTTTCATACATCGCATGCTGACAGTAAGTCCGCCTGCGACACCACCTCGCGGTTGGAGAACTGTTATTCGATTCGGAGGGCCTCAACGGGGCGCAGCCGTGACGCCTTCGCGGCCGGATACCAGCCAAAGAAAATACCAATTGCCGCAGAAAAGCCAAAGGCAAGCGCAATCGAAGACACTGAGATCTCCACCAGCAGGCCACTGAGCGATGCAATAAGCCAGGCGCCGGAGATGCCCAGAGCGACACCGACCGCACCGCCCGCCAGACAAATCGTGATGGCCTCGATCAAAAACTGCCGAAGAATATCGCGCTGCCGGGCACCGATGGCCATACGAATACCGATTTCACGGGTCCGCTCGGTCACACTTACTAGCATGATATTCATGATGCCAATGCCCCCAACCAGTAACGACACCCCAGCGATGGAGCCCAATAAGATGGCCATGGCACCTGCCGCAACCGCAGCAGTCTGCGCGATCGCCGTCAGGTTACGGACCGTGAAGTCGTTCTCCTGTCCCGGTGCAATCCGATGGCGTGCCCGCAATAAATCGGTCAGCTCTGCCTCTGCGGCTGCCATCTGTTCGGCAGCCGCCACCTGCACGAATAATAAGTTTATGCTGCCTGGAAACGTGCTGCGAATCAGCTGCTGCCGCGCAGTCGTTAGCGGAATAAAGACCGCATCGTCCTGATCACGGCCATCCAGACTCTGGCCCTTGCGGGCCAAGATACCGATCACGGTAAACGGCAAATTGCGAATGCGCATCGTTTTGCCAATGGGATCTTCATCACCAAAGAGCTGCCTGGCAGTGGTCTGGCCAATCACGGCGATGCGCGCATTCGAGCGTAAGTCCGCCTCAGAAAACAGATCGCCCTCCTCGGGCTCCCAGGAGCGTGTCGGAAAATATTCTGCGGTCACACCCGTGACCATCGCGCTCCAATTGGTATTGCCATAGCCCAGCTGAAACGAGCGCATCACAATCGGTGCCACTCGGATCACGCCCGATACCGACCGGGCGGCAGCCGCATCCGATAAGGTCAAGGTCTGTGCTGCGCCGGCACCAAAACGCACACCCCCCGAGGTCTGTGAGCCCGGAAAGACCACCAGCAGGTTACTGCCCATACTGCTGATGCTTTGATTGACGAGCGCCTGTGCGCCCCGGCCAACGCCCATCATGATCACGACAGCCGACACACCAATAATCACCCCCAGCATCGTGAGCGAGGTTCGCAGCCGATTGGTCGAGAGCGCCCGCAGGGCCTCTTGGAGAACCTGAGGGGCGTTCATACCGCAACCACCCGCTCTCCGAGTCCCTGCGCAATCGGGCCATCGAAGATCACGCGGCCATCTTTCAGTCGAATGAGCCGTTGACCAAATCGTGCAATATCGGGCTCATGGGTTACTAAAACCACAGTGATGGACTGCTCACGATTTAGACGCTGAATCAGGCCCATGATTTCTTCAGAGGTGGCGGTATCTAAATTTCCGGTGGGCTCATCCGCAAGTAAGACCGAGGGATTCATCACCAAGGCCCGGGCAATGGCCACCCGCTGCTGCTGGCCGCCTGAGAGCTGATTGGGCAGCCGCTGCGCCAGATCGGCCAAGCCGGTCAGCCGCAGCTTTTCTTGGGCCCGCTGCAGGGCCTGCGCGCGGCCTTCTCCTGCATAGATCATCGGCAGTGCAACGTTATCAATCGCTGACATGCGCTTCAGCAAATTAAAGCCCTGAAACACAAATCCAAGCTGTCGATTGCGAATGGCGGCTAACGCATCGGGTGCCAGGCCGCTGACCTGCTGGCCCGCCAATACGTACTCACCGCGGGTTGGCGAGTCCAGGCAGCCCAAAATGTTCATGAGTGTGGATTTCCCTGAACCCGACTGGCCCATCAGGCAGACAAACTCGCCCGATGCAATTTCTAGCGATACACCATGGAGCACAGGCACCGGCGGAGCGCCGGCAGTTTCATACTGCTTATGAATGTCGATAAGCCGAATCAGGGATTGCGGCATCACTAAAACATCCGGAATCGAAATCCGCTGGTTTGATTATTGGTAGGTGCTGCTACCGCGCGGACCACGACCTCATCGCCTTCCGCAAGGCCCTCGAGCACCTCTGTGAAACGACCATCGGTGATGCCTATTTTGATTTCTTTTGGCATCAGTGCGCCGGACTCACCGATCACGTGGACACGGGGCGCCTGGGCAGAAGCCCGGCGTCCTTTCTCTGGGGGTGCAGCGGCGGCTGCGGCGGCATCTGCCTCCGGAGGCCGAAAACGCAAGGCGGCTGCCGGAATGCGCAGCACGCGCTCTTTTCGATTGGTCACAATCGACACCTGGGCCGTCATGCCCGGCAGCAAAATGCCATCTTTATTGTCGACATCAATTACCACGTTATATGTCACAACGTTTTGCTGGGTCGTAGGATTTAAGCGCACCATCCGCACCTTTGCGGTGAACTCCTGTTCACGAAAGGCATCCACCGTAAAGCGCACGGGCTGGCCGGGCTGAATCGGCCCCACATCCGCCTCAGAGACCGAGGTATCAATCTGCATACGCCTCAGATCACGGGCGATTTGAAAAAGTGTTGGTGTCTGAAAGCTTGCAGCTACCGTCTGACCGACATCGATCCCGCGATTCACCACAATGCCATCAATCGGCGAGCGGACTTTGCTGTAGCCGAGATTGGTCCGATCGCGAGAGATCTGGGCCTCGATTTGTGCGACCTGGGCCCGCGCGGTCTCCACATCTTTTCTCAGGCCATCCAAAGCACCATCTGAAACAAAGCCCCTGGACTTCAGGTTTTCGTTGCGCTTTAACGCCAGCTCTGCGTTATTCAAGACGGCACGCGCGGACGCAAGATTAGCCTCGGACTGGCGGATCTGCGCCTCCAAAATGGCGGGATCCAGTTCGGCCAGCAGCTGACCCGCCTTCACCGGCTGATTAAAGTCCACATGCAGCTTGAGCACAGTGCCCGAGATCTGGGTACCCACATTGACGAGCTCCACCGGATTCAAGGTGCCATTGGCTGCCACACGCTGCACGATGGCACCCTGGTCGACCTTGGCCATCACCCACTTGGGTTTCACCTCATCCGGCAGCCACCACCAGTAAAGCGCGGCTGCCACAAGGGCGGCAGCTGGCAGGAAAATTTTTAGATATTTCATTATTCGATGGAGGTCTAAGAAGCCTGCCACAGACGGGCAAGGCCCGCACTGCACGAGGTGGGGAGTTTATCTGAGGGCCGAAAACGAGGAAACTCACGATGTGA
>CAYTRY010000035.1:7344-13817 GCA_964440375.1 uncultured Bordetella sp. | reverse complement strand
CGGATGTTTGCCGGCGAGGGAGATCCCGCGCGGACCAACCGACGCTTTAAGCTTTTGGCAGCAGACATGCCGGCGATCCGTCTCTCAACGGCCTTCGACTCGGTCACGCTTTATGGCAGTGATCCCGGCGAGCGGCCGGATGTGTATGGCAAGGTCGGCAACTCGGGGGTCTCGGTGGCCACACTTGAAGACATGAAGACCCTGTATTCGGGGTTTGCGCTCTGCTCGCCATCGACTTCTGTCTCCATGACGATCAATGGCCCCGCACCCACGCTGCTGGCGATGTTTTTTAATGCGGCCATTGATCAGGCCACAGAGGCCGCAGCCCAGGAAAAGGGCCGGCCGCTGACTGCCGATGAAGCCCATCTCATTCGCACCGACGTTCTCAAAAATATTCGCGGCACCGTGCAGGCCGACATCCTGAAAGAAGACCAGGGCCAAAACACCTGCATCTTCTCGACCGACTTCAGCCTGAAGGTAATGGGCGACATTCAAGAGTACTTCGTCGAAAACGGCGTTCGAAATTTTTACTCGGTCTCGATTTCCGGCTATCACATCGCCGAGGCAGGGGCCAACCCGATTTCTCAGCTGGCCTTCACGCTTGCAAATGCGTTTACCTACGTTGAGTCCTACCTTGCCCGCGGAATGCGTATCGATGACTTCGCGCCGAACCTGTCGTTTTTCTTCAGCAACGGCATGGATCCTGAATATGCGGTCTTGGGCCGTGTTGCGCGCAGAATCTGGGCCCTGGCCATGCGGGAAAAATATGGCGCCAACGAGCGCAGCCAGAAGCTGAAGTATCACATCCAGACCTCGGGCCGAAGCCTGCATGCCCAAGAGATTGACTTCAACGACATTCGCACGACGCTGCAGGCGCTCATTGCAATCTACGATAACTGCAATTCCCTGCACACCAACGCCTATGACGAGGCCATCACAACGCCAACCGAGGAAAGCGTCCGCCGTGCGATGGCCATTCAGCTGATTATTAACCGTGAGTGGGGCTTATCGCGTTGCGATAATCCAAATCAGGGCTCCTTCATTATTGAAGAGCTCACCGATCTGGTCGAAGAGGCGGTGCTGTCCGAATTTGAGCGCATCTCCGAGCGCGGCGGCGTGTTGGGCGCAATGGAAACAGGCTATCAGCGCGGCAAGATCCAAGATGAGTCCATGCATTACGAACACCTGAAACACACCGGCGAGCTCCAGATTATTGGAGTCAATACCTTTCGCGGGCCCCAGGCGGCCGAGCATCCCGAATCCATTGAACTTGCCCGGTCAACTGAGGATGAAAAACGCAGCCAGCTGTCGCGGCTTGCCCAGTTCCATCAGGCCCACGCCAGCCAGTCCGGCCCCGCCTTGGAACGTTTGAAGCGGGCTGTGATCGAAGATAAAAATGTTTTTGAAGAATTAATGAACACCGTCCGCTCGTGCTCGCTGGGCCAGATTACCGAGGCCCTCTATGCGGTCGGCGGCCAATACCGTCGCAACATGTAACTTGGACAGGATGACACGTGGTGATTGAAGCAGCCAACACGACCTTTCCTCGCACCCTACGCGAGCATGCCCGGACTCGGCCTGAGCGGCCTGCCTATCGGGAAAAATATCTGGGCATCTGGCAGACCGAGACCTGGAGCGAGAGCTACAACACCGTGCGCGATCTGGCCTGTGGCCTGGCAAGCCTAGGCTTTAAGCGCGGCATGGCGCTCGGCATTATTGGAGATAACCGTCCTCGCCTGTATCAGGCCATGCTGGCCGCCCAAAGCTTAGGCGGCATTGCAGTGCCGCTTTATCAGGATTCAATTGCTGCCGAGATGGTTTACGTGTTGCAAAACGCCGAAGTCCATTTTGCGTTTGCGGAAGATCAGGAACAGGTCGACAAGCTGCTTGAAATTAACCAAGAAGCGAAGCTGAACAACATTTTTTATCTCGATCCCCGTGGCATGCGCAACTACGCCCACGAACACATCAAGCCAATCGAGGAACTTGTATCACTGGGCCGCAGCTTTCATCAGTCGAACCCCGATTATTTCGAGCGCGAGGTCGACCTTGGCGCACCCGATGATGTCTGCGTGATTCTCTACACCTCGGGAACCACCGGAAGGCCCAAGGGCGTCTGCCAGACCCACCGGTCCATGCTCTCCTCTGGCCATGGGGCCTGCTCAGTCGATGCGCTCAATGACCACGACAACATCATGGCCTACCTGCCCATGGCCTGGGTGGGTGACTTCCTGTTTTCGATGGCCCAATGCATGGCCAGCGGCTTTACGATCAACTGCCCCGAGTCGCGGGAAACAGTATCGATGGACATGAAAGAGGTCGGTCCAAGTTACTACTTTGCACCGCCACGGGTCTACGAGGGGCTGCTGACCTCGGTCACTATCCGCATGGAAGATGCAAGTCCACTGAAGCAGCGCTTATTTAATTACTTCATGGAAGTCGCCCGACAGTGTGGTGCGGATCTGCTCGATGGCCGAAGTGTGCCTTTTGGCCAGCGCCTACTCTATGGCCTGGGCAATGTGCTGATTTATGGGCCGCTGCGCAACACCTTGGGCATGAGCAACATTCGTGTTGCTTACACCGCGGGCGAGGCCATCGGCCCCGACCTCTTTCGGTTTTATCGCTCAATCGGTATCAACTTAAAGCAGCTCTACGGCCAGACCGAGAGCTGTGCCTATGCCTGCATTCAACGCAACGGCGAAGTCAAATACGACTCGGTCGGCAAGCCCTCGCCTGGCATTGAAATCAAGATCGGTGAGAGCAGCGAGGTCTTGGTCCGCGGCGTATCCCTACTGAAGGAGTACTACAAAAATCCAGAGGCGACTGCCGAATCTATCGATGCCGAAGGCTACTTCCACACCGGCGATGCAGGGGTCATCGACAGCGATGGTGATCTGCGCATTATTGACCGGGCCAAAGATGTCTCCAAGATGGCCGATGGCAAAGTCTTTGCGCCGAAATATATCGAGAACAAGCTGAAGTTTTTCAGCTTTGTGAAAGAGGCAGTCGTGTTTGGTGCCGATCGCGACTGGGTCGGGGCGTTTATCAATATTGATTTTGAGGCCGTTGGCAACTGGGCCGAGCGGCGTGATATCGCCTATTCCGGCTATGTGGACCTCGCCGGCAACCCTGCGGTCGCCGAGCTTATCAAGGGCTGCATCGAGAAGATGAACGAGGAGCTCTCGCGCGAAAGCATGCTCGGCCATGCCCAGATCTCACGTTTTCTGATTCTGCACAAAGAGCTGGACCCTGATGATGACGAGCTGACCCGAACCCGAAAAGTCCGCCGCTCATTTATCAACGAGAAATACGGGGTGCTGATTTCAGCAATGTATGGCGGCCAGCGCGAGCAGTTCATCGAGACCGCAGTCCGCTTTGAAGACGGCCGGGCCGGCAAGGTCTCCGCCACGCTGCAGATTCATGACACCAAGACCTTTCCCTATGGAGCATCCGCATGAGCGCCCGCGACACCATTCTTGAGGTCCGAGGCATCAGCCTGTCCTTCGGGGGCGTTCAGGCCCTTTCCGAAATATCCTTTGATGTGCAGCGTGGCGAGATTCGCTCGATCATCGGCCCCAATGGCGCGGGAAAAAGCTCGATGCTGAACTGCATCAATGGCGCCTATAAGCCGCAAAAGGGCGAGATTTATTTCGATGGCCAGCTACTGGGCGATGTGAATCCCCGCCGCATGGCCGAACTGGGCATTGCCCGGACATTTCAGCATTTGGCGCTCTTTAAAGGCATGTCGGTGCTCGATAACATCATGACTGGCCGAAACCTCAAGATGAAGTCCAGCCTCTTGCTTCAGGCCCTGCGCTATGGGCCTGCCGAGAAGGAAGAAATCAAGCACCGTGAGTTTGTCGAGGAGATCATCGATTTTCTGGGCATCCAGCAATACCGAAGAACCCCTGTGGGCCAGCTGCCCTACGGCCTGCAAAAGCGGGTCGATCTGGGCCGCGCCTTGGCCATGGAGCCCAAGCTGCTGCTTCTAGATGAGCCTATGGCGGGAATGAACGTGGAAGAAAAGCAGGACATGTGCCGCTTTGTGCTGGATGTAAATGATGAATTCGGCACCACGATTGTGTTAATTGAGCACGATATGAGTGTGGTGATGGATATCTCCGAGCGGGTGGTGGTGCTGGACTACGGAAAGAAAATCGGCGACGGAGTTCCCGACGACGTGCGGCGCAATCCTGATGTGATCAATGCCTACCTGGGCACCGAGCATTAAGAGAGGCAGAGAAAGTCATGGGATTTTTCTTTGAGACACTGATTGGCGGCCTGATGGCCGGAGTCCTTTACTCGCTGGTGGCGCTCGGCTTTGTGCTGATCTTTAAGGCCTCTGGAGTATTCAATTTCGCCCAAGGAGCCATGGTGCTTTTTGCCGCACTGGCCATGGCACGATTTTCGGAGTGGATGCCCGCAATGCTGGGCTTTGAAAGCAAGCTCTTGGCCAATCTGATCGCGTTTGCCTTGGCAGCGATTTGCATGTTTGCAATGGCCTGGGTAGTCGAGCGACTGGTGCTGCGGCCGCTGGTGAACCAAGAGGGTGTGACACTGCTGATGGCCACCCTCGGTGTGACTTACTTCTTAGATGGTTTTGGCCAGACCATCTTTGGCAGCGCGGTCTATAAAATCGATATTGGTATGCCGAAGGAGCCCATCTTCTTGCTGAAGTCGGTATTTGAGGGCGGCATTCTGATCAACAAAGAGGACCTCTACGCCGCGATTATTGCTGCCGGCTTGGTGGCTGCACTCACTGTCTTTTTCCAGAAAACACCAACCGGTCGGGCACTGCGGGCAGTGGCCGATGACCACCAGGCCGCCCAATCCATTGGCATCCCGCTGAATCGGATGTGGGTCATTGTCTGGTGTGTGGCTGGCGTCACCGCCCTGGTCGCCGGAATGATCTGGGGATCAAAAATTGGCGTGCAGTTTTCTCTCAGCACGGTGGCACTCAAGGCCCTGCCGGTGATTATTCTGGGCGGCCTCACCTCGGTGCCGGGCGCCATTATCGGCGGCCTCTTAATCGGTGTGGGCGAGAAACTCTCCGAGGTCTACTTCGGCCCGATGCTTGGCGGTGGAATCGAGATTTGGTTCTCTTATGTGTTGGCGCTGCTGGTGCTGCTGGTGCGGCCCCAGGGGCTTTTCGGCGAAAAAATCATTGATCGGGTCTGAGGGGAAAACGGCGTGATTTACAGAGAAAACGGCCAGTTCAAGGTCAATTACCGGGCGGACCAGCAGATCTTCCCGATCGCGCAGGATCGCATTTTCATCTTCGGGCTACTGGCCTTTGCCTTCGTGGTGGTGCCCATGCTCTCCAGCGACTACATGCTGAAGGCCATCCTGATTCCTTTTCTGATTCTGTCGTTAGCGGCCATCGGGGTAAATATTCTGGTGGGCTACTGCGGCCAGATCTCCCTGGGGTCTGGGGCCTTCATGGCCGTCGGGGCCTACATGGCCTACAACGTTTTTGTGCGTGTCGATGGCATGCCACTCATCATCGCGCTGCTGTCCGGCGGTTTTTTCGCCACCATCGTCGGCGTGATTTTTGGTATTCCCAGCCTAAGAGTGAAAGGCTTATACCTTGC
Source organism: uncultured Bordetella sp. (assembly GCA_964440375.1). Classification (GTDB taxonomy): domain Bacteria; phylum Pseudomonadota; class Gammaproteobacteria; order Burkholderiales; family Burkholderiaceae_A; genus Lacustribacter. The sequence goes on along the minus strand of CAYTRY010000035.1, from coordinate 8,226 downwards.
CGTCGCCACACTCGCAGCGCAGTTTTTCTGTGACTGGGCCTTCAGTCGCATCTCCTGGTTTACCAATAACAACTCCTCGGGCTCAGTCGCTGTCTCCAATCTGGAGGTGCTCGGCTGGTCAATCAATACTCCGGTCGACAAATACCTTTTCTGTCTCGGCTTTGTCGCACTCTTTGCCCTGCTTGCGAAAAATCTCGTCCGCTCTGCGATCGGCCGCCAGTGGATGGCCATACGGGATATGGATGTGGCGGCCGCTGTCATTGGCATTCGGCCAGTCTATGCCAAGCTCACTGCGTTTGCGGTCAGCTCATTTATTGTGGGTGTGGCCGGCGCACTCTGGGGATTTGTCCACTTGGGTTCATGGGAGCCCCTCGCCTTCTCAATTGACCGATCATTTCAGCTGCTCTTTGTGGTGATCATCGGAGGCCTCGGGTCGATTATGGGCAGCTTTATGGGCGCGGCATTTATCGTGATTCTTCCTGTGTTTCTGAATCAGGCCCTGCCCCTGGTCGGCAGCCTATTCGGTGTCGAAGTCTCAATCGCCATGATCTCGCACGCGGAATTCATGATTTTCGGCGCCCTGATTGTCTGGTTCCTGATTGCGGAGCCCCACGGCCTGGCCAAGCTATGGAGCATCGGCAAGCAAAAACTCCGGCTATGGCCATTTCCCCATTAATACTTTCGGGTAACCCCGTATCGACTCGTAAAACTTTACTTTCTAACGTGATCTGTTGGTTTAACTAGAGGAGACAACCGCATGATGAGATCCAAAACCCTAATCGCAGGTGCGCTAACCGCCCTTGCCCTGACCACTGCGGGCATGCAGACACAGGCACTTGCCCAGGCAAAGGTCCAGTTCTTTCCCAGCCTGACAGGCCGGAC
>CAYTRY010000035.1:0-7244 GCA_964440375.1 uncultured Bordetella sp. | reverse complement strand
CACAGGCACTTGCCCAGGCAAAGGTCCAGTTCTTTCCCAGCCTGACAGGCCGGACCGGGCCGGTTGCCCCCAACGCGACCCCCTTTGCCAATGGCTACTGGGATTACATGAAGCTGGTTAACGCCCGTGGCGGTATCAACGGTGTCATGACCCTGGTCGAAGAGTGTGAGACCGCCTACGCTACCGATCGTGGTGTGGAGTGCTATGAGCGCTTAAAGGGCAAGCATGGTGGCGCCACGGTGATCCAGCCGCTGTCCACCGGCATTACCTTTGCACTCACCGAAAAGGTTCCCAATGACAAAATCCCGATGATCACCTCGGGTTATGGCCGCAGTGATTCTGCGGATGGCATGGTCTTTAAGTGGAACTTCCCGCTGATCGGCCACTACTGGGTTGCGGGGGATACCGTGATTCAGCATATCGCCAACAAAGAAGGTGGTATGGCCAAGCTCAAAGGCAAAAAGATTGCGGTGGGTTATCACGACAGCCCCTTTGGCCGTGAACTGCTGCCCATCTTGCAAGAGCGCGCCAAGCGTCATGGATTCACGCTGCAGCTGCTGCCCATCCCCGCACCGGGTGTTGAGCAGAAAGCCATTTGGCTGCAGGTCCGCCAGCAGCGTCCTGACTGGGTGATCATTCAGACGTGGGGCATCATGACCCCGACTGCGATCCGCGAGGCAATCGCCGTCGGCTACCCGATGGATAAAATCGTTGGCACCTGGTGGTCTGGCGCTGAGCCCGATCTCCGTGATGTCGGCGCAGCCGCCCGTGGCTACAGCGCAGTGATGATGCAGCATGGCTCGGAGAAAAACTCCGAGGTTGTCAAAGAGATCCTGTCTCGGATTCACGATAAGGGCCAGGGAACCGGCCCCCGTGCTGAAGTCGGCGATGTGCTCTACATGCGCGGTGTCGTGGGTGCCATGCTTGCGGTGGAAGGCGTCTTCCGTGCGCAGGAGCGTTACGGCAAGGGCCAGGTCATGACCGGTGAGCAGGCCCGATGGGGTTATGAGAATCTGAACATCAGTCGGGCGCGTCTTGGCCAACTCGGCTTTACTGGCGTGCTCAGCCCGATTCAGACCTCATGCGCAGACCATATGGGATCGTCATGGGCACGGGTCCACACGTGGGATGGCACCAAGTTCAACTGGTCCTCGGACTGGCTGCAGGGTGATGAGACCATCATGCGTCCCATGGTGACCGCTTCTGCGGATGGCTATGCGAAAGAAAAGAAAATCGCTCGCCGTCCTGAGGCCGACTGCAAGTCGTAAGTAGGCAATAAGACCCCAACAGAACAAGGATCGCGTGATGACAGCTGCCTCTCCCGTACTTACCGTAAACGGCATCGAGGTCATCTACAACCACGTGATCCTGGTTCTGAAGGGCGTCTCTTTAGCACTCAATAAAGGCGGCATCGTGGCCCTGCTTGGCGGCAACGGTGCTGGAAAGACCACAACCCTTCGGGCCGTCTCCAACCTCTTAAAGGGCGAACGGGGCGAAGTCACCAAGGGCTCTATTGAATACAAGGGAGAGCGTATTGAAGCCCTCTCCCCTGCTGATTTGGTCAAACGCGGCGTGGTGCAGGTCATGGAAGGCCGGCACTGCTTTGCCCACCTAACGATTGAAGAGAATCTGCTTTCGGGTGCGTACACCAGGAATGCCTCCTCGGGGGATCTGCAGGCTTCGCTCGATAAGGTCTACAACTATTTTCCCCGGCTCAAAACCCGGCGTAACTCTCAAGCCGCTTACACCTCGGGTGGTGAGCAGCAGATGTGTGCAATTGGACGGGCCTTGATGGCCAACCCAGAAACCATTTTGCTCGACGAGCCTTCGATGGGCCTCGCCCCGCAGATTGTGGAAGAGGTCTTTCATATCGTTCAGGATCTCAATAGCCGTGAGGGTGTCAGCTTTTTACTTGCAGAGCAAAACACCAACGTTGCGCTGCGATTTGCGCAATATGGCTATATTCTCGAAAACGGCCGCATTGTCATGGATGGCACTGCCGAAGACCTGCGCAACAACGAAGATGTCAAAGAGTTTTATCTCGGCGTATCCTCGGGCTCAGAGCGCAGTTCATTTAAAGAAGTGAAGTCCTACCGCCGCCGCAAGCGCTGGCTGGCGTAAATTGTTTTCTCTCTAACAATGACCATCGATCCGCAGGAGTGCCGCTCCCGGGCAGAGCGCGAGCAGTCGCAGCTTGGCCGGCTTCGCGAAGCCATCGCCCATGCCAAGGCCAATGCACCGTTTTATCAGCAGGCGCTCGATAAGATCGATCCCGCAAAGCTGTCGTCCTTAAACGATCTGGCGGCGCTTCCGGTTACCCGCAAGTCAACCCTCTCCGGACTTCAGGCCTCTGCACCGCCGTTCGGGGGATTTTTAGCTGCACCCTTCACACAGCTGCGCCGGGTATTCCAATCGCCAGGCCCGATCTACGAGCCGCAAGGCATGAGCATCGATCATTTCGGCATGATGCGCGCACTCAGGGCTGCTGGTTTTCAAGCAGGTGACCTGGTGCACAACAGCTTTTCGTATCACCTTTCACCCGGCGCCTGGATTATCGAAGGCGGACTGCATGCGCTGGGCTGCTGGGTGCTGCCTGCCGGAATTGGCCAGACCGAACAGCAGGTCCAGGCGATTGCCCAGTTAAAGCCTATTGGCTACACCGGCACGCCCAGCTTTCTTAAAATTCTGATTGAAAAAGGCGCCGAAATGGGCCTGGCCACATCGAGCCTGAGAAAGGCAATGGTCTCCGGTGAGGCCCTGACCCCATCAACCCGGCAATGGCTGGCAGAGCGCAACATCCGCGTGGGCCAGGCCTATGCCACAGCAGATCTGGGCATGATCGCTTACGAGACTGCAGACCCCACCCAGGGCATGGTGATGACCGAGGACGCGATTGTTGAGATTGTTGAGCCGGGCGGATCTGCACCGATGCCATTGGGCGAAGTCGGTGAAGTTGTCGTCACGACCTTTAATCGTGAATATCCGATGATTCGGTTTGCCACCGGTGACCTTTCGGCCATTGATCCGCAGTCACTTCAGTCACCCACGCCGTGTGGCCGAACCAACCTGCGGATTAAGGGCTGGCTGGGCCGGGCCGACCAGACGACCAAGGTCCGTGGCATGTTTGTCCATCCCGGCCAGGTCGGACAAATCATCAAAAATTTTCCGGATATCAAAAAAGCCCGGCTTATTCTTTCTGGCGCAATCGGCAGTGACACCATGACCCTGCACTGCGAGGTTGCCGACACAGCAGCCGCGGCCAACATCACCGCAGCCCTGATTGATTCCGCACGCGAAATCACACGGCTGCGATGCGAAGTGAAATTCGTTGCCGTTGGCAGCCTTCTCGACGACGGAAAACAAATCGAAGACGCCCGCAGCTACGCCTAGGGCTGCGGTCTTTGCATCACTGCGCGGCAGCGTGTTTGGTAAGCCAGGCCGTGCCGGCCTTTGATTGACTGGCCCTGCCCAGCACACGTGAAATTTCTGCGCCAGCCGTTGCGAGTCGCGTGAGATCAATGCCGGTTTCAATGCCCATGCCGTGCATGAGATACACAATATCTTCGGTGGCGACGTTGCCAGAAGCACCCCGGGCATAAGGACAGCCGCCCAGGCCAGCCACTGATCCGTGAAATATCGCGATGCCAGATTCCAGGGCCGCAACGATATTGGCGATTGCCTGGCCGTAGGTGTCATGAAAGTGTCCGCTGAATCGGCTGGCCGGATAGCGACGCAGCAAAGCATCAAAGACTTTTTTCACCTGATCGGCAGTGCCAACGCCGATGGTATCGGCGATATCAATCTCGATGCAGCCCAGATCCGACATGCGTTCGACCACCTCCAAGACCTTGGCAGGCGCCACCTCGCCCTCATAGGGGCAGCCGAGACAGCAGGAGATGCTGCCCCGCAGTCGGATGCCGTCTTGGGCAGCCGAATGGGCAACCTCCCGAAATCGCTCAAGCGACTCGCTGATACTGCAGTTGATATTCTTTTGTGAAAACGCCTCTGAGGCAGCGCCAAAAATAACCACTTCATCCATCGCGGCCTGCCGGGCAGACGCATAGCCCTTCATATTTGGAGTCAGCGCCGAGTAGACAATTCCTGGCGTGCGGCTGATGGCTTGCATCACCGCCAGGCCATCGGCCATCTGCGGCACCCACTTGGGCGACACGAACGAGACCGCCTCGATATTGGGCACACCCGCCTGTGCAAGCTGATGAATCAGGGCCACTTTGTCGGCAACGGATACCAGCTGCTTTTCATTTTGCAGGCCATCACGCGGGCTGACATCGACAATTTTTACTTTGGCAGGAAATCGGGAGGCAGTCATCAGCAAATCCTTTAGGCGGTCGTGCTGTTTGCAAGGGCCCTTGCGATCAGAATCTTTTGAACATCACTTGTGCCCTCGTAGATCTGGCAGACCCGCACATCACGATAAAACCGCTCCACCGGAAAATCCTTCACCACGCCATAGCCACCAAACACCTGAATCGCATCGGTGCAGATGCGCTCGGCGGCCTCGCTGGCAATCAGCTTGGCCATCGCCGCCTCTTTTAGGCAGGGCCGGCCGGCATCTTTCAGGCTCGCCGCATGCCAGACCATCTGGCGGGCGGCCTCAAGCTGTGTGGCCATATCGGCAAGCCGAAACTGAACCGCCTGATGCTCAAAGATGGGCTGCCCAAAGGCTTCACGCTCTTTAGCGTAGGCGAGTGCCGCCTCAAACGCGGCCCGGGCCATGCCAATCGATTGGGCGGCGATACCAATGCGGCCACCCTCGAGTCCTGAGAGTGCAATTTTGTAGCCCTGCCCCTCCGCGCCGATACGATAGGCCGCCGGAATTCGGCAGTTCTCAAAAACAATCTGGGCCGTGTCTGAGGAGTTCTGTCCGATTTTTTCCTCAAGCCGGGCAACGATGTATCCGGGGGTATCTGTGGGCACAATAAAAGCAGACATGCGCTGGCTGGGCTTTCCATCTCCGGTGACCGCAATCACGATGGCAACCTGGCCGTTTTTTCCGCTGGTGATGAATTGCTTCACACCATTGAGCACATAACTGTCGCCCTCGCGCCGCGCGGTGGTTCGGATCTCAGCCGCATTGGATCCCGCCTGGGGCTCGGTAAGGCAAAAGGCGCCGAGTTTTTCGCCGCGGGCCAGCGGCGTGAGCCAGTCGCGTTTTTGAGTGGCGTCTCCGAAGGCCGACAGAATGCTGCAGACCGGGCAGTTGTTGACTGAGATCGCAGTGCTGGTTCCGCCGTCGGCAGCGCCGATCTCTTCCAGAATCAGGGCGAGGCAGACCGCATCCAATCCGGCGCCGCCATACTCCTGCGGCACCATCACCCCATAGCAGCCAAGGCCGGCCAGGGCCTGATGGATCTCGCGAGGGAAATGGTGCTCGCGGTCCCACTGGGCCGCCTTGGGAACAATCTCGTTGCGACAAAAATCCGCGATCGCATCGCGAACCTGCTGCTGCTCATCTGAAAGAATCATGGTCCCGGGTCTCGCAAAAACTTAGATCACTTCAACGCCAACGGCAGTGGCCTCTCCGCCACCGATGCACAGGCTCGCCACGCCGCGCTTTAGGCCCCGCGCGCGCAGGGCATGGATCAGGGTCACAATAATTCTCGCACCAGAAGCACCGATCGGATGGCCCAGGGCGCAGGCGCCTCCATTGACATTGACCCGCTCGCGCGGAATCTTTAGATCGCGAATCGCTGCCATTGCCACAACCGCAAAGGCTTCATTGATCTCCCAGAGATCGATATCAGCAACCGCCCATCCATTCGATTTCAGCAGCCGGTCAATTGCGGCAATTGGTGCGGTGGGAAATTGGGCGGGCGGGCCCGCAAACCCGGCATGGCCCAGGAGCCGCGCAATCGGAGCCTTGGCCATTTTGTTGGCAGTGGACTCGCGGCACATGACAAGGGCAGCCGCGCCATCACTGATGGAGGAAGAAGAGGCAGCAGTAACCGAACCATCTTTTGCAAATGCCGGCTTTAGGCTTGGGATTTTCTCAAGGGCTATTGTGCGCGGGCCCTCATCTGAGTCAATTGTTGTGCTGCCCTTACGGCTGGTGACCTCGATGGGAATGATCTCCGCGCCAAATGCACCGCTTTCGTTAGCACGCTTTGCCCATGTCACCGACTCAATCGCAAACTGATCCTGCATCTCGCGGCTAAAGCTGTATTGCCGGGCGCAATCTTCCCCATAAGTGCCCATGGAACGGCCCCGCTCGTAAGCATCCTCAAGGCCATCGAGCATCATGTGGTCATAGACCGTGTTGTGGCCGATCCGATAACCCGCCCGCGCCCGTGCCAGAAGATAGGGTGCATTGCTCATGCTTTCCATGCCGCCAGCGATCGCCACTGAGGCGGCGCCCAGCACCAGCGTGTCGTGCATGCTCATCACCGCCCGCATGCCCGAACCACAGACCTTATTGACCGTGGTGCAGACGGTCGACTTCGGAAGCCCCGCACCAAGTGCAGCCTGACGCGCTGGCGCCTGCCCCATGCCGGCCGGCAGAACGCAGCCAAACATCAGCTCATCGACCAGCTCTGGGCCAATAGCGGCCTGCGCCAGGGCGCCGCGAATGCTGGCCGCGCCAAGCGCTGGAGCAGCAAGGCTGGAGAGCTCGCCCATGAAGTTGCCCATCGGCGTGCGTACAGCAGAGAGAACTACAACAGGGTCTTGGACTTGGGGCTTCATCAGAGTGTTCTCCTTGCGCCAATTAGATCGACGGCAGGCCATCCATTACAAAAAGTGTCATTAGGGCAATCGCGCATTTTTTCCTCTGGCCATTTTTTTCGACGTATACATCGCCCTGACAGACCATCAGCATACGGCCCGGCTTTAATACCTGGCCCACTGCAATTAACCGATCACCATCGGCCGGTGAAATCAAATTGATTTTGTATTCCGCAGTAAGTCCAGCCTTTCCAGCGGGCACCATCGATAGCGCTGCATAACCGCAGGCGGTATCGGCCAGTGCCCCCACGGTGCCGCCATGAAAAAAACCGTGCTGCTGTGTCACGCGATCCGACAAAGGCATGGAAATGACTGCCCTGCCCTCGTCGAGCTCATCTAAGCATGCCGCGAAAGTCCGCATCAGGCCCTGGCCGCTAAAACTACGATGTATTTCTTCAATCCGAGAAGCAGCAAGCGGCACGCAATTGACTCCAGAATTTGATGATTGGGCTTCGGTTTGACCTTAGCGTCAGCCTCCCCTAAAGTCAAACCCATGCAGATCA
>CAYTRY010000034.1:0-14116 GCA_964440375.1 uncultured Bordetella sp. | reverse complement strand
CCTCGGCGGCGGCCTCAAGCATTTGCTCGCGCCACTCTTTGGCGGTGCCCAGCAAGTCCGCGGGAATTTCCTGGTAGTCAAACTTCATGCCTTGAGAAGCTTCATCCCAAATGATGGCCTTCATCTTGATCAGATCGACCACGCCTTTGAAGTTCTCTTCAGCGCCAATCGGAATGACGACCGGCACAGGATTAGCCCGCAGGCGGGTCTTCATCTGGTCGACGACTTTGAAAAAGTTCGCGCCCGTGCGATCCATCTTGTTGACGAATGCCAGGCGTGGCACGCGGTACTTATTGGCCTGACGCCAGACCGTCTCGGACTGGGGCTGAACACCACCGACCGCGCAATAGACCATGCAGGCGCCATCCAGCACGCGCATGGAACGCTCCACCTCGATGGTGAAATCGACGTGGCCCGGGGTATCAATAATGTTGAAGCGATGCTCAGGAAACGACAGGTCCATGCCCTTCCAGAAGCAGGTGGTTGCCGCAGAAGTAATCGTGATGCCACGCTCTTGTTCCTGCTCCATCCAGTCCATGGTGGCAGCACCATCATGGACCTCACCGATTTTGTGGTTTACCCCTGTGTAATAAAGGATCCGCTCGGTGGTGGTGGTCTTGCCTGCATCAATATGGGCGCTGATACCAATATTGCGATAGCGCTCAATGGGGGTCTTACGGGCCATAAAACAAACCTGCTTTCGATAACGTCAAGTCAACAATTAAAAACGGAAGTGCGAGAAGGCCTTATTGGCCTCTGCCATACGGTGAACCTCATCGCGTTTTTTCACCGCGCCACCCCGGCCCTCGGCAGCCTCAAGGAGTTCGCCAGCGAGCCGCAGGTTCATGGATTTTTCGCCGCGCTTTTTCGCCGCCTCGCGTAGCCAGCGCATCGCCAAGGCGGAACGCCGAGCAGGCCGGACTTCAACGGGCACCTGATAGTTGGCGCCGCCAACACGTCGGCTTTTCACTTCGACCGCCGGCTTAGCGTTATTTAAAGCCTGAAGAAAGATGTCCATCGGGTTTTTGTTGGCTTTCTTCTCGATGAAATCGAGGGCGCCATAGACGATGCGCTCAGCAACGGCTTTTTTGCCGTGGAGCATCACCACATTGATGAATTTAGAGACGTCTTCGCTGCCAAATTTTGGATCGGCAAGAATGAGACGCTTCGGTACTTCGCGACGACGGGGCATAGCAATTTTCCTTATTCAGTTGATTCAGCGGATCCACCTTTGGGGCGGATTCACCGACTCAGTCCAGCACGCGCTTCTCTTGTCTGGACCCTTACGTGGCAGGCCCACCGGGGTGGATCGTGCCGCTGGTTGAGGGCAGTTTTCGGTGGGGCCAGATATTGGCCCCGCCGGTTACGCCGCCTTCGGGCGCTTGGAACCGTACTTCGAACGCGACTGCTTGCGGTCTTTCACGCCTTGCAGATCCAGTGAGCCACGCACGATGTGGTAGCGAACACCGGGAAGATCCTTCACCCGGCCGCCACGAATCAGCACCACAGAGTGCTCCTGAAGGTTGTGGCCTTCACCGCCGATGTAGCTAATGACTTCAAATCCATTGGTCAGCCGTACCTTGGCAACTTTTCGCAGGGCTGAGTTCGGCTTTTTCGGTGTGGTGGTATAGACGCGGGTGCAGACGCCGCGACGCTGCGGGCTGCCCTGCAGTGCCGGGCTTTTGCTTTTGATCTCTTCAGAGGTCCGGGCCTTGCGGACCAGCTGGTTAATGGTGGGCATTGACGAAGTTCTCTCTCAATAAAAACAAATTTGGGCTCGCCAAATGGCGAAAAGCCTTCGATTTTCAAGGATTTACGGCCTCTCTGTCAACCGTCGATGGCCTCAAAATCGCAATGCAGCAAAAACGGTAAGTCATTCTGGATTTTTTCATATAGTGAAATATTAGCCAACTGATGAGGAATAAAAAAACGGCGCCAACCTTTCGATTGACGCCGCATGGATTGCTTCGGGGCCGCGGCCCCTCGCAATGACGGTGAGGTGGGTTACGACTCGGCGCTTGCAGTACCCTCTCCAGGGGCCGGCGCGGCTGACTCGGCACCACCCTCGGTGACCGACTCCTCTGCATCCGGGCTTGAGAACAAGGCTTCGGCCTCAATCGCGGCCTGTTGGGCGGCAGTCTGGGCTTCTGCGGCCTCAATCGCCTCGCGCTCTTTTCTGGCCTTGTGATACGCGAGGCCCGTTCCGGCAGGAATCAGGCGGCCCACGATCACGTTTTCCTTCAGGCCGCGCAGCTCGTCGCGCTTGCCCATGATGGCCGCCTCGGTGAGCACACGGGTGGTCTCCTGGAAGGAGGCCGCCGAGATGAACGAGTCAGTCGAGAGCGATGCCTTGGTAATACCAAGGAGCTTGTTCTCGTAGATTGCGGGACGCTTATTGTCGGCGGTAGCACGATCGTTCTCATCAAGAAGTTCAGAGCGCTCGACCTCTTCGCCGTTAATGAAGCGGGTATCCGCAGCATCGGTTACCCGAACACGGCGCAGCATCTGACGCACGATGACTTCGATGTGCTTGTCGTTAATCTTCACACCCTGCAAACGATAAACATCCTGGACTTCGTCCACGATATAGCGTGCTAGGGCCTCGACACCGAGCAGGCGCAGAATGTCTTGCGGATCGGCTGGGCCATCCACAATGAGTTCGCCTTTGTTCACGATCTGACCATCGTGGACCAGCACGTTTTTCTCTTTTGAAATCAGAGACTCGTGCTGAACGCCATCCATGTCAGTAATGATCAGGCGCTGCTTGCCCTTGGTATCTTTACCGAACGACACCGTGCCGGTGACCTCGGCCAGCATGCCAGCATCCTTTGGCGAACGGGCCTCGAAGAGTTCGGCAACACGTGGCAGACCACCGGTAATGTCGCGGGTCTTTTGGGACTCTTGCGGAATCCGCGCCAGCACCTCACCGACAGCAACCTCTTGGCCATCACGAACCGTGATCAATGCGCCCACCGGGAAGGAGATGTTCACGCTGTGGTCGGTGCCAGCGATCTTGACTTCCTCGCCTTTGGCATCGATCAGCTTTACCTGCGGCCGCACACCCTTGACCTGGGCACCACCACGACGCTTGGCATCGATCACCACCAGGGTCGAAAGCCCCGTGATCTCATCGATCTGCTTGGCCACGGTCACGCCTTCTTCGACGTTTTCGAACTTCACACGACCGCCGTACTCGCTAATGATCGGACGCGTCAGCGGATCCCAGGTCGCCAGCAGCGATCCCGCTTTCACTGACTTTCCGTCCATCGACAGCAGCGTGGCGCCGTACGGCACCTTGTGACGCTCGCGCTCGCGGCCGTTGTCATCGGTGATCAGCACCTCGCCCGAACGCGAGATCACAATGGGCTCGCCTTTGGCATTGGTCACATAGCGCATGGTCGGTGTAAAGCGCACAGTGCCGTTGGATTTCGCCTCCACGCCACTGGCAGCTGCAGTACGCGATGCGGCACCACCAATGTGGAATGTCCGCATGGTCAGCTGTGTTCCCGGCTCACCGATCGACTGGGCTGCGATCACACCTACCGCCTCACCCACGTTGACCAGATGGCCACGGCCGAGATCGCGGCCATAGCACTTGGCACACAGACCGAAACGGGTGTCGCAGGTTAATGGCGTGCGAACGCGCACCTCGTCAATGCCCAGGCGATCAATCTCATCCACCGCATCCTCGTCGAGCAGTTTGCCTGCCTCAAACAGAGTCGCCTGGCTCTCGGGATTGACCACCTCAGCAGCAGTCACGCGGCCCAGAATACGATCGCGCAGGGCCTCAATCACTTCTCCGCCCTCCACCAGGGCCTTCATATTGATGCCATTGCTGGTGCCGCAGTCGTCTTGAATGACCACTAAGTCCTGGGTCACGTCCACCAGACGACGCGTGAGATAGCCGGAGTTCGCCGTCTTTAACGCCGTATCCGCCAGGCCCTTACGTGCGCCGTGGGTGGAGATGAAGTACTGCAGAACGTTTAAGCCCTCGCGGAAGTTCGCGGTAATCGGAGTCTCGATAATGGAGCCATCGGGCTTGGCCATCAGGCCACGCATGCCAGCGAGCTGACGAATCTGCGCTGCTGAGCCGCGAGCGCCCGAATCCGCCATCATGTAAATCGAGTTGAAAGATTCCTGACGGACTTCTTTGCCTTTTCGGTCTTTCACGGGCTCAGTGGCGAGCTGGGCCATCATGGCCTTGCCCACTTCGTCACCGGCACGGCCCCAGATATCGACCACCTTGTTGTAGCGCTCGCCCTGGGTCACCAGGCCTGAAGCATATTGCTGCTCGATTTCCTTGACCTCTTTTTCTGCCTTCGAAAGGATGTCGTGCTTTTGCGGGGGCACGAGCATGTCATCCACACAGATCGAGATGCCCGCACGGGTTGCCAGCGCAAATCCAGATTGCAGCAATTTGTCGGCAAAAATCACCGTGTCACGCAAACCGCAGCGGCGAAACGACGCGTTGATCAGGCGTGAAATTTCTTTTTTCTTCAGCGCCTTATTCATGTGCACAAACGATAATCCCGGCGGAAGAATCTTCGACAGCAGGGCGCGGCCCACCGTGGTTTCGTAGCGCGTGGTCTTGGGCGTCTTGGCCCGCGTGACAGGATCTAAATCCACTTCCTGGATTCGTACCGTGATCTTGGTGCCCAATTCCACTTCACCATTGCCATAGGCCCGCTCGGCCTCAGCAACGTCAGCAAAGAACATGCCCTCGCCCTTGCCGTTAATCCGCTCGCGGGTGGTGTAGTAAAGGCCCAGCACGATGTCTTGCGACGGCACAATCGAAGGCTCGCCATTTGAAGGAAAGAGCACGTTGTTGGAGGCCAGCATCAGGGTGCGAGCTTCCATCTGGGCTTCGATAGAGAGCGGCACGTGCACGGCCATCTGGTCGCCGTCAAAGTCAGCGTTAAATGCCGCGCAGACCAGCGGGTGCAGTTGAATGGCTTTGCCTTCAATGAGCACCGGCTCGAAGGCCTGGATGCCCAGGCGGTGTAGCGTCGGAGCGCGATTCAGAAGAACGGGATGCTCACGAATAACTTCTTCGAGAATGTCCCAGACCTCGGGCACCTGCTGCTCGACGAGTTTTTTGGCGGCCTTAATCGTTGTGGCCATACCGCGCAGCTCAAGCTTATTGAAAATAAAGGGCTTGAATAACTCAAGGGCCATCAGCTTGGGCAGGCCGCACTGATGCAATTTCAAAGTCGGCCCCACCACGATGACCGAGCGGCCCGAGTAGTCCACCCGCTTGCCCAGCAGGTTCTGACGGAAACGGCCACCCTTACCCTTAATCATGTCGGCCAGCGACTTCAGCGGACGCTTATTGGCGCCCGTCATGGCCTTGCCACGACGGCCGTTATCCAGAAGCGAATCCACGGCCTCCTGCAGCATGCGCTTTTCGTTGCGCACGATGATGTCGGGCGCCTTGAGCTCCAGCAGACGACGCAGACGGTTATTACGGTTGATCACGCGGCGATACAGATCGTTGAGGTCCGATGTCGCAAAGCGGCCGCCATCGAGCGGCACCAGTGGCCGCAGTTCAGGCGGCAATACCGGCAGCACCTCGAGAATCATCCACTCAGGCTTCACGCCCGACTTATCGAAACCCTCGAGCACCTTTAAGCGCTTTGCAATTTTCTTGATCTTGGCCTCGGAGGAAGTCTCGGCCAGCTCGGTGCGGAGCTTTTCGATCTCGTTTTTCAGATCGATCTCACGCAGCAGCTCACGGATACCTTCTGCGCCCATCATGGCCACAAAGCCATCGCCGTATTGCTCTTGCTTGGCGAGGTAATCATCCTCGGTCATGATCTGGCCGCGCTTGAGCGGCGTGACATCGGGATGAATGACCACGTAGGCTTCGAAATACAGCACCCGCTCGATATCCCGCAGGGTCATGTCCAGCACCATGCCCAGACGCGAGGGCAGTGATTTCAAGAACCAGATATGGGCCACGGGGCTGGCCAAATCGATATGGCCCATCCGCTCACGGCGGACCTTGGTCAGAGTGACCTCGACGCCGCACTTCTCACAAATCACGCCACGATGCTTCAGGCGCTTGTATTTGCCGCAGAGGCATTCATAGTCCTTCACTGGGCCAAAAATCTTGGCGCAGAACAGGCCATCCCGCTCGGGCTTGAATGTACGGTAGTTAATCGTCTCTGGTTTTTTGACTTCGCCATACGACCAGGAGCGAATCTTCTCCGGCGATGCCAGGCCAATTTTGATTTTGTCAAAAACCTGGTCCTGCTGAACCTGCTTGAATAAGTCGAGTAGTGCCTTCATGGATCTACCTCAATAAGTGTGTTCTTGTGAGCCTGCGCCCAAATCCTTTGCGTTCCGAGTGCTGGCCAATCAGCTGCGCTCCAGGTCGATATCAATGCCCAGCGAACGAATCTCCTTGACCAGCACATTGAACGACTCGGGCATGCCCGCGTCGATGGTGTGCTCGCCTTTGACCAAGTTCTCGTAGACCTTGGTACGTCCGCCGACGTCATCGGATTTGACCGTGAGCATTTCCTGCAGCACATAGGAAGCGCCATAGGCTTCCAGGGCCCAGACCTCCATCTCACCAAAACGCTGGCCGCCGAACTGGGCCTTACCGCCCAAGGGCTGCTGAGTCACCAGCGAGTAAGGACCCGTCGAACGCGCGTGCATCTTGTCGTCCACCAGGTGATGGAGCTTGAGCATGTGCATGTAGCCCACCGTGGTCTTGCGATCAAAGGGCTCGCCCGTGCGGCCATCCAAGAGCTGCACCTGGGTGCGGGTCTCGGTCAGGCCGATACGCTTGGCGATCTCTGCGGGATAGGCCAGCTCGAGCATGTTGTGGATTTCCTTTTCCGCGGCACCATCGAACACCGGTGTTGCAAAAGGAACGCCATCGGTCAGATTCGAGGCCAACTCAAGCACCTCTTTGTCTGCCAGATGCTTGAGGTCCTCGGGATGTCCGCTGCTGTTGTAGACCTTTTCCAGATATTTACGCACCTCGTTGGCAGACGCCTGCGCCTCGAGCATGTCGCCGATGCGCTGGCCGATGCCTTTGGCGGCCCAGCCCAAATGGGTCTCCAGAATCTGGCCCACATTCATCCGCGAGGGAACGCCCAGAGGATTTAAGACGATGTCCACCGGACGGCCGTCGGCCATATAGGGCATGTCTTCCACCGGGACAATCCGCGAGACCACGCCCTTGTTGCCATGGCGGCCCGCCATCTTGTCGCCTGGCTGCAGACGGCGCTTCACCGCCAAGTAGACCTTGACCATTTTGAGCACGCCCGGCAGCAGCTCATCACCCTGGGTCAGCTTTTTATGCTTTTCCTCAAAGGCTAAATCGAACTGATGGCGCTTGGACTCGATCGACTCTTTCAGGCTCTCAAGCTGCTTGGCGGCTGACTCATCCGATAAACGCAGCTCGAACCACTGATACCGATCGAGATCGGCCAGATAGTCGGCCGTAATCGCCGAACCCTTGGCAATCTTTTTCGGTCCGCCATTAGCGGCCTTGCCAATCAGCAGTTTTTCTATCCGCTGGAAGGTGTCGGTCTCCACAATGCGCAGCTGATCGTTCAGATCCAGCCTGAAGCGACGCAGCTCATCATCGATGATCTGCTGGGCACGCTTATCGCGGGCAATGCCCTCACGGGTGAAGACTTGCACATCGATCACTGTTCCGCTCATGCCGGATGGCACGCGCAGTGAAGTGTCTTTTACATCCGAGGCCTTCTCGCCAAAAATCGCGCGAAGAAGTTTTTCCTCAGGCGTGAGCTGGGTCTCGCCCTTGGGCGTGACCTTGCCCACCAGCACATCGCCGGCCTGCACTTCGGCACCCACATACACGATACCCGACTCATCCAGACGGCCCAGCTGGCCCTCGGAGAGATTCGAGATGTCGCGGGTGATTTCCTCGGGCCCGAGCTTGGTATCACGGGCGAGAATCGATAGCTCCTCGATGTGGACCGAGGTATAACGATCATCGGAGACCACGCGCTCGGAGATGAGAATCGAGTCCTCAAAGTTATAACCATTCCAAGGCATGAAGGCCACCAGCATGTTCTGGCCCAGCGCCAACTCGCCGATATCGGTTGAGGCGCCATCGGCAATCACATCACCACGGGCCACGACATCACCACGCCGAACGATTGGTCGCTGGTTGATATTCGTGTTCTGGTTAGAGCGGGTGTACTTCTGAAGGTTGTAAATATCGACACCCGACTCACCTGACTTGGTTTCGTTGTCGTTGACACGAATCACCACGCGCCGCGAATCGACATAGTCGACCAGGCCGCCACGGCGGGCCTGGACCACAGTGCCGGAATCCACCGCACAGGTCCGCTCGATGCCAGTGCCCACCAAGGGCTTCTGCGGGCGCAGGCAAGGCACGGCCTGGCGCTGCATGTTGGAGCCCATCAGCGCACGGTTCGCATCATCATGCTCAAGGAAAGGAATCAGCGAGGCAGCTACCGACACAATCTGCGAAGGCGCCACATCCATGTATTCCACCTTCTCCACGGTGGAGAGGGTGGTCTCGCCATTGACGCGGACCGAGATGAGGTCGCCGGTCAGCTTGCCTTTGCCATCAATCTCAGCATTGGCCTGGGCAATCACATAGCGGCCCTCTTCAATTGCCGAAAGATATTCAATCTTATCGGTGACCTTGCCATCTTCCACCTTACGATAGGGTGTCTCGAGGAATCCGTATTCGTTCAGGCGTGCATACAGCGCCAGCGAGTTGATCAGACCAATGTTCGGGCCCTCAGGTGTCTCGATCGGGCAGACGCGGCCATAGTGGGTCGGATGCACATCGCGGACCTCAAAGCCCGCACGCTCACGTGTCAGTCCGCCAGGGCCGAGTGCCGACACACGACGCTTGTGGGTGATTTCGGACAGCGGGTTGGTCTGGTCCATAAACTGCGAGAGTTGCGATGAGCCAAAAAACTCACGAATCGCAGCCGTAATGGGCTTGCTGTTGATCAGATCATAGGGCTGAAGATTATCGGCCTCCGCCTGACCCAGGCGCTCACGCACCGCCCGCTCAACCCGCACGAGGCCCGAGCGAAACTGGTTTTCAGCCAGCTCACCGACGCAGCGCACGCGACGATTGCCCAGGTGATCGATGTCATCAATCTCACCCCGGCCATTGCGCAGGGAGACCAGCAGCTTGATGGTGTCGAGAATGTCCTCGTTGGTCAGCGTCATGGGACCCACCACCTCTTCGCGGCCCAGACGACGGTTAAATTTCATGCGGCCGACTGCAGAGAGATCGTAGGAGTCTTCGTTAAAGAAGAGCCGATCAAAGAGCATCTGCACCGCATCTTCAGTGGGCGGCTCACCGGGGCGCATCATGCGATAGATCGCCACTCTGGCCGTGATCTGATCCGGGGTCTCATCCATGCGCAGCGTGGACGACATATAGGGACCATGATCCAGATCGTTGGTGTAGAGGGTCTTGAATTCGCGGATCTTTGCGCCACGCATCTTGGCAAGCAGCTCGTCCGTGATCTCTTCGTTGGCCTTACCGATAATCTCACCGGTCTCGGGATCGACCACGGCATGGGCAAGGACCCGGCCCAGCAGGTAATCATCCGGAACGCTGATCCGCTTTAAGCCTGCCTTTTCGATGTCACGAATGTGCTTGGCGTTAATCCGCTTATCGCGGCCGACAATGACATTGCCGTTTTTATCCGTGATATCGAATCGGGCCTGCTCGCCGCGCAGACGATCAGCGACCAGATCCATTTGGGCGCCTTCCGGATGCAGCGAGAAATGATCGAAGTCGAAAAAGTGGGCCAGGATCTGCTCGACATTTAAGCCAATTGCTTTCAGCAGAATGGTGACCGGCATCTTGCGCCGACGATCGACACGGAAATAAAGAATATCTTTCGGATCGAATTCAAAATCGAGCCAAGAGCCACGATAAGGAATGACCCGGGCCGAGAACAGCAGCTTGCCCGAGGAGTGGGTCTTGCCGCGATCATGTTCGAAAAACACGCCCGGCGAGCGATGCAGCTGGCTGACGATCACCCGCTCAGTGCCGTTGATCACAAACGAGCCGTTGTCGGTCATGAGCGGGATATTGCCCATGAAGACTTCTTTTTCACGAATTTCTTTGACGGTCGGCTTGGCGGCCTCGCGGTCATAAATCTTTAATCGCACCTGGGCGCGGATCGGGGCCTCGAAGGTCTGGCCACGCAGCTGGCACTCGCGAACATCAAAGGCCGGAACGCCCAGCGTGTAATACAGAAACTCAAGCTCGGCCATCCCATTGTGGCTCTTGATGGGAAAGATGGATTGAAAAGCAGCCTGCAGGCCCTGGTTCTTGCGGGTCGCCGGAACAATTTCTTCTTGCAAAAAAGCACGATAGGAAGCCAGCTGGGTCGCCAGAAGATAGGGGATCTCCAGCACGGGCTTGCGTTTGGCAAAGCTCTTACGAATACGTTTTTTCTCGGTGAAGTTATAGGCCATCACGGCTCCTGTTGAGAAACGCTCAAAAAAATTCGACCTGACTACCACAGCCCACTGCACTGCTTACCATTCCGAGCTATGCGATGGCGACGCGGACCACATCTTGTGTGCATCGCCATGGCATAGCCCGCACTCCCGAAGGCCACACCAAACGGCGCGGCCCTCGAAAATGCGTCGGTCGATTACTTCAGCTCGACCTTGGCACCGGCCTCTTCGAGCTGCTTTTTCAGCGCCTCAGCGTCGGCTTTGTTGATGCCTTCCTTGACGGGCTTCGGTGCACCATCAACGAGGTCCTTGGCTTCTTTCAGGCCCAGTCCAGTGGCAGCACGCACCACCTTAATGACTTCAACCTTCTTATCGCCTGCGGCGGCCAGCACCACAGTGAAATCGGTCTTCTCTTCGGCAGCCGGAGCGGCAGCACCACCACCTGCGGCCGGGGCAGCGACTGCGACTGCTGCGGCGGCAGCCGACACGCCAAATTTCTCTTCCATGGCCTTGATGAGCTCGGAGAGCTCCAGCACAGTCATGGCACCAATTGCGTCTAATACTTGATCTTTACTCATGTTCTTGCTCCAAAAATTTTCTGTTCAGTTGGTTTGAATCCGATAGCCTTGATGATTAGGCCGATTGCTGTTCGCGCTGATCGCGCAACGCTGCCACCGTTCGAACAAACTTCGACGGGATCTCGTTGGCGGTTCGCACAAACTTGGCGATCGGGGCCTGCATCGTGCCGAGCAATGTCGCGAGCAACTCGTCACGCGAAGGCATTGCCGCCAGCGCTTTCACGCCAGTTGCATCCATCACGTAATTCGGCATCGCGCCCGCTTTGATGACGAAGACCTCGTTGCCTTTGGCAAAGTCTTGCATGACCTTTGCTGCTGCGACGGGGTCTTTGGAAATACCGTAGATCAGCGGGCCTGACATCTTGTCGGCCAGCGGCTCAAACGGCGTTCCTGCAACGGAACGGCGGACCAGGGTGTTTTTCAACACCCGCAGGTATACGCCGGCATTGCGCGCCTTCTTGCGGAGATCGGTGATGTTGGCCACATCAAGACCACGGTACTCCGCCAGGATGATGGACTGGGCCTGGGCCACCTGGGCCGAGACTTCATCAATCACCACGGCTTTTGCTTCGCGGTTTAGTGCCACATTTCACTCCTTCTCAATGTTTCGTATTCCTTGCGGAATTTGAAACGGTTGAAACCGGCGAGACCAGAAAATTTCGATGAATCACAACCACACTGAACATCGACTTCTTTCGGGATCGCCATCTGCGTTGGGTACTGCCTCAAGAGGCTGCGATTAAGTGCCCACCAAAACATCGAACACCCCAACGGTCTTTGACAACCTGCAGACTCCGGTCAGATGCCCCGGGGCCTGCAGCCCAAAGTCTTTTTATTGCGCAGGCATGATGCTCGCCTGATCGACACGGATGCCCGGGCCCATCGTGGTCGAGATCGCCACCTTGCGCAGATACACTCCTTTTGATGACTGAGGCTTGGCCCGGTTCAGCGCATCAATCAGCGCCACCAGATTCGTTTTCAATGCATCGATCTCAAAGGACGCCTGGCCAATTGAGCAATGCACGATGCCAGCCTTGTCGGTCCGGTACTGCACCTGGCCTGCCTTGGCGTTTTTCACCGCCTGAGCGACATCCGCCGAGACGGTGCCGACTTTCGGATTCGGCATGAGTCCGCGGGGGCCAAGAATTTGGCCGAGCGTTCCCACGATCCGCATGGTGTCTGGCGAAGCAATCAGCACATCGAAATCGATATTGCCGCCTTTGATCCGATCGGCGAGGTCATCCATGCCGACGATGTCAGCCCCGGCGGCCTTGGCCTGCTCGGCCTTTTCGCCCTGCGCAAACACCGCGACACGCTTGGTCTTGCCAGTGCCCGCAGGCAGCACGATGGAGCCGCGGACCAGCTGATCTGATTTTTTCGCATCAATACCCAGCTGGACAGCAACATCAACTGACTCTTTAAATTTCGCAGTTGCACATGCCTTGGCTAGCTCGAGGGCCTCCTGGGCGGTATAGAGCTTGGCCCGGTCGACCTTGGATCGGGCGGCTGCATAACGCTTGGAGCCGGGAATCTTGGTTGGTTTTGTCTGGCTCATGACAATTACACTCCTTCAACGGTCACGCCCATGCTGCGGGCACTACCGGCAATCGTTCGGACAGCAGCGTCAAGATCTGCGGCCGTCAGGTCAGGCATTTTGCTTTTTGCAATCTCTTCGGCCTGGGCACGGGTGATCTTTCCGACCTTATCGGAGTGCGGCTTTGGAGAGCCCTTGTCGAGCTTGGCCGCCTTCTTGATCAACACCGTTGCGGGCGGTGTCTTCATGATGAAGGTGAAGGTCTTGTCGGCAAATGCCGTGATCACCACCGGAATCGGCAGGCCAGGCTCCATGCCCTGGGTCTGGGCATTGAAGGCCTTGCAGAATTCCATAATGTTTAGTCCGCGCTGACCGAGCGCGGGGCCAATCGGTGGAGAGGGATTGGCCTTGCCTGCAGGCACCTGCAGCTTGATATAACCAACAATCTTCTTTGCCATAAGGGCTCCTTAGTGAGTTCAATCGCGGCCGCATTAAGCGAACGCTCCTCGGTTTACTGCTGCTACAACAACATCAACATCCAAATCAATCAGAGCTTTTCGACCTGACCAAATTCCAGCTCTACTGGTGTGGCCCGGCCAAAGATGGTGACCGACACCCGCAGACGATTCTTCTCGTAGTTCACTTCCTCAACGCTGCCATTAAAGTCCGTGAAGGGGCCTTCTTTGACGCGGACCACTTCGCCGACTTCAAAGAGCACCTTGGGACGCGGCTTCTCAACGCCCTCTTGCATCTGGGCCATGATCTTGTCGACTTCGGCCTGCGAGATCGGCGTGGGCTTACTGCCCGAGCCACCCACAAAGCCGGTGACCTTGTTGGTGTTTTTCACCAAGTGCCAGGTCTCGTCGTTCATTTCCATCTCAACCAACACATAGCCGGGAAAAAAGCGGCGCTCTGATATGGCCTTCTGGCCACCACGGACCTCGACCACCTCTTCCACAGGAACAAGAATCTGGCCGAAAAATTCCTGCATGCCGGCCCGGTCGATCCGCTCCTGGATGGCCTTGGCGACACTCTTCTCCATGCCTGAAAAGGCATGCACCACATACCAACGCTTTGCGGCCATTAACGCTTCCATCCCAACAAGAGGTCGTAGAGGACCCACTCCAATAACTTATCGGCGATCCATAAAAAAATCGCCATCACCAAAACAAAGGCAAACACAATCAGGGTCGTCTGAATGGTTTCTTTTCGTGTGGGCCAGACCACTTTACGGGTCTCATCAATCGCATGCTGCGAAAAACCGATGAACCTGCGGCCCGACTGCGATAACAGCGCCACGACCAGCCCCACCAAAATGCCGGCGATCAGCGCGCCCGCCCGCAGCCAGGCTGACGACTCAGCCAGCGCGTGGAAGCCAACAATGCCGGCCAGCAAGGCAAGCACCGCCCCGACCAACATGGCCTTATCGACTGCTCCGGATGACTGAACCTGATCAAGCTGCGACATGGTGTCTTTCTGCGTTGGTGGCAGGGGCAGAGGGAATCGAACCCCCAACCTTCGGTTTTGGAGACCGACGCTCTGCCAATTGAGCTATGCC
>CAYTRY010000033.1:0-14680 GCA_964440375.1 uncultured Bordetella sp. | reverse complement strand
CCGATCCCGATGAGCACGATGCCGGCCAGCATCAGGCCGGCGGCCCCAAGCCGAGACAACATCTTTCCTTCTTGAAGGAGTTTTGCGCCTGCGATCACACCCAGCAGGATGCTGATTTCACGGGCGGGGGCCACTGTGCTTAAGGGCGCAAGCGTCATCGCCCAGAGCACCAGCATGTAGGCCAACGGCGAGAGCACCGCCACAATCAGCAGCAGTCGCAGATCGCAGCGCACCCACTGCCGAATCGCAGCCCGATCAATCCACAGGGCAGGCGCTGTCATCGCGACCCGCATCACAATCGTGCCCCAATAAAACAACATCACCGGAACACCGATGGTCGTCACGGACTGTTGATCCCAGACTGTATAGGTCGCAATCATTAGTCCGCACAGCAGTGCGAAACCGATGCCACGCAGCTGTGCTGGACCAAACGCCGTTGCGCGAGATCCTGTGAGTCCGATCCAGATCGACCCGGCAATGATCATGAAGGCTCCCGCAAGGCTCAGTGGTGAGGGCTCCTCGCCGAGAATGACAATCGCTGCGATAACCGACAGCAGCGGCCCCGTTGCCCTGGCCAGTGGATAGGCCAGCGAAAGATCTGCGCTTTTATAGGCCCGCAGCAGCAGCCAAAAATAGGCGACATGCACGATCGCGCTGCCCAGCATGGCGATAAGCCAGTTAGGATGAAATCCCTCGAGCTTGGGCAGCAGCAATCCGACCGGAATGGCCCAGACCAGAATCTCAAAGATGCCGACGAGTGCAAAAAAAGCGAGCCCATCTCCTTTGGCTCGCTTTAAAGCGATATTCCAGCCGGCGTGACAGACCGCCGCGAGCAGCACTAAGCCAAGGGCCAGTGTCGGCAAATCAGCTCAGGCTTTCGGACAGATGGACAAGGCTCTGGCCACGCGCACGCGCGGCAGTCACCTGGTTCCAGGCGGGCCGCCGCCAGCAGTTAAAGCCGTGATCAACACCAGCATGAACAATCACACGCACATTTTTGCGGCCACCGAGTGATTTGCGCACCGCCTGCACCGCCTGCTGCGGAATGTAGGCATCTTGATCCGCGAAATGAAACAGCACCGGGCAGCGAATCTTTTTCGCTCGGTCTAAGTGCTGATGAATGCCGCCACCGTAGTAACACACCGCAGTGTCAACACCGGCTTCTGCTGCTGCAATAAAGCTGAGCAATCCGCCCATACAAAAGCCAAGGGATCCGACTTTACCGGTGCATGCAGACAGCTGCTTCAGGGCGGTGACCGTTGCCTGTAAGTCGATGGCGGTCTGATCAATGTTCAGTTTTCCCAAAAGGCCCAGGCCACGTTCAAAGCCTTGGGGGTCGTAGGCCAGTTCAATCTTTCGGCCTTCCCGCCAGAAAATATCGGGCGCGATGACACAGTAGCCATCGGCTGCGTATTGATCCGCAACGGCCCGAATGTGTTCGTTAACGCCAAAAATCTCTTGAAGAATGACAAGCCCCGGCCCCCGGCCCGTTGGCGGCAGGCTCACGTAGGCATCAAATTGCTCGTTGCGGGTGTTTTTTACAGAAATCCATGAGGCATTCATTGCGCTGGGCTCCTTTGGAGTGCAGGGGAAATCACCGTAAGATCAACGGTTCTCCGAGAAAAACTCTATCAAATATGGCGATGCGTTCGTTATCAGGGCTTTTACGATTCTGGAAGGCCGGCCTGCTGCTTGCGGCTGCCGTTCTTGCCATGCTGGTGTGGTGGCGCTCGGCTGCTGAGCCGGTACAGACCACCCCGGTGGTGCAGGCCTTCGCATCGCAGACCCTGTCCGTGCTGAACGCCTCGGGCTACGTGGTGGCCCAGCGCAAGGCGGCGCTGTCATCAAAAGCCACAGGCCGCCTGGAGTGGCTGGGGGTGGCTGAGGGCTCGGTGGTCAAGGCCGGCGAGGTCATCGCCCGGCTTGAGCGCCGCGATGTGTTGGCACAGCTTGAGCAGGCGACTGCCCAGGTCGGTGTCGCGCAGGCCGAACTTACTGATGCCGAGCAAAACGCTAAGCGCAGCGAACAGCTCTTGGTGCAGAAATTTATTTCCTCGTCTGCCCATGATGCAGCCGTCTCGCGCCTGAATAAGGCCCGCGCTGCAATTGCTGCCGCCCAAGCGGCGGAACGGGTGGCCCAGGCCAATCTTGCGCAGACAGAGATCCGGGCGCCGTTTGATGCTGTTGTGCTGACAAAAAATGCAAATGTGGGCGATAACATCACCCCGTTTTCTTCCGCCATTGACTCAAAGGGCGCGGTGGTCACGGTCGCCGATATGTCGACACTCGAAGTCGAAGCCGATGTCTCGGAGTCCAGTATCAGCCGCCTGCGAATTGGCCAGCCCGCCGAAATCGGATTGGATGCGATTCCGGGAGAACGTTTTGTCGGAGAAATCGCGCGGATGGTCCCGACGATTGATCGGGCAAAGGCGACGCGTCTTGTAAAAATAAAATTCATGGCCCGGGATCCGCGGATCCTGCCGGATATGTCGGCCAAGGTGGTGTTTCTCGAGCGTCAGCTCTCAGATGCAGAGCGCCGGCCCATCGTTGCGGTGAATCGGCAGGCCGTTGCCCAGGTCGACGGCCGGCAATGGGTCTACCTCATCGAAGGCGACCGGGTAAAACGAATTGAGATTGCACTTCCTGCTGATGCGGCTGCTGGAAAGTCGGCAGCATCGTCTGCCGCCGCGGGGGCTGCCGAACTCATTCCAGTGACCAATCTCAAGCCCGGCCAGCGGGTGGTGATTCGGCCGGGTGCACTCAAAGACGGACAGCGGATCAAGGTCGTTGCGCAATGATCGAGCTGCGTCATGTCAGCAAAAGTTATCGGCGTGGTGACCAATCGGTGCCCGTATTGCGCGATCTGAGTCTGGTGGTGCGTCAGGGTGAGTTTCTCGCCCTGATGGGCCCCTCGGGATCGGGCAAAAGCACCTTGCTCAATTTGATTGCGGGAATTGACCGGCCCGATTCGGGTGAAATTGTGATTGATGGCCGAGATATCTCAAAGCTCTCAGAGTCGGACCTTGCACGATGGCGGGCCGCAAACGTCGGGTTTATTTTTCAGTTTTACAACCTGATTCCGGTACTCACTGCATTTGAGAATGTGGCCCTGCCATTACAACTGACGGACCTCTCTGAATCAGAAAAAAAAGCCCGCGTGACCCGGGCCCTGGAGATGGTCGGCCTTTCAGATCGCACTGACCATACGCCCAGCGAGCTCTCTGGCGGCCAACAGCAGCGGGTGGCCATCGCACGGGCCTTGATCACTGACCCGGCTCTGATCGTTGCTGATGAGCCGACTGGAGACCTGGATCGGCAGTCTGCCCAAGATGTTTTGCAGATGCTGGGCCGCTTAAATCGCGATATGGGCAAGACCATCCTGATGGTGACCCATGACCCCAAAGCGGCTGAACATGCGCGGGCCACGGTGCATCTCGAAAAAGGCCAGCTCGAGCGTGATGCTGAGCATTCGGCTTAGTGCCGACTTTATTTGCCAAGGCCGATGCTGATTTTTAATTTGTTGCTGCGTAATGTCTGGCGCCATAAGGGCCGCGCGCTGCTGACCTTATTGGGGCTGGTGGTGGCCATTTTGGCCTTTGGCCTGCTCTCGACGGTGGTGGGCGCCTGGTATGCCGGTGCGGAGGGCTCATCGAATGCGCGGCTGATTACGCGAAATTCCATTTCGCTGGTGTTTCCGCTGCCGCTGTCGCATGCAGAACGCATTCGGCAGACCGATGGTGTACAGCAAATCTCCTGGGCCAATTGGTTCGGTGCAATCTACAAAGAGCCAAAGAACTTTTTTCCGCAGTTTGCAATTCAGGCGGAGTCGTATCTGGCGCTTTATCCAGAATACGTGATCCCCGAGGCCGATAAAGCGGCCTTTCTCAAGGACCGTCGGGGCGCGGTGATCGGCCGAAAGATTGCGCAGACCCATGGCCTTCAAGTGGGCGACCAGATGATCCTGAAGGGCACGATCTATCCCGGCAACTGGGAGTTTCAGGTGCGCGGCATCTACGATGGACGAGACCCCTCAACCGATGCGGCGCAGATGTTTTTTCACTGGGAATATCTCAATGAAGAAGCCAAGCGCAGGGCACTGCCGCGGGCTGCTAACACCACGGGCGTGTTCATTGCGCAGATCACTGAGCCGGCGCGTGCTGCAGAAATCAGCCTGGCCATCGATGCACTTTTTAAAAACTCCGCGTTTGAGACGCTGACCGAGACCGAGAAGGCCTTTCAGCTGGGCTTTGTCGCCATGACCGAGGCCATTGTGCTGGCCATTCAGGTGGTCTCGTATGTTGTGATTCTGATTATTCTGGCGGTGATGGCCAACACCATGGCAATGACCGCGCGGGAGCGGATCGGCGAATACGCCACCTTAAAGGCGCTGGGCTTTTCACCGCGATTTGTCGCTGGATTGGTCACCGGTGAATCCCTGCTGTTGGCGGTCATTGGTGGGATTTTGGGCGCCGCACTGACCTTTCCTGCCGCCGCCGCATTCTCGGGCAGCGTCGGCACATTGTTTCCGGTCTTTGAAGTCTCTCGAGACACCACTGCGGCACAGCTGGTGCTGGCGGTGCTGGTGGGCCTGATTGCGGCCATCATCCCGGCCACCCGCTCGGCGCGCATTCGAATTGTGGAGGGCCTGCGGGCAATCTAGTGATCGCGATTCGGCTCTTATCAATTCCGCTGCACTACAGCCTGCGCAATCTCTGGGTGCGTCGGGTGACCACCCTGCTGACCGCAAGCGGCATGGCCCTGGTGGTGTTTGTATTCGCAACTGCATTGATGCTGGATGCCGGACTGAAGCGGACACTGGTTGCCACTGGCGAGCCGGACAATGTGGTGATCTCGCGTAAAGGCTCCACCACCGAGGTCCAGAGTGCTGTCGAGCGCTCTCAGGCCGCCTTGGTCGGCACGCTGCCCGAGGTCGCAGTCATTGGCGAGCCACTGGTGTCTCGAGAAATCGTGATGCTCATTAGCCTGCCCAAGCAGGCCACCGGCAAGATGTCCAATGTCTTGATTCGCGGCATGGAGCAGACCGGCATTGTGCTGCGGCGTGGCGTGCGACTTACTGAGGGCCGAATGTTTCGGCCGGGCTCAAATGAAATTGTGGTGGGCCGCGCGGTGAAGGCCCAGTTTGCTGGCGTTGAGCTTGGCGAAATGCTGACCTTCGGCGGCCGGCAGTGGCAGGTGGTGGGCCTCATGGATGGCGGCCGCAGCGGATTTGATTCGGAGATCTGGGGTGATGTGGATTCACTCATGCAGGCGTTTCGCCGCAACAGTTATTCGTCGGTGGTGATTCGATTAACGGACCCATCCAGTTTTGCTGGCCTATCGGAGCGCTTAGCGCAAGATCCACGCATCACATTGGCGGCCAAGCGTGAGGCGGAGTACTACGCTGAGCAGTCGGCGGGCTTATCGCGCTTTATCCAGATTTTGGGCCTGACGCTTGCGGGTATTTTCTCTATCGGCGCAATTATTGGCGCGACCATTACCATGCAGGCTGCAGTCGCGTCGCGGACTGCCGAAATTGGCACCCTGCGGGCCCTCGGATTTCAGCGCATGGCGATTCTCGCGGCGTTTCTTGCTGAATCGGTGGGCCTGGCGGCCATCGGCGGGGTATTTGGCCTTCTGCTGGCCGCGGGTATGCAATGGATTGAGTTTTCGACCACAAATTTTCAGAGTTTTTCTGAACTTGCATTTGGTTTTGAACTCTCATGGGGAATTGCATTCGGATCGATGGTGTTTGCGATTTTTATGGGCGTGGCTGGCGGCATGGTGCCCGCCATTCGGGCCGCCCGAATTGGAATTGTTGAGGCCCTACGGTGCGGCTAGCATGGTTTCTGACATGGCGTGATATGCGGCAGGGTGGCGCGATGCTCCTGGGCATGGCGCTGGTGGTCTCGGTCACCGCAGTAAGCGCAGTGGGCCTTCTGGCCGATCGCGTCCGTCAGGCGCTGGCCCAGGATGCACAGTCCACGCTTGCTGCCGATATGGTACTGGTCTCTGACCATCCAACGCCTGCGCAGTGGATGGATTCAGTCTCCGATCGCGGCTTTCGTGTCGTGCGCGGCAGCCAGTTTCCCAGCATGGCCCAGACAGGAAAAGGCGATGCCGCCCGCGGCTTACTTGCCGCAGTAAAAACAGTCACTGCAGGCTACCCACTTCGCGGCAATATCGAAGTGCAGACGGCCGAGGGCCGAAAGCGCAATCCCGAACTGGGCCTAAATGAAGTCTGGATTGATCCAGCGCTGTCGTCATCGCTTAATGTTGAGATCGGCGACACATTGCGTCTGGGCTTAGTTGAGTTTCGAATCAGCGGCCTGCTGCTGCAAGAGCCCGATCGCGGCATGAACTTCGTGAATCTTTCGCCCCGCGTCATGATTCGTCATGAGCGGCTTGCAGACACGCAGCTGGTGCAGCCCGGCAGCCGCATCAGCTATCGGCTCTGGGTAGCAGCCCAGACACCGGCCGGCATTGCCGAGGTCGAGGCCTTTGCCGATGCGCTGGCGCCAACGCTGGGCCGGGGCCAGCGTCTTGAGACCCTTGAAAATGCCCGGCCCGAACTGCGCAATGCCCTAGATCGTGCCTATGCCTTTTTATCGCTCACGGGCATGCTCGCGAGCCTAACGGCAGCCGCAGCGGTTGCGCTGGCCAGCCAACGTTTTGTGACACGTCATCTACAGACCTGTGCCGTGCTGAAGTCACTCGGAGCAACGCAGGCACGGCTGGCCCAATGGTGGGCGCTTGAGCTGCTGCTGGTCACTGCCGCCGCGGTCATCGTGGGCATGGGCCTGGGCTGGGCGGTGCAGGCCTGGCTGGCGCAGCTGGCATCGGCCTATCTGTCGTTGCCACTATCGACCATCTCATGGCGGCCATTTGCCCAGGCCTGCGGCGTGGCCATTGCGATGGTATTGGGCTTTGCGGTGCCACCCTTGGTGGAGTTAAAGAAAGTGCCTGCCGTGCGTGTGCTGCGTCAGGACATGCCGATCTATTCGGTCTCCGGAAAGCTCTGGGTCGTCTTGATGCTCGCAGCAGTCTGGCTACTGCTTTGGCTGGGTACAGGCAATCTCACACTCTCGCTGGTGACTGCCGTAGGCTTTGCAATCGCAGGCCTGGCGTTTTCCTTGCTCTCGTGGCTTTTGTTTCGCGGGCTGCCGGCCTGGCAATCAACGACATCGGCCTCAACATCGTCGCAGCCTGGGGTCTTGCGATGGGCCTGGCAGAGCACGCGTCGCAGCCTTCAGCGCCGCGGTGGCGCCTTGGCGCTTCAGATTCAGGGCGTGGCGATGGCATTAACAGCCCTGTTTTTGCTCACCACAGTACAGGCCGATCTGGTGAAGGCCTGGCGGCTTTCCACACCTTCGGATGCCCCCAATCGATTTGTATTAAATATTCAGACAGAGCAGCGCTTCGAAGTGGCCGATGCCATACGAAAAGCAGGCCTGGGCAATCCCACCGTATCGCCGATGGTGCGCGGCCGGCTGATTGCCATTAATGGCCGGCCGATTCAGCCTTCTGACTTTACGGATGACCGGGCTCAGCGATTGGTCGATCGGGAATTTAATCTCACCTACTCGAAAACAATTCCTGCCCATAACCGAATCGTTGCGGGGACCGCAATGGATGCGGACCTCAAAGAGGTCTCGGTCGAATCCGGAATTGCGAAAACACTTGGCCTTGCACTGAACGATCGCATCGTGTTTGAGGTGGCAGGCGAGCCTGTCGAAGTGACTGTGAAAAATCTGCGTGCATTGCGATGGGATTCGATGGAGGTGAATTTCTTCATGATCCTAACGCCCGCCGCCTTAAAAGATGCGCCCCAGAGCTGGATCACTTCACTGCATGTGCCAGAAGATGCATCGGGCAGGCCGACTGTGGATCTCACCCGTCAGCTGCTGACGCGTTTTCCCAATCTCACCGTGTTTGATGTCAGTGCGCTGGTACGTCAGCTGCAGCGCATTCTTGATCAAGTCATCTCTGCAGTGCAGATGCTGTTTGGATTTGCACTTGCCAGTGGTGTGCTGGTTCTGTGGGCCGCGTTGTTATCGACCCGGGATGCGCGGCTTCGTGAGGCAGCGGTCTTTCGCGCGCTCGGGGCGAGCCGCCGTCAGCTCTCTGCGGCGCAGATGATGGAGCTCGCCCTGGTGGGTGCAGTCGCGGGCTTTCTCGCAGCGGCCGCATCACTTGCGATTGGCGCATTGCTGGCCGAGCGGGTCTTTGCTTTGGGCCTTGAGCCGCGTTGGTCGGCGTTGGCCATCGGCGCAGCGGTCGGCGCCACAATTTCGCTACTGGCCGGCTGGGTAGCGTTGCGGCCCGTTCTCAAAACACCCGCCTGGCAGACCCTCAAAGAGGGCACTTAGACAGTTTCACAATAAGAAAACTGCATTTCGTAATATAAAAAATGCCTTGTGCAAAGCGGCATCTTTGCCTTTCATTATCAAAAAAATCATTCCGCATTAAGAAAAGTAGATCTAACCTGTTGATTTTTAGCAAGTTTTTTTCTGAAAATTTTTATCAGAATTTCTTTTGCGAAGCAGCAGGTTTTTCTACCATGGAGTGACTTTTTTAACCGGGAGAGTGTCAATGTCGTTGCGTGAAGCCGAAGCACAAAAACTTCAAAAAGAGTGGTCTCAGAATCCCCGTTGGCAAGGCATCAAGCGCGGTTACAGCGCTGCGGATGTGGTCCGGCTCAGGGGCTCGCTACAGCCCGAGCACACGCTGGCCAAGCATGGTGCCGAAAAGCTCTGGAATCTCGTCACCAACGAACCCTTTGTCAATTCCCTGGGCGCACTGACAGGCAATCAGGCGTTGCAGCAGGCCAAGGCCGGCTTAAAGGCGGTCTATCTCTCAGGCTGGCAGGTTGCAGGCGATGCCAACCTCGCCGGAGAGATGTATCCCGACCAGTCGCTTTATCCCGCCAATTCAGTGCCGATGGTGGTCAAGCGCATCAACAATACGTTTACGCGTGCCGACCAGATTCAGTGGATGGAGGGCACCAACCCGGGCGATGCCGGCTATGTCGATTATTTCCTGCCCATCGTCGCGGATGCAGAGGCCGGGTTTGGCGGCGTACTGAACGCGTTTGAACTCATGAAGTCGATGATTGATGCGGGCGCTGCGGGTGTGCACTTCGAAGACCAGCTGGCGTCAGTGAAAAAGTGCGGCCATATGGGTGGCAAGGTATTGGTGCCATCGCGTGAGGCTGTGGCCAAGCTGGTGGCGGCCCGACTTGCGGCAGATGTCATGGGCGTGCCGACAGTGCTGCTGGCCCGCACCGATGCAGAGGCTGCCGATCTCATCACTTCTGATGTTGATGAAAACGACAAGGCCTTCTTAACTGGCGAGCGTACCGTGGAAGGGTTTTTCCGTACCAAGCCCGGCTTAGAGCAGGCCATCTCCCGTGGCCTGGCCTATGCGCCGTATGCCGACATGATCTGGTGTGAGACGGGCAAGCCCGATCTCGCATTTGCCCGCGCGTTTGCCGAGGCGATTCATCAGCAGTTCCCCGGCAAGATGTTGGCCTATAACTGTTCGCCAAGCTTTAACTGGAAGAAAAATCTCGATGACACCACCATCGCCAAGTTTCAGCGGGAGTTGGGCGCGATGGGCTACAAGTTCCAGTTCATCACGCTGGCAGGCTTCCATAGCCTGAATTACTCCATGTTTAACCTGGCATATGGCTATGCCCGCAACAACATGTCAGCGTTTGTCGAGCTTCAGGAGGCCGAGTTTGCGGCAGCCGAGCGTGGCTTTACTGCGGTGAAGCATCAGCGTGAGGTCGGCACAGGCTATTTTGATGCCGTCACCACAACGATTGAGCGCGAGGCTTCGACTGCTGCGCTGAAGGGCTCAACTGAAGATGAGCAGTTCTTCGAAGAAAAGGCCCAGCGCAAGGTCGCGTAATTATTCCGGGCCGGATGCGGCACTCGGTCCCCTCGGGCTGAGTGCCGTTTTTATTTCAGCGGGGCTGTCAGCCTGACGCACTTCACCGCGCGCACGATTGTCTTGACCGAGATGTTGAACGAGCGTGGGCATGAGCTGGTCCATGGCCTGTGCAAGGCCATAGGGTGGGTTAATCACGATCATGCCGCTTCCGGCCAGCCCAAGGCCATCACGAAGCGGCGCGCGCACCGTGAGCCGAAGGTGCAGCAGCTGCTGAATTGGCAGCCCGGCAATCTGGCGCAGTAACCGCTCCACCTGGTAGCGGCCGATTCGGGGATACCACAGCAGATAGACCCCGTTTGCAAATCGGGCCAGCGCATCACGCAGGCTCTGAATCACCAGGCGATAGTCATCGCGCATCTCGTAAGGGGGATCCATCAACACCATCCCGCGCCGAGAAGCAGGCGGCAGCATGGCCTTGAGCTGCGTAAACCCATCTTTGCGTTCGGCCTTGACCTGACGTGGGCCGCCGCCAAGACTGCGCTGCAGGGGTCCGATATCTGATGGGTGCATCTCAAATGCACGCAGTCGATCTTCAGTCCGCAGCATCCGCTCGATTAAAAGTGGCGAGCCTGGATAGTGAGAGAGCTTTCCTTTGGGATTAAACGAACGCACCAGTTCCATATATTTTCCCAACCCCGCCGGAAGCGATTCGGCCCTCCAGAGCCGGCCAATGCCGCTTGCCCACTCCGCTTTGTCTCGGACGAGGGGGCTTGTTAGGTTGTATAAGCCGGCGCCTGCATGGGTGTCGATGATCCAAAGGGGAACATCTTTTTTTTGCATCAAGGACAGTGTGGTCACCAGGGTCAGATGTTTGAGCACATCAGCATGGTTGCCGGCATGAAAGGCATGGCGATAGGCGAACATGTCAGTAGTCTACGGGCTCTGGATCCAGGCTTCGCCAGAGATACCAAGTCGCCACGGATCGCCAGGGCATCCAGACGGCTGCAAGCCGCTCGGCCTCTGGCCCGCTGATGTCGCGGCCATTGCGATAGTGCAAGGCCATCGCTTTCATCAATCCCAGATCTGCAAGTGGCAGCACATCTGGCCTCAGCAGGGCAAAAATTAAGACCATCTCTGCTGTCCAGCGGCCAACGCCGCGCACTTCGGTAAGTGCCGCAATGACCGCCTCATCGGTCATGGTGTGCAGTGATAACTCAAGGCGAGGCTGCTCAGCAAAGTGACGGCCAAGCCCGATCAGGTATTCCCGTTTTCGGCCAGAAAGTCCGCAGTCTTCCAGATCGTTTGCCGTTAGCGTGGCGAGTCGGGCGGGGCTTAAGGGATGCACCACTTTGAGGAATCGTGCCCAGACTGCCGCCGCTGCCTTTACCGAGATCTGCTGGCCTACGATTGCGCGGGCCAGTGTCGTGAAGACGTCTCCGCGGGAGACTAGAAAACTGCCCCGGTGTTGGGCAATGATTGCAGCCATAACAGGGTCAGCACCAGAGAGCGCCTTGCAGGCAGAGCGCCAGAAGATCGGGGCCTTTACGGCCCGGGAATTGGGGGACATGGTTCCAATATAATGCGATCTTGATGATGCGACCTGCGCCGAAAGCCATTTGCTTTGATGCCTATGGCACGCTCTTTGATGTGTATTCCGTTGGCCAGCTGGCGGAGTCGTACTTCCCGGGGCGGGGCAGTGCATTGGCCCAGCTGTGGCGTGATAAGCAGGTCGAGTACACGCGACTGCGATCCATGGCTGGCCGATACAAGCCGTTTTGGGACATCACGCGTGATGCCTTGAAGTATTGTGGTGCGGCATTGGGACTCGATCTCAGTGCAGCACAGTCGGAGGCGCTGATGGGGCAATACGCCCGCCTGTCAGCCTTTCCGGAAAACCTGCAGGCGCTACAGCGGCTGCAGGCGTCGGGCCTGCCCTTGGCCATTCTTACCAATGGCAATCCCGACATGATTGGCCAGGCGGTTGAAAGCGCCGGCATGTCGAAGATGTTTTCGGCTGTACTGTCTGCGGATCACGTGCGGCGGTACAAGGTGGATGCCAGCGTGTATCAGCTTGCAACGGACTATTTTGACTGCGCTGCCTCGGAGCTGTTGTTTGTCTCCTCAAACGGCTGGGATGTCTGTGGTGCCACCTGGTATGGATTTAAAACGTTTTGGGTGAATCGTTCAAAGGCGCCCGCCGAGGTGCTGGATGTTTCGCCAACAGTAGTGGGGCAGTGCCTGACCGAAGTTGCAGATCTTGTCTGCGGTGAGTCGGCCCCGAGCATTTGAGAACAACAATAAATTTTTTGATGGAGTTTTAGTGATGGCCGATCGTCTCCCTACCGGCGTTGAAATCAAAGCCGAGATCACCCCAGAATATGCCCAGGTCTTAAGTCATGGCGCTTTGGCTTTAGTCGCCCGGCTGCACCGCTCGTTTGAGCATCGCCGGCAGGAACTGCTCGAGGCCCGTCGGCAGGTTGCCGAGCGCTTTGATCTGGGCCTGCGGCCCGATTTTCAAAAGTACACCGCATCAATTCGCGATACCGACTGGAAGATCGGCAAACTGCCGCAGGATCTGCAGTGCCGCCGTGTGGAAATTACCGGCCCAGTTGAGCGCAAGATGATCATCAATGCCTTGAACTCTGGCGCAGATTCTTTCATGGCCGACTTCGAGGACTCCAATACCCCGAACTGGCACAACCAGATTCAGGGCCAGATTAATTTGCGGGATGCGATTCGTCGCACCATACGGCTTGAGCAAAACGGCAAGACCTATGAGCTCAATGAGAAAACCGCTGTGCTGCTGGTGCGGCCACGCGGCTGGCATCTGGATGAAAAGCATGTTTTTGTAAATGACCGACGGGTCTCGGGCGGGATTTTCGATCTCGCGATTTATCTCTACAACAATGCCCAGGAGCTGATTGCCCGCGGCTCGGGCCCCTATTTTTATCTGCCCAAAATCGAAAGCCACCAAGAGGCCCGGCTCTGGAATGACATCCTGAGCATGTGTGAGGCGGAGCTTGGAATCCCCCGCGGCACGATCAAGGCCACGGTGCTGATCGAGACCATCACTGCCGCCTTTGAAATGGACGAGATCCTCTTCGAACTACGCGAACACAGCGCGGGCTTAAATGCGGGCCGCTGGGATTACATCTTCTCGTGCATCAAGAAGTTCAAAATGGATCACGATTTCTGCCTGGCGGATCGGGCGAAAGTCACCATGACAGCCCCCTTCATGCGGGCCTATGCCTTACTGCTGCTGAAGACCTGCCACAAACGCAATGCGCCGGCCATTGGCGGAATGAGCGCGCTGATTCCGATCAAAAACGATCCCGAGAAAAACGAGATCGCCATGCAGGGCATCATCAGTGATAAGCGTCGTGATGCAACCGATGGCTATGACGGTGGCTGGGTGGCCCATCCGGGCTTGGTTGAAGCCGCGATGAAGGAGTTTGTGGCGGTACTTGGCGACAAACCCAATCAGATTGAAAAGCAGCGGCCTGACGTCTATGTATCCGCCGCCGATTTGCTGAATTTTGCGCCGGAGACTCCCATCACAGAGGCGGGCCTACGCATGAACATCAATGTGGGCATCCATTATCTCGGCTCATGGCTGACGGGCAATGGTTGTGTACCGATTCATAACCTGATGGAAGACGCCGCCACTGCAGAGATTTCTCGCTCGCAGGTCTGGCAGTGGATTCGCTCGCCAAAAGGCAAGCTTGAAGATGGCCGAAAGATTACGGTGGAATTAATCCGCGGCTTGATTTCTGAGGAATTGGCCAAGGTCAAGGCCTCGGTGACAAACTCGGGCGCAACGGACACGTCGACTTACGAGCGGGCTGCGAAGATTTTCGAGCAGATGTCGACTTCTACAGAGTTTTCAGAGTTTTTGACGCTGCCGCTTTACGAAGAACTCGCCTAGGAGCGACCCCATGAAACCGTTTATTGTGCGATTTGGCATTGCGTTATCAGTCGCGGCGACTCTCGGGCCGGCAGCCTATGCCCACCACGGCTGGTCCGAATACGATTCGAATAAAGGTTTCAAGCTCACCGGCAAAGTCATGGAAAGCGGATATGAGCATCCCCATGGCTATGTGCGATTGCAGGCCGAGGGCAAGACTTGGATTGCGGTGCTGGCGCCGCCGTTTCGCATGGAGAATCGTGGCCTTGCGAAAACCGCAATCGCGCCGGGTGCGACCGTTACTGTCGAGGGCTATCCCCATCGCAGTAAGGCCGATGAGATGCGCGCTGAGCGCATCACGGCCGATGGCAAGACCGTAGAGCTGCGCTGACCGCCGACAGGCCCGAAGCGTGACCCAGCCCATGCAGGCCATCGAGGGCCTCTGGATCGCGCAGGTGATGCGGGAGTCACTCTGGCTGTACCCGACTGTCGAGACGCTTCATCTCTGGGGCATTGGCGCCTTATTCGGCGCGATTCTGCTGGTGGACCTGCGCCTACTCGGCCTTGGGCGTGGCCTTGAGCTGCGGCCGCTGCTGCGGTTTGCAGTGCCGGTGACAATCTCTGGCTTCGCGCTGGCCGCTGTAACCGGGCTTCTGATGTTTATCGCCCATCCGTCGGAATTTATCGCGTCAACACTCTTTGTGTTGAAGATGACACTTCTCATGCTGCTGGGACTGAACGCCATTTCACTGCATCTGCGTATTCCAAACGTGCAGGGCAATGCTGACCTGGCTTCGCCTGTGCCCTTACTGCGGCTTCAGGCGGCAGTTTCGGTACTTGGCTGGGCGGTTGTTATCGCGCTGGGCCGATGGCTGGCCTATGTCT
>CAYTRY010000032.1:0-14937 GCA_964440375.1 uncultured Bordetella sp. | reverse complement strand
AGATGATTTTCGACCATTGCAGTCCAGATATACCCGGGATGAATCGAGTTGAATCGAATCTGTTTTGAGGCGTACTGAATCGCATCATTTTTTGTCATCAGCCGGACTGCCCCTTTGGCGGCATGATAAGGCGGCACAGAAGCAAGGCCCACCAGCCCCGCAATCGAGGAGATATTCACCACACTGCCGCCCTTGGCCTGAAAAAAATGGGGCAGCGCATGCTTGGTAGCAAAAAATACACCCTTCACGTTGACGGACTGCACCGCATCCCACTGGGCCTCGGTGACTTCGTGGGTGGGCCGATTGATACCCGCAATTCCGGCGTTGTTGACCAGGCCATGCAGTGCGCCAAAACGCTTAGCCGCCGCATCTAAGGCGGACCTCAAATCCGCCTCATGGGCGACATCACAGTGCCAATACTCCACCGCCCTGCCTTTCGCCCGAAGGTCTGCAATCAGTGCGGCGCCTTCCTGATCCAAGACATCCAACACCGCCACGGCGGCCCCCTCTTCGGCGGCCCGCTCCACACAGGCCCGGCCAATGCCCTGGGCCCCGCCGGTCACGGCAATCACCTTATCGCGCAAACGATGCATCGCTGAATCTTTCCTGGAAATAAATGGTCGTATTCTGCGATGAAACGCGACTTAAAAGATTGCGAAAAAAGACCAAACCGCGGGCCAGCCCGTAGAAATCCACATCGCACGGTGTGATCTAATTTACTGCAATGAAATCCATCATTTCAATTGAGAACCTCCAGTTTTCCTGGCCGCACGGCCCGCCTGTTTTGGAGATCCCGCAATTTCAACTGGCGCAGGGTGAGCGGCTGCTGGTTCAGGGGCCATCGGGCATTGGCAAGACCAGTCTATTGAGTTTGATCTCAGGAATCATTCGGCCCAAAGCCCGCTTATTTAATGTCCTGGGCGAGGATCTCCTTAGCCGATCTGCGGCCGCCTGCGATCGGCTCCGCGGCGCACAGATGGGCGTGATCTTTCAGCAATTCAATCTGCTGCCCTACCTCTCGGTGCTGCAGAATGTACTTCTGCCGACCCAGCTTTTTGCACAGCGCGAAAAACGCTGTATTGCCCAGGACGCCTCTGCTCAGGCCCAGGCAATGCGGCTATTGGAGGCCTTAGGCCTGCCCGCCGCCATCTGGCATCGGCCCAGCCATCGGCTCTCGGTTGGCCAGCAGCAGCGGGTCGCAGCAGCCCGGGCCCTCATTGGCGCTCCAGATCTGATTCTTGCCGATGAGCCAACATCCGCCCTTGATGAAGACCGGCAGCAGGAATTCATGCAGCTGCTGATGGAGCAGGTGCAGCTCACGGGTGCGGCCTGTATTTTTGTAAGCCATCAACGCGCGTTGAATCAATTTTTCGATCGCGCAATCGATCTTGCAGTAATGAATCAAGCCAAGAGAAAAGCGGCATGAGCGCTCGGGCTTTCAGCAGCCTCACACTCGCAGGCCGCAGTGCATGGGCGCGCAGAGGGCCGCTTTCCTTATTGGTGGCGGCGATTGCTGTTTCGGTGGCCATGGTGCTTGCCGTCATGCAGCTGCGAGAAGATGCCCGCGATAGCTTCTCCAATGCCATTAGCGGCGTGGACCTGATCGCCGGATCCCGAACCAGCCCCAGCAATCTGCTGCTGTACGCAGTGTTTCATTTAGGGCAGCCGGTCCGCAGCATGTCTTATGGCCATGTGGACGCCATCGTCAAGCTGCCCTCGGTGGCATGGGCGGTGCCGCTGCAGCTGGGCGATCACTTTCGGGGATTTCCGGTGGTGGGCACAACGCCCATGTTTTTTTCCAAAGTGGGTGGGCCATCGGGCCTGGGATTTTCAAGTGGCGGCCCCTTTGCAAAGCTTTTCGATGTCGTGATCGGCGCCGAAGTTGCTGCTAAGTCGGGGCTGTCCGTTGGCAGCAGCATTACCCTGACACACGGGGCCAACGACAGTCTGGCCGAAGATCATTCCGACACGCCCTTTTCCGTAACCGGCGTGCTGCGCAGAACAGGATCGCCGATTGACCGATCGGTGCTGATCTCACTGGCGGGCTTTGAGGCCATGCACATCGGCTGGGAGTTCGGCTCAAAGCCCAAGCAGTCGGCTTCGGCGATCCCATCGGATCCCCTGCGGCTTGAGCCCTCACAAGTCACGGCGGTCTTCATTGGCCTTGAGTCAAGGACCCAGATCTTTTCTGCTCGGCGGGCAATCGAATCGCTGGGGGCGGGCACGCTCATGGCCATTTTGCCCGGTGTGACCCTCGATGAGCTCTGGCAAGCCTTCGGCGTCATTGAGGTCACGTTATCGGTCATCGGCTGGCTTGTTCTCGCATCCGCATTATTGGGAATTTGCGCAACACTGCTGCTATCGATTGCATCACGACGCAAAGAATTCGCTGTGCTCCGGGCGCTGGGGCTCAGCCCAGCGGGAATCACAAGGCTGATTCTCCTTGAATCCCTATGGGTCAGCCTCGCAGGAATTGTGATCGGCTGGATAATGCTGCAAATCATGATTGCGATGCTTGGCCCCTGGGCCGCCCAAGAATTTGGAATATTTCTGCAATTGCGGCCACTGGATTCACAGGGCTGGCTTGCGCTTGGCGCAGTGCTTGGGCTCACCCTTTTGGCGAGCCTGCTGCCAGCCTTAAAAGCAATGCGCTACTCCCTGCATGATGGCCTGCATCCCCCTACCGCATGAGTCGTTCATGATCCGGCCATGACCCAGAGATTCCACCGTTTTTTAACGCTGATTTTTCTCGCTGCCTTGATCGGCCTGCAGGCCTTGTCGGCCTCGGCCCAGCCCGCAGCTTCCGTTAAAACCATCACCTGGGATGATCTGCTGCCGACCCACTGGGCCAACGAGATCAAGCTTCAGATGGCCGCAGTGGGTCGCCTGGGATTTTTGGTCGATGGCTCCGAGCAGGCCAACGAGGCCATGCAGCAGCTTCGAAAGAAATGGGATAACGCACCCATTGATCCGACCCACATCAATTCCGCTATCCGTATCGCGGGATATGTTGTCTCCCTGGATGCAAACCGTAAGCAAATCTCGGAATTTCTTCTTGTGCCTTATTTCGGGGCCTGCATTCATCTGCCACCGCCGCCAGCAAACCAGATTATTCTGGTGAGATTGAAAAAACCGACCTCCAAGCTCGCATCAATGGATACGGTCTGGGTCCAGGGTACGCTTCGCGAAGCACGGGTGGATACCGGCCTTGCCGTCACAGGCTACACCCTAGAAGGCTCAATCAGCGAACCGTATACCGCGAAGAATCCGCCGCGATCAAAGTAATCGCCGCGAATCAGACTGCCGCTGCAAACGGCAGCCTATCGTGGCTCTAGACGAAAAAGTTTACCGTCTGGCGCATCGGTGAGCAGATAAATCAATCCGTCTGGCCCAATGCGCACATCGCGAATACGGCCAATCTGATTCACCAAAAGCCGCTCCTCGGCAACGATTCGCTCGCCATCGAGCACAAGACGCACCAGCGACTGGCCCCTCAGGGCGCCCACGAACAGGCTACCGTTCCACTGCGGAAAAACTTTTCCGAAATAGAAAGCCATTCCTGACGGCGCAATGGATGGCGTCCAGACATGCAGGGGCTGCTCCATTCCCGCTTTCTGGGTGCCCTCTCCGATGCGAGTGCCGGTCACATAATTAGCGCCGTAGGTGATGGTCGGCCAGCCGTAGTTGCGGCCGCTGCGAATGATATTGACCTCATCACCGCCCTGCGGCCCGTGCTCGTGGGCCCACAACTCGCCAGTCACGGGGTGGATTGCCGCCCCCTGAATATTGCGATTTCCTCGGCTGAAGCTTTCGGCCATAAAGCCCGGCCGGCCGCGAAACGGGTTGTCAGCCGGAATTCGGCCGTCATCGTGTAGCCGAATCACCGATCCGGCGTGGTCATTGGGCCTCTGGGCGCGCTCCTCTTCACCGCGATCACCAAGGGTGAGATACAGCATGCCCTGGCGATCAAACACAATGCGGCCCCCGAAGTGCCGCCCACCACGAGATTTCGGCTGCATCGAAAAAAGCCGCTCGCTGTCGATCAGACGATCTTCCTTTAAACGCGCGCGCATCAGCGCAGTCCCACTTCCCGCAGCCCTGGGGCCCTCCGTGTACGAAAGATAAATCCAGCCGTTTTTCGTAAATTCCGGATGGACCGCGATGTCCAGCAGGCCGCCCTGGCCCTCGACCACCAGAGTATTGGGCAGGCCTGCAATTGGTGGCGATAGCCGCGAGAAATCACGCGATAGTTTCCGCAGACTTCCCTCGCGCTCAGTAATCAAGATCTCACCCGAGGGCAGCCATGCCAGCCCCCAGGGATGCTGAAGCCCTTCGGCAACTAGCCGAACGGAATACCCGCCGGCTACAGCCGCTGGCCGAATCAGATCTTTTGACTGTGTTGTTGCGACTGCCAGCGGCGGACCCATCAACACGAGCGCGAGGCCAGCCATGCTGAGAATGCCGATGGCCCACCGGTTCAGCGGCCCGGAAATAAAGTTCAATGATTGAATCATGGGTTCTATAATGACCATCAACAAGTAAAAGATCTCAATTTTTTCATATGGGCAGCCCACTCAACCAAAGCCCGTACGCGGAAAGTAGGCATCGTGCCCATCGCCGGCAGGCAATCGCAAGCTTGATGCTGGCAGCGCTTTGCCCAGCCGCCATTGCCCAGAAAATTCCACTGGCCGTCGGCCAGCAATTTCAGCCACCGGCCCTGACCCTGCTGGATGGCAGCCCAGTAGACTGGCAACGCCTGCAGGGCAATCTCCTGATCGTTGAATTCTGGGCATCCTGGTGCCCCTTTTGTGCGCGGCAAAACCCGCTTTTGGATCGCTTCTATCGCGAGCATCAATCTCGCGGCCTGGAGGTCATCACCATCAGTCTTGATAAAACCAAAGACGCTGCAGTGGCCTATATGAAAAAAGGGGGCTACGCCTTTAAAGCCGCAATGGCGACCGAGGCCTGGGCCGCGATTTATCGCCAGCGCCAGGGACTGCCGCAGGTTTTTGTCATTGATCGCCGCGGCCGGATTGTGGCCATCGAGGTGCGAGAGATGATGGAGGAAGATATTCGGGAGCTCGCCCGGTTCCTGTAAGCCGGCAGCAACAAGATTTAAAGCTGCAGCGAAAAAGCAGTGATCCTGCCTGACTTCCAGTGGACGCCGCTCGATTCAGAAACCGCATGCCAATGATGCGCCTGGGAATCCGATGGCTCGGAAGCAATGGTGTGAATCACGTCAGCATCCGTGCTTTCGCCCCGGGTCTGGGGTGTGCCATAAAATAGTGTCGGCGAATGCCCATCACTCGAGAACCGAAACGCCCAGACCTCCTGCCCATCGGTAACGGCCAGCGATATGCGAAGCGGCTCATCAACGCCAGAGCGCTGCATTACACGGAGCACTTCCCGGCAGGCCTGCTCCATTGCCCGACGTGGATCATCAACTAAGCCGCTACTTAACGCGACAAGAAAGAGTGCCTCGCTATCGGTAGTGCCCTGCCGATGATGATAAAGATCATGGTGAATCAAGGACTCAATTTCTTTACGGCAGGACGACCAGCCACCAATTTTTCCATTGTGCATTAATGCCCAATTCTTATAGGTAAAGGGATGGCAATTGGTGCGCGTTACAGCGGTCCCCGTAGAAGCCCGCACATGGGCGAAAAATAGCCTGGACTGAATTTGAGAGGCAAGCGAGCGAAGATTGCTGTCATTCCAGGCGGGCAAGATATCCTTGAAAAGCCCTGGGGCGGTGCGTTTTCCATACCAAGCCACGCCAAAGCCGTCACCATTGGTGACCCACTCGGAATGTTTCGCCGAAAGACTCTGATGAATGATGGAGTTTTCCTGATGGAAAATAAGATCTTCTAAGAAAATATCTGGACCTGCATAGGCAACCCATCGACACATGAATATCCCCTTTGACCCACTGGCTGCGCAACAAAATAGCTTGGCCGCTCTACATCAGCAAGACTGCAGCGCAACAATTTCTTCTGCGCGGACCAACGGCGGGCCTGTCGCAACCCTCGGGCAGCCGGTGGAGTCTTGATCATGCGTCTTTTGGCGATAGTGGCATTCGTACTGATGGCAGGATGTGTTGCCCGAACCCAGGAGTATCACTGCAAACAAGATCTCAACACTGCAGAGACGTTCGAACTTAAGATCACGCCGACTTCACTGACTTACCGAGGGCGCACGTTTGGCTTTAAAGAGGAGGCTGGCCCGCTGCGTCGCTATCGCGAACCAGATCAAGAAAACGAAATCGAATTTAACCCGATCGATGGCCGGCTCAACCTACGCGGGCCATCGGTCACTGTAGGCTGGAGCTGTACCCGCTACGAGGGCATCAAATAATGCTACAAACTGTCGGCCCGGTAGAGATCCATCAGCACCCGCCGAATCGGCTCGGGAATGGGAACCGGACGCTGACTACGCCGATCGACATAAACATGAACAAAGTGTCCGACTGCGGATGCTTGTTGGTCTTGGTTACGAAAAATACCGATCTCATATCGGACGCTACTGGATCCAATGTGTCGCGTACAGACGCCCACCTGCACTAAATCCGGAAAAGCAATCGGTGAAAAATACCTGCATTGGGTCTCAACGACCAATCCAACCACAGGGCTATCCGCAATCTTCAGTACGCCCCGATCCACAAGAATTTTATTGACTGCGGTATCAAAAAACGCGTAATAGGTAACATTGTTGACGTGCTGGTAGACATCATTGTCATGCCAGCGGGTCTGTATCGACTCAAATGCGCGAAAGTCAGTGCGCTTCGGAGGTGGGCTTTTGGGTGCGCTCAATTAGGCCTGCCGAAATGGATCATGCTTGGGATGGTGCTCGAGCATTTTGACCAAGCCGTGAATCGCACGATGGGTGGGCGCGCTGATGCCATGCCGGTGGGCAATCTCAACGACAACACCATTCAGATAATCGATCTCGGTCGGCTTTCCGCGTGCAAGATCCTGGGCGGTTGAAGATCGCTGGCCTGGCATAGTCCGCGCAATGGTCTGATTTGCAAGGGCGGCCTCCTCGGGACTCAGATCAACACCCTCCGCCTGAGCGACCTGAATAAATTCCTCAGTTAGGGCCTCGATCAGCGACTGAATCTGCGGCACCTGGACCATCTCGCCATAGGGCATCTGGCCAAGTGCTGATATTCCGTTATAGGTGCAATTCACAAGAAACTTTTTCCAGAGGGCGTGCTTGATCTCCGGTGATACAGCGCAAGGAATGCCGGCAGACTCAAATACCCGAGCAATCGCACGCAGCGAATCCTCGGCTGGAGATGACGCGCCGGACTCGGGATCCCCGATCACCAACTCGCCACGGCCAAAGTGCTTTACTCGGCCTGGGCCCTGCATGCCCACCGCAACATAGACCACTGCGGGGAAGGC
Organism: uncultured Bordetella sp.; assembly: GCA_964440375.1. Lineage (GTDB taxonomy): Bacteria > Pseudomonadota > Gammaproteobacteria > Burkholderiales > Burkholderiaceae_A > Lacustribacter. The sequence goes on along the minus strand of CAYTRY010000032.1, from coordinate 7,534 downwards.
GGCTTGGGCGATATAAGGCCGCAGCCGCGTGCAATTATCCACACCATTTTGAAGACTCAGGATCAATGCATTGGGACGCAAGATGGGTGAGAGTGCCTTGGCGACGGCAACGGTATCTGCGGATTTCACGGACAAGAGGATCAAATCGGCATGAGCCGCATCGCTTACCGATGTGGATGCCCGCACACGTATTGCGCCGCAAAAGTCTTGTGAATCGATCCATAGCCCATCGCGGTTAATTGCATCGACATGCGCGGACCGCCCAATGAGCGTCACGGGGTGGCCCGCCTGGGCAAGTCGGCCCCCAAAGAAGCAGCCGACCGCACCTGCCCCCACCACTGCAATCTCTGATTGCTGCGACAGCATCTTCCCCTCCTTCGCCCAGACATCTTATACTGGGCGGCCCAATTGTCTAAAGCCGGAAACAACGCCGATGCGCCACTTGCTCAGCCTAATGTTGTTTGCCCTCGCGTTGCCAGCAAACGCCGGGCAATGGTCCGCCTTCGATAAGGGGCCAAACTACGAAATCTATATTAATTTGCAGTCCATTCGGCCGCTCGGTGACGCGATGGTCCGTTTCCAGACCGTGACCAACTATGAAAGCGTGATGCGGTATGAACGGCTCTGGTACCGATCGATGACATTGACGCGGGTGATTGATTGCAAGCGGCAGCAATTCAAGGTTGAATCGGCCTCAATCTATTCAAAGTTTTTTGCTGAGGGCCAGTATCTTCTCAACCCACAGCTGCCCCAGGAAAACAAAATTATCCCAGTGAATTCTGCGGTGGAGCGGCTGGCGGGCCTTCTGTGCAGCCAGTACGGCCCGCCCGAAAAAAAGAAATCGCAGACCTAAACCCTTAGGCAGATTTCACGAGATTAAGTCCCGCTTTTCCTGCGGATTCAACGTTTTGCTCAGCCACCGCGATTGCCTGTCGGGTCGCCTTCGTCGCGGTCTGATAGGCCTGGCCCGCAACATTCCATGCTGAACGCGCCAGCGCCACACCGCTCTCAGATCCAGCCGGCGCGTATTTTGAGAACTGCTCAATGGCGTTATGAACGCGCTCGCCCAAATCGCTCATCTGTGCCTCGCTCACCTTGGACCAGGCCTTGGCGGTTTCAATTCCGATGCCGCAAAGCGCACTGCCTAAGGCAGTCATACTCTCTAGCGAAAAATTTAACCAGGCGGCCTGTACCTTTGCCAGATCCTGCGGGTTTTTTGACATGGTAAGGGCTTTGGCGCTCTCCGCACCATGCTGGGCTGCATCACGGGCAATCTTTAAATGCAGATGTGCCATTTTTTCGATACCCTTCATTGATGCGGCAGACACTTCCATCATATTCTGAACCGCTGATTTCATTGCGGTCTCGATAAACTGGGGGCTTGAATCAGCCATGTTGTTCTCCAAAAGAATTAAAAAGGCAAAGGTTGAAATCCTCGGCAAAGTCTATTGGGCGGATTCGATCCCCACTCCACAGGCCAGGTGTGATTTAAGGCAATGACAAGTCAACGAAAACCACTGGATGCGGGCGCAGGCGGACTGATGGTGGTGTTGTGTCTGATCTGGGGGCTGGCCCAAGTCATTCTGAAGATGGCGGCGGCGGACATCTCACCGTTAATGCAGATTGCGCTTCGCTCTGGCGTGGCCGCTGTCCTCGTGGTGTTGCTCATGTTCATTCGGCGCGAGGGCCTCTCCATTCAAGATGGCACATGGCGGCCCGGCCTTCTCGTAGCGGGATTGTTTGCCCTTGAGTTTTTTCTAATTGGCGAGGGTCTGCGCTACACATCGGCCTCCCATATGACGGTTCTGTTATACACCGCACCAATTTTTGCTGCCCTGGGGCTGCATCTGCTGATGCCCAGTGAGCGGCTAAGCCGAGCCCAATGGTTGGGGATCGGACTCGCGTTTACCGGGGTAGCCATCGCATTTCTTTTGCGGCCCAATCAGACACAGCAAAATATCAACGCTGCCGACTTACTTTACGGAGATCTTCTTTCGATTGGCGCCGGAATCGCGTGGGCTGCCACTACGGTAGCAGTGCGCTGTTCAAAGCTCGCACAGGTTTCGGCAGCACAAACGCTGTTGTATCAGCTTGCTGGGGCCTTTTTTCTGCTGACTGCTGCAGCATTTTTACTTGAACAAACCGCCATTCAATTCACTGCGCTCGCATGGGGCAGTCTGATTTTTCAATCGCTTGTGGTCTGCTTTGCAAGCTATCTCGCCTGGTTTTGGCTGCTCAAACACTACAGTGCATCACAGCTGGGAGTGTTTTCCTTTCTCACGCCGATTTTTGGGGTAGCGCTCGGCGTGGGCCTGCTGGACGAGCAGCTGGAGATCAGTTTCATTATTGGCGCGGCCTTTGTCATCGCAGGAATTATCCTGGTGAGCGCCTCCGCATGGCTGAAGCATCAAATCACGCGAAAATGATGCGTTCCATCGCGCCTGAGCTGCTCCACCAGACCAAACTCCCAATCCAGATAGGCCTGCATCGCCTCAGGTCTGACGGCGGTACCCTCATAGGGACGCCGATAGCGATCAATTGGCGGAGACAGTAGCCGCGTGGCGCCCTCTTCAATTGGTTTTCCTGCTGCCCTCCAGGCGGCAAGCCCACCCTGCAGCAGCCGAAGCTCGACATCTGCTGGCAATAGGCCTTGCAACTCCTGGGCGCAGAATGCCGCGATGCCATCATCGGCAGCCATAACGATGAAGGAGCGGGCCATCGATAGTTCGGATAGGGCCTGATTCAGCTCGGAGCGTAAAACCCAGGATGCACCCGGTACATGGGCGCGGACATACTGGGCATGTGTGCTGAAATCAACAATAAGGCTTGCTGGAAAATCGGCGCGATAGCGATCGCACTCAGCCGGGCTAATCGCTTTCACCGCAGGCAAAGGCGGCCGTGGCGCCTGCCAAGGGCCCTGCTCAGTGAGATCCTGCTGCGAACCGCCATCAATCACCGCGACCTCCCAGTCCATCTGGGCTAGCCATGAAGCGGTCATATTGGCACGAGGACCAAGGGGATCGGCCAACACGATTCTTGCGCCGCGCACCGGCGCCATCATCTCAGTCTCTTGCACCAATTGCCCACCAGGTGCCCATTGAAAGCCCGGATAATGGCCCTGCTCATACTCTTGCGCTGTACGGGGATCAAAAAAATAAGTCGTGCGATTTGGATCGGATCGCCACGCGAGCGCCTCTGACAGGCTGCATCGCCTTACACCGGCTCGATCTGCAACTTGACGCGAGCGCTCATTCGCAATGCGAAGCGTCTCAGCCGACGGTTGTGGATATTGCCGAGAGGCACCCCGATCCAGGGTCTGGCCTGCAAGGGTCCAGCCGATTGTTCCATTGCGAAGTGCACAAATCGGGTTTGGTAACCCAGCATTAATTAAGGATTGTGTGCCAATGATGCTGCGTGTGCGTCCCGCACAGTTCACGATCACCCGTGTGGCTGGATTCGGCACAAGTTCAGGAACACGCAATACCAATTCGGCGCCGGGAACACTGATGCCCCGCGGAATACTCATGGTCTGATACTCATCAAAGCGTCGAACATCCACCACTACAACGTCATTATCCGCTTCCAAGAGTGCCTGCACTTCCTCTGCCGATAGCGACGGCGTATGGCGATGGGCCTCAACAAATTCACCAAAACTTTTGCTGGGAACGTTTACGTCTCGGAAAAGCTCTCCGCCGGCAGCTGACCAGGCCTGAACTCCACCGGCAAAAGTGCGGACGTTGGTGTAACCCATCTCGGAGAGTCGTTGTGCTGCGGTCTCGGCGAGGCCCTCGCCGTCATCGAGTGTCACAATCGCAGTCTGCCGGTTAGGCATTTTGCTAAAGGCGTCGGCCTCTAGCCGTGTCAGCGAGAACTGAGCTGCGAATAAGGGATGCGACTCGGCATGTGGCGCCTCCTCCCGAATATCCAACAGGGCAATTTCCTCGCGACGTAAAAGCCTGTCTCTGACGTAAACATAATCAACCTGCGGCATCATGGCTTCAAAGCGCTCTCTGACTTAAAAACTTTTGAATTGATCGAAGCATTACATAATTAAACCATCCCACAGCCAAAGCAGCCAGAAACCACGATGGCGCCACCGCCGCGAAATGAAAGGCGGCCCGCAGGCCCGGAATCCAAATGATGAGGTGCAGCAATCCAACCGCCACGGCAGTGATGACCAAAAGCGCAAGATTCGGGGTTTTTACCAAATCCCAGGCGGGCCGATCGCCAAGCAGATTCGCCGTCACAATTGCCAGACCCGAAGCGACAAGACCCACAAACACGAGGCTGCGCACCTCCGTTTGATCAATCGGCAGACTCAGCGCCCAAGCGGCTGCCAGGGCCAGCACCAATAGAACTGCCAGGCCCTGAATAACACTCCTGATCAACAATTCAACCGAAAGAATTGCTGCCCGGGGATCCCGCGGTGGCTGGCGCATCAGGTCATCCGCACTACGCTGCGATTCATAAACAAACGATCCCGCTGGATCAATAATCATCTCCATGAAGGCAATATGTACTGGAAGCAGTATCGGTGCTAACCCAATAAATCCTGGAAGGGCTGCCAGCCCAGCGATCGGAATGTGAATCGTCACAATAAATCCAATCGCCTTGCGCAGATTTTGATAAATCTGTCGGCCCCGCTCAATCGCATGCACGATTGAGCTGAAGTCATCATCAAGCAATACCAGGGCTGCAGCCTCACGGGCAACATCAGTCCCCCGGCATCCCATCGCAATCCCAATATCGGCTGCCTTGAGCGCAGGACTGTCATTGACGCCATCGCCCGTCATGGCAACAACGTGGCCGGCCCGCTGGTAGGCCTGCACAATTCGCAGCTTTTGATTCGGCTTAATTCTTGCGTAAATGCAGCAGTTGTCGATCCGCTGTGCGAGCTCGGACTCCGACATCTGCTCCAATACATCGCCCGTAATGATCTGGGTTTGGGGCTCCGTCGGACATCGATCAACCAGGCCCGCTTCCTCACTGATGGCACGTGCCGTAACCGGGTGATCACCAGTAATCATGACAACACGTATCCCAGCGGTTTTGCAGCGGCAAATCGCCTCGGGAACAAGCGGACGGAGAGGATCGGCCAGGCCGATCAAACCAGAAAAACTGAGACGAAATTCCTGCTGACGGGCGGGCAGAAGCGTGCGGTCATCGAATTCAGCAGCTGCCACCCCAAGGACTCGGCTGCCCTGGCTGGCCATTTCGGCGATCGTTGCATAAACCTCGGAGCACTGTGCCGCTGAGAGCCGACAGCATGACAACACAGCCTCGGGCGCCCCTTTCATTACCACGCGCAGTCGGCCCGACGACTGCAGGCTCACATGGGTCATGGCGGGGAATTCCGCCGTTAGGCCATAGGTTCTTAGACCCAAATCCGCTTGAATTTTTTGGACGCTCTTCCGTGTGCTGTGATAGCAATCCAAAATCGCGCGATCTGTTGGGTCGGCAGAATGCTCAGCGCAAGCACCGGCGGCGTCTGCCAGAAGTTGCCCAGTCTGCTGCGATGGCCCTCCGTGAATGCGTTCGACTCTCCGGCAATCAGTTGACAGCAGGGTAACCTGCATCTGATTCTGGGTCAGTGTGCCGGTCTTGTCGGTACACAACACCGTCGCCGATCCAAGCCGCTCGATTGCGGTCCTTCGACGCGTGAGCACATGATGCTGAGAGATCCGCCAGGCGCCCATCGCCATGAAGGTCACCAATACCACGGCAAATTCCTCTGGAATCAAGCCCATGGCTGCGGTAATGCCCGCCAGCATTGCCGCCACACCATCGCCTGCGATGCGGTAGTTGGCCGCAAACACCATCAGGCTTACGACCGCCGCACAGGCCGTAAAAATTCTGACGAATCGGCCGATATCGCGCTCAAGCCGGCCCGGCGGCTCCGTCAGTCTCACCGCCGCCTGACCGATTTTTCCGAACTCAGTATGAAGCCCGGTTGCGATCACCCGGCCCAATCCCTGGCCACGCACCACGAGGCATCCGAGCCGCACCAACCCAGTCTCACTTGTCCGCTGTGGTGTTTTTTCCACTGGCATCGACTCGCCTGTCAGTAAAGACTCATCAACATAGAGTTCTCGGCACGAGAGCAGCCGGATATCGGCCGGAATCCGATCCCCCTCGGCCAGTACAACAAGATCGCCCGGTACCACCTGAGCGGCGGCAATACGGCGCTCAACTGCTGCACGCACCACAAGGGCCCGCGGAGCAGCGAGCGCCCTCAGACGATCTAGAACGCGGTCAGCACGCCGCTGCTGAAGAATCGAGATGCTTGCACTCAATAGAACAAAAATTGATAAGACTGCCGCATCAAGAATATCGCCCAGCAGAAAGTAAACCAGGCCCGCAGCACAGAGCAACTGAAACACCGGCTCTTTAAAGACGCCAAGTGCAGTCTTAAAAAGTGTCGACTTTTTCGAAAATTGAAGCTGATTTGGACCAAATAAGATCCGCCGATTTTCTGCCTCATCATCGGTTAATCCTCGGGGTCGAATTGTCGTAATGACTTCCACTTAAATAGTGCAGCCCAAAGAAGTTGATCCGATAAATTGACGAATCAAAATTCTTCCTAAAAGGGCAAAACAAAATGACAACTAACAATATGGAATTATTGAAAAAAGATATTCAGACGCTGATGACCGATGCGCAACGGCTGTTTCAAGATGCCTCAAACGCAGGCGGGGATCGGGCAGCAGAACTGCAGGCGCAGGGCGCATCCCTGCTACAGCAGGCAATTGCGAACTTAACAACTTTTCAGCAATCCGCCGTGATGCGTGGAAAGCGTTTCGCAGCATCCACTGATCAATATGTTCACCAGAAGCCCTGGACAGCCGTCGCCGTCTCTACCGGGATTGGCGTTTTACTTGGAATGCTCATGGCGCGACGCTAGTCGATTGCCCTCCTTGTTGGCCTTTTATCTGGTCACGCTCGGCTGCGGGCTGGCCAGCCTGATCTTTACCGCAATATTCTGGGCGGCTTGCACGGCCTTGGGCGGGGATGCAGCCCTTGGCCCAGGGCCGCTTGCCATCTCTGCCTTGCTAAGTTTTGCAATTCACCTGGTTGCTGGCCTGGCGTTATTCGCGCAACAAAAAACCCGATGGAAAAAAACCACGCAAAGCGCCAATACGCTGATTTCCCTGCTTTTCTTTGCTCTGCCGCTAATCCGGCTTTGTATTCGGATATTCACACGCTCGCGGCACTCCACGAACTGATTCAACACTGGCTGATGATTCGACATCGCAAGATGATGTCGGAATGACAACTGTAAATAAATGCGTTCGCACAGCTTAAGAGCACTTTCGTCGTTGCGCTAAATCACAATCCTCGCTGGACACGTCATCGTGTTTCAGCGACTCACAAAGCTTTCTTGTGGGTTTTTTAATAACCATCAGGAGTTTTATATGAAGAAGCTAGCGCAAGCATCGAAAAAGTTTTGGAAGGATGAGAGTGGCGTAACCGCGATAGAGTACGGACTGATTGCAGCACTGGTTGGTCTTGCAATTATTGTGGGTGCAACTGCCCT
>CAYTRY010000031.1:9519-15501 GCA_964440375.1 uncultured Bordetella sp. | reverse complement strand
AGGGCATGGATTTTCCTGCCACAGTGGCGCCATTTATTTTGCGTGGCGTTACCCTTTATGGAATTAATAGCGTCACAACACCACGGCCTAAGCGTGAAATGGTCTGGCAGCGGCTTGCGAAAGATTTACCGATGGACAAGCTGGATGCAATGACCCAGGAAATCTCGCTCACACGGGCGCTTACCATTGCGCCTGAGATTCTTGCTGGTCAGGTCCGTGGCCGCTTAGTCGTCAATGTCAATCAGCTGTGAACTCCATACTGAATATTTCGGCATACAAGTTTGTACCTCTAACGGATCTGGAGGGCCTAAAGGGCGCGCTGACCACACAGACACAGACGCGCGCGCTAAAAGGCACGATTCTGATTGCCGAAGAGGGTATCAATCTCTTTCTGGCCGCAGCCAAAGAATCGATTTACGATTTTTTAGGCTGGCTGAAAAGTGATGGCCGGTTTTCAGATCTCTGGGCTAAAGAAAGTTGGTCGAATCATCAGCCCTTTAAAAAAATGCGCGTGAAAATCAAGCCGGAAATTATTCGGATGAATCACCCTGCAATTCAGCCGCAGGCCGGCCGAGCGCCATCGATCAGTCCAGAGCAGCTCAACCGATGGCTGGATACGGGCCATGATGATCAGGGCCGAGAGGTTGTGCTCCTGGATACTCGAAATGCGTTTGAGGTAAGCCATGGATCATTTAAAGGCGCGATTGACTTTGGTATTAAAAAATTCTCTGACTTCCCTCAGGCCTTCAATACCCATGCAAACAATTTAACTGGAAAAACTTTAGTTAGCTTTTGCACGGGTGGTATTCGGTGCGAGAAGGCCGCAATTTATATGCGCAGCATCGGACTCACGCACACCTTTCAGCTTGAAGGCGGCATCTTGAATTATTTTGAAAAAACCGATGCTCGCCATTACCACGGCAACTGCTTTGTCTTTGATGATCGCGAGCTTCTGGATCCGAAGCTTGCTGTAAGCCCCCACGCCAAATAGAAGACCGCCAAGATGCCCACCCCAACTGAACAGAGCCTGCGCGATGACATTCGATTCCTGGGTGTCATCCTGGGTGACACAATCCGTGAGCACGAAGGAAAAGCCACCTTTGATTTAATTGAAAATATCCGCAAGCTCAGTGTTCAGTTTCATCGCAATGGCGATGCCGCCGCGGGCCGGGCACTGGATAAGACCCTGAAAACACTCAGCCCCGATAAGGCAGTCAGTGTGATTCGGGCGTTTACTTATTTTTCACATCTCGCTAATCTCGCTGAGGACCAATTCAGCCTGAAAGCCCAGTCAGCAGAAGATCCGCTCACTACCGAGGGCCGGCTCGCTTATACCTTTGGCCGGCTCAAAGCGGCGAAGGTTTCCTCAAAAAAGCTTCAGGCGACACTGCGCAATGCCTGGATCTCGCCAGTTTTGACTGCACATCCGACCGAGGTACAGCGGCGCAGCATTTTGGATGCGAAGCGGGCAATTGCAGAGCTTTTATATCGCTATGGCCAGGCGCAGCAACCAGAAAACAAATCCGATATCGAGGGCCTGATTCGGGCCCGGGTCGCCCAGCTTTGGCAGACCCGATTGATTCGGCTATCAAAACTTTCAGTTGATGATGAAATCGAAAATGCCGTTTCTTTTTATCAGAGCACCTTTTTAAATGAGATTCCCCGGCTTTATCGGCGAATTGAACGAGAAGCCAAACTGGAATGGATTCCGCCTATTTTTCGGATGGGAAACTGGATCGGCGGGGATCGGGATGGAAATCCGAATGTCAATGCCGACACCCTGATTCAGGCGGTTTCTCGGCACAGCGAGGTGCTGCTGCGCCACTATCTGACCCAAGTCCATGAGCTGGGCGGCGAGCTCTCGATTTGCGAATCGCTTGCGGGCTGCTCAGAGGCCCTGGAGCAGCTTGCGAATCACTCAGGCGATACCAACTCCCATCGCCAAGATGAGCCCTATCGCCGGGCTTTAATTGGAATTTATTCCCGCCTTGCCGCTACCCTTACCGCCCTTACGGGTACAGAGGCCTTGCGCCATGCGGTCGAGCCGTCTGAGCCCTATGGCCGCAGTGAAGAGTTCTTAAATGACCTGGCATGCATTTATGAATCGTTGGTGAAACATCATGGTCAGCCGCTGACCCGAGCTCGGCTACTGCCTCTGATTCGGGCGGTAGAGGTCTTCGGGTTTCACATGGCCACCACGGATTTACGGCAAAACTCCTCCATGCATGAGCATGTTGTCGCAGAGCTTCTGCGTGGCGCAGGCATTGAAAGTGGCTATGAGCATCTCGAAGAAAACAGCAAGATTGAACTTTTACTGATTCTCTTAGGCGATGCGCGAAGCCTGCGCTCTCGCCATGTCAGTTACTCCGCCCAGGCTGAAGGGGAGCTTGCAATTTTCGAGGCAGCGTTTGATATCAATCAGCGCTTTGGTAGTGAAACCATCCGGCATGCCATCATCAGCCATACCGAAAGCGTGAGTGATCTCTTGGAGGTCTTACTGATTCAAAAAGAGACCGGGCTGATGTCAGGCACCTTGAATCGGGATGGCTTTGCAGGATTGGTTGTGGTGCCACTTTTTGAAACAATCGAAGACCTGCGCTTTGCAGCCCCCATCATGCAGGCTTTTTATGATCTGCCCGGCATCGGTGATTTAGTTCGGCGATCCGGGGGTGAGCAAGACATCATGCTGGGCTACTCTGATAGCAATAAAGATGGTGGATTTTTCACCAGCAACTGGGAGCTCTATAAGGCCTCGACCGCGCTGGCAGAGTTATTCAATGAAATGCCGGGTATCACGCTGCGGCTTTTCCATGGACGCGGCGGCACGGTAGGCCGTGGTGGAGGCCCAAGCTATCAGGCGATCCTGGCCCAGCCCGCAGGGACTGTAAACGGACAGCTTCGGCTTACCGAGCAGGGCGAGATCATTGCCAACAAATACGGCAATCCAGAAATCGGTGCGAAAAATCTTGAGACTTTAGTCTCTGCGGTACTGGAGGCCACCTTACTTTCTGAAAAACAGAAAGTGCCCCAGGAATTTCTAGCGGCTGCAGAGGTGCTCTCTGAGCAAAGCATGCAAGCCTATCGTGATCTCGTCTATGAAACCGCAGGCTTTGAGGACTACTTTTTCGAGGCAACGCCGATTAGTGAAATTGCGGAACTCAATATCGGATCAAGACCCGCCTCAAGAAAGGCCTCGCGCAGCATCGGCGACTTGCGGGCGATTCCTTGGGGGTTTTCTTGGGGTCAAAGCCGGGTGAATCTGCCAGGCTGGTATGGATTTGGCTCTGCCGTGGAGTATCTGCTTAAAGCAAATCCAAAAAATAATGCGCTAGTCAAAAGAATGCATCAGGAGTGGCCATTTTTATCCACGTTGCTCTCCAATATGGATATGGTCATGGCGAAGGCCAATCTCGCCTTGGCGCACCGCTATGCCGAACTTGTACAAAATAAAAAACTTGCAAAGGCGGTGATGTCAAGAATCGAATCTGAGTGGGGAAAAACCCTTCGAGCACTCGAAGTCATTACCGGGCAAAAGCAGCGGCTCCATTCCAGTCCAGCACTGGCAGCCCTGATTACCCAGCGCATTCCCTATCTCGATCCCTTAAACCACTTACAAATCGAATTAATTCGTCGCTGGCGCAAGGGCCAGCATGATCCCCGCACCCAAGTCGGAATTCACTTATCGATTAACGGAATCGCTGCCGCCCTTCGTAATACGGGCTGAGGCTGCAAAAAGGAGCGCGAGTGCTACCGCAGCGCTCACTGCGATGGTGACATCGGTGATGACCGTGAGCACAAAGGTAAGCATCAGCAAGATGCGATCTTGAAGACTAAGCCTGCCAAGATGTACAAAACTTCTCCACTCGCCCATATTCCAGGCGACAAACATCAAAATCCCGGCCAAGGTCGCAAGGGGTATGTCTGCAGCCAAAGGCGCAGCGCCCAGTAATATCGCTAGTAAAACCGCTGAATGAATCATGCCCGCCACGGGGCTGCGGCCGCCTGCACGGATATTGGTGACTGTCCGCGCTACTGTGCCAGTTGCACAAAATCCGCCGAACAAAGGCGAGGCGACATTCGCAAGGCCCTGGGCCATCAGCTCCTGATTCGGGTCGTGGCGATCTTGAGTCATGGAATCGGCGACCCTTGCGCAGAGCAAAGACTCCACCGCCCCAAGAAATGCAATCGTCAGAATCGCGGGCAGCAGATACTGCACGATTTCTAGATCAATCTCCGGGATGCTGAAAGCAGGCAGGCCCTGCGGAATTCCGCCAAACACACTGCCAATGGTCGCGACCTCAAGATCAAAGATCATGGCCGCAAGGGTTCCCAAAATTAATGCAGCCAGCGTTCCGGGAAGGCGCGAGAGCCATCTTCCCCATCGGCCCTGCTGCGCGGCGTAACTCTTCGGCCAGAGCACAACAATACAAAGCGCACTTACCGATAAAGCAAACGCAGCTGGATTCCACTCGGGCAGCTTCTGCGCAATGGCCTGGACCTTTTCAAAAAACTCAGCTGGCACGCTCTGAATCGGCAGGCCAAAGAAATCCTTGATCTGCGATAAGCCAATAATCACCGCAATCCCATTGGTAAAGCCCACCACGATGGATTCCGGAAGTCGTCGAATCCAGCCGCCACATCGCATCAGGCCAAGACCGATTAATAAAAAACCTGCGCAGATCGTGGCAATCATGAGATTGGCCACGCCATAGCGGCCCACGATGCCGTAGACCACCACAATAAAAGCGCCCGCGGGTCCGCCAATCTGTACCGAGGATCCGCCCAGCGCAGAGATTAAAAAGCCGCCAACGATTGCGGTGACGATCCCCGACTGCGGCGGCAGGCCAGAGGCAATTGCGAAGGCCATCGCTAGCGGCAGCGCAACAATGCCGACTGTGAGCCCTGCGGAGAGGTCGTGCAGAAAGTCGTCGCGGCGGTAGCCCGGCAGGTGCTCGAAAAGCTTGGGCCGAAAGCGAAAACTGATGTTGATCAAGCCGCTCAAGATGCAGAAAGTGTAGCATTCGCTCCTATACGCATGAAAGCATATGGAGAAGAAATGGACCGTCGCGGCTTTCTGCTGGGTTCAACCAAGACAGGCCTCAGCCTGGGGTTGGGTGCTGCCTCCTTAAGCCTGATTCCCGAGGTCCGACTCTTTGCCCAGGCCGTCGATGATTTCCTTCGAGGCCCCCCAGTAAAAGACATTGCGCCAAAACAAATTTCAAAACGGGTCTGGCTGATTTATTCGCCCGACAGTTTTCCCACCCCAGAGAACCGCGGCATGATGGCCAACATTACTTTTGTGGTGACACGAAAAGGTGTGTTGATTCTGGACTCCGGCGCCTCAGTGCAGATTGGCGAGATGGCCATCCGAATGATCAAGACGGTGACCGATAAGCCCGTTATCGGTGTGTTTAATTCCCATTATCACGGCGACCATTGGCTCGGTAACCATGCGTTTTCAGAGGCCAACCCGAATCTGCCCATTTATGCACTCGAAGAAAACATGCAGCGCATCAAAGGCATGGAGGGTAGCCTCTGGCGAGGACTCATGGAGCGGTGGACCAATCAGGCAACGATGGGAACCAAAATCATTCCACCGAATACGATCGTGAAAAATGGTCAGGTGATGGACTTTGGTGACACCCGACTAAAGATGCATTTCTATGGCACAGCGCATACGCCCTGCGATTTATCGGTGGAGGTGATGGAAGACCGCATCACCCATGTCGGAGATATTGCGATGGAAAATCGCATCGCCAATATCGATGATGGCTCCTACCCCGGCACGTTTAAGTACTACGAGGCACTGCAGAAAAATACCGGTGCCCAGACCTGGATCCCGGGCCATGGCAACCCCAGTCGTGGGCTCTTGAATGACTATAAAGAACTTATGGCCGGCATCTGGGAAACCTGCCTGCAGGCGGTGAAAGACAATAAAGACCTCTCGGCAGCAAAAACCTTGGTGCTGAAAGATCCGCGAGT
>CAYTRY010000031.1:0-9419 GCA_964440375.1 uncultured Bordetella sp. | reverse complement strand
GCCATTTGAGCTAGAGGGGTGGGCATGGCCAGTGCAAGCCGCACGCCCTTCTCCCGCAAGGCCTGGCGGTCCTTCGGGGTGGCGTAGATCCACCACCAGCCGCCCCCCAGGCGGTCGAGCACCAGAGGGCTTGCGGTCATCACTTCTGCATCTGAGAGCTTTCCTGACCAAAGCAGCGTGGGTAGTGGATCCGTGCGCGAGGCCTGCACCGCAATCCATACGCCGATTACCACCATGGCACTGGCCACTAAGAGCAACAGCGCCCCGAGATGGCCGCCCCCTCGGCGACTGGATTTGTCCGCGAAAGACTGCTCGGCGCTGCCCATTGCAATGAAAAACTATGCAGCCTGCGGCTTTGCTGCCCAGAGCTGCTCACGAATTGGCATGTGCAGTAGCGCAGCAATCAAGGCCAACACCACGCCGCCCCACCAGATCGGCAGATAGCTTCCGCTTGATGCAAAGATCAGGCCGCCCAGCCAGACACCAATAAACGCACCCACTTGGTGTGAAAGAAATACAAAGCCAAACAACATTGAAAGATAGCGGTTGCCAAACATCACACCTACAAGCTGAGCAGTCGGAGGCACCGTTGAAAGCCATAAGATGCCCATTGCAGCACCAAATACCAGTACCGAAGTGGTCGATAGCGGCGCTAATAAAAAGAGTGCAATCACAATGGCCCGCAAAAGATAGATCCAAGACAGCAGCACTTTACGCGAGAGCCGCACGCCCAGCGGCCCACTCATATAGCTGCCAATCACATTAAATAATCCAATCATTGCCAGGCCCCAGCTTGCCGTCTTGGCAGATATGCCCATATCTGCAAGATAGGGTGGGAAGTGCACGGTGATAAATGCGAGCTGAAAGCCGCAAACAAAAAATCCGCCAATTAAAAGCCAGTAACTCCGATGGCCAAAGGCCTGCCGCAATGACTCACGAAATGAGTTCGCGGTTGCGGTAAGGGGCGCGGCCATACTCTGCACCGATCCGCGGGGACGAAGCGATAAGGCAAGCGCGGGCGTACTTGCCATTGCAAAGGCCATAATCAGAAGTGTCATGCCCCAGCCATAGGCTTCGATAAATGCCTGGCCAAGCGGCACGACCATAAACTGGCCAAGGCTTGCCATCGCGGTTGCTAAGCCCAGAGCCCAGGGCCTACGCTCCACTGGCATGAGCTGCGCAAATGCAGCAAGCACCGTGTTGTGCCCCGCCCCGCTCATGCCCAGGCCAATCAGTATTCCGCCGGTGAGCGTAAACGTCAGCGGATCACTCGAGACTGTCATCAAGGCCAAACCGGCAGCAAAGATCACACCGCCACCCGCCAGGACTTTCCAGGGGCCGAAGCGGTCCGCCAAGGCACCCGCAATTGGCTGGCCGATGCCCCAGAAAAGATTCTGAATTGCCATCGCAAACGCATAGGCCTCGCGCCCAAACTGAAACCCGCCGCTGCCGGAGATCGGATCAACAAAGAGGCCAAAAGAGGACCGAATTCCAAAGGAGATTAGCCCGATTAAGCAGCCGCAGATCAGCATCATCCAAAGCGCGACCGTCATGGGGCTGGCATTTATTTTTTCAGTAACTGAGGGCATCTCGGGGCAATCAAAAAAGGCAAACATCAAGTATCCGGACTAAACCCACTTTGGGCAAGCTGGCCTACAATTTGAGTCTATGAATCGACCCACCTCGTTGCTGCTCAATGCCGCCCATGCACTCGATCATCTGGTGCTGCTGGTCTTTGCCTCTGCGGTCGCCACCATTGCGATTGAATTCGGCATCGATCGCTGGGAAGACCTGATGCCCTACACAGCAGGGGCTTTCATCATGTTTGGCCTAGGTTCGATTCCGGCAGGCCGCCTCGGCGATCTCTGGGGCAGACGAAAAATGATGCTGGTGTTTTTTGCAGGGACAGCGGCCTCATGTCTAGCGGTGGCAGTTGCGCAAAATCCGATTCAGATTGCAATAGCGCTTACCATCATGGGTGCGTTTGCGTCGATCTATCACCCGGTCGGCATCCCGATGCTGCTTAGCGCCAGTAAGACCCCGGGTCTTACCATTGGAATCAACAATCTCGCTGGCAATATGGGCCTGGCGATTGCGGCGATCCTGACTGGATTTATGGTGAAGTATTTCGGCTGGCGTGCCGCATTTGTACTGCCTGCGGTGCTCTCCGCGATTATGGGTGTGATGTTTGCCCGAGTCGCACCCGAAGAGCTTCATGCCCCAGGAAAAAAGAAGTCCTCGGGCCATCCGATGCCACGATCCATCACCATTCGCGCGCTTACGGTCACCACCATCGCTTCGACCTCGGGCGCGCTGCTATTTAATTTCACCACCAATGGAAATACCGAACTATTCCGTGAGCGCTTTGTCGGCATCGTGAGCGATCCGGCAACCCTGGGAATGCTGCTTGCCTGTGTCTACGCAGTTGCTGCGTTTAGCCAGGTCATTGTGGGCCGGCTTATCGATCGCATTTCAATGAAGCCGCTTTATTTGGGTGTTGTCCTTAGCCAAATTTTACTTTTTGGTCTTGCGGCCCAGTCCACCGGCTGGATGTTATTTATCTGCGCGTTAGGATTTATGGCGGCAGTCTTTGGTGCGATTCCATTTCTTGATGCAGTGGTCGTGCGATACGTGGACGACCGTATGCGCAGCCGAGTGGCCGGCATTCGAATTGCAATCTCATTTGGAGTAAGCGGCATTGCGGTGTACCTGCTGGGGCCAATTGTGAAGGCTTCAAGCTTTGAAACACTCTTTATCGCTATGGCGGTGATTGCCTGCTGCACCGCCTTTACTGTCTCGTGGCTGCCTTCCGAGCGGCAGATCAAGGCCGCAAGCGCCTCGCCGCCATGAGCGTCGGGCTTTATGCATCGGGCCTAGAAAAAGGCCCCGCGAATTTCGCGGTCCAAAGCCCTATTCAGTTTATCGAACGGGCAGCTATTGCCTATCCCACTAAGCTTGCTGTGATTCATGGAGAGTTAAAACGCTCCTGGAGCGAGACCTATCAGCGCTGCAAAATGCTTGCCAGTGCGTTGCAAAAGCTGGGAATTCAGAAATCCGAAACGGTGGCCGTGATGCTGCCCAACACGCCGCCAATGGTGGAGGCCCACTTTGGTATCGCGATGGCGGGCGCCGTGCTCTGTGCACTTAACACCCGGCAGGATGCACGGGCGCTTGCCTTTATGCTGGAACACAGCGAAGCCAAGGTACTGATCGTCGATCAGGAATTTGCATCGGTGATTGCCGCAGCACTCGCCCTTTTGAAAGAAAAAAACTTCCGGCTGCCGATCATGATTGATGTGGATGATCCCTTATATACCGGGCCAAGGCAGCGCTTCAATGAACTTGAATACGAAAGGTTTTTAGAGTCCGCTGATTTAGATTTTTCGATCCAATGGCCTGAAGATGAATGGGATCCCATCTGCCTTAATTACACCTCGGGCACGACAGGCAATCCGAAAGGCGTTGTTTACTCTCATCGTGGCGCCTACACGAACGGCATTTCCAACGCCTTAGAGTGGGGCATGCAGCGGCATCCCACCTATCTCTGGGTCTTGCCCATGTTTCACTGCAATGGCTGGTGCTTTCCATGGACTGTTGCAGCGATGGCGGGAGTAAATGTCTGTCTGCGTCGCGTCGAGGCCCAGCCGATTTTTGACGCGATACGCAGTCACAAGGTCACCCATTACTGCGGGGCACCGATTGTTCAAAATATGCTGATTAATGCGCCGCAGGCAATGAAATCAGGCATTCAGCATCGGGTACAGACCATGGTAGGCGGTGCAGCACCCCCGGCGGCAATGATTGAAGGCATGGAGAAAATGGGCTTTGAGATTCTGCATGCCTATGGCCTGACGGAAGTCTATGGCCCGGTGCTGATCAGTGTGCAGCAAGACGAGTGGGCGAGCCTTTCACTAGAGGCCAGAGCAGAACTCAACTCACGGCAGGGGATCTGCAAGCAGCTGGAACAGGCGGTTGCGGTGCTGGATCCCGAGACCATGCAGCCCGTGCCCGCTGATGGCGAGACGATCGGCGAGATTATGGTTCGGGGCAATGTGGTCATGCGTGGCTATCTTAAAAATCCTGAAGCCACAGCGGCCGCGTTAAAGGGTGGCTGGTTTCATTCGGGCGACCTTGCAGTGGTCTATCCCGATGGCTATATGAAAATCAAAGACCGCAGCAAAGACATCATTATCTCGGGCGGCGAGAACATCTCTTCAATTGAAGTCGAAGATGCCCTCTATCGGCATCCCGCTGTTCTTGCCGCTGCCGTGGTGGCCAAGCCCGATCCCAAATGGGGTGAGACCCCATGCGCGTTTATTGAGCTCAAACCCGAAGCATCTGCAACAGAAGAAGACATCATCACCCACTGCCGCGGGCTACTTGCCGGATTTAAAGTGCCCAGAACCGTGGTCTTTCAAGAGCTTCCCAAAACCGCAACCGGTAAAATTCAGAAGTTTGAGTTGCGCAACACTTTTAAGAACTGAGCTCGTTTATGGCCCAATCCTCGCATCCGCCCCTGGCTGGAAAAACCATCTTGGTCACTGGCGCCTCCAGTGGCCTGGGGGAGCATTTCTGCAGCATGCTGAAGTCCCAAGGCGCCCGTGTCATTGGGCTCGCAAGGCGCCCGCTGCCAGCAACAAGCGTGGATGTCGCAATTCAGGCAGACATCACAGACTCCAAATCGGTACATCAGGCCCTTGATCAGGCCTTGGGTAAGCCGGGATCCAAAGAGACCATTTATGGCTTGGTGAATAACGCCGGCATTGCCATAACCGCCCCCCTGCATGAGACCAGCCCAGAAGAAGAGCAGCGGGTGTTGCTCACCAACATCTCCGGCATCACTACCATGACCCGTGAGATCGTGCCCCATCTGAAAGCAACCGGTGGCGGTGTGATTGTCAATATTGCTTCGGTCCTGGGCATCCGACCACTGAAAAGAGCCGCAATTTATTCCGCAAGCAAGGCGGCAGTGATTCAGATGACCCGCTCATCGGCAATTGAGTTAGTCAAGGATAAGATTCGGGTTAATGCTTTGGCACCC
The DNA here is from genome assembly GCA_964440375.1 of uncultured Bordetella sp. Lineage (GTDB taxonomy): Bacteria > Pseudomonadota > Gammaproteobacteria > Burkholderiales > Burkholderiaceae_A > Lacustribacter. The sequence goes on along the minus strand of CAYTRY010000031.1, from coordinate 4,378 downwards.
GGCTATGTTCGGACTGCCTTAAATGCAGATGTGATGGATGGCCCAGCAGGCGAGGCTTTATTAAGAAAGATTCCGCTTGGCCGCTCAGCAGATCTGAGCGAGCTCAATGCACCCCTACTCTGCCTGCTGGATCCCAGTAACACCTATATGACAGGCGCTGTGCTCTTGGTCGACGGTGGCATGAGCGCGGGGCTTTAGCGCCAACGCCAGCAAGCAAAAAGAGAAGCTTATGGATTTCAATATCTCCAGCGAATATCAGGCCTTAATGCACAAGGTGGATCGCTTTGTGCAGGATCGATTGCTCCCTCTGGAGCGTGATCCATCAAGCTTTGATGGCCATGAAAATGTGCGTGAAGATTTATTACAGACCCTGCGCCAGGAAGTAAAAGGCCTGGGCCTTTTTTCTCCGCAGATGCCCAAAGCACGTGGTGGGCTGGGCTTAACCCCAGTCGGCCAGGCTTTGCTTTATGAGCGTATGAACCGCTCCATTTTTGGGCCGGTGTGTTTTAACTGTGCTGCCCCCGATGACGGCAACATGACAGTGCTATCCAAAGTCGCGACCCCAGCCCAGCAAGACAAATGGCTTGATCCGATTGCGGATGGCCGCGTGCGCTCTGCCTTTGTCATGACCGAGCCCCATCCCGGCGGCGGATCAGACCCAGGAATGATTCGTACCCGGGCAGAGAAAAAAGGGGATCGCTGGGTAGTGCATGGTCAGAAATGGTTTATCACTGGCGCGGGAGTCGCAAGCCACTTCATTTTGATTGCAAAAACCGGTGAGGGCTCACGAGATGGGCTTACTGCGTTTGCATTTCACCGCGACGATCCGGGCTGGGAGATTGTCCGAAGAATTCCGATCATGGGGCCAGAGGAGCACGGTGGCCACTGTGAATTAAAGTTCGACGGCCTCGAGATTCCAGATGAGCACCGGCTCATGGAAGTCGGCCAGGGCTTAAAACTCACGCAAATTCGGCTCGGGCTCGCGCGGCTCACGCATTGCATGCGCTGGCTGGGCTTGGCGCAGCGCTGCATGGAAATTGCTGGCAGCTATGTCAGTGAGCGGGAAGGATTTGGAATCAAGCTTGCGGACCGCGAGAGTGTCCAGATGCAGCTCGGCCGAGTGGCGATGGCCATTGACACCGGCAGGCTGCTGACCATGCGGGCGGCATGGCGACTCGAGCAAGGCAAGAAGGCTCGCCCCGAGATCTCAATGGCAAAAATTCAAGTAGCCGATACCTTGCATCTGGCTGCAGACACCGCAATTCAGCTCTGCGGCGCACGTGGCTACAGTAAGGATACGGTCTTGGAGTGGATCTATCGCTATGCGCGTCAGGCCCGGCTTGTCGATGGGGCAAGCGAGGTCCATCAGATGGTGATTAGCCGGGCGTATCGCGATCAGGGCCGAGAGTTTTTCGCATGGGGCCCAGGTGGTGACTGACTGGTCGGTAGAAATCGCACCGCTGATCGAGGCTGCTGCAAAAAAACTTGGGCAAAAGCTCTCGATTCAGAATATCCGCAGGCTTTCAGGCGGTGCGATTAATCAAAACTTCCTGGTGGAACTCTCAGACCATCAGGGTGCTTCGCTGAAATGGGTGCTGCGTCGGGGCCAGAGCCTTCCGATACCCGGAAGCTTAGGCCGCGCCGCAGAGTACGCCATGGTCGCGCATGCCGATGCGATCGGGATGACGGTAGCAAAACCCGTTGCTTTACTGGATACGCAGACCGCGAGTGCAAGCATTTTCAAATGGTGCGAAGGTCAAACCGACGGCCGAGCCCTGCTGAGCGAATTGGCCGCAGAGTCGGAAGAAGCGATTGGTCGGCTCACACAATCCCTCGGGGCTGAACTTGGCAAACTACACGGCCAGGCCTCGTCTGCTCAGGCAGAAAAGGTACTGACGGATGTTTTAGGAAAAAGGCCTGCCTGTGGATTTTCTGCAAGCATTGACTTACTGAAAAAAAGCTTTGCGAGAGTAAGAACGCCTAAGGCCTACCTGACCGAGGCCTTTCACCACTGCATCCATGAGTCCGAGCAGATTTTCAAAGCGCGCGGCAGCATAGCGGAGCCCGCCTGTATTAGTCACAACGACTTTCGCCTGGGCAATCTGATGATCGCGCCCAAAAACGCACGACTCACCGCAGTTCTGGATTGGGAATTCACTGCGTGGGGCGATCCGCTTGCAGATATTGGCTGGCTTACAGCACCCTGCTGGCGATTCGGCGGCCGCGGGATAGTCGCTGGATTTGGCGAAGTCGAGGACCTCTTGGCAGGCTATGAATCAACCACCGAAGATGCGGCCATGCATCAGCGATTAAAAGAGCGTGTGGCCCAAGAGCTTGATTTTTGGCAGCGCTACGCCCACTTGCGCTGGGCCATCATTGCGGCACAACAGGGTGAGCGTGCCGTGAGCGGCGACAGTGAGGCCCTTGAACTGTTACTCACCGGGGCGATGGTTGCCAGCATTCTTGAACCGACACTTGGGTACTACTGGGGCGATGTTCCCAAGACAACACTTCAATCACCCGGCGGGATTGAGTCTGAGCTTGATCGGCTACTTGCCGAGGCGGGGCTACATCTGAAGGCGCACCTTGCCTTACATTTATCGGGACCGCAACGCTACAGTGCGCTGATGTCGGCAAATGCAATTCGGCTTGCCCGCGGTGGACTTCGGCTCGCGCAGCCAAATTTGGTGGCGAGCATTACCAGTGACTCAGAAAAAACAATGCTTGCGAAAAAGGAATTGGCGGCTGATCTTGCTGTCTGGAACTTCCGCGGTTAATTTTTCGCGCGAAGTTTCTGAATTGATGTTCTGCTGGTGATCTGTTCGGGATCGACTACCAATTCAATAATTGCTGGCTTTTGACTGGCCATCGCCCGGTTTAATGCCGGCAAAAACTCTGCGGTTTGTCGCACTGTTTCACCATGGCCGCCATAGGCCCGGGCAAGCGCTGCAAAGTCGGGATTGACCAAGTCGGTCCCCCAGACCCGTTCGGGATACTCACGCTCTTGATGCATACGAATCGTGCCGTACATGCCGTTATTCACAACAAAGATCAGCACATTGGCGTGGTATTGGACAGCGGTTGCAAACTCTTGGCCGGTCATCAAAAAGCAGCCGTCACCTGCAAAGCAGACCACATGGCGATCGGGATATTCAAGCTTGGCGGCGATTGCAGCTGGCACACCGTAGCCCATCGCGCCACTGGTCGGTGCAAGCTGGGTTCTTAACCCCCCGTAGCGCCAAAAGCGATGGACCCAGCCCGTGTAATTGCCGGCACCATTGGCAATGATGGTCTGATCGCCAAGCTGAGCTTGAAGCATAGTCACCACCGCCGCCAGATCCAAAGATGTCGATGCAGGGTCGGGCTGAGTATCAGCCTCAAATTGCGATCGTCCCAACTCCGCCCAGGCCTGTGCGCTCGAATTGCTCGGACTTGCGGGCATGCGGCTTAACGTCTCTGCGAATTCCGGCATGCCGCTATTGATCATCAGATCGGCCTGATAGACCCGACCGAGTTCATCAGCGCCCGCGTGCACATGGATCAATCGCTGATCAGGCCTTGGCGCACGAATCAGGCTATAGCCTGCTGTTGTCATCTCCCCCAGGCGGGGGCCAATCGCAATCAATGGATCGGCCTGGCGGATCATCTCGGCAAGCCCAGAGGCAATGCCGATTCCCGCATGGCCAACATAAAGCGGATGCTGATTGGGGACTAAGTCTTGGCATCGAAATGAGGTGCAAAGCGCAATCGTATTTTTCTCTGCCCAGGAAAGAATGTCGCTGCAGGCCTTTTGGGTCCAGCCACTTCCGCCAAGCATTGCCAAGGGCCGCTTACCATGGGACAAGAGCTCTTGAAATTGGGTGATCTGTGCCGCTGACGGCGAGGCGGCAACGCGCTGATAGCGCGCAAGCGTCAATGGGGCTGCTTGCGCAATCAGCATGTCTTCAGGAAGCGCAAGCACCACAGGCCCAGGTCTGCCCGAAGTCGCCAGATGAAAGGCGTGGCTCATCATTTCTTCGACCCGATCCGCACGGTCAATCTGGGCCACCCATTTCGCACTCTGGCCAAACATCCGCCGGTAGTCCACTTCTTGAAAGGCCTCGCGCTCGACAAAATCGGAGCCGACTTGGCCGATCAGCAGGAGCATGGGGGTGGAGTCCTGATAGGCGGTGTGAAGACCAATGGCAGCGTTGGCGGCGCCCGGCCCGCGGGTGACCATACAGATGCCTGGCTCGCCAGTTAACTTGCCGAATGCCTCGGCCATATTGGCCGCCCCGCCCTCCTGACGGCAGACCACCAGTCGAATCTGGTTGCGGGCCTCATAAAGGGCGTCCAGCACCGGCAGATAGCTCTCCCCAGGCACGCAGTAGACCGTCCT
>CAYTRY010000030.1:0-16426 GCA_964440375.1 uncultured Bordetella sp. | reverse complement strand
GGCAAAAGCACAACTGCCATCGCGATCAAAATCAAAATCAGTGCGCTGATATCGTAGGGCCCGATCGCTTCATCAAGGGCCCATGCGCCGCTAAATACGCCCAACACTGGAATCAGCATGATCGATAAGCTGCTGGCAATGGGTGGCAGCTTTCGTGCAAGCCGAAACCAGATGATGTGGCAGACGCAAAAGACCAGCAAAGCGTTGTAAAGAATCGTGCCCCACTCGCCGAGGGTTGGGGCGCGCCATTGATCGATTTCCAGCACTACGCTGACCAGGCCGACTACCAATGCTGTGATCACCATCATCCAGAAGGTCAGCGAGGCATTTGAGATGGTCAGCTGAGTGCGATTCATCATCACGGTTCCCAGTCCCCAGCCGATGGCCGCGATCAACATCATCCCCAGGCCCAGGGGCTGGCCGATAAGAGAGCTGAATTCCTCGATTGCTAAGAGCAGGGTCGCAATCAAGGCAAGCAGTACGCCCACCGCGCCCCGCCAGGTAAAGGGATTTTTGTAAAACAGCACGCCAATCAGCATGGCCCAGATGGGCATGGTGTAGCCGATAATCGCTGCCCGGCCCGAGGTCAGAAATTTCAGCGCATAAATCGCAAACAAATGCCAGATCAGCATATTGCCGAGCACCAGCTTCAGTATCGGACCCCGCTCTTGCGGCGGAACGTAGAAACGGTCCTTGCGCAGCATCATGTAAAGGGCGATCGCCACAATTCCCAGCACCATGGAGATGCCGCGAAATGTCAGTGGCGGGTAGGTCAGCACTGCATATTTCATAACGGGCCAATTGACCCCCCAGAGGAGGGTCAACAGAGAAAGCAGGAAAAGGTCCGTACGGCTGAGCACCCCGCGATTCTAGTCCACCGGCTTGATTGCAACAGGAAACTGCCGGCTTCAGTAGACTTGCGCATGTGAAATCCTCTACTTCATCATCTGCAGGCCGTAAAAAAGACAGTGGTCCCAAGGTGGCGGCCTGCGGTGATGATCAGATCCTGATTGATTTTCAGGACCAGCCGAATCCGAATGAGGCAACGCGCGTGCTCTGGGCGCGGCTGATGCAGCAGCCGCCCGCCTACTGTTTGGAGCCGGTTGCTGGCGTGGCGACATTGGCGGTGGTGCTGAACGCTGCTTCAAGAAACGATGAAGTTCGACAGCAGGCCTGCGCTGAACTCGCCGCGCTTGCGTGTGACGCAGTCGGGGTATCTGCGGGCGAAGGCGCCCAGCGTGTGATTCCTGTCTGTTACGCACCTGAGATGGCGCCTGACCTTGATCGTGTCGCCCAGCTCACGGGCTTAACCACTGCAGAGGTGATTCGGCTGCACCAAGAGGGCCGCTACTTGGCTGAGTTGATTGGATTTATGCCTGGCTTTGCGTATATGTCGGGTGTGGACCCTCGGCTTTGCGTGCCGCGCCTGCCGCAGCCCCGGCCGGTAGTTCCCGTGGGCGCACTGGCGATCACAGGAAATCAGTCGGCGATTTATCCCTCTGCGACACCGGGGGGATGGAATCTGATTGGCCGCTGCCCAATTCGACTTTTTAATCCCACCTTAAATCCGCCTTGCCTGATTCAGCTTGGGGACCAGGTGCAGTTTGAAGCGATTAGCGCGGCGCAATTCGATCGGCTATGGGCAAAGCGTTAGATAAGCTCGTTATCAAACGGCCTGGATTGCTGACTTCGATTCAGGATCAAGGCAGGCCCGGGCTTTTGCACGCTGCCTTATCGCGCGGCGGAGCCATGGATCCGATGCAGATGGCCTTGGCCAACCGCCTGGTCGGCAACCCGATGGATGCGGCAGGGCTTGAGTTCACGGGCATGGGGCCGACACTTTTTTTTGAGCGGCCCGCCGCAATCGCCTGGACCGGTGCGGTGATGGCTGCCACTTGGACTGCAGCCGATGGCACCAAGCATCCCGTATCCTCGCATCGGCCTGTGTTACTTCCGGCTAAATCGCTGCTGCAATTTGGCGCCTGCGCTTCTGGTTTTCGCTGTTGGCTCGCAGTTGCGGGCGGACTTGAAGTAGAGCGTTTATTGGGAAGCCGCTCACAACACCTGGCTGCAGAACTCGGCCTGCCAAGGCTTACTGCAAATACAGAACTTTCAATTGGCCCAGACGCTGATTTGGCCCGAAGCGCTATCGCAGCAGCGTTAGACCGCGATCCCCAGGTCATCGAGATCGGCGGTGCATCAAAAGCCGCACGGCTGCGCTCGACCCGATGGTCGCTTCGGCCATCGGTACCCGAGAGCTGGCCCGCAATCCAGCTTGCATGCCTGCCTGGCCGGCACCTGCATCTACTCGCCGATGCGGATCGTCAGGTGCTGATGACCCAGGCCTGGCAGGTCAGTGCCCGCAGTAACCGGCAGGGCCTGGGACTCGAGGGTCAGGCGATCAACACTGCGCAGTTCTCGAATCTGCAAAGCGAGCCTATCCGCGAGGGCACGGTGCAATTGCCCCCGGCGGGCATGCCCTTTGTCTTGCTGGCGGAGCATCAATCCACGGGCGGATATCCGCGGGTCCTGGAGGTCATCAGCGCCATGACCAGTGTGCTGGCCCAGGCAGGGCCAAACTCACGAATAATCTTTAAACTTGTCGACGATCAAGAAGCCGACGGGCTTGCGCGTGCGCAGCAGCGATCATTTGAAGAAACTTTGGCAGCAGTCGATCTTAAGTTACAGCAATGACAAAAACAGTTGATCTCAATGCAGATGTCGGAGAGAGCTTTGGTGCCTGGAAAATGGGCAACGATGCGGCGCTGATGCCATTTCTCACTAGCGCGAATATCGCATGCGGTTTTCATGCGGGTGATCCGCGAACCATTGCGCGAACGGTCGCGCTGGCGGCAAAACACGGTGTTGTGATTGGTGCTCATCCGGGGCTGCCGGATCTGGTGGGGTTTGGCCGGCGCAATATGGCGATCTCCGAAGAAGAGGCCTACCAGATCGTGCTCTATCAATCCGGCGCCATGCGGGCTTTTGCGCAGGCTGCAGGCAGCCGCCTGCATCATGTGAAGGCCCACGGTGCGCTCTACAACATGGCCTCGAGCGACCCCGCGTTATCGCGTGGCATTGTGCGCGCTGTGCAGGCCCTCGGCGATCAGGTCGCGATCGTCGTGTTATCTGGGAGTGAGACTGAGCGGGTCGCCCGCGAAGCGGGGCTGAACGTCTCATGCGAAGTCTTTGCAGATCGGCGCTACCAAGATAACGGCCTGCTGGTGCCCCGCTCTGATCCTCGGGCCCTGATCACTGATGAGCAGGAATCAATTAATCAGGTGATTGCCATGGTGACCAAGGGCTCCTGCACCTCCATCACTGGGCGCACGATTTCGGTGCGTGCTGACACGATCTGTCTACATGGTGACCAAGATGGGGCCTTGGTTTTTGCACAGGCCTTGCGCGCGGCGCTCGCTCGGCAGTCGATTGCGCCTAGGGCTTTCCCTTAAACCTTGGAACTCGGCGCTAGCTGGCTGTGTGACCGGGCCTTGTAGGGAATAACATTCACGCTGTTCATTCTTCAGGGAGAACTTGTCATGTCTTTAGTGCGTAAGTCATTTGCAGCGCTGGCGGCCAGTGCCGCCATGCTGATGTCGGGCTCTGTGCTGGCCCAGGCCAAGTGGGATCTTGCTGCAGCCTATGCTCCAGGTAATTTTCATACCCAGCTTTTAAATCAGTTTGCTGCTGAGGTCGATAAGGCCACCGCAGGCAGAGTGAAGATTACCGTCCATCCGGCAGCCTCATTGTTTAAAGCACCGGAGATCAAGCGTGCTGTACAAGGTGGGCAGGCCCAGGCTGGCGAAATTCTTCTGGTGAATTTCCAGAATGAGAATCAGATTTTTGGTGTTGATGGCATTCCGTTTCTTGCCGACAGCTACGACGAGGCTGCAAAGCTTTGGCGCGCACAGCGTCCAGTGCTGGAAAAAATCCTCGCTGAGCAAGGCATTGTGTTGCTGTACTCCGTGCCCTGGCCACCCCAAGGCATTTATGCCAAAAAGCAGCTGAACTCTGCGGCAGACCTGAAAGGTATTAAATGGCGTTCTTACAGCCCTGCTACAGGTCGGATTGCGGAGCTCGTCGGTGCACAGCCGGTCACGGTGCAGGCTGCCGAATTGGCCCAGGCCATGGCCACCGGCATCGTGGAGGCCACGATGACTTCGGGCGCAACGGGCGTCGATACCAAGATGTGGGAGCAGATGAAGTTTTACTACGACGTGCAGGCTTGGCTGCCCAAGAATGCCGTGCTGGTGAATAAGCGTGCCTTCGATGCCCTAGATCCGGCAAGCCGCACCGCGTTACTCAAAGTTGCTGCCGATATGGAGACCAAGGGCTGGGCGGAGTCGCGTAAAGTCATGACGGATACCACCGCAGCGCTCAGAACCAATGGCATGACGGTATCGGCACCTTCTGCCGCATTGAAATCGGATCTGCAGAAAGTCGGCCAGACCATGCTGCAAGAGTGGCTGAAAAATGCTGGCGCCGATGGCCAGACCGTGATCAACGCGTACAGAAAATAAGGTCTCGCGAATTTCTTTAACGCGAAGGTTTTTTGATGCGCCAGGCGCTTAATCGCCTTTATGACATCGCCGCCGTCTTGGCGGCGATGTTTTTGGTCGTCTTGTTTTTTACCGTGCTGCTGACGATTGCCTCTCGTGAGTTCCACTGGGGCCTTCGGGGCTTAGATGGTTACGCTGGTTATTTCATGGCAGCCTGCGGATTTCTCTCGCTTGCCCACACCTTTAAGCGTAACGAACATATTCGTGTGACCTTGTTTTTAGGAATGGCCAAGGGTCGGGCCCGTTTTTGGATTGAGGTCTGGGCGCTTGGGGCAAGCAGCGTGTTGGCAGCGCTTTTTGCTGCCTTTAGCGTGCGTTTGGTGATGCAGTCTATCGAATTTAAAGATATTTCCACCTCGATGGATGCCACGCCGCTTTGGATTCCGCAGCTTGCGATGGCACTGGGCACCGTGATTTTCGCAATTGCGGTGATCGATGAGTTTTTTGCTCACTTGAAAAATCCTGATCGCGTCAACGACAGTGCAGAGGCCCTACGGCATGAATGACGCACTGATCGCGGGCCTGCTGGTCTTATCGCTTTTTCTTATCCTGGGCAGTGGCGTCTGGATCGGCCTGACCTTATCGGGTGTGGCCTGGATTGGCATGCAGCTCTTTACAGCCCGGCCTGCCGGGGATGCCATGGCGGTGACCATCTGGGGCGCCTCGTCGAGCTGGACGCTGACAGCGCTGCCACTTTTTATTCTGATGGGCGAGATTTTGTTTCGCACGCGCTTATCCGAAGATATGTTTCGTGGCCTTGCACCGCTACTGGGCCGAATTCCGGGCCGGCTGCTTCATACCAATGTGCTGGGCTGTACGATTTTTGCTGCCGTCTCGGGCTCAAGTGCCGCCACCTGCGCCACGATCGGAAAAATGACCCTGCCCGAACTGCAACGTCGGGGCTACCCAGAGGGGATGGTGATTGGCAGTCTGGCGGGTGCGGGAACGCTGGGGCTTTTGATTCCGCCTTCCATCATCATGATTGTGTATGGCGTGACCGCAGAGGTATCGATCGCTAAGCTCTTCATCGCTGGCGTGATCCCAGGAATTATTTTGGCGGGATTATTTTCGGGCTATATCGTGGTCTGGTCACTGCTTAACCGTCAATTGATTCCTGTCGAAGTCGACACGATGACTTTTGTGCAGAAGTTTCGCGAGTTTTGGCGTTTGGGTCCGGTTGTGTTGCTGATCATTGCAGTACTGGGATCGATCTACTTGGGTATTGCCACTGCCACTGAAGCTGCTGCCGTCGGGGTACTGGGCGCATTGATTCTTTCAGCCGTGCAGGGGTCCTTAAACTGGAAATCATTTTCCGAGGCGCTCATGGGCGCCACGCGGCTGTATTGCATGATCGCGTTTATTCTGGCGGGTGCGGCATTTCTCACGCTCTCGATGGGCTATATCGGTCTGCCGCGTCATCTGGCCGAGTGGATCGGCACCTTGGGCCTCTCAAAGTTTGAGCTCATCATGGTCATCATGGTGTTTTACATTGTGCTGGGATGTTTTCTGGATGGCATCTCCATGATTGTGCTGACCATGGGTGTGATCCTGCCCACCATTGTCGGGGCCGGTATTGATCTGATTTGGTTTGGAATTTTTCTGGTCTTGGTGGTCGAGATGGCCCAGATTACGCCGCCCGTTGGCTTTAATCTTTTTGTGCTGCAGGGCATGACCAAAAAGCCCCTGAGTTATATCGCACGGGTTGCGATGCCGATGTTTTTCTTGATGATTCTGACGGTGCTGATTTTTTATCATTTTCCCCAGACCATCACCTGGCTGCCTTCAAAGATGTAGCCAGCAGGGCTGCAATCGTTTTGGCGGCCTGCCCCAGTAGAATGCCGAGATGCGTTTCGCCCTAGTTCTTTTTGTTATCGGCGGTCTGTGCCTGAGTTCATTAGATGCGGTGGGTAAGCTTCTGATGTCGCAGACCAGTCTGATCATGCTGATTTGGGCCCGCTATCTTGGCCAATTTCTTTTCTCATTGCCGCTGGCCTACTGGCGGGCAGGCCCCGAATTTTGGAAGACCTCCCGACCGCAGCTGCAGCTCATGCGCTCCACACTCTTGCTGCTGACCAGCGTCTTGTTTTTTGGCGGGTTGCAGTTCCTTCCGCTGGCTGAGGCCTCAGCGATTTCGTTTACGGCGCCGCTATGGGTGGCATTGCTATCAGGCCCGATGTTAGGGGAGCGGGTTGCGAAAAGTGATGCATGGGTTGCGGCCTTGGGGTTCTCGGGTGTTTTGCTGATCGTGCGCCCGGGTACCGATATTTTTCATTACGGGGCGATCCTGATTGGGGCGATGGCGGCTTTAAATGCGGTCTATCAGCTCATGACGCGGCAGCTGACACAAGATAATCCCTTTACGACATTTTTCTATAGCGGACTGGTGGGCGTTGCAGTGTTCTCTGTTTGGCTCGGGATAACGGGCTTTCCGGCTGTATCCGATCCGCTCACGATTGGCCTGCTGTGTGCTGCTGGCCTGCTCGGTGGCTTGGGCCATCTCTTATTTGTGTTGGCGTTTTATCGGGCCCCGCCAGCTTCGCTAACGCCGTTTGTCTATCTGCAGATGATCTGGGCGATCGGCTTTGGCTGGCTTATTTTTCGCCAGCTGCCCGATGGATTGGCCCTACTGGGTATGCTGATCATCATCGGCTCAGGGCTTTGGCTGATTCTGCATCGGCATCGCCAGCCGCGGGCTGCCCGCTGAATTTCAGCAGGCGTTTTCTGCGGCAAGGATTTTTTAAAACTGCTCTTCCGGCCTGAGGGGCCGCCATTGGCCAAGGGGCAATTGACCCAATGCAATCCTGCCGATGCGGATTCGCTTTAAGCCAGTAACTTTTAAGCCGACCAGCTCGCACATTCGGCGAATCTGACGCTTCTTGCCCTCGCGCAGTACAAAGCGCAGCTGATGTTCATTCTGCCAAGAGACCTTGGCAGGCCGAAGGGCCTGCCCATCCAGAGAAAGGCCATGATTCAAAAGCTTTAGTCCCTGCGCTGAGAGCACCCCTTCGATCCGCACGAGATATTCCTTTTCAATGGGCGAGGCCTCGCCGATCAAAAGCCTTGCAATGCGGCCGTCTTGGGTCAGGACAAGCAGGCCCGTTGAGTCGATATCGAGCCTGCCGGCGGGCGCAAGGCCACGCGTCACGGTGCGGTTTTGGAGCCCAGGACTCTGTTTGGATTTTGACGCTGCCTGCCAGAGATTTTCCGGGGTGATGAGTCGGATAGCCGGCGGGTAGGGCCGATCAGGATCCTCGTGGGAGACCACCCCAATCGGTTTATTTAGAAGGACTGTAATTCGACGTTGTTGCTGGGCTCTGGCTTTTGTTGCCAGTTCGATGTGCTGATGGGGGTAGGCCCTGGTGCCGAGTTCTTGGACCACTGCACCGTCGAGCAACACAAGGCCTTGTTCAATAAATGCATCGGCCTCGCGCCGAGAGCAGATGCCACGGTCGGCCAACAGCTTTGAGATCCGAATTTTTTCCTGCACGGCCGCAGGCAGATGCCTAACGAACGCTGCCGGTCAGCAGCAATTTCGTGAGCGCCGCCTTTGCCTCGGGTATGCCAAGCAGGGCCGCCTGGTTGAGCACCTCTTGGGCTTTTGGATTTAGTCCGATATGCGCAAGGACCAGGCCATAGTTGTAGGTGGCCCGGCCGTTGTTGCGGGACATTTGCTGCTCAAGCTTTGCAAAGAGTTCTTTGCGCTCATCATCCCCGATCTGGTTGGCCATCACCATCTGGCAGCATTTTAAAAAAGTGGGTTCGGCCTGCTCTTGTTCAACCAGCATGAAGATTTCAAAGGCCTGAACGTAGGCGCCCATCGACAGCGCGTATTCACCTTCCCTGTAGTCAGCCGACATAGCGAAATCCTGTGGTTGCAATAAGTAGTAGAGGCATTATCGTAATACGGCGTAGGTCGCCAGCCCCAGAAGCGTAAAAATAATCGATCCCAGCAGATGGCTGGAGACCTCAATTCCCGCCCATAGCCATCGGCCCTGCTGAAGAAGTTGGACAACTTCTGCAGAGAAGGTTGAAAAGGTGGTCAGCCCCCCCAAGAGTCCGGTGATTAAAAATAGTCTCCACTCCTCGGAGAGTCGGGGTGCATCGCTAAAGTAAGCCACGGCCAGGCCGATGGCATACGCCCCAATCCAGTTGGCGGCCAGGGTCCCAAGCGGCAGGTGGGCCAGCCGATGGTTTAAGTGCTCGGATAACTGCCAGCGCAGCACCGCACCCAGACTTGCGCCGAGGCTGATGGCAATAACTGGCAGAAGACGGAGCGTCACGGGGATCGGGTCGGTGGCAGGTTTGGCGGCTTTTGCTAGTATGCACCAGGCCTATTTCAGAAAAAACAGTGGCCAGCAGGAGGAAAAACGATGCTGCAAAAAAATATGGGCGGGTCGGATCGGGCCGTGCGTTTTATTTTGGGCTGTCTGCTGGTTATCTCGGCGGCCGTCGGCGCTCTCGGCCCTTGGGCTTATCTCGGGGTGATTGCGATGATCACTGGGGCAATCGGTAACTGCCCGGCCTATAGCATTTTCGGATTGTCGACCTGCAAGCCAAAGCAGTCCGAATGAGTCAAAAAAAGCTGGTGCATGTCACCCAGGTGCCCATTCGCTGGGGCGATATGGATGTGTATGAACACGTCAACAACACGCTCTATTTTCGTTATGCGGAGCAGGCCCGTATTGAATGGATGGAAAACCTCGGCCATCGCCTCAGTCTTTCGCAAACACAGGGCCCGGTGATTGTGAATGCCAGCTGCACTTTCTTGGTGCCGCTGACCTACCCCGGCACGGTCGAAGTCCGGATGCTGATCGGGCCGCTGGGCCGCAGCAGTGTCGAGACTTATTACGAGATGCGCATGGTGGGCGAGGATCGTCTGTATGCCGATGGCGCTGCCAAGGTGGTCTGGGTTGACCTTGAGACGGGTAAGTCATGCCCCATACCCGATGCCCTGCGTGAACTCATTACCAGCGATGCATCCTAGGGCTGCCGGTTGACTGCAATTACTTCACCTCAGAGCCGTCAACACTCGGGCCAGCTGGCCTTAATGCTGGGTGCGCTCGGTGTGGTCTACGGAGATATCGGTACCAGCCCGCTTTACGCGTTAAAAGAAACCTTCAATCCTGTGACGGGTGTCTCCGCTACGCCTGAAAATGTCATTGGTGCAGTTTCAGCGATTATTTGGCTGCTTACTCTGGTGGTGTCGCTCAAGTATGTCACCCTGATTCTTCGCGCGGATAATCGCGGTGAGGGCGGAATCATGGCGTTGCTGGCGCTTGCCAGCGATGCGGTCAAAGACTCTCCGCGGCTGCAGGGCCTGGTGATCCTGATTGGATGTTTTGGCGCCTGCCTGTTTTTTGGTGAAAGTGTGCTCACGCCAGCCATCTCCGTGCTCAGTGCAGTAGAAGGCATCGAGGTTATCGAGCCAAGCCTTGGCCCGCTGGTGCTGCCCATCGCGTTATGCATTCTTCTTTCTCTGTTTGCAATTCAGAAATATGGGACCACGTTGGTCGGCCGTTTTTTTGGCCCTGTCATTCTGGTCTGGTTTTTTGTGCTGGCGGCGGTCGGCATTAGCCAGCTGCTGATGGGTCCGGAGATTCTTGCTGCATTAAATCCACTGCGGGCAGTTGAGTTTTTATTTGATCGCGGCCCCAAGGTGTTGTTGGTGGTGGGCGCCCTTGTGCTGGCGGTCACAGGCGTGGAGGCGCTTTATGCCGATATGGGCCATTTTGGGCGGCGCGCAATTCGATTGGCCTGGCTGCTGGTGGCCTATCCCGGTTTAATTCTGAATTATCTAGGCCAGGGCGCTTTACTGATGCGCAATCCTGCAGCAACAGAAAACCCTTTTTATCTATCGTTTCCCGATCCGCTTTTAATTCCCGCGGTGATTCTCGCGACACTGGCCACAGTGATTGCATCGCAGGCAACGATTACAGGGGCCTACTCGGCCACAGTCCAAGCGATTCAGCTCGGACTTTTGCCGCGCATGAGGATTGTGTATACCTCGGCCAAAGAAGCGGGCCAGATTTATGTCCCATTTATTAATGGCCTGCTGCTGGTGTCGGTGCTTTTGGTGACGGCGGCGTTTGGCTCTTCGAGTGCGCTGGCCCACGCTTATGGTGTCTCGGTCACGATGACCATGCTGTGCTCAACCATCCTGACATTTTTTGTTGTCCGCATGGGCTGGCACTATGCATTGGCTCTGACTTTGATTTCCACAGCCGCCTTCTTTGTGCTGGATGCGCTGCTCGTTGCGGGCTGTTTATCCAAAATTTTTCATGGCGGCTGGTTTCCTTTAACGCTGGGACTCTTTATTTTGCTGCTGATGCTCACCTGGAAGCGGGGCCGAGCGCTTCTGATTGCAAAAGTTCGCGAAGATGATCCAGAACTGAAGGTTTTTATTGATCAGATTCGGGATGCGGGCCTGCCTATTGTTGAGCGGACTGCCGTATTCTTGGTTTCGGATCCATCGACTGCACCGCAGGCGTTGATGCACAACATTAAGCACAACATGGTGCTGCATCGGCAGAATCTATTGCTCACCGTCCACTTCGAGCAGCGGCCTTGGGTGCCGTTTCACGAGCAGATCCGGATTACACCGATTAGCGATAATTTCTCAATTGTCAGTATTAACTATGGGTTTAAGGATTCTCCAGATGTACCCAGGGCCCTGGAGTACGCCCGGGAGTGGCATGGCCTTGAGATCGAGCTGTTTTCGACATCATATTTTCTTAGCCGAGAGACTGTGGTGCCATCCACTGGCGGCGGAATGGCCAAGTGGCGTGAAGAGATCTTTGCTTCAATGTCGCGCAATGCGGGAAGTATCGTCGCCTACTTTAAAATCCCGACCAACCAGGTGATTGAGCTGGGCACGCGGGTCTTGATCTAGTCTTAGGTGCCCGCTTGCGTTTAGACTCTTGGACACGCTGCTTACTGAACCATCAATCTTTAGAAACCAAAGGAAGACCATCATGCTAAAACGTTCGCTTATCGTAGCCGCTGCCTTGGTGATAACAGGATGTGCCGGCATTCCAGAATATAAATTTTCTAAAGCTGGCGCATCTGAGGCCGATTTTCACCGGGATAAGACCCAGTGTGACGATGAGGCCTTCTCTGCAGGTAATGTCGTGCGGCTCAAATACATTGAGGCCCGCAACGCATGCCTAGTCAAAAAAGGCTGGAGCCAGGTCGCTCCGAAGTAGGGCGCAGCGCGTCGCTCACCGCATCAAGAAAGCTGCGGATCGCGCGATCTTTTCTGTGACGCACCTTTTTCATCGCGACAGCCTAAGTGAGTATCCCGTCGCATTAACGGGCGACGGCGCCTGGCTGGTCGATCAGCAGGGCCGCCGCTATCTGGATGCCTGCGGCGGTGCGGCGGTCAGTGGCTTGGGCCATGCCGCTCCCGCGATTACGCAGGCAATTCGCGAGCAGCTGGATCGGCTGGCGTACGCACATACAAGTTTTTTTTCCAGTGTTCCCGCGGAGGCCCTCGCCGAACGGCTCGTCGCGCAGGCGCCGTATTTCGGGGCCCGGCCGGGGGCGCGTCTTGACCGTGTGTTTATCGTATCCAGCGGCTCGGAAGCGATTGAGGCAGCGATTAAGCTTGCGCGACAGGCTGCACTCGAGCGTGGCCAGCACCAGCGGACTCAGATCATTGCGCGCCGACAGAGT
This sequence comes from uncultured Bordetella sp., assembly GCA_964440375.1. Classification (GTDB taxonomy): domain Bacteria; phylum Pseudomonadota; class Gammaproteobacteria; order Burkholderiales; family Burkholderiaceae_A; genus Lacustribacter. The sequence goes on along the minus strand of CAYTRY010000030.1, from coordinate 4,196 downwards.
TATCACGGCAATACGCTGGGCGCTTTGGCGGTCAGTGGTAACGCCGCAAGGCGAAAACTATTCAGTGAGTTTTTATTTCCGGTTCAGCATGTCAGTCCGTGCTATGCCTACCGGGGCCTGCGGCCGGGTGAGACTGCATCGGCGTATTCCGAGCGACTGCTAAGAGAGCTGGAGACAACAATTCTCGAGGCGGGCCCCGATCGCGTTCTGGCGTTTTTCGCTGAGCCCGTTGTCGGCGCGACCCTGGGCGCAGTAGCGGCGACCCAAGGCTATTTCCAGGGAGTTCGGCAGCTCTGCGATCGGTATGGAATTTTTTTGATTCTCGATGAGGTCATGTGTGGCATGGGTCGCACGGGAACATTATTCGCTTATGAACAAGAGCAGATTCAGCCGGATATGGTGGCAATCGCCAAGGGTCTTGGGGCCGGCTATCAGCCGATCGCAGCATTAATGGTGTCCAAAGAGATCCACGACACCATCGCCAAGGGCAGCGGCGCCTTTCAGCATGGCCAGACCTACGTGGGCCATCCTGTTGCCTGCGCTGCGGCGGTTGCGGTTTTGGATGTAATGCAGCGCGAGCAGCTCGTTGTGCCAGTCGCAGCAAAGGGCACTTTATTAATGGAATTATTGAAAAAAGCGCTTTCGAATAGCAGCGCAGTCGGTGACGTACGTGGCCGCGGGCTATTCGTGGGAATTGAGCTTGTTGCCGACCAAGAAAGCAAGACGCCCTTTGATCCCAAGCTTCGGATTCATGCACAGATTAAGCAAAAAGCCATGGAGATCGGATTGCTCTGCTATCCGATGGGAGGCACGATTGATGGGTCTCTCGGAGACCATGTCTTGCTGGCGCCGCCGCTGACAATTTCAGATGCTGAGCTTGAATTGATTGCCGAGCGACTCGCCGCAGCAATTCACCATGTGACTGAGTCGGCGAGTGCGCGAACCTTATAGCACCACGGTGCGGGATTGCTCTCGCATGTACTGTGGTAAGTAGTAAAACGATCCAATAGCCTTGCCGGTTGTGCCGCTACCTTTCCAGCCGCCAAACGGCTGATAGCCCGGCCACGCGCCGGTGGTCGCCCCCTGGGGCCGGTTGACATAGGTGGTGCCCGCCTCAATCTGAGCGTGAAATATCGCGGTCTCTTCGGCGTTTCCGTAAAAGCCTGCGGTCAGGCCATATTCAGTTTGATTTGCCATCGTAATTGCTTGCTCGAGGCTGTCGACCTCACCCAATAAAACCAAAGGAATGAATTTCTCTTCTTTCCATAATCGGTAGTCAAAATCAGCGCGGCCTACTGTTGGGGCAACAAAGTAGCCCTTATCGCGGCCTTGATCGGTGAGCAGTTTTCCGCCGGTGAGCAGGCTGCCATGGCGCGCCAGCTGTTGTACGCAGTTCTGATAGCGTTCGTAAGCTGCCCGATTGATCACAGGCCCCATCCAGTTTTCCTTTACTGTGGGGTCGCCGACTGATACTTCTTTGGCCAGGGTGGCTAGCCGCTCCTCGAGCGCCTTGGCCACTTGCTTTGCGACATAGACCCGTGAGGTTGCTGAGCATTTCTGGCCTTGAAGCCCGAAACCGGATCTCAAGATGCCCAGCGCAGCCCGGTCAAGATCGGCGTGTTCGGAGACAATCACCGCATTTTTTCCGCCCATCTCTGCAATACAGGGCCGCGGGGTGGGGCCGCTGGCAATGTGGCGGTAGATGTCCATGCCGACTTCATAGGATCCTGTGAAGGTAATGCCACCCACTCCCGGATGTTTGACGAGCGCATCTCCGGCCACTGCTCCTGAGCCCGAGATGAGATTGATGACCCCGGGTGGAAGCCCCGCATCACGGAACGCTTCGAGCAAGAGCCAGCCTGATAATGCGGTATCACTTGCCACCTTAAAGACGACCGTATTTCCCGCAACCAGTGCCGCGCCAATCGGGCCACCGGCAAGTGCAAAGGGAAAATTAAACGGTGCAATCACCGCCCAGACCCCATAAGGCCGAAGTACTGTGCGGTTGGTGCTCGTAAATCCAACCAAGGGATCATTGGGCAGCTGGCGGTCAAATCCTTGATTTGACTCCATCTGATCGCAGTACCAAACAATGAGATCCGCTGTTTCTTGGACTTCGCCAAGTGACTCCATTCGGTTTTTGCCAACTTCAATTGCCACTGCAGCCGAAATCTCATAGACCCGCTCTTCGATGAGGGCGGCTGCCTTGCGCAGCATCTTTAGCCGCTCACCCCAGTGAAGGGCGGCCCATGAGGCAGCAGCATGCTGAGCGCTCGCCACCGCCTGATCTACCTGTGCAGCGGTTGCGCTGGGAAAGCGCCCAATGACCCAGTCCTGATTGATTGGCGACCGCGTCTCAAAGGTCTTCTGGCTTGATACGGACTGGCCATTGATCCACATTGGGTAATCACGCCCTAACCACTCGGACTTGACGCTTGTTACTGCGGCGTCAAATCGAGCATGTAACGCTGCGGGGGGATCAAACATCGTGGAGTAGGTAAGCTTAAAGTTCTGGCTAGCCATCGGAGGACCTCCGTTTGAGTTTTTCTAAGAGTGCCTTGCCGGCAACCCAGACAGCGGGCAGGCCGGGAATGATGATCATCGCTAAGGTCACTAAGCTGAAATTTGCTTTTACCCAAGGCATCTCGCCCACAAGATAACCCAGGGTGGTGAGACTCAATACCCAGAGCACCCCACCAACGATGTTGTAGGTGACAAACTTTGTGGGATTCATTTCTGCGATGCCGGCAACAAAGGGCGCGAACGTACGTAAAAAAGGCAGGAATCGAGCAATCACAATGGTCATGGGACCATAACGTTCGTAAAAAGCATGGGTCCGATCAAAGGCCTGGCGATTAAACCAACGGGACTGCTCCCAAGAAAATACCTTGGGCCCGACACGACGGCCGATTGCATAATTCAGTGCGTCGCCGGTAATGGCCGCTGTGGTGAGGAGCACCCAGAGCACTTCCAGCTGCATGCCACCGACTGCTGCCACTGCACCGGCGACAAATAAAAGTGAATCCCCTGGCAGAAACGGCATGATGACCAAGCCGGTTTCAACAAAAATAATGAGAAATAAGAGCGCGTAGATCCAGACCCCCCACTCGGCGGCAAATGCCGGCAGATAGCGGTCGAGATGAAGAAATGCGTCAATGAAACTGAAGTCGTTCACGGGGTGCTGGTTTTGATTCTAAATCACAGGTGTTAATAACTTGCCAGTAGAGAAAAACGACTGCAGGTTTTCGAGAACCAGGGCCTCCATTGCCGCACGGGTCTCATGTGTTCCGCTTCCGATGTGAGGTGCTAAGACCACATTATTGAGCGCTTGAAGCCGCTCGGGCACTTGGGGTTCCTGGGTGTAGACATCGAGCCCAGCGCCAGCGATTGTTTTTTCGATCAATGCATCAACCAGTGCTTGTTCATCAATGACCGAGCCGCGAGATACGTTAAAGAGAAACCCTGCTGGCCCGAGTGCGGCGAGTACTGTCCGGTTGACCAGGTGTTGACTATGTGGCCCCCCGGAGACCGCTACCATCAAAAAATCACACCAGCGGGCCAATGACTCGGCAGAGGACTCACAGACATAGCCGCAATCGGGGTCGGGCTTTCGATTGTGATAACGAATCTGCATCTGAAATCCCTCGGCCCGTTGGGCAATCGCGCGGCCAATCTTTCCCAGCCCCAGAATGCCCAACTTCTTTCCGCTAAAACGGGTGGCAAGCGGAAAAGGCCCTTTGGGCCACTGCCCGGCCCGGACGTGACGATCAGCGGCACTGATGGCACGAACCGTGTCGATCATGAGGCCCATACCGAGATCGGCCACGCAGTCGGTCAGCACATCTGGGGTGCAGGAGACTGCGATGCCGCGTTCGCGGGCAGCCTGTAGGTCGACTTTTTCAACCCCAATGCCGCGGCAGGCAATGACCTTGAGGTTGGGCAGCTGCATGATCAAGTCTCGCGATGCGCCGATCGGCGCAATCGTAATGAGGCCACTAAATCGTTGGCCCTCAGCGCGCAAAAATTTCTCGGGATCCGTCTGCTCCGCCAGCAGCGTCACCGGCAGCGCCGCGCGAATACGGGCCTCTCCGCTTGCCGATAGCCGACCGACTTGTAAGACCTCTAGACTCATGATTTTGGGGTTGTGCAGGCAACAATAGTCCTAAAGCCCTGATAGTAAAGGAAAGTGTTGCGAA
>CAYTRY010000029.1:0-16521 GCA_964440375.1 uncultured Bordetella sp. | reverse complement strand
GCAATCGGATGGTAAATGAACCAAGCAAGGCGTCACCCAAAAATCTTTAACTAAAACGTATTCAAAAAAGGATCGACCAAAGTGGCATTTTCTGCGCTGGGACTTCGGGGAATGGCGGTAGCACCACATTCACTTGCGGCTGAGTCCGCAGTTCATGTGTTACGCGAAGGCGGCAATGCGCTTGAGGCAATGATTTCTGCTGCCGCAACGATAGCAGTGGTCTATCCCCACATGAATTCAATTGGCGGCGACGGGTTTTGGGTCATCAATGGGCCGGGTGGCCAAGTCGGCGGTATCGATGCCAGCGGCGCAAGCGGACTCAAAGCGTCAAAGAATTGGTTTCTCGATCGTGGCGTTCACGACAAGATTCCGTTTCGCGGTGGTGTTGCGGCCTTAACGGTTGCCGGGACGGTCTCAGGCTGGGGAGCGGCTTATGAACTCTCACGCAAGCACCTGGGCGGCCGAATGCCGCTGTCGCGATTACTTTCCGATGCGATCTTTTTGGCGCAGCAGGGCAGCCCTGTCACGGCCAGTCAGGCCGCGAGCACCAAGGCGAAGCTCGCTGAACTCAAAGACATCCCGGGATTTGCGGAAACATTTTTGATCAACGGCCGCCCGCCGGAGGCGGGCAGTTTGTTTAAACAGCCGCGTCTTGCGAAAACACTTCAGCGTATCGCCAAAGAGGGTACCGAGTCATTTTATCGAGGTAAGTTATCTAAGCTCATGGCGCATGAGCTTGCGAAAGTCGGCAGCCCACTTGCCGCGATAGACCTGAATCGGCATCAGGCCCAGCGGGTTGATCCGCTGACAACACGTGTTGGCATTCGATCCGAACGCGCGGGCGCGCAGGCACAGCTCTTTAATATGGTGCCTCCGTCTCAGGGGGTCTTATCGCTCATGATTCTCGGCATCATGGATCGGCTTAAAGGCTGGCATCATGGGCCGGAGTCGGCCGAGTTTATTCACGCGCAGGTCGAATCCACAAAGGCTGCATTTCGCATTCGCGATGCCCACCTCACCGATCGGGCGTTTATGAAGCGGGCCCCAAGTGCTTTGCTTGAGCCTGCATTTTTAGATCAACTCGCGGCCGAGATTTCCATGCAACGCGCGGCACCCTGGGGCAGTAAGTCCAAGCCAGGCGATACGATCTGGATGGGAGTCACCGATGCCCAAGGAATCGCGGTCTCGTTTATCCAGAGCATCTATCACGAGTTTGGTTCCGGAATCGTCTTGCCGGAGTCTGGCGTGAACTGGCAGAACCGCGGCTGTAGTTTTTCCTTGGATCCCGCCCATATCAATACGCTTGCTCCGGGCAAAAAGCCTTTTCACACGCTCAATGCCGGCCTGGCGCAATGCGCCTCGGGCACTTCGATGGTCTATGGGTCCATGGGTGGGGATGGCCAGCCCCAGACCCAGGCCACCATTTTCAGTCGGGTGATGCAGTTTTCCGACCATCCCCAGCAGGCCATTGAGCGTCCGCGGTGGCTTCTGGGGCGCACCTGGGGCGCGGCATCGGACACCCTCAAGCTCGAATCGCGATTCTCGCCGGAGGTGTTTAAGTCCCTTCGCGGACTGGGCCATGAGGTCGAGCAGTTCGGTCCCTGGGATGAGTCGTTCGGACATGCGGGCATGATTGTGCGGCACGCCAATGGGGTGCTTGAAGGCGGCTATGATCCGCGCTCCAATGGCGCGGCGATTGGCTTTTAATTAAGGGTTTTTTGTGAAGAAATCAGGCATGATTCGCAATTGAATTCAATAAGCTGTTGATTCAGGGGGTCGGCCCTCATTTTTCGGAGATCGGAATGAAAAAAGCACTCGTAATGACGTCGTTGATGGTGTGTAGCTCATTGGCATTTGCCCATGGCTGCCCAGGTGAAATGAAGAAAATCGATGAGCGGCTGCCTTCGGCAAAGCTTGCTCCGGCAGAAATGTCGAAAGTAAAAGATCTGCGCGCCAAAGGTGAGCAGCTGCACAAAGATGGCAAGCATGCCGAGTCGATGTCGACGCTTGGCGAGGCCAAAAAACTGCTCGGTATTTAAGGCGGCTTCGGCCCCCAGAAAAGGCCCTCCTTGCGAGGGCCTTTTTTATGGCCTGCCCGCAACTGCCCGAAGCCCCGCCATGTATTTTTCCGGTTAAGATTTGACTCTAGTCACCCCCTGGCGGGTGGCCTCACCTCGTGCCCCGGGCGGGCCCAATTCAGCATAAAAGGATTTCACAATGCTTCGTCGTCACTGGCTTAGTTATGCAGTTTTTTCTGCAGCCCTAATTGTTATTTCTCCTGTACAGGCCCAGCAGGTCTTGAAGGTCACGACGATTCCTGAAGAGGCGGCTACCGAGCAGCTTAGAAAATTCGGGCCGATTACGCGTTATCTTGAAAAGTCACTCGGCATGAAAGTCGAGTTCACGCCCGTTAATGACTATCCTGCCGCTGTCGAGGCCCTTGTGAATAAGCAGGTGGATCTGGTCTGGTTTGGGGGCTTCACCCATGTGCAGGCGCAGATCCGCTCGGGTGGAAAGATCATTCCGATTGCCCAGCGCGAAGAGGACACTAAGTTTCGATCCGTGTTTATTGCAAACAAAGACTCTGGGATTACCAAGCTTTCTGATTTAAAAGGCCGCCAATTTAGTTTTGGTTCGGCTTCCAGCACATCGGGCAGTCTGATGCCGCGATCATTTCTTCTTGAAGCCGGCATTGAGCCTGAGCGTGATTTCAAGCGGATTGCTTATTCCGGGGCCCACGACGCAACGATTGCCTCGGTGGTGAGTGGCCGGGTGGATGCCGCCGCACTGGACATCACGGTCTGGAATAAGTTTGTGTCAGATAAAAAAGTAGACACATCAAAAACCGATGTGTTTTACACCACGCCGCCATACTTTAATTACAACTGGTCAGTTCACGCCGACATGCCTGCGGCCCTTCGGGAGCGGATTACCAAGGCCCTGCTTGCGTTAGATATGAACACACCAGAGGGCAAGGAGATCCTCACCCTGAATCGTGCAACCCGGTACATCGCGACAAAGCCCGAAAACTACAAGGGCCTGGAGCGGGCCGGCCGCAGCGCGGGGCTGATTAAATAATTGGATCTTTCTCTAGATCAGGTCGAGGGGCGACATTGGGCAGCTGCTGCCCAGGCCCCTGCAGCAATCCGCGCACTCTCCCTGTCGATCTCGCGCGGCGAGCAGGTTGCGATCATCGGGCCCTCGGGCGCGGGTAAGACAACCCTGCTGCAGCTGATGGCAGCAGCGTTAAAGCCGACAGTGGGTCAGTTGACCCTGAATCATCAAAATCCTTGGGCGCTTTCCACTGCCGCGCTGCAGCGGCTTCGCGGCCAGCTGTTCTATGCGCCGCAGACACCGCCACTGCCGCCGCGCCAAAGGGTGATCACTGCGCTTACAGCGGGCCGTCTCCCGGCGCTGTCGCTTTTGCAAAGCATTGGCCAGCTCATCTATCCAAGAGCGCCTCATGCGGCTGTCGCGGCACTCGAGGCTTTCGATTTATCCGAAAAGCTTTGGGATCGTGTGGATCGGCTATCGGGCGGCGAGCGTCAACGGGTTGGACTTGCGCGGGCACTGATGTCGCCGGCAACCCTATGGCTAGTGGATGAGCCGCTGTCGGCCCTGGATCCAAAACGGGCCCGGCAGGCCATTGATACATTGATCAGCCAGGCGAGCGCGCGCAATGTGACGCTGGTGGTGACGCTTCATCAGGTGGATGTTGCGACCAGTCGCTTTGCGCGCGTGATCGGATTGCGAGACGGCGGCTGCGCCTTTGATCTGCCCGCGAGCGCGGTCACGCAGCAGCGGCTTGCCGAGCTCTACGCTCAGCATGAGCATGAGTTGGCGGATGTGGCAGGCCCACGCTTTGATCTGCCGACTGAGCCTAGCCCGCCAAAGATTGTGCATTGCCGCTAGCTGTGGTGAGCCTCGCATCAGACCCCTCGCTTCGTGATCCTGCTTGGACCCGGCGGGTCGCCTGGGCCAGTCTCGCGCTGGTGCTGTTGATTCCCGCGCTGATTGCAACTGAATTTAAGCCCTGGATTTTTTTTAATGCCGACAATCTAAAAGTTACAAGCCGTTTTATTGGGGATTTTTTCCCGCCAGAGATCGGCGCTGAGTTTTTGCGGATGGTGATGGTTGAGGCATGGCGAACGATCGCAATCGCATCCGCCGGAATGGCGCTGGCGTTAGTTGTTGCAATACCGATGACACTGGCGGCGACCAGTGTGCTCTCGGTATCATCGTTATCGGACCGAATGCATGCGCTCCCGTTTGGTATTCGCCAGGCCCTGCGATGGATTTTGATCCTACTCAGAAGCATCCCTGAATTGGTCTGGGCCCTGGTATTTGTGAGGGTCGTGGGCCTGGGGCCTGCGGCCGGTGTATTGGCCATTGGGCTCACCTATGCCGGTATGCTGGGTAAGGTCTACAGCGAGATTTTAGAAAGTGGTGATACCCATGCCACCACCACACTGCTGCGTAACGGCGGTGGCCGGCTACAGGCGTTTTTCTTCGGATTGCTGCCGCAAAATGCTACCGAGCTCACCAGCTACACGGTCTATCGATGGGAGTGCGCAATTCGATCCTCTGCGGTCTTGGGCTTTGTGGGCGCAGGCGGGCTGGGCCAGCAGATGGATGCCTCCATGAAAATGTTTAATGGCGGTGAAGTCGCAACCATCTTGCTGGTCTTTATGGCACTGGTGGGCTTGGCCGATCTGCTGAGCGCCTGGCTAAGGCGGGTGATTCAATGAGGCCCGATGCCCGGCCCAATCCTTGGCTGCGCTGGGACTGCTCGGTCTGCTGGGTCACCGTTGGCTTGGCGGTGCTGGTGGTGGCCAGCTTTTGGTCACTGGATTTACAGTTGGGCCGTCTTTTTTCCATGGATAGTGCCAAGCGCATGGGCCGATTCTTTGGCGAATTGCTCTCGCCAAATATTGATCCAAAATTTCTCACCAAGCTTGCTGTTGCCAGCGTTGAAACACTCGCGATGTCCGCATTGGGAACGCTGCTGGCGGCGGTGTTTGGCCTGATGCTGGCGGTTCCCGCAAGCAAAAGTCATCGTGATGATCCTGCGCGCTGGCGCTGGATAACCCGCCTTGTGCTCAATGCCCTGCGCTCAATCCCAGAGCTGGTTTGGGCCGCCTTGATTCTGATCTCTGCTGGTCTTGGCCCATTTGCAGGAACGCTTGCGCTTGCGCTTCACACAACGGGTGTTTTGGGCCGGTTGTTTTCTGAGTCGATTGAAAATGCGCCACAGGGAGCAGCCTATGCCTTGCGGACCCAGGGAATCGCCGAGGGCAGAATCTTTTTATTTGCAACACTGCCCACCGTATTGCCACAGCTGCTGTCTTACACCCTGTATCGCTGGGAGAACAATATTCGTGCTGCAGCGGTGCTTGGCGTTGTCGGCGGCGGCGGACTGGGCCAGATGCTCGCTTTTCACATGGGGCTTTTTCAGATGCAAGAGACCAGCAGCATTTTGATCGCCATGATCATTTTGGTGGTACTGGTCGACAGTCTGTCTTACCTAAGTCGTCGCCTGATGTCGCGATAGAAAATTATCTTGCGACTTCAATCAGAATTTCATTGCGTCGCCGCCAGGGCAGGGTGAAGGGATCGTTGTAACGGGCCACTTGTGGGCTGCCAACAATTTGCAGCTGCTTTGTCTGCGCCCAGGACTTCAATTTTGCGGTCGCCTCAGCAATTGCAGCTTCAGTGGTCCAGCCGCTGAATTGAATTGCAACAACATCGTGCTCACCAATACGCCGAAGGTTGACTTCTGAATTATTGGGCTGGGGAAGCGACTCAAGTTTTTCTGCACTGGGCATCACAAAATGCAGACGCCAGCCGCCCTCTTTGGGCTCTACCGTAACCGGCGCAGTCATCGCGATTTTCTTGCTGCCGCCGTTTTGCACTGTGTTATCGCCAAAGATGTAGCCCGCGACCCGCCGAAAGCCGGTCCGGCTGGCCGCATCAAAGCTCCCCTCTAGCGTGGTCTCCGCGACAACGAAACCGGAATAGCGGCGATGCTCGAAAGGCGGCTCACTGATGAGCGTCTGAAATGAAGGCTCCTCAATTGCCATGACTGACAAAGAGGTCACCAGCAGGGCAAGCGCCACGCATGCGTGCACCAGACCCCGCGGGTGGTAATTAAATCCAAATGCCATTAGTCAGCATAAACACCCGCTTTACGGATGACAGGTCCCCACTTCGCAATCTCTGCCTCAAGGTGTGTGCGCAGGCCCTCGGGCGTGACCTTGTCCATCGGGGGAATATCGGAGCTGAGCTCAGCCATACGCTGGCGAATGACAGGATCATTCAGTGCATCACGCAGCGCTTTATTGAGCTTATCAAGCGCGTCTTTGGGGGTATTTTTTGGGGCATACAGGCCATGCCAGACTTTGACCTCAAAGCCTTTCATTCCCTGCTCATCAAGGGTGGGGATATTGGACAGCCCCGCCAGTCGCTTTGTCGTGGTGACGCCGTAGACCTTGACTCGATTGTCTTTAATGATCGGCACAGTCTGTGTGGTCTGATCGCAGAGCACATCAACCTGCCCGCCAATCAGGTCGGTCATGGCGGGGCCCGTTCCTTTATAGGGCACGGTCGTTAAGTCAACACCGATAGTGCTTTGAAATAGCATTCCGCACAGGTGGGAGACAGCCCCAAGTCCAGCATTGGCCAGCATCACTTTCTCTCGATTCGCACGCAGATAGGTGATCAGTTCTTTTAAGTTATTGGGCGGAAAGTCCCTGCGGGCCAATAAGGTCATCGGCACATCCAGCACCTGCCCGATATATTCAAAGTCTTTTAAAGGATCGAAGGGCAGTTTGCGATACAACGCAGGCGCGGTCGACATGCCCATGTGGTGAATGAAAATGGTGTAACCATCGGGGTTGGCACGTGCGACACGGTTTGCAGCGATCGTTCCGCCCGCGCCAAGCGTGTTCTCAACCACGACGGTGGTCCCCAATGATTTGCCCAACGGAACCGCCAGCATGCGGGCCACCACATCAGTCGGACCCCCCGCCGCAAAAGGCACCACCAGCGCGATGGGCCGATTGGGGTAGCCCTGGGCCTGAACTGCCCCCGCGGTGAGCAGTGCCGAGGCGGCGATGATCCCGGTAAGAAATCGACGGGCATGGTTCATTTTTGTCTCCTGAAATAGTTCAAAAAAAACTTATCATCAGAATCCTAGTCAAGAGATCCCTTTTCAGCCCCTGATGACAACCCTAATAGACCCTATTTTTCTGGATATTCCATGCGCATTTGGCCCGAGTGCTGTATCGCATGATGGACTGCTGCGCGATGCAAACCCTTGACCCGAGCGCGCTGAGTGGCTGGATCGGTAAGACCGAGGTCAGCCGTGATCAGGTAACAATCGCGCCATTAAAGGCGCTTTCTGCGACTCTGGATCGCCACGACCCTGCACCGGTGCTGGGGCAGGCGATCCCGCCGCTTTGGCACTGGCTTTATTTTCTGCCGACTCATCAGCAGTCGGAGATCGGCCCAGATGGCCATGCTCGGCGTGGCGGGTTTTTGCCTCCCGTGCCGTTGCCCAGACGGATGTGGGCCGGCAGTCGCTTTGAGTTCATTGAGCCACTGCGGGTTGGTGATGCCATAACGCGGACTTCGGTGATCGAGGATGTGCGCGTGAAATCAGGCAAGACCGGGCCTTTGGTTTTTGTTGTCGTTCGGCATGAGATTGCGGCCGCAGCAGGCCTTGCGCTTCGCGAGTGGCATGACATTGTCTATCGGGAGATGCCATCAGTTACAGATGCACCTCCCGCATCGCAGCTGGCACCACAGCACAGTGATTGGCATCGCGAGATCATTCCCGATAGTGTTTTGCTGTTTCGTTATTCGGCCCTCACGTTTAATGGCCATCGTATTCACATTGACCGCTCCTATGCGGTCAATGTTGAAGGCTATCCCGGCCTGATTGTGCATGGGCCTTTAATTGCGACGCTGCTTATGGATCTGCTGCGCCGCAATCGGCCAGATGCGCAGGTGCAGGCATTTCGCTTTAAGGCACTCCAGCCTTTATTCGATATCGCACCTTTTGTCTTGCATGGCGCATCACAGACAAGCAATGAGGTGAGGCTTTGGGCTACAACTCCAGATGGACAGCTTGCGGTTGATGCCTCTGCTACCCTCTGCTGATTCAGGAGACCCATCCGATGTATAACGAACCCGATCAGCATCAAGAGATTCGTGATGCAGTTCGACACATCTGTGCGCAATTTCCCGATGAATACTTCCGCAACATCGACGAACAGCGCGGCTATCCCGAGGCCTTTGTTGAGGCCCTCACCAAAGCGGGCTGGCTTGCGGCCTTGATTCCCGAGCAGTACGGCGGATCGGGCCTCACCATGGCGCAGGCCTCGGTCATCATGGAGGAGATCAACCGAAGTGGCGGCAATGCAGGGGCCTGCCATGGCCAGATGTATGTCATGAATGCAATCACCCGCGGCGGAACCGAGGCCCAGCGTCAGGCGTATTTGCCCCGTATTGCGCGCGGCGAGTTGCGGGTGCAGTCGATGGCCGTCACTGAGCCCACAACTGGAAGCGACACCACAAAACTGAAGACCACCGCCACCCGCCGGGAGGGCCGTTGGATAATCCATGGGCAGAAGGTATGGACCTCAAGGGTTCAGCACAGTGATCTCTTGATTTTGCTGGCGAGAACCACTGCGCTTGAGCAGGTTCAAAAAAAATCAGCGGGCCTTTCGTGCTTCATTATTGATTTGAAGCAGGCCATCGGCCGCGGGCTCACCGTGCGGCCAATTGCCAATATGGTCAATCACGAGACCAATGAGCTCTTTTTCGATCAGCTGGAGATCCCCGAGGAAAACCTGCTTGGCCCAGAAGGCGAGGGCTTTCGAGTCATTTTCGAGGGATTAAACGCAGAGCGGACACTGATTGCCGCAGAGTGTATTGGTGATGGCTATTGGTTTATTGATCGTGCGACCCGTTATGCCAAAGACCGATCGGTCTTTGGCCGGCCGATCGGCCAGAATCAGGGCATCCAATTCCCCTTGGCCGATGCGCTAATTGCGGTCGAAGCGGCCAGTCTGATGCGTTGGCGTGCCTGCGAGAAGATTGATGCCCATCAGAGTGCGGCGGCCGAGGCCAACATGGCAAAGTTTCTTGCGGCCAAGGCCTCGTGGGAGGCGGGCAACGCCTGCCTGCAGACGCATGGCGGCTTCGGCTTTGCTTGCGAATACGATATCGAGCGAAAATTCCGTGAAACCCGGCTTTATCAAGTGGCGCCGATTTCGACAAATTTGATTTATTCCTACATTGCTGAGCATGTGTTGGGCTTGCCGCGCTCATTCTGATTGCCCATGACTTCCCGACCGCTCGATGGAATTACGGTTGTAGCGCTTGAGCATGCAATTGCAGCCCCGTTTTGTACGCGGCAGCTCGCGGAGATGGGTGCCCGCGTCATTAAGATTGAAAGGCCCAAGGTTGGCGACTTTGCCAGGGGCTATGACAGCCGCGTCAAAGGCCTGGCCTCACACTTTGTCTGGACAAATCGTTCGAAAGAAAGCCTGACACTTGATTTAAAGCATCAGCAGGCCCAAGAGATTTTAATGCGGCTGCTTTCGCAATCCGATGTGTTGGTACAAAACCTTGCGCCAGGGGCTGCGGCGCGGTTAGGCCTTTCTTATGACAGGCTCTCAGCGCAATATCCGCGGCTTATCGTGTGTGATATCTCCGGCTACGGAGAAGATGGACCTTTTCGCGACAAAAAAGCATATGACTTACTGATCCAAAGCGAATCGGGATTTCTCTCGGTCACAGGAACCCCCGAGCAGCCGGCAAAGGCGGGCTGCTCAATCGCGGATATTGCAGCGGGCATGTACGCCTACACCCACATCCTGGCAGCCCTGATGCACCGCCAGAGTACTCAGCGCGGCGCCAGCATTGATGTTTCAATGCTCGAGAGTATGGTTGAGTGGATGGGCTACCCGCTGTATTACGCTTTTGAGGGTGCCACGCCCCCGCCGCGCGCGGCCGCCGCCCATGCAACGATTTATCCCTATGGCCCCTTTCGGGCGGGCGATGGCCAGTCGGTCATGCTGGGCCTGCAAAATGAGCGGGAGTGGGAGTCGTTTTGCAAAGAGGTCCTGGGCCAGCCTGAGCTAATCACGGATGCGCGATTCGCGAATAATGCCGCCCGTGCAAAGCACCGTGACACGCTTGGCGCCATCATTGATCAGGTCTTTGGCAGTCTGACTGCCGCTGAGGTGGTCTTCAGATTGGAGTCTGCACAAATTGCCAATGCCCGTGTGAATGAGATGAAGGATGTCTGGGATCACGCCCAGCTTCAAGCCCGAGGCCGCTGGACATCGGTTCAGTCCCCCGTTGGCGAAATCCCCGCATTACTGCCGCCCGGAAAAAGCTCGGCGTTTGACCCATCGATTCGTGCGATCCCAGAACTCGGGCAGCATACGGATGCTCTCTTGGCTGAGCTTGGCTATTCAGAATCCGAGATCAGCCAGATGCGCGCAACGGGTGTGATCTGAGATGCATCAGTCCCGGCCCGTCGGCTCAAGCCCACCCCAGGCGCTAGAGGGCCTGCGGGTCCTTGAGCTCGGCCAGTTGATCGCAGGCCCTTTTGCGGCCCGTACCCTTGCAGATTTCGGCGCTGATGTCATTAAGGTAGAGCCACCCGAATCGGGTGACCCGCTTCGTTCTTGGCGACTGCTAAAGGATGGAACATCGGTCTGGTGGCAGGTTCAGTCGCGCAATAAACGATCGATCACCTTGGATCTAAGGCAGCCCGATGCCCAAGAAATCGTACGCGGCTTATTAAAAGAATCTGATGTGCTAGTTGAAAATTTTCGGCCGGGAACATTGGAGCAATGGGGGCTTTCACCCGAAGAATTACATGCGTTAAACCCAGGGCTCATCATCTTGCGCATCAGTGGCTACGGACAAGATGGTCCTTATCGCGACAAGCCGGGCTTTGGCGTGGTCGGTGAGGCGATGGGTGGCATTCGTTACTTGACTGCTGAGCCAGGCCGCACCCCCGTGCGTGTGGGCGTGAGTATCGGAGATACCCTGGCTGCCTTACATGGGGTGATTGGGGTATTGATGGCCCTGCATCATCGCAGCAAGACAGGCCAGGGCCAGGTCGTTGATGTTGCACTGTATGAGGCAGTCTTTAACTGCATGGAGAGTTTGCTGCCGGAGTACGGCGAATTTAATGTGGTCCGTGAGCCAGCCGGCAGTTCAATGCCCGGCATTGCCCCCACGAATGCCTATCAGTGCCAGGATGGCAGCCACGTACTGATTGCTGCAAATGGTGACAGTATCTTTAAGCGGCTGATGCAAAAAATTGGCCGCAGCGATTTGGCATCTGATCCAGGCCTTGCCCATAACATCGGCCGTGTACAGCGTGTGCAAGAGCTGGATCAGATCATCGGGCAGTGGGCAGCAGGCCGCACGGTTGAGCAAGCGCTTCAGGCGCTGGATGAGGCAGGCGTACCTGCAGGAAAGATCTATTCTGTAAAAGATATCGCCGAGGATCCGCATTACGCCGCCCGGGGGATGGTGTTAAAAACGACATCAAAGCAAGGCCATACCGTATTGATGCCCGGAATTACGCCAAAGCTTTCGCTGACCCCTGGGCAAATCCGACGTGCTGCCCCCGGCCTTGGTGACGACAACGAAGAGGTCCTTGGCAGCTAGGTAAGAAGTCCTGCCGTGCTGCAGACGGAATTGGAGACAAACATCATGATCGATCATCTGGATCATCTGGTCCTTACCGCGACAGATGAGCAAAAGACCCTGCATTTTTATTGTGAGGTGCTGGGAATGCAGCTGGAAACATTCATCGGCGGCACCCCACCGGTTGAGCGCAAGGCGTTTCGGTTCGGAAACCAAAAGATCAATCTACATATTCGTGGAAAGGAATTCGAGCCCAAGGCCCATCTGCCAGTTCCAGGCAGCCAGGACTTGTGCTTTATCGCATCAATTCCGCTTGAGGATGTACAACGTCGCTTAAAGCAGTTCGGCTGGCCGATTCTCGAGGGACCCGTGCAGCGCACCGGCGCTACTGGAAAAATTCTATCGATCTATGTCCGCGATCCGGATCTGAACTTAATTGAGATCTCGCAATATCTGGATCACACGGCCTAGCGATTTTTCTCAACGCTTGATCGTCCGCCGTCGATATGCAGGATCTCGCCCGTCATCCAGGCCGAATCATCCGATAAGAGAAACGCAGCCGCCTTGGCCATTTCCATCGCATGGCCGAGCCGTGGCAGGGGGTGCATGGCACCAATCGTTTCCGCCATTTTCGGGTTTTTTGTCATGGACTCTGCAAGCGGTGTATCGGTGAGGCTTGGGGCAATCGCATTCACACGCACTTTCGGCGCAAGCTCGGCTGCAATTGAGCGCGTTAAGCCTTCTACCGCTGCTTTTGCTGTACCGATCGCGCTGTGATTTGAAAACCCCCGCGATGCAGCGACTGAAGAAAACAACACAACCGCACCTTGGTGCTGGGCAAGTATTGGTGCGGCCGCCTGAATCGCGATAAATGCTCCGATCGTATTGATCTCAAGGCTGTTCCGTAGGTCCTCTGCAGTGGTTCGGGCGAGGGGCTTGATATCAATTGTGCCAACGCAGTAAGCCATTCCATGAAGGCCTTGTGCGCCCGCTATGGCGATGGCATTGCGAATGCTCTGATGATCTCGTACATCAACCGTTAGGACCTGCTCCTTGGCGAGGGCCGTCTGCTGACTTTTTTCTGGCTTTGATGTGGTGACAATAACGTGGTGACCCTGTGCCGCCAATACGTCGGAGAGAGCGCCACCGATTCCTCCGATACCGCCAAAAATCAAAAAGCTTTTCCGGGCATTCATGTTGATGACTTTCTGCGTTGCAATTTCTGCAGCGTGGGCCGCAGTTTTAGAAAAATTCGATAACTGGCTTCCAGCAGGCTGGGCACGCCCGGAGTGCGACAGAGTCGGGCCAGCCATCGCCAGCCAGGCAATGCCGCCCAGACCTCGATGAATGCCCGGGCCCCACTGACCATTTCGCCATCGGGCCGTTGCACATGAAAGCGCTTTAAGAGTGTCTCTCGTGGAAGTGGAAGGCTGAGGCCGCCAGACGCCTGCGCGACATCCAGCCAATCAATTGCCTGCTGTCGGTCGGCCCGCTGATACAGCGCAATCTCTTTGCTGCAGGCAGGGCAGGCGCCATCGAAAAAAACTCTAAGCCGCATCATGATGGACTCGGGGTGTGGCAGGCTTTTTGCGGCATGCATCCGAGCAATATTTCACGCTCTCCCAGTTCTTGGCCCATGCCTTTCGCCAGACCATGGCCCGGCCGCAGGCCTGGCAGGGCTTGCTGGGTAGGAAGGACTTGTTGCCGCGAAACGATTCCCTTGGCATTGTGAATTCGCATTAAAAATCAATAAGTTAGGCAGGACAGCCGGCCAACGTGGGGCCAGGGCGGCGCCCACCAAGTCGGATTGTCCTTGAATTATCCACTCTGTACTTTCTGGCACTTGTGGCAGACAGGAAGGATTTGTAGCCTGTCCCCTCGTGATTAGGGGGCTGGTGGTGAAGAATTCGAAAGATCTGCGTCATTGCCGAGAGATGGGATCGCAGCTGCATCGGGAGCGCATGCGGCAGGGCCTGTCGCTTCGCGATTGTGCCGTCCGGCTTGGCCTTCGGCCTGAAGATGTTTTGAATATCGAGGCCGGAAACGTCTATGCGTTTTATCGCGATGAAGACCGCTTCTTCGAACTCGTCTCCGCTTACGATGAATGCTTAAATGGCCGACCGACTCGCGGCTCAGAGGCAGTGGCGTTATTTGCCGAGCATGCGCCTGAGCCTGCGTTTAGTGACACAGCGGTGCCGACTTACCTAAAGGCTTCGTAACAAACGATTGGTCCTACGTGTGGTGTTGGCGCCGCTGATGATAAAGGGCCAGGAGCTGGGCCACATTTTCGACCCGCATCTTGCTCATGATATTGCCGCGGTGCATTTTGACTGTGCGAAGTGTGATGCCCAGTTGATCGGCGATCTGCTGGCTTCTTAGGCCAGAGACAACCAGTCGAAGAATTTGAGACTCTCGGGGGGTCAGGACCTCGAACCCCTTCGGCAATTGTTCTGAATGGTTTGCCTGAGAGTTTAATGCGCCATCAATTGCCGCAACGAGCCGATCCTCGCTGACTGGTTTTAAGAGAAAGTCCACTGCGCCATTTCGCATTGCAGTGATCGCTTCAGTAATATCACTCTGACCAGATACAAATATGATCGGTAATTGAATTTTGCGCTCGGCAAGCCATGCCTGCGCCTCAAGCCCCGAGCCTGCAGACATCTTCATATCTAATAAGCAACAGGCGCGATCGAGTTCGAGACTGGATTTTTCAATCGCCTCAATGAACTGGGGCAGCGACTCAAATTCCTTGCAGTAATAGCCTGCATCACCCAAGACCCGCACATAGGCCGACCGCAGCGCTGCATCATCATCAAGAATCAGCACGGATGCCTGGTTGGGATGTACGGCTTGCATCACTCCATTCTAAGTCTTCCCATCCTGTACTATGGTTCAGGAAACTCACGGCGTGCTGGTGGCAGGCACGATACGGAGCCATTACTACAATCGCGCTATGGATGTACGGACTCTCTATTCGATCGTCGGCGTTGTTTTTTTTATAACGCCGATCGCGGTGCTGTATGCGCTACGAAGCCATCGCGATCGGGCGGTATGGCTGTGGTGTGGATCCTGGCTGGCTTTCGGAATTACTGCATTACTGATTGCGGCCCGCGATGTTATTCCAGGATTTCTGTCATTTCATGTGGCCCATATCTTTTTTGCCGGGTCCTATGTTGCGCGTACCGCCTCGATCACCTGGGAGCTTAGTGATACAGAGCAGGCCTGGCGCCGTAGCATCGTGATCCGGGTATTGATTGGATGCGCCTATCTCCTAGTATTTTTTCTATTACTTGCTTTGGAAGTATCTGAACGTGCCCGCTTGTCATTTGTTCAAGCCTGCAGTTTCGCGTCGTTTGTTGAATTTTTTATTCTTACGATTCAACTATCACGTCGGCTACAGAATCGGGGCAGCCTTCTGATTACCATCATGGCGGTGCTGATGGCCTTTGGATTCGCGATTCGGCTACTCGGAGTGCTTTTTGGTGCGGGCGGGGCCGGACCGCTGGGCCAAGGAATCGATCAAACGATTATCGTGCTCTCCACAATGGTGGGCTACATCTGTGGAAATCTCGGCTTTCTTCAGATCCGTGTGGAACGCATGTTCTCTGCCCGTCAGCAGGCATTGGATCGGTTAAAGGACGCAACGGAGCTTAATGAAGCGCTCGATCGGGTCCTTGTCGCTAAAAATGAGCTGCTAAGCAAACTGTCGCGCTCAAGTGGTGCCGCCCAGTCGGGGGTGGTTGTCGGTGCGATTGTCCATGAGATTACCCAGCCGCTGGGGGCGCTGACACTCAACGCAGAATACTTGCGCCGAAAGATCTCCGAGGGCGCAGCCTTGCCGAGCCTCTCCGCGGTTTCGGAAGATTTGCTGGCCAGTCTTCGGCGGATTAACGAGGTGGTGGATTCAGTTCGACAGATTTTTATGCAAAAAGAGTCGTCCCGGGAGGCGGTTGACTTGGGGAGGCTGCTGCGCGAAATCAGTGACTCGGCAATTGCGCAGGCAACACAGGCCCGGATTGAGGTATCCACTGAGATTTGCAACGGCATCGTCATCTCTGGCCAGATGATTCAGTTGCGGATGGTGTTTCTGAATCTTTTGCAAAATGCAATCGCTGCAGTTAACGAAAACTCCAATGAACGACGCATTTTGATTCGTCTTGAGCAGCACGAGGATGCTGCGGTCATTTCAATTGCAGACAATGGGCCGGGAATCGCAGTTGAACTTGCCCCGCGAATTTGGGATCTGTACGTCTCCCAGAAACCCGCAGGAACAGGCATAGGTCTTTGGCTAAGCCGACTGATTGTGGAGCACCACCAAGGCACAATTCAGTATTCAACATCCGCGCTTGGCGGTGCCGAATTTTCGGTGCACCTGCCACTTCAGCGATATTGATCGTACAATTTCTTCCTCTTATTTCTACCGCCCATTATTCTCGGAGAGCGTGCAGTGAATATTCGCGCCGTTTATGAAACCGACCTTGATCAGTGGTTGCCGCTATGGCATGGCTATCAAAATTTTTACAAGACTACGATCGATGAGAGCGTCACCGCGACAACATGGCAGCGTTTTTTGAACCCAGCCGAGCCTGTTCATTGTGCGGTGGCAGAAGATGACCAACAGCTGGTAGGAATCGTGCACTTCATCTTTCATCGTAGCTGCTGGACTGAAGGCGACTACGTCTACCTGCAGGATTTGTTTGTTGAACCCAACATTCGTGGCAAAGGTATTGGCCGCGCGCTGATTGAGCATGTGGTGGCTCGGGCGCGGGAAGCAAGCGCTTCACGTGTTTGGTGGCTGACACATGAATCAAACAGTGAGGCGATGCTGCTGTATGACCGAATCGC
>CAYTRY010000028.1:0-19625 GCA_964440375.1 uncultured Bordetella sp. | reverse complement strand
TTGGGCAGAGAAAAGCGCTTGCCCTTGGCGCCAGCTGCCAAGAGAAAGGCGCCCATGCTGGCGGCCATGCCCACGCACAGCGTGCTGACATCTGGCTTGATGAACTGCATGGTGTCAAAAATCGCCAGCCCCGACGATACCGATCCGCCAGGGGAATTGATGTAGAGCGAAATATCTTTATCCGGGTTTTCTGACTCCAGAAACAACAGCTGGGCAATCACCAGGTTGGCGGTCTGATCGTTGACCGGGCCCACCATGAAGACCACCCGCTCTTTCAGTAAGCGTGAGTAGATGTCATAGGCCCGCTCTCCCCGGCCGGACTGCTCAATGACCATCGGCACAAGCCCGAGACCACGGGGCTGATCCGCCTGGCTGGCCTGTGAGTTCATGCCAGAGAAATTACCATCAAACGTTGTTGCAGCCATATTTTGCGTTTCCTTAGGCCGTCTGACCGGCATCGGCCATCAGGGCCTCAACGGTCATCGGATTGTCCACAACCTTGGCCTGCGACAGCGCCCAGGTCACCACATTGTCTTCGATCACCACTGCCTCTGCCTCGGCACGCTGCTTGGGCTGGCCGAGAAACCAATTCACAAATGCATCAGGTTTCTCGTAGGCGGAGCCAAGCTCCTCGACGAAGGCACGAATCTGAGCCTCCGTCGGACGCAGCTCTTTGATTCGAACAATCTCGCCCACCAGCAGGCCCAGCTTCACCCGACGGGTCGCCTGCTCGGTGAAGAGATCGGCGGGAATGGGCACATCCTTCATGTTCATGCCGCGGGCAGTCATGTCCTCGCGAGTCGAATCGGCCATACGCTGCGACTCACTCTGCACCAGGGCCTTGGGGACTTCGAAGCTTGCCCACTGATTCAGGGCATCCATGACAGCGGTTTTTGTTTTTGACTTACAGCGTGTCGCAACTTCCCGGGAGAGATTTTTCCTGACGTCCTCACGGAATGTGGCGAGGTCACCCGACGCAATGCCCATGGTCTTAACGAACGCTTCATCGAGTGTAGGAATTTTCGGCTCACCGACCGAGCGGATCTTGATCTTAAAGCTGGCGAGTTTTCCGGCCACATCCTTGCCGTGATAATCCTGCGGGAATTGCAGCGGGAAGGTTTTGGTCTCTCCTGCCTTCATATTCGTTGCGGCCTCATCGAACTCTTTGAGCATGCTGCCATCGCCAAGCACGAAAGAATAATTCTCAGAGCTGCCGCCGGTAAACGGCACGCCATCAATCTCGCCGATAAAATCCAGCATCACGCGATCGCCCTTTTGCGAGGGCCGGCTGGCCTCTTCAAAGGCCGTGCGCTGCTTACGCAATGTTTCGATCGTGCGATCAATATCGGCCTCAGTGATGTCGCAGCTGACCTGCTGAATCTCTACGCCAGCAAGTTCCGGGCAGGCGATCTCGGGATAGACCTCGACCACGGCCTCGAAATTCAGGACCTGATCGGACTGTGCGCTTTCTTTGGCCGGCTCAATCGACGGTGGGCCTGCCACGCGCAGTTTCTGCTCGACGACCGCATGTCCATAAACGCGGCCAATCACCTCATTCATCGCCTCGGACTGGGCCTGGGCGCCATAGGTCTGGGCAACCACCTTCATGGGCACTTTGCCGGGCCGAAAGCCTGGCATCTTGACTGAACGGCTAATGCGCTGCAGACGTTTTTGGGCCTCCTGCTCAACCTCAGCAATCGAGACTGTGAGTTGAAGGCGTCGCTCAAGCGAGCTGGGGGTTACCGAAGGAGATGCAGTCATAGCCAATTCTTCAATCTAAACGCACGCCCATTACAGCGCGCTGGGTTTGAATATGTCGGATGGTGCGAAGGGCGGGACTCGAACCCGCACACCTTGCGGCGTCAGGACCTAAACCTGGTGCGTCTACCAATTTCGCCACCTTCGCCTGTGCGCCCGACGCTCCAGCCGCATTGTACTTAGAATCCCCGCATGGACCCGGGACACCTAGGCACGGCTTTTCATGGCGGTGGGCACTACGAAAACTTTCCCGTCGCCTCCTGGCTGCTGCCCGCCGAGATGCGCGGGGCCCTGCTGGCGCTGTATCGATTTGCGCGCACCGGCGATGACCTGGCCGATGAGGGCGACCTCGGCCCAGAGGTCCGTCAGGCGGGCCTGAACGCGCTACGCGCCGGCCTTCGTGGCCACAACACGCAATCTGTAAAGCCCGCCCAATATCAGGAAATTGGCAGCGCGCTCAGGCTGGAATTACTGGCCAGGCAGCTCGATACCCTTCAGGCAGAAAAGCTTCTGGATGCTTTCGAGATGGATGTTCTGCACCAGCCCTACTCCACGATTTCAGACCTGATGATCTACTGCCGGCACTCGGCAGACCCTGTTGGCCGCATCATGCTGGCCGCTGCCAAAATCATCGATGACCCGAATGCCGACTGCCCGATCACTGCCGCTTCGGATGCCATCTGCAGTGGTCTGCAGCTTGTGAATTTTTCCCAAGATATGGGCCAAGATTTTGCACGCCAGCGCATTTACGTACCGCGACAGTGGTGGCCAGCAGGCTGGCTGCCTGCAGCCGGAGCTCAAGCGCTTTCGGATCAAGTGAAACATCAGTGGGCCGCGCAGATGGCCCAGCTTGGGCAGGACCAGATCGTTCGCGGCGCAGCGCTTGTCAGCAAGATTCGCCGCTCAGCCCGCGGCCCAAGAGTTCGACTCGGCCTTGAGATTGCGATGGTCATTGAAGGTGGCCTTGCCATTTCTCGAAGGGTCTTGGCCGATCCGCTCGCGGTCTGGCGCAGATCCCCCGTGCTGTCGCGGACCGATCTCGCAGTGATAGTGTTACAGGCCATGATGACGTTCATTCACCCCCGCCGCCACAGCACATGACGCCCGATCAATACTGCGCCGCCAAGGTCGCCGAAAGCGGCTCGAATCTGGTCGCCGCCTTCAAGATTCTTGAGCCCCAGCCGCGGGCTGCAATCATGGCCTTATATGCTTTTTGTCGCGAGGTCGATGATATTGTCGATGAGTGTAAAGAGCCGGATCTGGCCCGCATCAAGCTGGCTTGGTGGCGGGAAGAGATCAGCCGACTCTTTGACGGCGGACCCCAGCATCCTGTCGGTAAAGCGCTGGCGCCTACTGTTGCTGTCCATGGTCTGCCCCAATCACAATTTCTTGAAATCATTGCCGGCTGTGAAATGGATTTGCTGCAAAACCGTTATGCCGGCTGGCAAGACCTGGAGTTGTACTGCGATCGTGTTGCTGGCGCTGTCGGCCGGCTATCCGCCCGCATTTTTGGTGAGGTCAATGAAGCGGTGCTGGAGTACGCCACATTGCTCGGACGGGCCCTGCAGTACACCAACATCATTCGTGATGTGGGCGATGATGCTCGGCGCGGACGCATCTACATTCCGGCAGAGGCCTTGCATCAATTCGGTGTCGATGCTGCTGGCATTTTGCGGTTTGAACATTCAGCAGCCTTTCAGTCGGTGATGGCCGACATGGCCCGGCGCGCCCACAATCTCTACGACCAAGCGCTTGCGCGGCTGCCACGCGATCAACGCAGCGCGCAGCGGCCCGGCCTGATCATGGCGGCGATTTACCGCGAACTGCTCAGGCTCGTAGAGTCAGAGTCCTTTCAGGTTTTAAATCAACGCATCTCAGTGGCGCCTGCACGCAAGCTCTGGCTGGCCTGGAAGGCCTCGCTGGGCATGATGCCCGCCTGAAGATGCTGGCCATTATTGGTGGCGGCTGGGCAGGACTGGCCTGCGCGGCCGCCCTTTCACGCCGCACGTCGCAGCCGATCTCGGTTTTCGAAGCTGCCCCAAGCCTCGGTGGCCGGGCCCGCGGATTGCTCTGGAATGATCGAACCATCGATAACGGCCAACACCTAACGATCGGCGCCTATCGGCAAACCTTTGCATTGCTTCAGGCAGCCGGTGCACCCAGCTGGATCAGAACCCCATTGAACTGGTGCGGTGTCGGACGCCACGCAGCGATTGAGCAGCAATGGCCCGTGCCCTCACAGGCCTGGCCCGGCCGGGCCCTCTGGGCAGCGATTCCAGGGTTTGGGCCCAAAGGCTGGCCACACACCTGGCGCCTGAGCATGGCCCAGACGCTCTTTGCACTGCATCGCCAGGGCTGGGCACTGCCCACTGCATCGCAGGATGAAACAGCAGATCCATCTGTTGCACAGTGGTTAACGCAGCGGCGTGTGCCTCAAGGGCTGATTGAACACTTCTGGCAGCCCTTTACAGAGGGTGCACTGAATACCGAACTGAAGACTGCGCGTGCCTCCACAATGATTCGTGTGCTGCGTGATTCGCTCGCAGGCCCTGCGGGAGCCTGTGATGTCTTAGTGCCCCGCCACAACCTCAGCATTGATGGTGTTGCGCCGATCGCCGCATGGCTTGCTGATCAGGGTGTGCGGATCGAATTGGGCCATCGGGTGCACGCGATAAGACCCGCTGCGGGCGGCCGTTGGCATGTCTCGACCACAGCAGACCACGCAGCGCCTGTGATTGCAGCCGATGCGGTGGTCATCGCACTGCCTTTTCATACAAGCGAAAGGCTCTGGGCAGATTCAGCACTCAGGCCCACAGCAGCATCACGCCGCTGGGGTCAGCTTGAGCACCGCGCGATCACCACCATCTGGATTGCACTCACCAAGGAACAAGAAAACGCACTCTCCCACCTGCCGCCATGGTTTGTGCTGAATCCGGTGGCGGGCCTGCCCCACTGCGGCCAGGTGGCGGTGCGACGCGCGGGGACCCTTGGCGTGGTCATCAGTGCACAGAAACCGCATCAGCTTGATCAGGGTCGAGAACACATTGCATCACAGCTCGCGTTGCAACTTCAGCAGCAGCTGCACCTTGTCTATTCGCCAAGCGATACAAAATGGATTACCGAGAAGGCCGCCACCTGGGCCTGCACAGTGGATGCGCCGCCGCCCAGCAGAGATGAGCAGCTCGGAAAAACTGGATTGCCGGGGATTTTTCGTTGCGCAGATGATCTCGTGGAACACTACCCCGCCACGATTGAAAGCGCTGTCCGGTCTGCAGAGGCGACCGCCAACGAAGTCATTGATTATCTTTCGGCCCGCTAACTACGCAGCACTTCAAGTGCCTGCTCTAGACTTTCTACCGGATGAATCTCCATGCCTTCAAGGCCACGTTTCGGTGCATTGGCCGCCGGAATAATCGCCCGCGAGAATCCGAGCTTCGCAGCCTCTTTGAGCCGCTCCTGCCCCCGCGGTGCGGGCCGCACTTCGCCCGCTAGGCCCAGCTCACCGAAGACCACCAGACCTGCTGGCACTGCGCGATTTTTCATTGACGACACAATTGCCAACATCACCGCAAGATCGGCTGCAGGCTCGGTGATCCGCACGCCACCCACAGCATTGACAAACACATCTTGATCAAAGCAGGCAATGCCTGCATGGCGATGCAATACCGCCAGCAACATCGCCAGCCGCTGTGGTTCAAGGCCCACACAGAGTCGGCGTGGGTTGGGCACGTGGGCGGTATCCACCAAGGCCTGAATCTCAACCAGCAAGGGCCGGGAGCCCTCCTGAGTGACGAGCACACAAGAGCCTGCAATCGGCCCCTGGCCCGCAGCGCCGAGATGGCGCGGTGAAAGAAACAACGCCGATGGATTACTGACGGCCTTCAGTCCCCGATCTGTCATCGCGAACACGCCAATCTCGTTGACCGTGCCGAACCGATTTTTGATTGCCCGCACAACGCGATAAGACGCATGGGCATCGCCCTCAAAATACAGCACAGAGTCAACAATGTGTTCCAGCACCCGAGGCCCGGCGAGCGTGCCCTCTTTGGTGACATGGCCCACCAGAATCACGGTGCAGGCATGCTCCTTTGCCCAACGGGTAAGCCGTGAGGCGCACTCTCGCACCTGAGAGACCGAGCCTGGCGCAGCGGTAAAGGCCTCGCTATATAAAGTCTGAATCGAATCCAGCACGACGATGGCGGGCCGCTGCGCCACCAGCTGGGCGAGAATTTGTTCCAGCTGTATCTCGGCAAACACGGTCAACGCACTCTCATCGAGGCCTAAGCGCCGGGCCCGCAGCGCTACCTGGGCAACTGACTCCTCGCCACTGACATACAGCGTTGAATGCGTCTGGCTAAGCCCCACCAGGGCCTGAAGCAGCAGCGTTGATTTGCCAATGCCGGGATCACCGCCAATTAAGACCACACCACCCGGCACCAAGCCGCCACCCAATACGCGATCGAACTCGTCGCTGCCCGTCGGAATACGGGGCAGCTCTTGGGCCTGGACCTCAGATAGCCGAACGGCTTTTCCCGATGGTGCGAGCGCCGTGGGGGCCTGGCCCTTGCGGGACATGGGCAGCATGGCCAGCTCCTCCAAACAGTTCCAGGACCCGCAGCCATCACACTGGCCCTGCCATTTGGCATGGGCATGGCCACACTCGCGGCAGACAAACTGACTCTTATCCTTGGCCATCCACAATCTTTCTGGGTACGCGCGGCATCACCGCAGTCATCAACTCATAACCGACCGTGCCGCAGGATCGTGCCACCTCATCAATCGGCAAATGCTCACCCCAGAGCTCGACAGCAGAGCCCAACAACGCTTCGGGATGATCCGTGAGATCAACCGTAATCAAATCCATCGATACGCGTCCTGCAATAGGTACCCGCCGGCCCGCAATCCATACGGGTGTTCCATCGGGTGCACAGCGGGGATAGCCGTCGGCGTAGCCAGCCGCAATCACGCCAATACGGCTCGGACGGGCTGCACGAAAACGCCCGCCATAGCCCACCGCATCTCCAGCCTTCAGCAACTGGATGCCGATGACCTGCGTGGTGAGCGACTGAACGGGCTTTAGCCCCAGGCCGGATGCCGAATGCGCAGCTGTCGAATCTTCAAAGGGTGTCGCGCCATAGAGCGCGATGCCTGGCCGGACCCAGTCCGCGTGGGTCTGTGGATGCCCAAACACCGCCGCGGAATTGGCCAGAGAAGCCTGGCCCACATGCTTGGCCAGGCCTGACTTCAGCGCAGCAAACGTCGCCTGGAATTCATCGAACTGAGATTCCCAGCCCGTCGCCATATCAGCGCAGGCAAAGTGCATCATGAAATGCATCGGTGACTGTGTGCGATGACTCAACTCCTGCGTGAGGCGGATGAGTTGCTCATGGTTTTCCCGAGAGGGAATTCCAAGCCGATTCATTCCTGTATTGAGTTTGATCCAAACACTGTCAGGCACTGTTGACGCACTGCTAAACA
Organism: uncultured Bordetella sp.; assembly: GCA_964440375.1. Classification (GTDB taxonomy): domain Bacteria; phylum Pseudomonadota; class Gammaproteobacteria; order Burkholderiales; family Burkholderiaceae_A; genus Lacustribacter. The sequence goes on along the minus strand of CAYTRY010000028.1, from coordinate 12,389 downwards.
TTGCTGCCTGCTCGATACTGGTGATCGTAGTGCTTGCGCTTAAACGCTTCATCTCGGCAAGATCCTCGGCAGCAAACGCGCCCTCCAGCATCAAGATGGGCTTGGTCCATCCGGATGCGCGCGCCTGTTGGGCCTCTGCAAGATCAAGCACAGCAAGTCCATCCGCATCAGCAAAACCTGTCACAGCCTGCGCAATGCCTTGTCCGTATCCGTTGGCCTTCGCGACTGCCCAAATTCGGGATTGCCCCAGGGCTTTGCGCACGACCGACACGTTATGTCGCATCGCATCAATTCGAATAGTAAGCAGTATCGGCCGCGGCATGGAAAGCCATTCTATTCGTTCGTGCTCTAATCACGGCGCACTTGCACAAAGGACCGCATGAAACCCGGCTTTTACACCATCATGGCAGCGCAGTTTTTCTCCTCGCTTGCCGATAACGCCCTGCTGATTGCGGCCATTGCCCTGCTCATTGAGCTGTCTGCCCCGGAGTGGATGAAGCCGCTACTGAAACTGTTTTTCACAGTTTCCTATGTGGTGTTGGCACCGTTTGTTGGCGCATTTGCCGACTCCATGCCCAAGGGTAAAGTCATGTTCATCACCAACACCATCAAGATCGCGGGCTGTGGACTGTTGTTTTTCGCCATCCACCCGCTGCTGGCCTATGCGGTGGTGGGCCTGGGCGCTGCAGCGTATTCGCCTGCCAAATACGGCATCCTGACTGAGCTTTTACCGCCTGAGCGGCTTGTTGCCGCCAATGGCTGGATCGAGGGCACGACGGTGAGCTCAATTATCTTAGGCACCATGGTGGGCGGCGCCCTGATTAGTCCTATGGTGAGCGGCTGGCTGCTTTCTCTTGATTTTCCAGGCTTTGATTTTGCGATTGATAGCCCTGCGGAATCCGCGATTCTGGTCATCGGCGTAATCTACGGAATTGCGGCCCTGTTTAATCTGCGCATTCCCGATACCGGCGCCCGTTATGAGCGCCAACATACCAATCCAATAAAGCTGCTTGCTGATTTTTGGCACTGCAATACCACGCTGTGGCGTGACAAACTCGGACAGATTTCGCTTGCGGTCACCACCTTGTTTTGGGGTGCTGGGGCAACGCTGCAATTTATCGTGCTGCATTGGGCCCGCGATCAGTTGGGCATGCAGCTGGACAAGGCCGCAATTCTTCAGGGCATCGTTGCGCTTGGTATTGCGGGCGGTGCAATTCTTGCGGCCCGCTTTGTGCCCCTGAAGCAGACACCATCGGTGCTTAAGCTTGGGGTCATCATGGGCTTAGTGGTGCCCGGCATGACCCTGGTGAGCAGCATGGGTGCCTCAATCCCGCTGCTGGTCATCATCGGCGGTCTTGCGGGCTACTTTGTGGTGCCGATGAATGCACTGCTGCAGCACCGTGGCCATGTGCTGCTCTCGGCCGGGCATTCGATCGCGGTTCAAAACTTTAATGAAAACCTCAATATTTTGGTCATGCTGGGCCTGTATGCGCTCTTGATCAAGCTTGAGCTGCATGTCAACACCATCATCATTATCTTTGGCTTATTTGTGGCGGGCACCATGGCCCTGGTGATTCGCCGCTACCGTCACAATCGGCGCAACTACGATCTCGATGCCCTCATCGGCGTTGAGAAACATCACCACTAAGTTTTCATCGTCAGCACTCGCCTTAGGCTGTCGCGCGTCGGGCCTGGCAGAGACGGGCCCAGAGCTCACGTTTCGCCTTGGGCTGAGACATGCAGGCCAAAAGGCCAGGACCGCTGGCCAGCACCGCTTCAATGGTGGCGGCCGAAAAATGAAGTTCTTTGCAGACCTGCTGAATCCGCTGTGCCAGGGCCTCGGTGGCGGGATCTGCTGGTGCGGTGCGCCGGCGCCAGGCTGGCATGAGCTCAAGCACCGTCAGGGCTTCTTTGGAGAGTTCCGTCATCATTGTTCTAAATTGCGCCGCATCACCACCGCGTCTTCACGTGACACTTGTGCAGTTGCTGAATTCGGATAGTAGCCTTTACGGATCCCGATTCTCGAAAAGCCAAGCCTTCGATATAAGGCCAGGGCCCGATGATTACTGGGCCGGACCTCCAGCAGGATCTGTTGCATGCCCTGCGCCTGCATCTCCTGCATGATTGAACGCATCATCCAGGCACCGAGCCCATGGCCTTGGCGTGGCGGGGCCAGCGTGATGTTCAGCAGGTGGGCCTCTTGAATGATCGGCATCCAGACCGCATACCCGATTAACACGCCACGCTCTCGCAAAAGCTTGAGCCGATAACCGGCGGCGAGCGAGTCACGAAAATTTCCAATGGTCCAGGGAAAGGGGTAGGCGATATTTTCAATTGCCATGACGGCATCCAGATCATCGGCGCGCATCTCCGACCACTGCAGATCTGCGCCCTGCTGCCGCTCTAAAATTGTCTGCGCGACCTTCTCGCGCACATAGAGCGGGGCAAGCGCGGCGGCATTGACCCACTGGCCGGGCCGGTTTAACTGTGAATCGCGGGCATAACGCATCATCCAGCCCGATATCGGCAAGGGCACATTGCCCATCGTGCTGACCATTGGATCGGACAAGATCAGCAGGGCTCGGTCATTGCGCACCCCAGCTCCCAGATCAGAGACGGCGGCCTTTTGCACCACCGTCGGTGCAACGATCCAGGCCACATCGGTCTGAAGGCCATTGCGTTTAAATTCAAGAATCGCAGCAAATGATTCCCCCAGCCGCGCATCAAACTCAATTAAAAATTGCTGATGGTCGCCGTGATGTTGTGTCGACCACCAGGCATAGGCGGCCGCCTCAAATCCAGTAACGGGATAACACGGCCGATTCAATCCCAGGCTTAATCCCTGCGCAATACCGCAAGCAATACGCAATCCGGTAAACGACCCAGGCCCGATGCCCACCACCAATCCTGCAAGCGACTGCCAACTGAGTCCCGACCGGCCAAGCAGCTCTTGTGCAAGCGGCAGCAGCTGACTGGAATGCGACTGGCCGGCCGGGGCTGTTGCCGTGTAAAGCTCGCCGTCCTCCTGGCTGACTGCTACTGAAGCCAGCGCGTCTGCCGACTCCAGTCCAAGCATGGCGCCATTCATGCTGTCCGGCGACTGAGCATGGCCACGGCCTGCGCCGCGATGCCCTCACCACGGCCAGTAAATCCAAGATGCTCGGTCGTTTTTCCTTTGATGTTGATACAGCCCTCTGCGGCGCCCACACAGTCTGCAATTGATCGCACCATCTGCTCGGCATAGGGTGCAATTTTCGGCTGCTGTGCGATCACGGTCGCATCAATCTGAGCAACCTGCCAGCCTTTGGCAGCCACCTTGGCGACTGCCTCGCGCAAGAGCATGCGGCTGTCAGCGCCGCGATAGGCCGGATCAGTATCGGGAAAGTGGCGGCCAATATCGCCAAGTCCGGCCGCTCCCAGAATTGCATCAGTGATTGCATGCAACAGCACATCAGCATCCGAGTGCCCCGCAAGGCCCTTCTCAAATGGAATTTCCACACCCCCGAGCATCAGCGGCCTACCAGTGGTCAGCGCATGCACATCGAAGCCCTGTCCGATTGCAATCCCTGGGCCTGCTGCAGAAGACTTTCCTTGCGAAGACAGGGGATGGGTCATGAGTGCCTCCATTAAGACAATGTCACCCGGCGTCGTGAGCTTGATATTGCTTGCATCACCCTGCACGAGATGCACACGGCCACCGGCACGCTCGATCGCACTGGCCTCATCGGTGGCCGTCGGATCTTGTTCGTAGGCCGCAATCAGTGCACCAAGCCGAAACACTTGGGGCGTCTGCGCCGACCACAAGGTCTTGCGATCCAATGTCTGCGCAACCGTCGGTGCCGCCGCGGCAGGGTCAACCCGCTTCACCGTATCCGCAAGGGGCATCGCCAGAATCGCACCCTCGAGAGCATCGCGAAGATCCTGGCAGCGCTGCCATAGGGCCCGCAGGCTAGCCGCAGTTACCGCAGGCCGTGCCGCATCGTGAACCATGGCCCAGAGATCCTGCCGATGGCCTGCCGCCTGCGCAATGCACTTTAAGCCTGCAACAACAGAGGCGGCCCGGGTCGGCCCACCCACAGCCACTGTGACGACTTGCTGCAGATCATTTAACTCCTGCGCTACGCCAGTAGACTGCCAATGACGATCCTCGGGATCAAGCACCACCACAATCACTGCGATTTCTGACAATTGTGCCAAGGCCCGAATGCTCATGGCCAGCACGGTCTGCCCGTCGAGTCGGTGATATTGCTTTGGCAGCGCCAGGCCGCTGCGCTGTCCGCGGCCAGCCGCAGGGATCACCGCCACTAGCCGTGTCTGTGCGTTGATTCGCGCGCCGATCGCCTGAATCGACGCCTGGCCCGGGGCCCCGGATCTGCTTGTGCTGTCCATAAAACCTACAATTTACAGTTTTTCACCCAAATCCCCGGCCCCGACTTTTGTCCGACGCACCCATCGATCCCTTTTCGGCCCTTCAGGCCGTTCCGCCAAAGGCTGGACAGAGCCTGACATTGGCGCGGCCCGCAGGCAGCAGTGATGCTTGGCTAATTGCCCACTGGGCCAGCCAGAGGCAGACGCAGCGCGGCGCATCATCTGGGGCAGGCCTGGCGGTGATCTGCGAATCCGCCTTGGATGCGCAACGCTTGGCCGAGGAAATTGCCTGCTTTGCGCCAACGCTTCGTGTGCGGCTTTTCCCCGACTGGGAGACCCTGCCCTACGAAGCATTCTCGCCCCATCAAGATCTGGTCTCGGATCGGCTGCTGGCACTTTACGAGGCCTCGACAGGGCTGCTGGATGTAATGGTCTTATCCGCAACGACTGCCCTGCAACGCATTGCACCGCCAAGCTTTCTCGCAGCCAATACTTTTTTATTTCAAAAAGGCCAGCGGATCTCGGCTGATCGCCTGCGGCAGCAGCTTCTCACCGCAGGTTATTCACCCGTCTCACAAGTGGTGACGCCTGGCGAGTATGCACTGCGCGGTGGGCTGATTGACCTTTATCCCACCGGAAGCGCCCTGCCTTATCGCATTGAGCTGATGGACGATGAAGTGGAGAGCCTGCGGGTATTTGATCCCGATAGCCAACGCAGTGTGCATACCGTCAATGAGATTCGTCTGCTGCCGGGCCGAGAGTTTCCAAGCCATCCTGAATCGGCCCAACAGTTTCGGGCCCGATGGCGTGAACTCTTCGAGGGCGATCCCTCGCGCTGCAGCCTGTATCGCGATGCAGGCAAGGGCCTTTTCGGTGCCGGCATTGAATATTACTTGCCGCTTTTGATGGATCCATTGGCAACGATTTTCGATTACCTGCCTCAGGATGACGCCGCGCTGGCGATTATCGGAAATATTGATCAGACGTTTTTGGAATTTCACCGTGACTTACAGAATCGTTATCGCTTTTTAAAGGCCGATATCGAGCGGCCGGTGCTGCCCCCAGAGCGTCTTTATTTGACGGCTGAAGAATTTTTTATTGCCGCGCGGCCCCATGCCCGTCTGCGATTTGGGCCTGAGGATGCGGCAGGGCCGCTGCCAAAATTGCCAGATATTTCAGTGGATCGCCGGCAGGCGGATCCTCTGGCACGACTGCGGGCCCAGCTCCACCATCAGATCTTGATCACGGCAGAAAGCCCCGGGCGGCGCGAGACCCTTGCCCAGTATTTGCAAGAACACGGCATTGCCAGTATCCATGCCGAGTCGATTGCACAAGCGTTTCACAGCCCGTCAGTGATTGCCGATCGAGCAGCGCCACTGCCAGTACGGCTTTATGTGGCGCCGATCTCACATGGCTTTCAGGCGCCATGGTGCGGGCTCATGCTCGCCACCGAAGGCGAGTTGTTTTCTCAGGTGGCCCGCCGGCAGCGCAGCGGACGTCGCCAGAGCGAGACCAATGTTGACTCGATCATTCGGGACCTCTCAGAGCTAAAGATTGGCGATCCGGTGGTACACATTCAGCATGGCATTGGCCGTTATCGTGGCCTTGTGCATTTGGATATGGGGGATGGGGATACCGAATTTCTTCAGCTCGACTATGCCGATGAGGCCAAGCTCTATATCCCGGTATCCCAGCTGCATGTCATTGGCCGCTACAGCGGCGCAGATCCTGAGCATGCGCCACTGCACACATTGGGCTCTGGCCAGTGGGAAAAAGCAAAGCGTAAGGCGGCCATGCGTGCGCGTGATACTGCCGCAGAGCTGCTCAATATCTACGCCCGGCGTGCTGCCCGTCAGGGCCACGCCTTTCGCTTTGATGCCCAGGAATACGAGCGCTTCGCAGATGGATTCGGATTCGAGGAGACTCCCGATCAGCTCGCCGCAATCCATGCCGTCACCCAGGATATGGTCTCAGGCAAGCCGATGGATCGGCTGGTCTGCGGTGATGTGGGATTTGGAAAAACCGAGGTGGCCCTGCGGGCCGCGTTTTTGGCCGTCATGGATGGCAAGCAAGTGGCTGTCCTCACGCCGACCACCCTATTGGCCGAACAGCATCTTCAGACCTTCCGTGATCGATTCGCCGAGTGGCCGGTACAGATTGCCGAGCTGTCGCGCTTTCGCACTACAAAAGAAATTCAGGCGGCGCTCGAGGGCCTGGCCAGCGGACGGCTCGATATTGCGATTGGCACACACAAACTCCTTGCCTCAGGAGTGAAGTTCGATCGCCTCGGGCTGGTCATCATTGATGAGGAGCACCGATTTGGGGTCCGACAGAAAGAGGCCTTAAAGGCCCTTCGGTCTGAAGTGGATGTGCTGACGCTAACGGCCACACCCATCCCCAGAACACTGGCGATGAGTATGGAGGGCATCCGCGATTTCTCGGTGATTGCCACAGCCCCACAGCGGCGGCTCGCGATTAAGACCTTTGTTCGCCAAGACAGTGACAGTGTTGTCCGAGAGGCATTACTGCGTGAGCTTAAGCGTGGGGGCCAGTGCTATGTGCTGCACAATCAGGTCGATACGATTATCAAGCGCCGCGATGAGCTTGCCGCACTTGTACCTGAGGCACGTATTCAAATCGCCCATGGCCAGCTGCACGAACGGGATCTCGAGCGGGTCATGCGGGATTTTCATCAGCAACGCTTTAATGTTCTGCTGTGCTCAACCATCATTGAAACCGGCATCGATGTGCCCACAGCCAATACGATCGTGATTTATCGGGCTGACCGCTTTGGTTTGGCGCAGCTGCATCAGCTACGCGGCCGTGTCGGCCGTTCACACCACCAGGCCTATGCTTATCTGCTCACGCCGGGCGAGGACGGCATCTCGAAGGATGCCAAAAAGCGGCTCGAGGCAATCCAGGCGATGGAGGAGCTGGGCAGTGGGTTTTTCTTGGCCATGCACGATTTAGAGATACGCGGCGCAGGTGAAGTGTTGGGCGATCAGCAATCCGGCAACATCACCGAGGTGGGCTTTCAGATGTACACCGATATGCTGACCCAGGCAGTCAATGCGCTGAAAGCGGGCCGCGAGCCTGATTTGGATTCTCCGCTTTTGGCCGTCACCGAGATCAACCTGCATGCGCCGGCCCTGCTGCCCAGTGACTATTGCGGTGATATTCACGAGCGGCTCACCTTGTATAAGCGGCTCGCCAATGCGGCCGACCCCGAGGAGCTGGAGATCCTGGAAGAGGAGCTCATCGATCGGTTTGGCCGGCCGCCCGAGGCTACACGCACCCTGCTGGAGACCCATCGTCTGCGGATCTTCGCGAAGCCTTTGGGGGTAATGAAAATCGATGCTGCGCCCGAAACAATTGTCATCAGCTTCAGTCAGGATGCCTCCATCGATCCGGCAAAAGTGATTCGGCTGATTCAGACCGATCCCCAGGTGAAACTCCAGGGCAATGAAAAGCTGCGGCTCAATACAGCGATTGCCGATCCCGCCCAGCGGGCCCGATCCATTCGAGAGCTGCTGTCGCGGCTGTCTGTGTAGTGCCGCAGTCGCCCAATCCTCTAAGATGAGCGCTTTCTTGCCCGCTGGTGACTGGATATGGCCTTTGTAGTGCTCTCTCCCGGACTAACCGCCGATGGTCGGCGCGGCCGGATCTCGTCTGCGACATGCAAAGCACTGGATGAACTGCTCGGAACCCAGGACCGGCGGCCACGTCGCTCGGGTGCGGTCGTCTGGCGAATCGTCGCACCGGGTCCGTCTGCCCGCACCCAACTGCAGGCCGCCCTCACAGCGTTTTCTGATCAGCATCAGGTCGACACTGCATTCTTAGAGTCTCCGTTGCGCTGGCGGGATTTCGTCGTGCTGGCCATGGACATGGACTCCACAGTGATCACCATCGAATGCATCGATGAGATTGCCGATTTCTGTGGCAAAAAGCAGGAGGTCGCCGCCATCACCGAGGCCGCCATGCGCGGTGAGATCAAAGACTATGCCGAGAGCCTGCGTCAGCGCGTTGTCCTGCTGGCGGGCCTGTCGGTGACCGCCTTAGAAGAAGTCATCCGCTATCGGCTGAAATTTACCCCGGGTGTGAAAGCACTTGTCGCGACCGCACGACAGCACCATGTGCATACCCTGCTCGTCTCCGGTGGGTTTACGCAATTCACCGGATTTGTCGCAGAGAAAATCGGGTTTGACCAGACACGGTCCAACACCCTTGAAATCATCAATGACCATCTGACGGGCAGACTGCTGGGCGGTATTGTGGATGCCCGCATCAAGCAGACAACCCTCGCGCTGGCCTGCCGCAGCCGAGGCGCCACGACACGGCAGTCCATCGCTATCGGCGATGGCGCGAATGACTTAAAGATGATGAAATGCAGCGGACTCTCGGTTGCCCACCGTGCAAAGCCCGCCGTCGCCGCACAGGCCATGCAGGCAATCCGCCATGGCGGCTTGGATAATGTTCTCGATTGGTTTGAGTAAACTAGGCTGCTGGCAGCGACAGCCTTGCCGAAAGCCCCAAATGATCCGATAGGCCGGACCACTCAGTCAGCCGCTCGACCCCGTGGGTCTTTAGGCCGCGCACGTAAATTCTGTCCATCCGCAGCATCGGCCGAATCGAAGGAAACGTCTTTGCGGGCGTGCCAGTTGAAATCTCAAATACATCGCGAAATCCGGCCTCGCGCATCGGATCTTCGGCCCGATTGCGCCAATCATTAAAATCACCGGCCACAATTGCCGGGCCGGTGCTCGCAATCCGCGCAATACAGTCGAGCACCACCTCGAGCTGACGCCTGCGGCCCCGCTCCAGCAGTCCGAGATGCACGCAAAAACAATCCACCGCCCGCTCGCCAATAAACACCACGGCATGCAGCAGGCCGCGTCGCTCAAACCGATATTCGGAAATGTCGTAGTTCAGGCCCTGCGATAAAGGATGTCGCGAAAGAATCGCGTTGCCATGATGGCCCCGGTCGTATAAGGCATTTCGGCCGTAATGCCAGTCCGGCCAGAAATCCTGCGCCAAGTAGGGCGTCAGTCCAAGTGTTGCGCCAACGCGCAAATCCCGAAGCCGCCCATGGGTCTTTTGCTGAAGCTCCTGCAAAAACACCAAATCGGGATGCCGATCGCGAATCCGCTGACGCAGGCGATGGGCGGTCAGCCGCAGGTGCAAGGCCGACACCCCTTTGTGCATATTCAGGCTGATGACTTCGAATTGAGGGCCCTGCGCAGTCGGGCCCGACGCTTGCATTAGAAGACCAGTACTCGGGTGTCATCCCGTTGCAGCTGGGCCATCACCGAGGTCGCACCCGTCTGCCCGGTGATCTCACCGATGATCGGCTCGCCTTGATGATGCTCGGCAAGTGCCATGCCGCACATATAAATTTTGATGCCCATTGCATAGCAGCGCTGCAGATAACTCAAGATGGTCTGCTCACCACGCTGATCTGAGACGGCTGCTGCAGCTACGCCCTCAAAGGCCCAGCGGACTGCCGAGGACGTCAGATGAATTTCTACTTCGCAATCCAGTGCCTGCGCACATAAGGCATAGACCAGTGGTGCTGCCGCCTTCGCAGGGGCCTCGGGGCCGGCCTGCCACATCACAATCACGACCCGTGACACCGCCATGAATCAGTAGCTGACGTTTTGCGGATCAATCGGCGGCAGTTCCTCGTGCCGCTGCTCGACAGGACGCAGCCGCTCATGATGGTGGGCAGACAGCCACTCGCGGTATTCCTTTACGCCCATCAGAAACATAGACTCATCCTGCCAGGCCATGGGCTTGAGTCGATAGAGCCATCCCGCGCCATAGGGATCTTGAATGACAACATCGATGTTTTGCTGAGCAGCCTGATTGGTTTCGATAATCGTGCAGCTGATGGGGCATGTGATCGCCACCGCAGTCTTGGCAGTCTCCATCACACCCAGAGAGCGCTCTCGCATCACCGGAATTTCACAAGGCCGCGGATAAAACAGCATGAAGTCGCCATGGGCCACCACAAACCGAACTGCGCCCACTACGACCTCGTCGCCCTCAGGCCGCAGCCAGAGATCCTGCTCAGCCGCATAAAGACAGTCCTCGGGCAATTCAGCCAGAATCTGTGCGAGTTCCATTAGGCGCTCTCAGTGTAGTTGGCGGAAGGGTATGGGAGTCGAACCCACCAGGGATTGCTGGCAACCCCTATCAGATTTGAAGTCTGACCGGACCACCGGGCCGCGACACCCTTCCATTGAATTTCCTGCGTCATCATTTTCAGTCTAAGTTTTAATGCATGACAAAGGGGTTATCTCTGCGAATCAAGTGGTCATCCCGCACACGGCGCGTGTAACCCACTCGATCAAAAAACTCCAAAATTTGTATCGCTACTTTTCGGCCGCCGCCGATCTGATCGCGGAAATCTGCAGCGCGTACCGCGCCATGCTGATCCTGCAGCTCCCCCACAATCCTTGCCATCTCGCTCACGTGCACCGTGAGAAAAAAATGATCCAGGGCCACGAGGGTGACTTCCCCGATTCGGGCAACACGGCGAAGATTGGCACGAATTTCTGCCTCGGGGATGTGGGTGAGCTTGGCGATATCCCTAACCCGCGGCGGATTGTAGGGCGACTCAGACAACAACGGCGCAATCGACTTCCAGAGATTCTCCTCAGCCTTGCTGAGCTCAACCGTGTGGCCTGGCCGGGCCAGAAACGCGCCGCGACGCTCAAGCCGCTGCTGCGCCATGAGTTGATCAACCAACGCGTCAAAGGCATCACTGTCGAGTTGGGGGGCGGCCACACGGCGGGCCCGGTTGACCTCAAGGCCCTGCATCTCGGGCTCACGCAGGTGGTTCTCGTCAATGGCCAGGATGAGCCGGTCTTGATAGCCGGCCCACTGATCGGGATGAAAAATCATTCCAGCAGCCACACGCATTCCAGCCTGGTCTGCCAGTTGCGCTAAGGCCTGCTCTGTCGTGTTCCAGCCCTGACGCAGGCGGCCGATCGCAATCGGGCCTGCGCCTGCCATGACGGTGAGGCATTGCGCATCATCTAAGGTGCGCAGTGATTCGAGGCAGGCAAGACGCAAGGCCGATCGGCGGCCCCGATGCGGTGGATGGACATCCAAAACCCGTGCACCCGCCAGGGTGGTCTGGGCCTGGCTATCCCGCAAGATCAGCCGATCTCCACGGCAGATGCTCAGGCCGTCGCTCACCACAACCGAGGCGAAACACTCGGCACCGGGCAGGGCCCGCTCGACATCCAAAGGATAGATACGCGCCATCACATCTGCTGCGCCATGATGCAAATGGACCTCGAGACCCTGGCCGATGCTGCGGTCGTGCAGCGCAGAGATCGTGAGCGCAACATCAAAGCGCTGTGTCCCGTGATCAAGATCAGCACTGGTGATCCAGCTGCCACGGGGAATCTCTTCCACCGATACGCCAACAAGATTTAAAGCAAGCCGCTGGCCTGCGCTGCCATGTTGGGCGATTTGATCTTGCGCATGGACAGACCGCACACGGGCCTGAAGTCGTGATGATCCTGACAGCGGCGCGATGCTGACCGCCTGGCCGACAACCACCCCGCCTGCGTGGGCAGTACCGGTGACGATGGTGCCAACACCGGAAAGAGAAAAAGCCCGGTCTACAGCAAGCCGAAAATTACTGCCCGCCTGCCGATGCGCCATCTCGGCTGCCTGGGCAAGTAAAAACTCACGCAGGGCCTCGATTCCTTCACCGGTCATCGATGAGACAGGAAATAAAGGCCACTTCTCCGAGGGCTGACCCGCGACCGCCTCGGCAATCGCTGCAATGGCGAGGTCCCCTTGGGCCTGCTCAACGACATCAATCTTGGTCACCACAATCGCGCCCCGGCTGATTCCCATTAGCCTCAGGATCTCCAGATGCTCGCGGGTCTGCGGCATCGGACCGTCATCGGCTGCAATCACCAAGAGCGCGAAGTCAATTCCGCTAGCCCCCGAGACCATGGCATGCACAAAACGCTCATGGCCCGGCACATCGATAAAGCCGATTG
>CAYTRY010000027.1:0-19984 GCA_964440375.1 uncultured Bordetella sp. | reverse complement strand
CGAATCGAATGGGTCACGCCCGAGGTCTGGTCTGCCAATCAAGCGCAGGCGATGAAAGATTTCTCCGGCTCGTTGGGCCAGTCGCGACTCGGTGGAATTTTTTGGATCCAGGAGAACTGGCCCTGGGTGGTGTCGCATTTGCGCGGCAACGAGATTGTGCGCCGTGAATATTTCCAGCGCTCTCCGGGCAGCCTGCGTCGGCTGATCGAGGAGAAGCTCTCATAGCCCTGTCTGAGCAATCCATTCGGATGGTACGGGGCGAGGGTTCATTGCAGCTGCCAAAGTCCAGCATCCATCGCATTCTTGCCACAGCGCAGCTGATGAAGCCTGCCTCTGGCGATGTTTATTTTGGACTGCTTGAGGGCCAGCCTACCCTGATTGCAGAGCCCTGGTGCTTATTTGAGTCATCGCAGCAGCCCGCCTTGGTCGAGCCCAAGCTTGCAGTGGTGATCGGGACTGCCGGGAATTATTGGCTTGCCGCTGCTGCCGATTCGGTGGAGTGGCTCGACACGCCGGCTGCTGAACCCGCACGGCTGCGTCCGCTGCCGTCACTGGAGGCCAATCTGTGAAACGTATCCGTATCGCGCTCTTGCTGGCCGGCCTGTGCTGGCTCATCGGACTGAGTCCACTGGGCGATGAGTGGCAGGTCATGGTGATGCCGCAGCTGGAGTGGACCAAGACCGAGGGGGCAAGCCCCTCTTTAACACCAGCCGAGATGGTGATGGAGTTCTTTGTCAATGGCTGGCACCTCTGGGTTGGTTTTTTACAGGATCTCTCCTGGATCACCGAGGGCCGTGCACTGCTCTTGATCCAAAACGGTGTCGCGCTGGGGTCGCTTTTAAACGCGCTCGCAATTCTTTGCGTGGTCATCGCTTTATTCTTTAGTCTACGCAGTGAGCGGCCCAACGCGCGGCCATCTTCCGTTACTGCTTTACGCGAGGTCGGCGTTGGGCTGTCGCAGGCCCAGTTTTCAGTTACCAATATGCTGCTTGAGTCTCGATCACAGCCGGTCGCTGAGTCTCTTCGAAACTTACAGCAACAACTGCAATCGATTTCCGAATCTGTGCAGTCGATGAACGAAAAGCGCTAGGAAATCTCCAACGATGTCCGATGACATTGAGCGCGCACTCGATGAAATTCTTACCGGGGTGAATGCCCTGCTGACAGAGGCGCCGGCCGCCACTGCCGGTGTGATTGCTGGCCCACAAGACCGCGGAACATCTGAGACTTTTCATTGGCACCCTTCCGTGCCCGCCTTATTGGCGATGGTCGAGGCCCAGCATGAGCAGCCTGCGGCGGCGCTGGCCCGGCGGATGGCCGTCCGCTGGGTCCAGGATCGGGCGGTGCCGCTGGGCAGTCTCTTGCCGAGTCAGCCGAATTTGCGGGTTTCGCCGATGCTGCCGCAGCGATTTCAAACCTTGGTGGGCCAGGGTGCGCGGCTGGTCTCTTGCGATGCGCAATACAGCCTGTGGGATTTTTCGCAAATTCCGCTTGAGCGCGCGAATGCCACTTTGTCGCGCCTGAGTGCAGTCCTTTGTCCTGATCAGGCGGGCAGAGAAAATCATTGGCGTATTCCGCATTATCCTGAGCGTTGTCCGTTGAAGTGGATCTCCGGCCAGGCAACGGCCCAAGCCATGCAGTTTTCCAACGCCGCGGGCTATGCAATGATTGACATGGACAACATTGCGACGCCGCTTTCAACATTGCTATGGATTGAAGACTTTCAATTTGTCCCAGACTTCTGGTGCGCGATGGCCTTTAACGGGCGGTCTTGGTGGCCCGTGATTCAGCGCAAGGACTGAACGAATTTTCGTTTTGTGAATTGCAATTGATCGGCATTGGTCATACTCTCAGGATGCGGCGCACCTTCGGGAGTAGTAGTGACCACCTTATCGACCATCGTTTATCACAGCAAGGCCTCAGTAGGATTTACTGAGTTAGACCTGCTGTATCTCTTAGCGGGCTCGCGCGCCCGCAATCGCGATGAGGGCGTCACCGGCATTCTGGTATTCGATCGGGGTATGTTCTTTCAGTGGATCGAAGGCCCAAATCTGCCCCTGCAGCGCATCTGGAATGCCATTCGAAAAGATACCCGCCACCACGATATTAAAGTCTTGGCCGATACCTCAATTCCGGTGCGGCTTTTTCAAGACTGGCATATGCAGTTTGCCCACCGGGACTGCAAGGCGGCCAATTACATCGATGGTCTGATTCAGGCCTCGGATCAGGTTATGGACCGGCTGCACGAATCCCCAAATGAGGCGCCAATGATTCTTGCGGAGTTCAGCGAGCTTGGCGGCGGACCCTTCTCTCGGCTGCTCAGTCCTTCTGAATAAGCAGCGTTTCGCTACAGCGTCTTAATCAAAATCTGGGATTTACGGGCCCAGTCGTAGGCTTCTTTGCGCAGCTTGGGCAGCTGTTCGACCGTGCCGCCCGTGAATCCGCGTTTTAAAAACCAGTGGGCCGTTCGCGTGGTCAGGACAAACAACTGCTTCATGCCGGCCTGACGGGCCTGCTGTTCAATGCTTTTCAAAAGCCGTTCGCCATCGCCCTGGCCCTGGGTCTCAGGCTTGACCATCAGGCAGGCCAGCTCGGCCATGGTAGATTTCGGAAAGGCATACAGGGCCGCGCAGCCAAAGATCACGCCATCATGTTCAATGACTGTGAACCGATCAATATCACGCTCAATTTTTGCTCGGCCGCGTTTCACGAAGGTTCCATCCGATTCCAGAGGCTCAATTAAGGAAACAATCGCAGCGACATCATCGATATTGGCGGCCCGCAATGCCTCCAGGGTTTCTTCAACGATCATGGTGCCAATGCCATCATGCGTGAAGAGCTCAAGCAGCAGGGCACCGTCTTGATGAAATGGAACAATGTGGGCCCGCTCAACACCGCCGCGGCAGGCCCGCAGGGCATGCTCAAGCGTAAACGCCGCATCGGGATGCAGGCCCGACCGGGCGATCGTTGCTTCAGCATCATCTTCGGAGATCTCGGTCAGTCGTCTGCCTTGATCGGCAGGCACGCCGTTATCTTCTGCCATGAAAATCAGCTTGTCAGCATCCAGGCTGACCGCAACGCTGGCTGCGACATCTTCCATTGATAAGTTAAAGGCCTCGCCGGTCGGAGAAAAACCCAGCGGAGAGAGCAGCACCAGTGCGCCGCTATTTAATGCATCTCGAATCGCTTCGGATTCAACTTTGCGCACAACACCCGTGTTTTCGAAGTCGATGCCCTCGACAATTCCGACGGGACGGGCGGTCACGAAGTTGCCGCTAATAATTCGAATACGGGCGTTGCCCATTGGCGTATTGGGCAGGCCCGCGGAAAACGCGGCCTCAATATCAAGCCGTAACTCGCCTGAGGCTTCTTTGGCGCATTCCAGCGAGGGCTTATCGGTAATGCGCAGTCCGTTACTGAATCGGCTCTCGATCTGGCGCAGCGTGAGCTGCTCCTGCACCTGGGGCCGGCTGCCGTGGACCAGCACAATCCGCATGCCCATGGCGGCAAGAAGTGCAACATCGTGGACCAGTGTCTCCAGATGGCCGGATTTCACCAGCTCTCCGGGAAAGCCAATCACAAAGGTTTTGTTGCGAAAGGCGTGGATATAGGGTGCGACGGTCCGCAGCCACGACACAAAGCCAATCGGATCCGAGAGCTGGCCGGATGGCTCTGGCGGGGGAGTCCTTGCGGCCGCCAGGCGGCTGGGGTTTGCGCTCATGGCCTGATTATAATTTTTCCAATGCACATTGAGTTCCCGCAATCTCTTCCGGTGAGCGCGCACCGGGAGGTGATAGCGCAGGCAATCCGAGATCATCCCGTGGTGATTGTCTGTGGCGAGACCGGATCCGGAAAAACCACCCAGCTGCCCAAAATCGCCCTCGCCATGGGCCGGGGCGCCCGCGGAAAGACCATCGCCCACACCCAGCCCCGTCGGCTGGCCGCAATCACGGTTGCCCGTCGCATCGCCCAGGAGCTGCAGACCGAGTGTGGTGATGGCCCCGAGGCTGCGGTGGGCTATCAGATTCGGTTTCAGGACCGGTCCCGCGCTGGCGTTCCGATCAAGCTGATGACTGACGGTATTTTGCTCAGTCAAACACAGAAAGACCCGATGCTCAGGGCCTATGACACCATCATTGTTGATGAGGCCCATGAGCGCAGTCTGAATATCGATTTTCTTCTGGGCTACCTGAAAAACCTGCTGCCGAAGCGGCCTGATCTCCGGGTGATCATCACCTCAGCGACGCTTGATGCACAACGGTTTGCCCGGCATTTCGGCCAGCAGGATCAGCCTGCGCCCGTCATTGAGGTCTCGGGCCGGATGTTCCCTGTTGAGGTCCGCTGGCGGCCTGCGGAATCAACCGAATCGGATCTCGTTGAGCTCGTGGTCGCTGGAGTGGAGGAGTGCGAGCGGGATTGGAATGGGCAGGGCCCTGGCGATATCTTGGTTTTTTTACCGGGTGAGCGCGAAATCAAGGCGGTCGCCGATGAGCTGCGCGGACGCTCTGCGCAGAGCCTGCTTGCAAAGTCAGGCCGCCAGGCCGCCGAGGTGCTGCCGCTTTACGCCCGCCTATCGCAGTCCGATCAAGAGAGAATCTTTCGTCATTCCGGCAGGCGCCGTGTGGTGCTGGCCACCAATGTGGCGGAGACCTCGCTCACGGTGCCGGGCATTCGCTATGTGGTGGATAGCGGCTTAGCCCGCGTCAAGCGTTACCGTTATCGGGCCAAAGTCGAGCAGCTGCAGATTGAGCCCATTCCCCAGGCCCAGGCCAATCAGCGCATGGGCCGTTGCGGCCGGCTTGCGGAGGGAATCTGTATTCGGCTTTTTGATGAGCAGGATTTCTTGCAGCGGCCTGCGTTTGCGGACCCTGAGATTCATCGCAGTTCGCTGGCGGCGGTCATGCTGCGCATGAAAGCCTTGGGCCTGCCCGATATTCGGGATTTTCCGTTTGTGGACCCGCCATCGGGTAAAGCAATTGCAGATGGCCTGACCGTGCTGCGGGAGCTCAATGCAATTGATCAGGCGGGCGAGTTGACGGAGATCGGCCGCACATTGGCCCGACTGCCTGTGGATCCGCGAATTGGGCGGATGTTGATTCAGGGCCAACAGCTCGGCGCACTCAAGGAAGCGCTCATCATTGCCTCTGCCTTATCGGTCCAGGATCCGCGCGAACGGCCTCAAGATCAGGCGGCCCTGGCGGATCGCTCCCATGCGCGATTTGCCGACCCGCGCAGTGAATTTATCGCTTTACTGAAGCTCTGGCAGCACATCGAAGGCCGATCGGCAGCCCGTGAGTCGAATCGAAAATTCGATCAGTCTTTGCGAGGCGAGTTTTTATCGCCATTGCGAGTCCGCGAGTGGCGGGAAGTCCATCAGCAGCTCTCCGAGCTCGCCGCAGAGTTGCATTGGCGGCCGAATCAGCAGCCTGCCTCGGAGCCGGCGATTCATCTGGCAATTCTCTCAGGCCTGCTTTCCAATGTTGGCTGCCGCGCGCCCGATGAGCCTATCTGGCAGGGCTGCCATGACGTGAAGTTCCTCATTTGGCCGGGATCCCTGCTGGCGAAAAAACCGCCACGCTGGCTCATGGCCGCAGAACAGATCGAGACCTCGCGGCTTTTTGCACGCACGATTGCTGCCATTGAGCCGGAATGGCTTGAAGACAGTGCCGCCCATCTTCTGAAGAGAAGTTTTGCTGAGCCCCATTGGGAAAAAAATTCGGGCAGGGTGGTGGGCTTCCAGCGGGCGACACTTTATGGCCTGACGGTGATTCAGCGGCGCAAGGTGGCCTGGGCCCCGCTGGGCCCTTCACAGCAGCAAGAGGCCCGGGAGATTTTTATTCGGCAGGCCTTGGTGGAGCAGGACTGGGACTGCAGCCACCGGTTTTTCGCTGTCAATCGCACCCGCATTCGCGAAATCGAGGCCCTGGAGCATAAGTCCCGCCGGCCCGACATTTTGGTGGATGAGCATCTGCTGTTTGCGTTTTACGACCAACAGATTCCGGAGTCGGTCGTCGATGCCGACAGCTTTGATGCCTGGTATCGCCAGGCGGTCCGACAGAATGCCGAGCTGCTGTGTTTAAAAAAAGAAGACCTCATGCGGCATGAGGCCGCTGGCATTACGACTGACCAGTTCCCCAAGGTCCATCGGCAGGATCAGCGCGGGCAATCCTTTGCCCTTGAGTATCACTTCGAGCCCGGCGATGCCCGTGACGGCGTGACGCTATTGACATCAGCGGAGACACTCATTGATCTGGATCCGGTGCCCATGGAATGGCTCGTGCCGGGCATGCTGCGCGAGAAGGTGCAGGGCTTACTTAAAAGCCTGCCGCAACGGATTCGTCGGCATTGTGTGCCCCTGCCCGAGTATGCCGAGGCCTTCTGCCAACGCTGGGCCGACCGTGCGGGATCCATGCCCCTGATCACCGCGCTGGCAAAAGATATCGCCCAGCAGACGGGGATTGCGGTGCGTCGGGATGAATTCAAGCTCGATGGTCTAAGCCCGCACTGTCGAATGAATATTCGTGTTCTGGATCCCCACGGCCGCAGGCTGGCCGAGGGCCGCGATGTGGAGCTGCTGGTGGCTGAGCTGGGTTTACGTCGTGAGCCGTCCGAGTCCCTGCCAGGGGGGATGGGCCGCGAGCAATGGATTGGCCGATTTGTAAGCGGATCGAAAGAGGCCTTTAAGGCCTTAGAAAAAGAGATCAATAGCCGCAGAGAGATTGGAATTGCGTACAGCAGCTTTGGCAGCCACGAGCAGCTCATCACCCAGTTTCAGGCGGCAGTCATTGGCCGGGTGTTTCTTGCCGAGGGGCTTCCGCAGTCCGATGATGAATTTCAGGCGCGACTTGCCGCAGGCCGCTCTCGGGTAATGCTCATCGGCCAAGAGCTCTTACGATGGCTGGCCGCGGTGCTCACTGAGGCCGCAGGCCTACAAAAAAAGATCGCGGGATTAAAGGCCTTTCGTTCCACCCAGGCCGACCTTGAGGCCCAATTCGGCCGGCTGCTTGCGAAAGATTTCATGACGGCCATCCCCGCCGATCGTGCGGCTAATCTGCCACGCTACTTAAAGGCGATGGCATCACGGCTCGAGAAATGCCGAGCCGATTCAGCGCGTGATCAACGCTGGGCAGCCGAGGTGGCCTCGGTTGAGGCCGGGCTCTGGAGATGGGCTGCGCAGCACCGAGGGCCATGGCCGGATCGCATGATTGAGTTTCGATGGATGGTGGAGGAACTCCGGGTCGCGTTGTTTGCACAAGAATTAAAAACACCGATGCCGGTCTCGGTGAAACGCTTACAGAAGGCATGGGCGGCCCTTCAGGAATAAGGCGATAATCCGGGCCAATGAATTCAGAACAGCTCTTGCGCCGCAGGCTGATTGCGGCAGCCACCTCTTGTGCGGCCGCCTGGTCGATGCCAGCCGCAGTGGGCACTGCAGGGCTCATGTCTCAGTCGGATGCCCGTGCCGCATCGGCGGGCAAGGATGCTGGCCAGGAGGCCCTTGCGGCCCCAGTCCAATTTCCCATCATCGTGCTGAATTCTCGCGATGCTGATGTTTCGCTGATTCATCCGGTCACGCACAAGGTCTTGACGCGTGTCTCCACTGGCAAAGAGCCGCATCATCTCTACCCCACTCCGGATAATCGTCAGGTGGTGATTGGCAATGCAATGTCAGACTCACTTACTTTTTTGGATCCGGCCACCGGCAAAGTCATGATGTCGCTGCAGGGTATTGCCGACCCGTATCACCTTGGATTTTCGCCGGATCAAAATATTTTCGTCACCTGCGCCAATCGGCTTGACCATGTGGATGTATATCGTCGCAGCGGCAATGGTGATCAGTTGTCATTGAAATTGCTGAGCCGATTCGACTTGGCTAAGACCCCGAGCCATCTGGTCTTTACCGAAGACAGCCGTGTGGTGTTTTGCACCCTGCAGGAGTCTGATGAGCTGGTGGCCATTGATCTAAAAAAACTGGCGGTGCTCTGGCGCATGAAAACCGGCCGGCTGCCGGCTGGCGTTGCCATCTCTCCTGATTCAAAACTGGTGTTTGTGGGCTGTATGGGCGAGAACAATGTGCAGGTCATTGAGCCGCGTATCGGAAATTCGGCAGGCCCCCGTCTGGTTGCCGCCATCAAGACTGGCGATGGCGCCCATGCCTTTCGTAATCAGGGGAATAAACGTCATCTCTGGGTCACCAATCGGGTCGCCAATACGCTCTCCAAAATTGATATGAGTACGCTGAAGGTCGAGGCAGAGATCCGGGTCTCGGGCGGACCGGATTGCATGGATATTCATAGCTCTGGCAAGCAGCTCTGGGTGACACAGCGCTGGACCCGATCGGTCGCATTGGTGGATCTGGATCAATCCAAAGTCGTGAAGCGGGTCACCGTTGGCAAGTCACCCCACGGAGTCTATCTGCATGATCGGGCGGATCTTCTCTAGCGCTCTGGCCAGATCCACAAGCGCTCTAGCAGGAATTTTTCTGAGCGCGGGGGCCTTCCTGTGGCCGTTGGGTGCAGTGGCACAGGCCCCTGGTGGCTGTGCCAAGCCCGTCTACCTGACCCTCGATACAGGAGGCATGCAGAGCGCTGAGTTGATTGCACAGATTTTGCAAAAGCATCAGGTCAGGGCCACCTTTTTTCTTGCCAATGAAAAGACATTTCGTGGCGATCATGCGCTGGATGACAGCTGGAAGACCTATTGGCAGGCGCGGACCGCAGAGGGCCATGGATTTGGCAGCCACACCTGGCGTCATGGCCGCATCCTGGCCGACCAGGCGGGAGTGATTCGTTATCGGCCGCAGTTTGGGGAGCAGGCCGGGCAGCTGATGCGGCTAAATGCGACCGAATTCTGCGAGGAACTAAACCGCGTTGGCCGTCAGTTCGAGCGGCTGACGGGCCGGCCCCTGGATCCCATCTGGCGTGCGCCCGGTGGCATCACCACAGCCGAGACCCTGCGTGCGGCCAAGGCCTGTGGCTATACACATATTCACTGGAGTCCCGCAGGCTTTCTTGGCGATGAGTTGCCCAGTGATCGCTATCCCAATCGGATGCTCCTGGATCAAGCCCTGCGTTCAATTCGTAGCGGCGACATCTTGATGGCCCATCTTGGGATCTGGTCGCGCAGTGATCCTTATGCGCCGATGCTGGATCCATTGATCGCGGGCCTTAAAGCCAGCGGCTTTTGCTTTGAGCTCTTGCCGCAGGCCAGCCTTTCGCGGGGGCGACTGGCCCGATGATGGATCAACTCGTTGAGGCCTTCGCCGAACTGCATGCCGCCTTATTCGAGGGCGTTGTGCTGCCCATGCTGGTGGCCCTTGATGGAATTGCATATATCGATGAGGCCTTCGACTTCACAGAATGGTTTCTGATTGGCGGCTTTGAACTCTTGTTAATGGCCTTGGTGATTCTGCCGCTTGAGCGCATTGCGCCGGCAGAGCGGCGTGGTCCCGGTGGCCGTGGCGATCGGGTGGGCATTGATATCGCCTATACCCTGCTGCATCGGCTCGGCGCATTTTCGATTTTTGTATTTGCGGTGCTCGAGACCCCAGTATTAAAACTGCGGGATAGCCTGGGTGCCTGGGGCATACCAACACTTGAGGTGGATGCAGCGCTGGGACTTGCCTATGCGCCCCTGATGGGGGCCTTGGTGTATCTGCTGATTTTAGATTTTGTCGACTATTGGATTCATCGGGCCCAGCATCGCTGGAATTGGTGGTGGGCCCTGCATGCCATTCACCACGCTCAGCGCCGCATGACACTCTGGACAGACAACCGCAACCACCTTCTGGATGATCTGATTCGCGATGCCATTCTGGCGATGGTTGCTTTATTCATCGGCGTGGCGCCGGCACAGTTTGTTGGCATTGTGGTCTTCACCCGGCTCTGGCAGAGCCTGCAGCACGCCAACTGCGGTATCCCGTTTCCCGCCGTGATCTCCAGGGCCCTGGTCTCTCCCGCCTTTCATCGTCTGCATCATGGCGTCAGTATTGGCCACGAGGGTCCCCAGCGGGGCGTGAATTTCGCAGTCTTATTTCCGATCTGGGATATGGTGTTTCGCACCGCTGACTGGAGTGGTGATCGCCGGCTTGCGCGTCACGAGCCGCTGGAGGCAACCGGCATCCGCGATCAAGCGCAGGGCGTGGATTATGGCCAAGGCTTTCTGAGTCAGCAGTGGATTGGTTTGCGCAATATGATGCGGGCCTTGTTCTCTCGCAATCCTGCAGGATAAATTCGATGACCGAGCGCGCCTTTGGGCTATTTATTTTTGGTGATGAGATCCTCTCTGGAAAACGGCAGGATCGGCATTTTGAAAAAACCCGCGAGATTTTGGGGGCCCGCGGTCTTGCGTTGTCTTGGGTGAATTACCTCGGCGATGACCGCGCCCGTTGTGTGCGGGCCCTGCGTGAGTCATTTCGGTCAGGCGATGTGGTGTTCTGCTGCGGCGGCATTGGATCAACGCCCGACGACCATACCCGTCAGGCGGCTGCTGAGGCCCTGGGCTGCAAGTTGGTGCTGCATCCGCAGGCTGAGCGGCTCATTCGTGAGCGGGCGGCCGAGACCGGGCAGCCGGCGTCAGTGGAGCGTCTTCGCATGGGGGAGTTTCCATCGGGCAGCGCAATCATTCCGAATCCTTACAACAAAATCGCGGGCTTCTCGATTCATGAGCATTATTTTGTTCCGGGCTTTCCGGTGATGGCCTGGCCGATGCTGGAGTGGGTGCTGCAGACTTACTACACCCATTTGTTTCGATCCGTTGCGGAGTTCGATCGGTCGATGATTGTGCTGGACTTATTTGAGGCGGCGGTCACGCCACTGATGCAGACTATTGCGCAGAAATATCCGCAATTCAAAATCTACAGTCTGCCGTCGGCGGGCGAGGCGGGCCTGCCGCGGCATATTGAGTTGGGACTTAAAGCATCGGGCCGCCAGGATGAATCAGCACCGCCCGAGGCATTCGAGCAGGCCTATCTTGAGTTTCGCGCCGGCGTGACGGCCCTCGGCGGCCAAATCACCGAGGAGCGTCAGGACCGGCGTTAAGCCGCAGGACTCGGCTAGCGCTTGCTTGCGTTTAAGCCAGCCTCAGCAGCAGAACGCATGTTGCGCTCGGCCATCTCAACGACCTGACGGGCGGCCTTGTTTGCGGTCTCGTAGGCAGAGCTGGCCGCAGTCAGCGAGGACTTCATCATCGCGACAACGCCCTCTGAGCCTGCTGGCGCGCTGCGAGAAAAATCATCCAAAGCATCGATTAATTTTTTGTTGGCATCTGCAATCTGGGCATCGACCAGACGATGGAATTCACTGCTGGTCTGTGAGGCAATGTCATAGATGGTTCGGGAATAGGCGAGTGCCTTCTCAGCATTCGGCGTGGCGATGTCTTTATTTAGGCTCACCACATCTTGCGCATCCTTCACACTCATCAGCGCCTGGAATTTGTCAGCGGTCTCCTGCAGCGAGGCGCGGGCGGCATTTAGCTGAAGCTCCACCATCTTTTCAATGCCCTCGAACGCCTTTTGCGACAGCTTCATCATGGCCTCGATGTTTTGCTTTTGGGCAGCGCTGAGATCTTCGGGTGTGGGATAAAGTCCCATGGTGTTCCTCCTTGTATTGTTGGTGTATGGATGCATTTTATAGCGATCGGTTTGTGTTGCCGCTGCCAGCGGGCCATCGATTTCCCATGGAAAAGTATCGGCTACTGCGCGAGCGCATTGGCCAGACCCTTCCCGAGATTCGGCTGCTTGAGCCAGAACCGCTGACGGATGAGGCCCTGGCCGTCGCCCACAGCCCCGATTACATTCGAAGGCTTGTCGGAGGTGATCTGTCCCGCAAGGAGATGATGGCCATTGGCTTTCCATGGTCACCCGAGATGGTGGAGCGGTCGCGCCGATCCGCAGGCGCCACCGTCATGGCCTGCCGTGCTGCATTTCGCGATGGGGTGGGGATCAATCTTGCGGGCGGAACGCATCATGCGTATCGCGATCGCGGCGAGGGATTTTGCTGCTTTAACGATGCGGTCGTGGCAGCGCGGCTGATGCAGCGCGAGGGCCTTGCCACGAAGTGCCTGGTCATCGACCTCGATGTGCATCAGGGCAACGGCACCGCTGCGATGACCCGTGATGATTCGAATATTTTTGCGTTCTCCATGCATGCCGCCGAGAACTATCCCTTTGTGAAAGAGCGGTCCGATCTCGATATTGAATTGCCCGACCGCACGGGTGATGCGATGTATCTTGAGACACTGCGGGCCGCATTGATTCAGATCCGCACACAATTTTTGCCAAGCCTCGTGATTTATTTGGCGGGCGCAGATCCGTTTTGCGATGACCGTCTTGGCCGACTGGCGCTGACCAAGGACGGCCTGCTGGCGCGTGATCGCCAGGTGTTCGAGTTTGTTCGTGGCCTTGGAGTACCGATGGCGATTGCGATGGCAGGCGGCTATGGCCGAACCATTCAAGATACGGTCGATATCCATTTTCAGACCGTAAATTGTGCGCTGCAGTATGCCAACAATAAGAGCGGACCTTCAGAACCGGTTCTAAGCCATTGAAAAAATTGATTTTTTACTTGGCGGAATAAAGTTCCTTTGCTAGCATGCCGTCTTCGATGGAAAAGGGAGGTCCATTGAGGGCTCACTGCATACACATTTCGCGTGGAAATTCGAAGTTTTTGCGCAACGCATCAGCCGCGCTGAGCTGTCTCGTGGTCGGCTGGGGGCTTGGGCCTGCATCCGTCTTCGCCCAGTCGGGCGCATCCGCGGACAGAGCCGCGCCCAAGACTTCCGCAGCCGCTAAGCCCGCTCAGGCAAAGCCGGCCCCAGTAAAGCCAGCCTCTGCGACAGCTGCGCGTCCAGCCAAGCCTGCGCAGAACACAAAAACAACACGCAGTGCCAACAGCCCGAAAAAGAACGTGGCCCGCGCGCCTGGGCAGGGTGTCAGGGCATCCAAGGTAAAGGCCGAGCCCGGCTACAACTCGATGGGTACGCGGCTGGGCCTGCGGTCTGAGCTTGCAGACCTGTCTTTAAATTCCAGCGCCGTGATGGTGATGGATCAGGCCTCTGGCGAAGTGCTGCTTGAGAAAAACGCTGATGCAGCCCTGCCCATCGCTTCGATTACCAAGGTCATGACGGCGATGGTGGTTTTGGATGCTGGCCAGCCTTTGGATGAATCGATCGTGATTGCCCGCGAAGACACCCAGCTCGAAAAGTATTCTGCTTCGCGGCTTAAGGTGGGCGCCAGTTTTACTCGAGGAGAGTTACTCCATCTCGCACTGATGTCATCGGAAAATCGCGCCGCGAATGCACTCGGCAGAAGCTATCCGGGGGGACTGCCGGCATTTGTGATCGCAATGAATGACAAGGCCCGGGCGCTGGGCATGACCAGCTCAACTTTTGTTGAACCCACAGGCCTAAGCAGTGGCAATGTGGCTTCGCCGCGGGATTTGGCGGTCTTGGTCAACGCTGCCCATCACGTTCCTCTGATTCGGGATTATTCGACCGACCGGGATGCGGTCGTTCGGGTGGGCGGCCGTCAGCAGCAGTTCAGAAACACCAACGCCCTGACCCGCGATGAAAACTGGGACATCGGCTTATCCAAAACGGGTTTTATCCGCGATGCAGGCAAGTGCCTGGTCATGCAGGCCCGCCTTGATCAACGCGATGTGATCATCGTGATGCTGGATGCAGAGGGCAGTGCCAAACGGCTCGCAGATGCAGAGCGTATCCGCCGTTGGCTCTCAATTGAACGCGACCGTCAGGCCTCTGCGGTGCGCTCGTAGCCCAGCGACGACGAAATCGCCCGGGCGGTATCGGCAAGCGCCTGAAGCCATCCATCATTGGCCCGATCTGCTGGCGCAGAGATTGATAGCCCTGCCACCAGAGATTGGCTGTCATCGCGAATACCGGCTGCGATACAGCGCACGCCCAACTCAAGCTCTTCGTTGTCCCGCGCATAGCCTAGACGTCGCACCTCATCGAGTTCTTGCTCAAGCTGATTCAATACAGTGATGCTATTCGGTGTGTGGCCCGCCAGGCCGGTCCGCATTGCATACGATCGAACGGCACGCGTGTCGTCGTTAGCGAGAAAGAGCTTTCCGGTCGACGTGAGATGCAGGGGTGCCCGGCCCCCGATTGCCCGCACAACTTGCATGCCTGAGCGTTCGCTAACCGTCCGCTCAACGTACACAATTTCATCGCCTTGCCGTACTGAAAGGTTGACGGTCTCACCGGTAAGCCGATGCAGCTCCCGCATCGGTCCGGCAGCAGCATCGCGCACGTTGAGCCGAGCCTTCACCAAATTACCGAGCTCCAAAAGCCGCATGCCGAGCTGGTAGCTGCCCGGCTCAGTCCGGTCCACCATTCGCGCAAGCACAAGGTCATTGAGAATGCGATGGGCTGTCGAGGGGTGCAGGCCGCTAGACTGGGAGAGCTCCTTCAACGATACTGGCTCAGACTTTTTCGCCAGCGCATCGAGCAGGGTCATCATGCGTTCGATGACCTGGATCGCCAGCCGGGGCGCCTCAATGGGCGGGGCGAGCAGCGGCCGGCGGTCGGACCCGGCCACAGCGGGGGGCCGAGGTTTTTTCGCGGCTGAAGAGGGTGAAACCGGCATCTGGCCCATACCAAGTGGCAAAATCCCATTTTATTGCATGAAATCCAGAGTCTCTAGCCCCCAGGCCCAGCCAATCGATGACTGAAAACCCCAAGCGCATCGCCCTTTTTGTCACTTGTCTGGTCGACATGATGCGGCCCGAGATCGGCCTGGCCGCGCTCAAGCTGCTGGAGGCCTCTGGCTGTGAGGTGGTGGTTCCCGAGGGTCAGACCTGCTGTGGCCAGCCCGCCTACAACGGCGGGGACCGACGAACCGCCCACCAGCTCGCGGTTCGGGTCATTGAACAGCTCCAGGGGTTTGACTATGTCGTGATTCCCTCGGGCTCGTGTGCCGGGATGATCAAGGTCCATTACTTCGAACTCTTTGGCAACGATCCTGAAATGAAGCGGCGCATGGCCGATCTGGCGCCGCGCATTTATGAGTTGACCGATTTTCTGGTGCGGGTCATGAAAGTTTCAGATGTGCCGGGACAGCTCGAGGGCACCGTGACCTATCACGATAGCTGCAGCGGCCTGCGCGAGTTAGGCGTTGCGGAGCAGCCCCGGGCCCTTCTGGCAAAGATCCCTGGCCTAAAGCTCAATGAAATGAAAGACTGCCGATCCTGCTGCGGATTTGGCGGTGCGTTTGCTATGAAATACGGCAATGTTTCTGCAGCGATTGTTGACGAAAAAATTCATAACGTGCAGGCCACACAGTCCCAGGCGGTCGTCATGGGGGATCTCGGCTGTATGCTCCACATTGAGGGCCGGCTGCGGCGGCTCGGCGATGAGCGTACCCAGGTCTTGCATGTCGCGCAGGTGCTTGCCGGTGATGTGGGCCGGGGCCGTTCCTCAGGCTAAATGACTCTCGGGCGATAGGGGTTCACTGACGTATGCGCGTTCAATCCATGCACTTTCAGGCACGAGCAGGCGAGAAGCTTGCTGACACTCGCCTGCAGCGCAATTTAAAAAAACTTGCTGATAAGTTTGTCACGGCCCGATCCAGCGTGATCCAGGAGATCGATTTCACTGCGACCCGTCAGGCGGCAGTGGAGCGGCGCAATCGGGCTCTGGATCGGCTCGATGTCTGGCTGGAAATGTTTGAGCGCAACGCCCAGGCCCGCGGGGCCACTGTGTTGTTTGCCGAGACGCCCGCCCAGGCCTCGGAACTGGTGGTGAAGATCGCGCAGCAGCACGACGTCAAGCTGGTGACCAAGTCAAAGTCGATGGTCTCCGAGGAGATGGCGCTCAACTCAGCCCTTGAGCGGGCCGGCATTGAGTCCGTTGAGACCGATCTGGGTGAATACATTTTGCAAATCAATGACAACGAGGCGCCCAGTCACATCATCGCGCCCGTTATTCATAAAGATAAGGAAGAAATTTCGGATCTGTTTGCCAAGGTCCATGATCGTCCTCGCCTAACGGATATTCCCCAGATGACGCGCGAGGCCCGCGAGGTCCTGCGGCCGAAGTTTCTAAAGTCAGACATGGGCGTAACGGGCGGCAATTTTCTGATTGCCGAGACCGGATCGGTGGGCATTGTCACCAACGAGGGTAACGAGGGCATGTGCACGGTAATGCCGCGCGTGCATGTCGTTGTGACGGGCATCGAAAAGATTCTTCCCACGTTTGAAGACTTTGCCACCATCGTCCGGCTGCTGACCCGCAGCGCCACAGGCCAGTCCATCTCAAATTACATTTCACTTTTAACCGGAGTCCGCGCGCCGGGCGAGGCCGATGGCCCCGACCACATGTATTTCGTGCTGGTCGACGGTGGCCGCTCTAGCCTGCTGGGCAGCGAATTTCAAGAGATGCTGCGCTGTATTCGGTGTGGGGCCTGCATGAATCACTGCCCGGTCTATCAAAAGATTGGCGGCCATGCGTATGGCTGGGTCTATCCGGGGCCGATGGGCTCAGTGCTTACGCCCAACTATGTCGGCCTCGAAAATGCTTTGGATCTGCCTCAGGCAGCCACCATGTGCGGCGAGTGTCATGTCGTCTGCCCTGTGGCCATTCCATTGCCGGATTTGCTTCGAAAGCTGCGGGAACGTCAGTTCGATCGCCACCTGCGGCCCAATGCGGAGCGGTTCGCAATGGCGGTCTGGGGTTTTGTGGCGGTGCGGCCCAACCTCTATGCGCTGCTGACGGGAATTGCGAATCGGGTTTTACGCAGTCTGGGCCGCAAGGCTGGCCGTATTCAGCATCTTACTTTTGCAAAGGGCTGGACTGATTTTCGTGATCTGCCCACGCCGGCATCGAAGACCTTCCGCGAGCTTTACTCGGACCGTGTTGCTCGGACTGCCTCAGCAACAAGTGCCGGCCCTCGATAAATCAGGCCAGTGTAAAGCTGCACCAGGTCCGCACCTGCGGCGAGTTTGCTTTTCGCATCTTCGCCACTGAGCACGCCACCGACACCAATAATCACCACATCCGAGGGCAGGCTGCTGCGCAGCAGACGAATCACGTGATTGGATTGTTCGAGCAGTGGTGCGCCCGACAGGCCGCCTTGCTCGTTGGCATAGAGATGGCCATTGACTGCAGTGCGATTCAGGGTCGTATTGGTGGCGATCACGCCCTCGATGCTGTGAGTACGCAACAGCGTGGCAATTTCGATGACCTGATCATCCGTTAGATCGGGTGCAATTTTGAGTACCAGCGGCACATGCCGTTGCTGCTGCTGCGTCAGTCGCTGCTGGGCTGCTTTCAGGCCCTCGAGCAGCCGATTTAAAGCGTTCTGCTCTTGAAGATCACGAAGGCCCTTTGTATTGGGCGAGGAGATGTTGACCGTTACATAATCGGCCCACGGTGCGACTGCTTCAAAACCCGCAAGGTAATCCTCTAGGGCATTTTCGATGGGTGTTGTTGCGTTCTTCCCGATGTTTAATCCCAGCACGCCGCGCCGATCGGTCGCCCAGCGAGATTGCTGGACATTACGAAGAAAGTGCTCAAGGCCTGCGTTATTAAATCCCAGTCGATTGATCAGCGCCTCATGCTGTGTGAGCCGAAACATCCGGGGCTTCGGATTGCCGGGCTGGGGCCGGGGCGTCACGGTACCCACTTCGATAAATCCAAACCCGAAACTTGCAAGGCTATCCAGGTGGGCCGCGTTCTTATCCAGGCCAGCAGCCAGGCCAATTGGGTTGGCAAAATTCAGCCCCATGAGACGCTTGGAGGCGCCGGGCAGCGGCGCTGATGCGGGCAGCAGGCCAGCGTGATGCAGGCGGTCTAACCAGGCGAGGGTAAAGTCATGGGCGTCCTCGGCCTGCATCGAAAACAGCAGCGGCCGAATCAGCGGAAAGCCTGAGAAGACGTTCACGTCCAGCAGCACCTAGCGGCGGACCCAGATGCCGTTTTCAAGAGTCTCGTGGGGCTTAAATAGCGCCTTGTAGGACATTTTCGGACTCTCGGCGATCCAGTAGCCGAGATACAGATGCGGAAGCGATAGCCGCTGACAGAGATCGATCTGCCACAAGATGCCATAGGAGCCCAGACTGCGCCGTGATTCGTAGGGATCGTAAAACGTGTAGACCGAGGAGATGCCGGCATTGAGCAGGTCGACAATTGAAATCATCTTCAATTCACCGGCTGGGCTGCGGAATTCGATTAACTGCGATTCCACCCGGCTTTGCAGCAGAAACTGCGCATATTGCTCTCGGCTGTCGTGATCCATACCGCCGCCAGCGTGGCGCAGCGACTGATAGCGTTGGTAGAGATCGTAGTGCTCTTCATCAAACCGCAGCGGCGAACTCTTGACCTCAAGATCTTGATTGCGATTCCAGATGCGCCGCTGAATACGATTGGGCTCAAACTCATTGACGGGCACACGCAGTGGGATGCAGGACTTACAGCCATCACAGTAGGGCCGATAGGCAAACACACCGCTGCGACGAAAGCCCACCTGGACCAGGTCACTGTAGATCGGTGAATTGATCAGATGATTGGGGGTGGCGACCTGTGAGCGGGCCTTGTGATGGGGCAGGTAGCTGCAGGGGTAGGGCGCGGTGACATAAAACTGCAGCGAAACAACAGGGAGGTCTTTAAGGTGCGACATGCATAAGCCCTAGAAGATCCAGTTTAGAGACAGGCGCCGTGGACCAGGCCAGTGTGTCGCGCCTGGTTAAGTCTTGCACGATGAATTCAAACTCCTGCCGTCTGATCTCTTGTGCCCCCAGCGATGCCAAGTGTTCCGTTTTCTGCTGGCAGTCTATCACCAGGCCGCCCTGCGAACGAAGCCATCCCACCAGGGCCGCAAGGGCAAGCTTGGAGCCATCGGCCGCGCGGCTAAACATGGACTCGCCAAACACCATCTTGCCAATTGCCACGCAGTAGAGTCCGCCCAGCAGCTGACCGCCGCGATGAACGGTCACGCAGTGGGCCAGGCCCAGGCCGTGCAATTCGCAATAGCACTGAATCATCGGGTCGCTGATCCAGGTGCCGGACTGTCCAGGCCGGGCCTCGGCGCAGGCCCGCATGACCCCCTCGAAATCCTGATCGCAGCGGATCTCCAGTTCGGGATCGGTGCAGGCCCGCCGCAGGGTTTTGGAAAAAGATTTTGAAACTTTGAAGTCGGCAATCTTCAGCACCATACGTGGATCGGGGGTCCACCACAGCACTGGCTCTCCCTTTGAAAACCAGGGGAAGATGCCGCGTTGATAGGCCTCTTGTAATCGTTTGCTGCTGAGGTCAGCGCCCGCAGCCAGCAGGCCATTGGCCCCTTCGTCGGGCGTTAACGCAAGCTGCGTTGGGGGCAGCGGATCATCGGGGTTGATCCAGCTGAGTGTGCGATTCATGGGGGAGCTGGACCTCGCGGATATCACCGGTGTGTAAAGACATCAGGCCTTGGCGTCGATCGTGAAAATAAAATCTCAAGGTCGCGACAATCGTGCGAAAGGCAAGGGTTGACCAGGGGATCTCATGCTCATGAAAGAGTCGCACCTCTAAGCTTTCAGGCCCTGCAGCAAAATCAAGATCACGCAGCGTTGCCAAATAAAAAAGATGGACCTGATCGACATGGGGCACATCGAGCACACTAAAAAGCGGGCCCAGCGTGACTCGGGCTCCCGCTTCTTCCATCGTCTCACGCATCGCGCCATGGGCGGTCGATTCGCCGACTTCCATAAAGCCGGCAGGCAGGGTCCACATGCCCAGCCGAGGCTCAATGGCACGACGACACAGCAGGACCTGCTCTCCCCAGACCGGGATCGTGCCCAGTACCATCTTCGGATTTACATAGTGAATGCTGTCGCAGCGGCTGCAGACCGCCCGCAGACGGCTGTCGCCCTCGGGTACTCGGAATTCAATAGGCGCGCCGCAGGCAGAGCAGAATTTCATATAGAATCATTATCTCTGACGCGGGGTGGAGCAGTCTGGCAGCTCGTCGGGCTCATAACCCGAAGGTCGT
>CAYTRY010000026.1:8705-20068 GCA_964440375.1 uncultured Bordetella sp. | reverse complement strand
GATTAAAGGCCTTACGAAGTTCCTGGCCCCAGAAACTACGTATCGAATTGAAGTAGGCGTTATCTGAGTTTACCGTTGCATATTTGGCAACTTGAAGGGAGTCACGCTCGTAGACCAGCAAATCGAGTGGCATGCCCACCGAAATATTCGATCGCAAGGTGGAGTCCATCGATATCAACGCACACTTCGCAGCAACATCCAGCGGCGTCTCTGGGGTCACCACCCGATCGATAATGGGTTTACCGTATTTAAACTCTCCGATTTGAAAATAAGGACTCTCCGCATGAGCCTCGATGAAGTTCCCCGCGGAATAAATGTTGAACAGTCGGCAGTCCTCGCCGTGGATCTGTCCGCCAAGGATAAAACTACAGTTAAAGTCCAAGCCAAACTGCTGCATCGAACCGCCATCGCGGCGATAGATTTCACGGATTGCCTCGCCCACCAATTCAGCGCCCTTAGCAACTGAGGCCACTGTCCAGAGATTCTCGACCCGCGATGGCTCAGACAGCAGCTGGGAGACGGCCTGGGTCACCGCCAGGTTGCCCGCACACATTAGAACGAGGACGCGATCGCCGCGCCGCTCAAATACCGTCATTTTTCGGACAGTGGAGATGTGATCAACGCCGGCATTTGATCGGCTATCTGCCAGAAATACCAGCCCCGAATTCAAACGCATTCCCACGCAATAAGTCATAGACCGTCCTTGTGCTCAGGCGGCCGACCTCTGCCGCTGGTGTCCGAGATACTCGTTACTGATACAAACGCCAAGATAATATATCTGCTCCACGAAACGCTGCAAAAAGCTGTGGATTTCCTGCTCAAATGCTGCGTCAATTCTCAGAAATTGAAGGTCTGCGCGCAGTTTACCGGCCAGCCGGTGTGATTCGTTGCCCCGATCCCCAACCGCATCGAGATTGATGCAGACCTCGTTTAAGCAGGCCAGCAGCGACCGGGGCATATCGGGCCGCTGAATCAAGAGCTCGGCCACGCGCCGGGAAGAGACCACATCCCGATAAACCCGACGGTAGATATCAAAGGCCGAGACCGCCCGCAGAATCGAGGCCCAATAGTAGTAATCCACCCGCTGATCGCCGCCCGCATCAGAGGACACGCTGTCTGCGAATTCAGCAGCATTAAAATCAAATTTGGAATCCAGAATACGCGCGGTGCTGTCCGCCCGCTCGATAAAAGTGCCCAGTCGCATGAAGTGAAAGGCCTCATCTTTGAGCATCGTGCCGATCGCAACCCCACGGAATAAGTGTGACCGGGTCTTAACCCACTCAAAGAACTCGCCGGGATCTTTATGCCAGGCGGTTTGACGCAGCAAGGACTGCAATTCCAGCCAGGTGGCATTGACGGTCTCCCAGACATCGGTATTGACTGAATTGCGCGCAATGCGGCAGTTCTCACGGGCCGCCGAAATGCTATTTAGAATGCTCGAAGGGTTGTTGGGATCCGAGACCAGCTCAAGCAGCAGCTGCTCATAGGTCGCGTTCTGAACGACAAATGCACTCGGCAGCAGCACGGCCTG
This sequence comes from uncultured Bordetella sp., assembly GCA_964440375.1. Classification (GTDB taxonomy): domain Bacteria; phylum Pseudomonadota; class Gammaproteobacteria; order Burkholderiales; family Burkholderiaceae_A; genus Lacustribacter. The sequence continues at coordinate 18,537 of CAYTRY010000026.1, read as the reverse complement.
GCGCTGCACATCTAACTGCCGCGCAGTATTTTCGGCCCGCTCAATGTAGCGGGCCATCCAAAAAAGACTGTCGGCAGTGCGGCTTAGCATGGCCTAGGCGGAATCCTGCAGGACCCAGGTGTCCTTGGTGCCGCCGCCCTGAGACGAATTCACCACCAACGAGCCCTCACGCAATGCCACGCGGGTAAGCCCACCTGGAACAATCGACATCTCTTCGCCAGAGAGCACGAACGGCCGAAGATCGATATGCCGAGGCGCTACCCCAGAGGCCACAAAAGTCGGACAGGTCGACAGCGCAAGTGTGGGCTGAGCGATGTAACGCTCGGGACTCTGTACCAGCAATCCCCTGAATCGTTCGATGTCTGCCTGAGAGGCGCAGGGCCCCACCAGCATGCCATAGCCGCCTGCACCGTGAGTCTCCTTGACCACCAACTCGTCCAGATGATCCAGTACGTAGGCCAAATCATCGGGCTTGCGACAGAGATAGGTGGGCACATTGGCCAGCAATGGCTCTTCGCCAAGATAAAAACGAATCATGTCTGGCACATAGGGATAAATTGATTTGTCATCGGCGACTCCGGTACCCGGCGCATTGCAAATCGTGATGCGGCCGGCCCGCAGGGCCTGCATCAGGCCTTCGACTCCCAGGGTTGAATTCGGCAGAAAGACCTGCGGATCCAAAAAGTCATCATCAATTCTGCGATACAGCACATCCACCCGCTGTGGTCCGCGGGTGGTCTTCATGTAGACCCGCTGCTCCGAGACAAAGAGGTCCTGGCCCTCGACCAGCTCTACCCCCATCTGCTGCGCCAAAAATGCATGCTCAAAGTAAGCTGAGTTATAGCTGCCGGGTGTCAGCACCGCCACAGTCGGCTCGCTGATGCCTCCGGGGGCCACCGAACGCAGATGCTTTAGCAACATATCGGGATAGTGCTCGACCGGCGCAACCCGATGCATCGCAAAGAGCTCCGGAAAAAGCCGCATCATCGCCTTGCGGTCCTCAATCATGTAAGAGACCCCGGAAGGCACACGCAGGTTATCTTCCAGCACATAAAACTCGCCCTTACCTGCCCGGACGATGTCGATGCCACTGATGTGGGCATAGATATCCCGCGGAACATTGATCCCCTGCATCTCCGCCCGATACTGGGAATTTTGCAAGACCAATTCGCTGGGGATCACTTTGGCGCGAAGAATTTCCTGGCCGTGATAGATGTCATGAATAAAACGATTCAGGGCCGTGACACGCTGCCGCAGGCCCCGATCCAGCATCTGCCACTCGAAGGCGGGCAGGATTCTCGGAATTAAGTCGAAAGGAATCAGCCGCTCGGTGCCCTGCTCATCACCGTAGACATTAAACGTGATGCCCACCCGACGAAAAAAAAGATCAGCCTCAGCCCGAGCCCGCTCCATAGCCTCGGGGGATTGGGTCGAGAGCCACGACCAGAACTTCCGATAGTGGGCAAGCGGCGCGGTCTCGCCTCGGGCCGCAAATCCCATCACCTCGTCCACACTCGGCGGACGTTTCACAGCGGCGGCCACAGCCGAACGAAGAAGGCTTGCCATAATTTGAATTCTCCTCGCTCTCTTGAAGCACTTACCGTGCCATCTCGCGGGCACGGCTTTTGCTGAGTGCGGAACTGAAGGAAGACCATTGTGAATCAGAGTGAGACTGCCGGCCGCATCAACGTTTTCACCTACGGGTCACTGATGCTGTCTTTTGTTTTTCAGCGTGTGGCGGGCCGATGCCCACCGTCAATCGAGGCGACTCTGGAGAACTGGCGACGGGTCCGTGTCGATAACGAGACCTTTCCTGCAGCAGTCCCCGCAGACGGCGATCAGGTCCGCGGCATTCTCTGGCTCGGACTAGCGGCCCACGAGATCGCGCGCCTAGATCAATTCGAGGGCGAGCATTACCAGCGCGTGAGTGTTCGGGTCCGAGACCCCTCTGGCAAAAGCCATGTCGCTGAGGTCTATCAGTGGTCAAGGGCTGATGGTCTGATCAACGAACCCTGGGATATTGATTGGTTTAAGACCGTCGGGATCAAGGACTTCTCCAGCAAGTATCTCTAGCCGCCCGATTCCCCAAATCGGTGCATAACATCGACATTGTGGTGCGCTCTCTCCCCTTTGGGCAGCATTTGACGGCCCGTCCACGACCAAATCCTGGCCACTAGGGCGCCAAAACAAGGGGCCTGGGTCCCGGCTTGAAATGGCACGCTATTTGCATACCTTCTTGTATACAAATAAGGATCCCGATGAACGCCCGCCATCCCCCCGTGTCCGCAGACAACGCATGGATTGAGCATTTCGATCAGCCGCTGCTGGGGCATGCCTCGGGCAGCCTATCCGGCCTTCGATTTGCAGTGAAGGACAACATTGATGTCGCGGGAGTCCCCACCACTGCGGCCTGCCCCGAATTCGCATTCACGCCTTCCACGCATGCCACCGTTGTCACAAAACTTCTAAGCGCCGGGGCGGCGCTCTGTGGGAAAACCAACCTCGATCAATTCGCCTGCGGTCTAAATGGCACGCGCTCTCCTTTTGGCCCAGTACCCAACGCCGTCAATCCCGCCTATGTCAGCGGTGGCTCGAGTTCCGGCTCAGCCTTTGTCGTCGCAAGTGGGCAGGTGGACTTTTCACTCGGCACGGATACGGCGGGTTCGGGCCGTGTTCCCGCAGGCTTAAACCATATCGTAGGCCTTAAGCCAACGAAGGGTCTCATCAGCACACATGGTGTCTTACCCGCCGCCCGAAGCGCCGACGCGGTTTCGATTTTTTCCCGAGATGTTCAGACCGCGTGGCGGGTTCTGCTTTCTGCAATGGGCCCCGATCCGCAAGACCCTTATTCCCGTGATCTCGCGCTTTACGCGACACCGCTGCCGAAGCAGTTTCGATTTGGCATCCCAGACCATCTTGAGTGGTTCGGGGACCAGCACGCAAAAACAGAGTTTGAAAAATCGATCGCCCACTGCATTCGTCTCGGCGGCACTCCCGTCACGATCAACTATCAGCCGCTCGCAGATGCGGCTGCACTGCTCTACGGCAGCGCCCTGCTGGCAGAGCGGCTTGAGGTGCTTGAATCATTTTTCAAGGCGCATCCGCAGGCGGTGATTGAACCTGTCAAAACCCTGCTCACACCCGGCATGGCAGTATCGGGCACCGATGTCTTTCGTGCCCAGACACAGCTGCGTGCACTTGCTCAGCAGGCTGCGGTCATGTGGAAATCGATCGATGTGCTGCTCGTGCCCACCGCACCCACCATTTATCGCATCGATGACATGCTGGAAGACCCCATCGAGCTGAATCGTCGGCTGGGCTACTACACCAACTTTGTGAACCTGCTGGATTACGCAGCAATCTCGATTCCCTCGAGTATGCGGGCCGATCAGCTGCCGTTTGGCATCACCTTTATCGGGCCTGCAGCCAGTGACTGGCAGCTGGCCTCGCTGGCATTGCGCTATGAGCAGTCAAGCCGCGCCAGCCCAGCCGATTTACCGGAGGGCGCTCTACCCCTTGCGTTACCTGCGGGTTGCGATTCAAGAGATGCAGCGCTGGTGAACGTTGCGGTTGTTGGGGCGCATCTCAGCGGCATGCCCCTGAATGGCCAGCTCACCGAGCGTGGAGCACGACTGATCCGAACCACGACGACCGCGTCGACCTATCGGCTTTACGCGCTCGCTAATACACAGCCCGCAAAACCCGGACTTATTCGCGTCAACGACTCTGGCAAGCCGATTGAGATCGAGGTCTGGCAAATGCCGGTAGCCGAATACGGAAGCTTTGTGGCCATGATCCCAAGGCCCCTTGGTATCGGACAGATCGAGACCCGCGACGGCGAACTTGTCCAAGGCTTTCTCTGCGAGCCCTCGGGCCTTCAGGATGCCCGCGATATCAGTGAGTTTGGCGGCTGGCGGGGCTATATGGCCTCGCTTAACGCTCAGAACCCGAAGCCCTAATCACTTCGACATCAATTTTCCCATCCCCCCCACCCACCCCAAGGAGAGCATCATGAAGAACATCAAGGATTCCTCACCCAGTGGCAGCAGTGCCCAGCCGGTAGCGTTAGACGCACGACGCACCGTACTCAAAGCGGGTGCCGCTGCCGCTGTAACCCTTGCAGCCCCAGCGATTGTCAAAGCACAGGCGGGTCCCAAGATTCGAGTTGGCTATTGGCCAGTCGCATCGGGCATTCCGTTTTTTGCTGCAGTTGAGCGGGGATTTTTCAAAGAGGCGGGGCTAGATGTTGAAGCTGTGCGATTCGCCAGCCCACAGCAGGTCGCCGAAGCGATGCTCGCCGGCCGGCTTGAGGGCAGCTCCAACGGCACTGCCTCGGCAGCGCTGGGAATTGCCGAGCTGGCGCAGCCCGGGCTACTGAAGATCTTCTGCACCAACCCAACGAATGCAAAATTTGTTTTGGACCAATTTATTGTGGCCAAAGACAGCCCCCTGAAATCGGTTGGCGATCTGTCTGGAAAGAAAGTTGGCTGTGGCCCTGGTGTACAAAACGTGACCCTGGTCCGGGCAGTCTTAGAGCGGGCGGGATCAAAAAATAATCAAATCATTGAGCTGCCGATTGCCCAGCACGTGGCTGCGATTGCAGCAGGGCAGGTGGATGCCTGCTACACGCTAGAGCCCACCGGTACGGTCGGACGCCTTAACGGAACAACACGCAACCTTGAGGTTGGCGTAATTGCGAAGTATGTCCTCGGTGATCCGATGGCGCCCTGGCATGGCGGATCCGCCAGCCTGACCTCGGAATTTATCCAGAAAAATCCGGAAGTCACACGCCGATACATTGCCGCCTATCGACGCGGCGTCGATCTGGTGAAGAATAAGCCTGCCGAGGCGCGGCCTTTCCTGAAGGGCTACACCGCGATCGAGGGCGCCCTCACCAACGAAGTGCCGATGGCCGACTACATGTTTTCAACTGAGTTTAAGGCCTCAGACATCGCAGCCTTCCAAAAGTTTTTCGACCTGTTCTCAGAGCGCGGCATTTTCAGCAAGCGCATCCTGATCGACAGCATTCTTTATAAAGGCTAATTATGTCTAGCGAAGGCGTCAGCACTAACGCCCCGACCCCTTGGTCCGATGCCCGGACCGAGGAGGCAGCGCCCCCACGAAAAACGGCCGATCTTGCAAAATTTCTGCCGATCGTTGGGCCGGTTGTCCTCGTTCTGATTTGGGATCTGGTGGTGCGTTTTGGGCTCATCAAAGCGATCCTTCTGCCCCCGCCTACCGATACGATTGTCACCTTAATTTCAGGGTTACTTGGCGGGCCGTTGCTGTTTGATTTTTGGGTAACCCTGTATCGGACACTGGTGGCCTTTGGGATTGCAGTGGTATTGGGCATGCCACTGGGAATCGCGCTGGGCAGTAATGAGCGGGCCTACCGAAGCGTTGAATTTGTGATTGATTTTTTTCGATCTACGCCTGCTTCGGCCCTAATCCCACTGTTTTTGCTGATTTTTGGCACTTCCGACATCAATAAGATCGCCATTGCCTGCTTTGGGGCCTGGCTTTTGGTGGTTTTTAACTGCGCATATGGCGTCATCAATGCGCGCAAGCAGCGGATTGCGGCTGCCAAAGTCATGGGCGCATCCCGCTGGCAGATTTTCAAAGATGTCCTGATCTGGGAAAGCCTCCAGGCGTCCTTTGTTGGTCTGCGCTCAGCGGTCTCGATGGCGCTGGTGATTGTGGTGGTTGCCGAGATGTTCATCGGCTCGGAAAGCGGACTGGGCCATAAGATTATTAATGCCCAGCAAGTCATGAATACCAAAATGATGTATGCCGCCATCATGTCTGCAGGCATTTTAGGGTATGCGCTCAATGTCGCATTTCTTGCAATTGAGAGAAAGATTGTTCACTGGAGCGGAAGATGACCCAAGTAATTAACGCGCCGATGATCGTGGATGTTCCCCGGCCACATTTTCGGCCCGGGCCTTTGGGTACACACATCACCATTCGGGGCCTGACAAAATATTTCGCAGGCTGGCCGCTTTATGAAAATTTTGATCTTGATATTCCCAAAGGAAAAATCGTCTCAATCTTTGGCCCCAATGGCTGCGGTAAGTCCACCTTAATTAATATGATTTCGGGCCTCATTCCGATCGATTCTGGAGAGATTCTTTTCGATGGAAAGTCGCTGAAAGACACCACGATTGGCTATGTTTTTCAGAACTATCGCGAGGCACTTTTTCCCTGGTGGCGAACGATTGACAATATCGCCTATCCACTCAAGCTCATGGGTAAATCCAAGGCAGAGGTAGACCGCCGTGTCGAAGAGCTGGTCGACTCTTTTGATGTGAAATTTGATCTGAACCGCTATCCGTACGAACTCTCCGGGGGACAGCAGCAGACTGCCTCGATCATGCGTGCACTTGCCCCGAATCCAGAGGTCCTGTTTTTGGATGAGCCATTTTCTGCCCTGGACTTTGAGATGACACTTTTTATTCGTGAAAAACTCCAGGAAGTCTTCATCAAGACCCAGACCACCATGATGCTGGTTTCCCACGACCTGGAAGAGGCCGTCTATCTTGCTGACCAGATTTTGCTGCTGACCAAGCGGCCCACCTCAATCGCCGATATACTTTCCTACGATGATCCACGGCCCAGGACGACCGCGACCCTTTCTGAAGCCAGCTTTATTGCAACCAAAAAGAAAAGCCTAGAGATTTTCCAACGCGAAGTTCGAAAATGATTTCACAGCCAGTTCCCGAGAGCACGCGGTCCTTACTCAGTGAGGATGCCTACCAGCAAATCAAGGATGCCATCAATAATTTTCTATTGATCCCCGGGGATCGGTTTACCGAGTCGCAGCTATCCGAGCAGCTCAATGTCTCCCGTACCCCGATTCGGCAGGCGCTTTTCCGGCTCCAGCAAGAGGGCTTCGTCGAGGTCTTATTTCGCAATGGCTGGCGCGTATTGCCACTTGATTTTGCGCAATTCGATGCCCTGTATGACTTTCGGATCCTGATTGAGACCGATGCGATTCAGCGGCTATGCGATGGCCGCTCGCCCGGCGGCATGCCCAAACTTAACCCAGGACTTCAGGCCTTAAGTGAAATCTGGCTTGCGCCAAAAGCAAAACGGCTCTCCGAGGCCCAGCAGGTCAGCCAGCTCGATGAGGCCTTCCACTGCGCAATCGTCGAGGCAGCCGGAAACCCCGCAATCGCCAGAACCCACCGGGAGATCACCGAAAAAATCCGGGTCATTCGACGCCTAGATTTCACACGCAGCCCAAGAATTGACACCACCTACGATGAGCACGCCAAGATTCTCCGAGCCATTCACAACCAGCGGGCTGACCAGGCCCGTATGCTGATCAAGGCCCATATCGAGGTCAGTCAGCTTGAAGTCCGCAAAATCACGCTTCACCAGCTCGAATCGGCCCGCAACCGGCCGACGTCATCACGCGAGCTTGCCGAGGGCTAGCCGTAGATGTCCCAGAGTGCGATCGGGATTCTGAAGTTTTTCTAGGCCAAATAGGCCCACCCGCCAGCTTCTGAAGTCCGCTTTTTCATCGCATTGCAGGGGAACTCCAGAGGCTGTCTGCAGGCCAAGGGCGATGAACTTTTTACCGGATTGAATTTCTGGGTCGGTGGTGTAACTCACTACAACACACGGCGCTTTAAATCCCTCGGCCGCAACACTGGGATATCCATAGCCCTCGATGAGTTGGCGCGCACGCCTTCCGAGATCCTCTTGCTGCTGTCGGGTTTGCTCAAAGCCACAATTACGGGTCTCTTGCATTACATCTCGCAAGCGGATGAGCGCATCCGTTGGCATGGTGGTGTGATAAACGTGGGATCCTGACTCATAGGTCTCCACGACCTGCAGCCACTTTTTCAGATCACAGGCGTAGCTGGAGCTTACTGTCTGATCAATAGCTGCTCTCGCGCGCTCACTTAACATCACCATTGCACAGCAGGGTGATCCACTCCAGCCCTTTTGCGGCGCTGAAATCAGAACATCAACTCCGGTGCTTCGCATATCAACCCACATGGCACCCGAGGCGATGCAATCCAGAACAAATAATCCGCCCACCTGATGCGTAGCGGCAGAGACCCGGCTCAGGTACTGATCCGGAAGAATCATTCCCGCCGATGTCTCCACATGGGGGGCAAACACAACTGCGGGGCGCTCCCGCAGAATCGTTGCCTCGACCTCTTCAATCGGATGCGGAATCCAAGGCGCCTGCGCATCGGAACCTGTCTGGCGTGCCTTCAGCACTGTCAATTGACTGGTAATTGCGCCCATCTCAAGAATCTGGCTCCAGCGATAGCTAAACCAGCCATTACGTAAGATGACAACGTTCTTTCCGCCTGCAAATTGCCGGGCAACGGATTCCATACCGAATGTGCCGCTTCCCGGCACTAGGATGGCCGACTGCGCGCCATAGACCTGCTTGAGCATTGATGAGATATCACAGACGACGCGCTGAAAGCGCTTCGACATATGATTTAACGCACGATCGGTGTAGACGACTGAAAATTCCAGCAATCCATCGGGATCAACGTTTGGCAGCAGGCCCGGCATGACACTCCCCTTAAATTATTCTTCTTTTCCGGCATTTCAACACCAAAGCGCTGCGATTTCAATCTGCCACGCGGATCCGAACCCAGCGCCCGGCGTGTAAAATCCGGCCATGATGACCGCTCGGAGGTCGGCCAATAGCATCTTAGGGGTCACGCTGGCCGCCTTTTGTAGCATGACTGCGATGCGGCTTGCCGACCCCCTGCTGCCCGCCATTTCAGATGAATTCGGCATTCTCACTGGCGAGGCTGCGCAGATCGCGAGCGCCTTTGCGATTGCCTACGGCATCAGTCAATTTGTGTTCGGCCCGCTTTCAGACCGATTTGGCAAGCTGACGACCCTGGGCTGGGCGGTACTCTTATCCGTGCTTGCCAACTGCGCAGTAGGGCTTTCTCAAGAATTCAACACCATCGTATTTTGGCGAGCGATTGCAGGCGCAACGACCGCTGGGGTCGTGCCGCTGGCGATGGCCTGGATTGGTGAAACGGTCTCCTATACGGATCGACAGACCACGCTTGCCCGGTTTCTTTATGGGGTGCTGGGCGGCGTGATCGGTGGCCAGATCATTGGTGGCGTTTGTGCGGACCTGGGCAACTGGCGGGCAGGATTTTTTCTCACAGCGGCACTTTATTTTGTTTGCTGGCTGCAGCTGCGGGCCAGTGGTCAATTAAAAGTGTCCTTTGAGCAGCCACATCCAGTACAGCATTTGGGTGCACTCAAACATTTTCGGAATGTGTTTGCAACGCCATGGTCCCGCTTTATTCTGCTGGTGGTCGGCATTGAGGGCTGCTTTCTTTATGGGGCGCTGGTCTTTATCCCCTCATATTTACATTTGGAGCGGCATTTTTCCCTTACCGAGGCAGGCCTACTCATGGCGGGCTTCGGTCTAGGTGGGCTGCTGTACGCCAGCACGGCAGGCCGCCTATTGAAACGACTCGGGGAGGCTGGCCTGGTGCGTCGCGGGGGGCTTTTGCTGGGTGTCGCTTTTCTGATGCTGTTGGTCCCAGGCTTTTGGATCATTCCGGCGATTGCCGTGTTTGCAATCGGCCTCGGCCTTTACATGCTGCACAACACGCTACAGACCCAGGCCACACAGATGACCCCGGCATCAAGGGGGACAGCAGTATCACTTTTTGCCTGCTCCTTATTTTTCGGTCAATCCATTGGCATTGTCGCTGCGGGATGGACGGTTGATCAGTTCGGATTTACGCCACTTTTCTGGACTGCGGCGGTTGCGCTAATATTTCTATCCATCTGGATTGCATCAGCACTGCATCAATATCGTGACGCGTAGCAC
>CAYTRY010000026.1:0-8605 GCA_964440375.1 uncultured Bordetella sp. | reverse complement strand
CAGCTGCTGCTCAAGCTCGCCGAGCACCCGATAACAATCCAGCACCTGATGCACCGAGGCATTGGGCTCTCGGCCCTCGCGAATCGCGGCAATAAATTCGCGATCCTGCAATTCGATCCCGTTCATGGACACATCGACCTTCGAGACATCGATTTTCTCCTCTTTCCCATTAAATAGGTCATCGTAGCGGGCGATATAGGTTCCCGTATCGCCGATATAGCGGAAAAAGGTGCCGAGTGGGCCTTCATTATTGAAAGACAGTGACAGCGTGCAGATAGCGCCATTGGCGGACTGCAGCTGAATTGACATGTCCATCGCGATGTTGAGCTCAGGATGAATCTGCCCCTGAATCGCATTGGCTTTAATGATGGGGGATCCGGTCTGATAAGCAAAGAGATCCACTGTATGGGCGGCGTGATGCCAGAGGAGATGATCGGTCCAGCTTCGCGGCTGTCCCAGGGCATTGATATTGGTACGCCGAAAAAAATAGGTCTGCACATCCATCTGCTGAATGTTGTACTGACCGCTGGTAATTCTCTGGCGGACCCATTGATGACTTGGGTTAAAACGCCGGGTGTGGCCCACCATGGCGATACGGCCCTGCTGCTTTTGCAGGTGCGTGAGCGCCTGGGCATCTTCCCAAGAATCCGCCATCGGGATCTCGACCTGAACATGCTTGCCAGCCCGGAGACACTGCATCGCTTGGTCGGCATGAATCTGGGTCGGCGTGCAGAGAATGACCGCATCCACATCGGGGCGGGCAAGTGACTCAGAGAGATCCTGTGTGACATGGGGCGCGCCATATTTTGCAGCGACTTCACGTGCCTGATCCAGATTTCGCCCAATCAGAGAGACAATCTTGACATCAGGAATATTTTTTAGGGCATCCAGATGCTTTTGGCCAAAGGCGCCAGGGCCTGCCAGGGCAATGCCGATTGCTTTACTCATGCTTTTGCGTTCTCCAAAATGAGATGGCCAACAGCAGTATTTGAGGCTGGCACATGAAAGAATCGATGCCGCACGATCGGTTTTTTTTCGCCTGCAACATCGGCCATTGCACCGCGGGCGATGAGCCACATCACCAACTCGATACCCTCAGATCCTGCCTCACGGACATATTCAATATGTGGCACCTGAGATAGCTCCGATGGATTCTCGATCAGTCGATCTAAAAATCGGTTATCCCAGGCTGCGTTGATCAGTCCCGCACGGGCACCTTGCAGCTGATGGCTCATGCCGCCAGTGCCCCAGATTTGAACATTCAGGTCTTCGTCAAAAGATTCAATGGCCTTGCGAATGGCCTGGCCAAGCGAAAAGCAACGCCGGCCTGAGGGTACGGGATACTGCACGACATTGACTGCAAACGGAATGACCTTACAGGGCCAGGCGGCGGGCTGGCCAAACATTAACGACAGTGGCACCGTGAGGCCATGATCCACGTCCATCTTATTGACCAGCGTGAGATCGAAATCATCTTGAATGACCGACTGAGCAATGTGGGAGGCGAGTTCAGGATGGCCCTGCACAACAGGTACAGGCCGCGGGCCGTAGCCCTCATCGGCTGGTGAAAATTCCGCGGCCAGGCCAAGCGCGAACGTAGGAATCAGCTCCAAGGAAAATGCGGTCGCATGGTCGTTATAGACCAGAAAAATGACATCCGGCTGCTCGGCCTGAATCCACTGCTTTGAAAAACTGTAGCCCGCAAAAACCGGCTTCCAATAGGCCTCTTCGGTCTTACCCTGATCGATGGCCACGCCAATTGCAGGCACATGGGAGGTGTAGACCGAGGCAGTAATTCGTGACATTTAAGCGCCCTTAAGATTCTCGGGTCGGCCACCGCTGCCCTGGGGCTGACGATGGGGCTGGGCATCACCGTCTTCTCCAAGAATTCGGTTGCCATCTGGTGAGCGGCCACCACGGACCATCATCTCCCGATACTCCTGCTCGGTCATGCCCGTCATGCTTCCGGCCATCTGCTGAAAACTCAGGCCATCGGTGGCGCCAATCTTGGCCAAGAAATAGATGTTTCCGCCAAGACGAATACACCAGTTCAGATCACGGGCCAGCACTGCCTGTTTCTGCTCCTCTGTCATGGGCCATTCGTTCAAGTAGGCCCGCTCGTCTGCTTTAAAGCGGACGCGATTCTCAGGCTTCATTAACGACATGCAGAACTGATTGAGCCAGTAGCCCTTCCGCGACTGATCTGCATCAAAAATGGTGGTGCCCGGAATATCCAAATAAGGTTTATTCAGTGCCATGTTCTAGCACTCCTCGGGCCAATACAGCCGCATCGGATTATCGACCAGAAGTTTTTTCTGTAATTCGACTGTCGGGGCAATCTGGGGGATAAAGTCCACCAGCAGGCCATCATCCGGCATATGGTCTTTCAGGTTCGGGTGAGGCCAGTCGGTACCCCAGAGCACACGATCAGGAAACTCATGTACGACGCGAAGCGCAAACGGCACGACATCTCGATAGGCATGGGCCTCGCCATTTAACGCAGGCGGGCCGGAAACCGAAAGCCGCTCTGGGCAGCTGACTTTACTCCAGACATTTGGATGCTCGCGCATAAACTTTAAGAATAAACCGAACTGCGGGCCCTCAACGGACTGGCGGACATCGGGCCGGCCCATATGGTCGACCACCACCGTTGTGGGCAGCGCCGTGAAAAAATCCCAGAGCTCTGGCAAATCAACCGCTTCAAAATAAATTACGACATGCCACTTCCAATTGGCAATTCGGTTCGCAATCTCCAAGAGCTCATCTTTTGGCGTAAAGTCGACGAGCCGTTTTACGAAATTAAAACGCACCCCCCGCACGCCGGCATCATGCAATGCCTGAATTTCCGTGTCGGTGATGCTGCGACGGACAGTCGCAATCCCCCGGGCCCGGCCATTGCTGTGCTTGAGCGCATCCACCATGGCACGGTTATCCGCACCGTGGCAGGTAGCCTGCACCACGACATTTCGCGCAACCCCCAGGTGATCCCGCAGGGCGAAGAGCTCGGCTTTTGAAGCATCACATGGGGTGTACTTGCGCTCTGGCGCATACGGAAACTGGCCTCCGGGCCCAAACACATGGCAGTGCGCATCGACTGTGCCCGCCGGTAACTGAAATCGCGGCTTCGACGGGCCGGAAAACCAATCCAACCATCCCGCGGTTTTTACAAAATCACCAGTCGTTGGAGCGCCCATGATTGGCCTAGTCAATGTACTTCAGGCCCTTTTTGGCCAGTGGCTCACGCATGCTGTACATGTCAAGGCCCAATACGCCGCTGGCGAGTTTCTCCCGCTTTGCAGCCTCGTTGGACTCTCGGGCAAGCGCAGCCTTCAATGTCTCGGCGGCCTTTGCCCTGGGCACACAGACAATACCATCGTCATCGGCCACAATCACATCACCAGGATGCACCAGCATGCCTGCGCAGACCACCGGGATATTGACCGATCCAAGGGTTTCCTTAATACAGCCTTTACTGGAGACCGCCTTACTCCAGACTGGAAACGCCATTTCATTGAGTGTCTTGATATCACGCACACCCGCATCAATCACTAAAGCGCGGGCGCCCCGGGCCTGGAAGCTTGTCGCGAGCAAGTCACCAAAATAACCGTCGGTACATTCAGCTGTGACGGCGGCCACCACAATGTCACCAGGCTGAATCTGCTCAGCGACCACATGCATCATCCAGTTATCTCCAGGATGCAGCAAAACGGTGACTGCCGTTCCGGAGACCTGCACGCCACGCTGAATGGGGCGCATGTAGGGCGCAAGCAGGCCGACCCGGCCCATGACTTCATGAACAGTCGCGGAGCCCAGTGGCCCAAGGGCATCTGCAGTCTGCCGGTCTGTGCGCACGATATTTCGATACACCACGCCAAGCTCAAACATCTCAGAGTCCTCTCGCGTTAAGGGCAGCATTTAATCGGGGGTAGACCCGCCGGGCGTTGGCCTCAAATACTTTATAGCGCTGCTCAGCATTGAGGTGGGGTGTTGCCAGAACATAACGCTTTGTATCATCGAAATAATGGCCCGTTTCTGGGTCGATTCCTCGCACCGCGCCAATCATTTCAGAGGCAAAGAGAATGTTATCCACCGGAATGACTTGCGTAAGAAGATTAATCCCAGGCTGATGGTACACGCAGGTATCAAAAAAGATATTTTTTAATAAATGCTCAACAAGTACTGGTTTTTTTAGCTCCTGTGCAAGTCCCCGGTAGCGGCCCCAATGATAAGGCGCCGCTCCACCACCATGCGGAATCACAAATTTCAGGGTTGGAAAATCTTTGAATAGATCGCCTTGAATCAGCTGCATGACGGCGGTCGTATCGGCATTAATGTAATGGGCGCCTGTTGTGTGAAAGCAGGCATTGCAACTTGTGGAGACATGAATCATCGCCGGAATGTCCAGCTCGACCATCTTCTCGTAAATCGGATACCAATGACGATCCGTGAGCGGCGGGCTATTCCAGTGGCCGCCAGACGGATCAGGATTGAGATTGATGCCGACCATTCCAAACTCTTTAACGCAGCGCTCTATCTCGGGGATGCAGGTCTTTGGATCGACACCCGGAGACTGCGGCAACATGGCTGCGCCAATGAAATGTTCCGGAAAAAGCTGCGATACCCGATAACAGAGCTCATTGCAGATGGCCGCCCAGGTCGAAGAGACATTGAAATCGCCAATATGATGCGCCATGAAGCTGGCCCGCGGACTGAAAATCGTGAGATCCGAGCCGCGTTCACGCATCTTTGCCAGCTGATTGATTTCAATTGACTCTCGAAGCGCGTCATCGCTAATGCGAAGCTCAGCGACCTTTGGCATCACGGCGGCATCTTTGATTCCCGCAATCTGGCGATTTCTCCAGTCCTCTAGCGCTTTGGGCGCTGTGGTGTAGTGGCCGTGGATATCAATGACGATTGGCTGCTGAAGGCTCATGGTGGATCTCAGTGAAACGAAGGGGTAACGGGGCTCATTCCATAGGCATGCATCACGCTAGCCGCCTGAACTGAGGCAATGAAATCCAAGATCTGTTGGGCCTTCGCAATGCGCGCATCATCGCTTTGGCCACAGCCAAGCGCGCCAGAAAAAATGGTCTCGATTGCGGCCGATTCCGGCAGCGGTCCGACCACCGCAATGCCTGGATGCCCCAGAAATTCCGAACGCTGCTGAACACCAATTGCAGCCCTGCCCTCGGCAACAAGCTGCCCCACCGGTACGCCTGCGGGTGCCAAGACTAACCGCGGCTTGAGTTGCGCCGACAGGCCCCAGCGCTCAAACAGCGCCAAAAGCGCAGAACCGCTTGGGCCAGTGGAATAACCGATGCTCTCGGCCGCGCAGACTGCCGCCTTTAAGGCCGCCTCGGTGTTGATCGCCGGCTTGGCGTTGCCGATGGGCACGGCAAGAACCACCTCACTTCGCATGAGCGGGCGCCGGCTGCCGGAAAGCAAATACCCATCTGACTCAAGACTTGCCAAAGCATCATCGGCAAGAAAGACCAAGTCAAACCGCTCGCCTGCGCGCACTTTTTTTGCTGCCTCAACGCCACCCAGCGATTCGACCGCCAGCTGGCAATCGAGACGTGAAGCGCACTGCTCGGCCAATTCGGCGAGGATCTGCCGCGTGGCCATCGACGAGATCGCGTTTAATCGCAATGGCGCTGAGTTCGGCATGGCGGTGAGATTGTTCGTACTCAATTGTTATTGACGGGGAATATTCGCCGACCGTACAACATCACTCCAGCGCTTGATATCGCTCACCAGCAGTTGGGCTGTCTGCTGCGGGGTGCTTGCACGGGCTTCGACATTTAGCTCCTGAAGCTTTTTCTTAACCTCGGGGGTCTCAAGCGCAGTCGCGATGTCACGATTCAGGCGCTCAATCAGTGCGGCGGGCGTCTTCGCTGGGGCGGCCAAACCATTCCAGGATGATGCAATGAATCCCGGAACCCCGCTCTCACGGGCGGTCGGCACATCGGGAAGCACAATTGACCGACGCTCACCAGATACGGCAAGGACACGTACAGCCTTGGCCTGCACCTGCGACAACACCGGACCCAGGACTTCGACCACCACATCAATCTGACCGCCACGAATCGCTGTCAGCAGGGCTGGCGTGCCGTTATACGGAACGATCTGCACATCAATTCCAGCTGAACTTTTAAACAATTCAGCCGCAAGATTCTGTGTGCTGCCGATATTGATGCTGCCAACATTGAGCTTTCCTGGATTTGCTTTTGCAAACGCCACGAGATCCCGAAAAGTCTTATGGGGCGATGCCTCAGGAACTACGACCGCAATATCGAAGTAACCCAGCGTGGAGATTGGAATAAAGTCCTGCACCGAATTAAACGGAAGCTTTTGAAATACCGCCTCTGTGACCGCCGTGCCGTTTGACATCAAGAAAAGGGTATGTCCATCAGGCTTGGACTTAATCACCGTATCGGCCGCAGAAATTCCGCCGGCTCCGGGCCGATTTTCAATAACCACTCCGGTGCCCCATAGCTCTGACAATCGGGCCGCCACAACACGCGCCGTCAAATCACCAACACCTCCCGGGCCGAATGGAACAACGATCCGGACCGGGCGGTTTGGAAAATCCTGAGCCGCGGCCGTGCCCAGCCCGAGGCCCAGCAAGAGGCCCGACATGATGAGGCCAGCAAAACGCCGAAGGCTTTGGTTAATGAAGTCGCACTTCATGATTTATCTCCAGTGGGTTCAATTTCGTGATTCAAGGCTGAGAGTCGGTCTAAGTTACGGTGGCCTCGGGCTGAAATAAGCGATTTAATGCAAACGACTCATCAGCAGCCTGCTGCGGTGTCGGGTCCACGCCCTGATCCAGCAGGCGGCGGCCCGCCATATGATCCTGCGGCCGATTTAGGCTATCAATCCCAATTAGCTTCGGGCCCTGAAAATAAAAAATAGAGCATTTGTATGTGCTGGTGTCACCACGAATAACCGATGCATCATGGCCCGATGATGTGCCCACCATCTGGAGCTTTACGTCATATTGATCCGACCAGAACCAGGGCGCTGCAATAAAAGGCCGATTTTTATCCATGATGGTTGCCGCGCAGGCCTTGGCCTGCTCGATCGCATTTTGTACCGACTCAAGTCGCCTTAAGCTTCCATTTGCCAGGCGCATCGCCGTGCAATCACCGCAGGCAAAAACAAAGGGGTCTGAGGACCGGCCGCTGGCATCAACGATCACGCCCGACTCGCAGGCGATGCCTGCGGCGGCGGCAAGCTCTTGATTGGGAAGCACACCAATACCCACAACCACGAGCTCTGCCCGCACCGTGCTGCCACCGCCAAGCATCACCCCCGTTACCCGGCCGGCCGATTCAGTAAAACCAGCCACGGTGGATGCCAATCTCAGGGTAACGCCGCGCTCAACATGCAGCCGAGCGTAAATCTCAGAAATGGGCCCAGAGACTGCCCGCGCCATTAAACGGTCAGCCGCCTCGATCACGGTGACTGACTTGCCTTTTTTTCTCGCCACCGCCGCAAACTCAAGGCCGATAAAACCCCCTCCAATGACAACGATCTCATTGGCATGCTGCATCGCCTGCGCGATTTGGGTGCAGTCATCAAGTGTCCGCAACACAAAGATACCCCGCAACTCGGCGCCCGCCAGGGGCCTGGCCCGGGCACCCGTGGCAAGCACCAGACGGTCATAGGCCAGGCGGTCACCTTGATCGAGGTGCACTATTCTTTCCACGCAATCGATGCGCTTGACCCGGCATCCTGTGCGCAAATCAATGGCCTTACGCGCCAGGGCCTCCGGCCCACGCATGGTCAGCTGCTCTGCCGATGACTCGCCCATCAAATAGGCCTTTGATAGCGGCGGCCGGTGATACGGTGCATGCGGCTCTTCGCCCAACACCATTAAATCGCCCTGCCAGCCCTCGGCCCGCAGCGCCTCTGCGGCCTGTAGCCCCGCTTGGCCTGCGCCAACAATCACAATCGGAAGACTCATCGCGGTGCGGCTAGCGTGACGGTCTCATTTAGATCTGCGACTCGGGCAGTCGGACCACGAGGCCTGCGAGCTGATCGGACATTTTGATTTGACACGACAGACGGCTATTGGCGCGAATCTCAGCAACCGCGTTTTGCAACATGTCACGCTCGCCTTGCTCCGCAGCCGGCACTTGATCGGCATGAGATTCAATATAGCAATGGCAGGTCGCGCAGGCGCATGAGCCGCCGCACTCGGCTTCAATGCCTTCAACGCCATTGCTTGTTGCGGCTTGCATCAGACTCCAGCCAACCGGAACGTCAATGACAACCTCGTTTCCGGATGGCTCGATATACGTTACTTTGGGCATTGCCGCTCCTTGGCTCGCGCTCAGTGAATTTTGACCAGCTCTAACCGCACCGGGCTGCGGAAAGTCGAGGACGGTATCCACGGTAACTGATCCGCAGCCCGTCGATAGTCCGGAACGATCTTGTGAAACTCCTCCATCGCGGTCTTCACGGCCAATCGCGCAATCATGGTTCCGAGGCAGGCATGCACGCCGCCCCCAAAGCCCAGGTGGCCCCGAGGCTTACGGCCAAGATCATAGACATCCGCATTCGGAAACTGCCGTTCATCGCGATTGCCCGCCCCATAGGC
>CAYTRY010000025.1:0-20336 GCA_964440375.1 uncultured Bordetella sp. | reverse complement strand
GTGCGGCCTCGGCGGTGCGGACATTGGCCCGCACATTGATATTCATGCCGATAAAGCCCGCAGCACCTGAGAGCACGGCACCGATGGCAAAGCCAATTGCGGTATCCAGGCCTAGGCCAGGCACGATGGCAATCAGAATGAAGATCACCACCCCCACGATGCCAATGGTCCGGTATTGCCGGCCCAAATAGGCGGAGGCGCCTGCCTGGATTGCGGTCGCAATCTCTTGCATCCGCTCATTTCCGGCCGACTTGGCCAGGATCCAACGGCTCGAGATAACGCCGTACACAATGGCCAGCAGGCCACACACCAAAGCCAGATTCAGTCCCATCGACATGGGGTTCTCCTTTTTATGAAATTTCTCGTCCCATCTGCCTGTGAACGATTCCCAAATCTCCAGCCGCACGGTGGACCGGCAGGCTGGGGGAATCCCTTAGAATGCACAGGACAGACCGCTATTTTTACACAGGGAAGGCTCTCCATATGGCCCTAATGAATGTGACCGCCGGGAAAAACGCCCCCGAGGAGTTCAATGTCATCATCGAAATCCCGGCCCACTCCGAGCCCATCAAGTACGAAGTGGACAAAGAGACGGGTGCATTGTTTGTGGATCGGTTCATGACCACCGCCATGCACTACCCCTGTAACTACGGCTATGTGCCCCAGACCATCTCCGATGATGGCGACCCCGTCGATGTCTTGGTGATCACGCCGTTTGCCGTAGCCCCGGGCGCCGTGGTCCGCTGCCGGGCGCTCGGCATGCTAATGATGGATGACGAGGCTGGCGGCGATGCCAAAGTCCTGGCCGTGCCGGTCGACAAGATTCTGGGCATGTATAGCCACTGGAAGAAGATTGAAGATATCAATCCGCAGCGCCTAGCCACCATTCAACACTTCTTTGAGCATTACAAAGATCTCGAAAAAGGAAAGTGGGTCAAGGTCAAGGGCTGGGCAGGGCCTGATCAGGCCAAGCAGGAAATCTCCGGCGGCATGGTCCGCTACAAGAAAGAATCCGGCGCTTAAATGCTGAAGGTTGCGCTTGCCCAGATCAACAGTCGGGTAGGCGATCTCGCCGGCAATACTCAAAGGATCATCGATGCGGCCCATCGGGCCCAGGCCATGGGCGCGTCGGTCATGGTCACGCCCGAGCTTGCACTGACTGGCTATCCGCCCGAGGACCTGCTCTTGCGGCCTGCGTTTTTAGCCGCCTGTGATCGCGCCTTAACCGGGCTTGCCGAGCAGTTGAAATCCATCGCGGAGTTAACCGTTGTCGTGGGTCACCCGCGTGCACGCGAGCAGCACACCTTTAATGCGGCAACCGTATTGCGCTATGGCAAGGTAATCGGCAGCTACGGCAAGCTTGAGCTGCCCAACTACGCGGTCTTTGATGAGCAGCGTTATTTTGTTCCCGATGGTGCGCCCTGCATATTTGAGGTCAATGGCGTGCGGCTGGCGGTCAACATCTGCGAGGACATCTGGGCCTCGCGGGCGCCGGCCATGGCCAAGGCAGCAGGCGCAAATCTCTTGCTGGTGTTAAACGCTTCACCCTTTCATCTGGATAAGCTGCGCGAGCGTCAGGATGTGGTCCGTGCCAACGCTTCCCGGCTGGGATTGCCGGTTGCGTTTTGCAATCTGGTTGGCGGCCAAGATGAGCTGGTCTTTGATGGCGGCTCCTTTGTCTTGGATGCCAAAGGCAATCTGATTGCCCGGGCCCCGCAGTTTCAGGAAGACCTCCTGGTGGTGGATTTTTTCGAAGGCGCGGTCTTAGAGGGCGAGGGTGAAAACGCCATCGCGGCTGAGCTTTCTGTGGAGCAGCAGGCCTATCAGGCCCTGGTGCTGGGCACCCGCGACTATGTCCACAAAAATGGCTTTAAAGGCGCTGTCATCGGCTTGTCGGGTGGCGTGGATTCTGCATTGGTGACTGCAATTGCTGCCGATGCCTTGGGGCCTGAGCATGTGCGTGCGGTCATCATGCCGTCGCCGTTTACTGCGGCGATGAGTATTGAAGATGCCACCGCCTGCGCACGGGCCCTTGGCGTGCAGGCAGATACGATTTCGATTACCGCGCTGTATGAGGCCTTTAAGTCATCACTCTCGGGCGTATTTGCAGGCCTTGCCGAGGATGTCACCGAAGAAAACCTGCAGGCCCGGATTCGTGGCACGCTGTTAATGGCAATTTCAAATAAAACCAACGCCCTGGTGCTGGTGACCAGCAATAAATCCGAGGCCGCGGTGGGCTACAGCACCCTGTATGGCGATATGGCAGGCGGCTTTGCGGTGATCAAAGATTTGGTGAAGGGCATGGTCTACAGGCTTTGCCATGAGCGCAATCGCGTGGCCGCCCAGCAGGGCCTGGGTGATGTGATTCCGCAGCGCATCCTAAGCCGTGCGCCAAGCGCAGAGCTTCGGCCGGATCAGACCGACCAAGATAGCCTGCCTCCCTATGATGCTTTGGATGACATGCTGGTCCGTTTCGTGGAACATGGGGAAACCCGCTCAGATCTGATCGCAGCAGGACACGGCCCCGAAGAGGTCGATCGTGTGCTGCGGCTGATTAGAAACAGCGAATACAAACGGCGGCAGGCGGCACCGGGAGTGCGCATTACCCGGCGGGCATTCGGCAGAGATTGGCGCTATCCCGTGACCAATCGCTTCCAGGAAATGCCAGCCCCATCGCCAGCCTCAGATAAAGGTGAGACAACGTGAAACTGATTACTGCAATTGTGAAGCCCTTCAAACTCGATCAGGTCCGCGAGGCCCTCGCCGAGATGGGTGTGAGTGGCCTGACCGTGACCGATGTCAAAGGCTTTGGCCGTCAGAAAGGCCATACCGAGGTCTATCGGGGCGCCGAGTATGTCGTGGATTTTCTGCCCAAGACCAAGATTGAGGCGGTGGTCTCCGATGAACTCTGTGATCGTGCAATCGATGCGATTGTTACGGCTGCCCGCACCGGCCGAATCGGCGATGGCAAGATTTTCGTGCGCTCAATTGAGCAGGTGATTCGAATCAGGACCGGCGAGACGGGTGACGCGGCTGTCTAAGTAAGACCCGCACGGCGCCGCTGCCACCATCGTTGGCCGGCGCCTGGCAGTAGGCCAAGACTTCATCGCGCTGCTGCAGCCAGGCCAGCACCTTCCCCTTGAGCACAGGCTGGCGGTTGGCAGACCCTAGGCCCTTGCCATGAATAATCCGCACGCAGCGAATGGCACGCTGGCCACAGAGGCGTAGAAATTCTGCAAACGCTGCCCGGGCCTCATCACTGCGCAGGCCGTGCAGATCCAGACTGTCTTGAATCACCCAGTGGCCGCGGCGCAGTTTCCTTAGCGTATCGCTGGAAATTCCGGTCCGCGCAAATGAGAGCGCCTCATCGCTATCCAAAAGACTCTCGGGTGTCATATCCGATAGCTGAGAGTCCAGCAGGGCCTGGGCCTCATCTTCAAGATGCTTGACCGGTATCGGCCGTGGCTTGGGCTTTGCCGACACCGAAGGCGGCCGGGCCGTTGCCGGAAGCGGCGTCGCATCTGCGACTGCCGCTAAAAAGAGCTCCTTATCGGAATTCACGATTGCGTGAGTGCCTCGAGATAGCGCTGCGCATCGAGTGCGGCCATACATCCGGTGCCAGCGCTGGTGACGGCCTGACGATAGACATGATCCTGCACATCGCCGGCGGCAAACACACCCGGAATATTGGTCGCAGTGGCATTGCCCTCCAGCCCGCTGTGCGTTTTGATATAGCCATTATTCATCTCGAGCTGTCCAGCAAAGAGATCGGTGTTGGGCTTATGCCCGATCGCGATAAAGACACCCTGCAGCGCAAGCTCCTGTGTGGCGCCGGTGCGCGCATGACGGATTCGCACGCCGGTCACACCGCTTTGATCGCCTTGCACCTCGTCGAGTACATGATCCCACTGCACACGGATATTGCCGCCCTGGGTCTTGGCCATGAGGCGATCGACCAGTATCGGCTCTGCACGGAATTTGTCACGACGATGAATCACGGTGACCTGCCGTGCGATATTGGAGAGATACAGGGCCTCCTCGACTGCGGCATTGCCGCCGCCGACAACGCAGACATCCTGGTTTTTATAAAAAAATCCATCGCATGTCGCGCAGCCCGATACACCCTTGCCCATAAAGTTTTGCTCTGATGCAAGGCCCAGGTACTGGGCCGAGGCGCCGGTGGCGATGATCAGCGCATCGCAGCTGTAGCTGCCGGCATCACCGACCAGCAGCATCGGCTTGGTATTGAGCGTCGCGGTATGGATGTGATCAAAGACGATCCGCGTGTCAAACGCTTCGGCATGCTCAAGAAATCGTTGCATCAACTCTGGCCCCTGCACGCCTTTCGGATCGGCCGGCCAGTTCTCGACATCGGTGGTGGTCATGAGCTGGCCACCTTGGGCCAGGCCGGTAATGAGTACAGGCTTGAGATTTGCGCGGGCTGCGTAGACGGCTGCCGTGTAGCCCGCCGGACCCGAGCCCAGGATGATCAGACGATGATGTTCGGGGGTGCTGGTGGCCATGTGATGGATTGCCTTTCAAGGGAATTCGTGGGGAGCGACCTGCCGCCGGCATTCAGGTTAGGCGGGAATTGCTACAAAACGGCACAATTATAGAAATCATGGCAAGCCGCATCACCCGATCCGCTGCCCGCGCCAGTTCCAGGCGGGCCGACCGCAGAGCACAGGCTGCGGAGGGGGGCGGCACCGCCACAGAAATCTCAGGCCTGGGGGCCGAGCTGCGCTGGCTGGGATACGGCCTTTTCTCCATCTGGATCTTTTTATCGCTGCTGTCCTGGTCGCCCGAGGATGCGGGATGGTTTCAGCAGGGCTCGCGCCAGGTGCCCACCAATTGGCTGGGCCGGTTCGGAGCCTGGACTGCAGATTCATTGCTGTTTGGTTTCGGATTTTCTGCCGGCTGGTTTGTGGTGCTGTCTGCGGCCCTTGCCTATGCGAGCTGGCGCTTAGCCCGCCAGCTGCGCGAAGTGCAACGCCTTGGTGTTGCCGGCGGCGCCGAGGTCAGCAGCCTCTTTGTGCCCATGGGAGCAATTCGCTGGATTGGCTTTGCGCTGCTTTTAGCCGGCAGCTGCACACTCGAAGCGCAGCGCATCAGCTGGGGCGCAAGCCCAATTTCATTTATGCCGGGCGGTGTGCTGGGCAGCGTGGTGGGCAGTTTTGGTGATTGGGCCCTCGGCGCAATTGGCCTGACACTGCTGTCGCTCTCCATGATTGTTGCGGGCCTTGCATTGTTTTTCCGCTTCTCATGGCTAGATGTCACGGAGTGGGTGGGGCGCAAAGCCGAGGCCCTCTTTGGCCTTGCCCGCAATCAGCTGGCCGAGCGCCAGGATCGGCGACTCGGGGAGTCGGCCGCCATTGAGCGGGCCGATGCGCTGGAAGAGAAACGTCGTCAGCGCGAAGTGGATCAGGCCCTTGAGATCAAGCCCGTAGCAGCGCCAGAGCCCTCGAAAAAAGCCATTGAGGCCCGGCAGCGAGAAAAGCAACGCTCTTTATTTTCTGAAGTCGCACCGACAGGCGGGCTGCCGGCGATTTCACTACTCGATGAGGTCGCTGCACAGGCCGACACCATCTCGCCTGAGGCCCTGGAATTCACATCGCGTGTGATTGAAAGCCGGCTTGCCGACTTTGGCGTGCAGGTGAAGGTGGTGACGGCGCAGCCCGGTCCGGTAATTACCCGCTACGAAATCGATCCTGCCTTGGGCGTGAAGGGCTCGCAGATTGTGAATCTTGCAAAAGACTTGGCGCGTGCACTCTCGCTGGTGTCGATTCGGGTGGTGGAGACCATTCCGGGCAAAAGCCTGATGGGCTTAGAGCTGCCCAACCCTCGGCGTCAGGTGGTCAGGCTTTCCGAGATCATTGATTCAACCACTTTTCAGGAATCCCATGGCGTGCTGCCACTGGCGTTGGGCAAAGACATTGCAGGCGCACCCGTAGTGGTGGATTTAGCCCGCATGCCCCACCTGCTGGTGGCCGGCACCACGGGCTCGGGTAAGTCGGTGGGTGTGAATGCGATGCTGCTGTCGATTTTGTACCGCTCTACACCGGCCCAGGTGCGGCTGATCATGATTGATCCCAAGATGCTGGAGCTCTCCATTTATGAAGGCATTCCTCATCTGCTGACCCCAGTGGTCACCGACATGAAGCTTGCGGCCAATGCGCTGCACTGGTGTGTGGGCGAAATGGAGCGGCGCTACCGCATCATGAGTAAGCTCAACACCCGTAACCTCGCGGGCTTTAATCAGAAGGTGGAAGAGGCCATCAAAAAAGGCCAGCCCATCACAGATCCTTTGGCCAACCCCGAAGATCCCGACGCGCCCACGCTCATGCCTCTGCCGCAGATCGTGGTGGTCATTGATGAGCTTGCCGATTTGATGATGGTGGCGGGCAAAAAGATTGAAGAGCTGATTGCCCGGCTTGCCCAGAAAGCACGGGCGGCAGGCATTCATTTAATCCTTGCGACCCAGCGGCCATCGGTTGATGTGATTACAGGATTGATTAAGGCCAATATTCCGGCCCGCATCTCGTTTCAGGTCTCCAGCAAAGTGGATTCCCGCACGGTGCTGGATCAGATGGGCGCTGAGGCACTGCTTGGCCAGGGGGACATGCTTTATCTTGCCGCCGGTACCGGCCTTCCGATTCGGGTCCATGGGGCCTTTGTCGCCGATGATGAAGTGATCCGGGTAGTGAACGCGGTCAAGCAGTCGGGCGAGGCCCAATACGATGAGCGCATCCTAGAAGGCGCAGACGCTGCCGCAGGTGGTGGCATGTTTACTGCCGGCCTTTCTGCAGAGGGCGGCGATGGCGAATCGGATCCGCTTTACGATGAGGCCGTATCGGTCGTGCTCAAACACCGCCGTGCCTCGATCTCCCTGGTGCAGCGGCACCTGCGCATTGGCTATAACCGGGCGGCGCGCCTGCTGGAGTCCATGGAGCGGGCAGGTGTGGTCTCGCCGATGCAGAGTAACGGCAATCGCGATATTTTGGTGCCGCAGTCGCAATGAGAAAGGCATGGGCCATCCTGGCGATGGCATCTGCGCTGTGGATTTCTACTTCGGCTCAGGCAGATCCCATTGAGCGCATGATCGAGAGCTTGGCGACCACGCAGAGCCTATCCGCGGAATTTCGCCAAGTCACATCATCGAAAAGCGCCCGTGTGCGCACCGCCTCGGGGGTTTTTTATGTCTCCAAGCCTGGGCTGCTGCGATGGGAAATCCGACAGCCCTATCCGCAGTTACAGATTCTGAATGGCCGTGAGTTTTGGCTGGTCGATGCGGACCTCGCGCAGGCATCGGTGCGATCGGTCGAGGCCGCCAACTTATCGGGCATCGCTGCGCTGCTACTGAATACCAATGTGCTCACGCGCGAGCAGCTGCTTGCGCGCTATCAGTTCTCTGTGGCGGGCGAGCGTGATGGTGTGATTTGGATTGGCGTGGTGCCGCGGCAGGCCGAGCCCGGTATTAACCGGCTCATGATTGGACTGGATGGCGATTCAATGATTAGCCGCTTCGAGATCCACGACAGTCTGGGCCAGGTGACGCGCATTGAGCTGACAAAAATCTTTAAAAATATTGCAATCGATGCTGCGCTTTTTCAGTACACGCCGCCGCGCGGCATGAGTGTGCTGAGGCAGTGAACATGCAGCCGCTGGCCGAGCGCATGCGCCCGCAGGATCTCGATAGCCTGGTGGGCCAGCCGCATTTGCTGGGCCCGGGCGCGCCGCTGCGTGTGGCGATTGAATCGGGCCAGCTGCACTCAATGATTCTCTGGGGCCCGCCCGGTGTTGGCAAGACCACCATTGCACGGCTTTTGGCTGCTGCCTGCGATGCCGAGTGCCTATCCATCTCTGCTGTGCTGGGCGGCGTGAAAGAAATTCGTGATGCGGTGGCTGCAGCTGAACTGCTGCGCAGCCAGGGCCGGGCCTGTGTGGTGTTTGTCGATGAGGTCCACCGTTTCAATAAGGCCCAGCAGGATGCATTTTTGCCGCATGTTGAGAGTGGACTCTTCGTGTTCATTGGTGCCACCACTGAAAACCCGGGCTTTGAGGTCAACAGCGCGCTGCTCTCGCGTGCAGCGGTGTATGTCTTAAAACCACTCACAGGGCCTGCCCTTTGTGAAATCGCGGCCCGGGCCCTCGCACTCTACGGGCTTGCCGCTGACACCATCACGGAGCCGGCCCTGGAGCGGCTTGTAGCCAGCGCCGATGGTGATGCCCGCAGGCTTTTGGGCGGGCTTGATTTACTGATCGCCCAGGCCCAGAAAAATTCATCGACGATTGATGCGCCAATGGTCGATCGCCTGTTGCCGCAGATCATGCGTCAGTTTGATAAAGGCGGAGATGCCTTTTATGACCAGATTTCCGCGCTCCATAAGTCGGTACGGGGCAGCGATCCGGATGCCGCGCTGTATTGGTTTTGCCGAATGCTGGATGGCGGATGCGATCCGCGTTACATCGGCAGACGCATGATCCGCATGGCCGTAGAAGACATCGGCCTTGCCGATCCCCGGGCACTTGCCATGACACTGGAGTCGGTTCAGGCCTACGAGCGGCTGGGATCGCCCGAGGGCGAATTGGCCCTTGCCCAGGCGCTGGTGTTTATGGCCTGCGCTGCAAAGTCCAATGCGGTCTATCGGGCCTATCAGGCGGCCAACGCCTTTGTAAAACAGCAGGGCTCGCATCCAGTGCCCGATCATCTGCGTAATGCGCCCACGCGGCTTGCGAAATCACTCGGCCACGGCGAAGGCTATCGCTACAGCCACGATGAGCCGCAGGCCTACTCAACAGGCCAGCGCTACTTTCCGGATGCGATTGGCACGCCGCCGGAGTTTTATGCACCGGTGGATCGGGGCTTAGAAAGTAAAATTGCTGAAAAGCTCGCTCAACTGAGAAAGCGGTCCACCCATTAAGAGGGCGTTTTTATGATTGATCCCCAACTCCTGCGCAAAGATTTGGCGGGTGCGGCCGCAGTCTTGGCCCGTCGTGGTTATGTGTTGGATACAGCAACCTTTTCTGCGCTGGAGGCTGAACGCAAAAGTGTTCAGGTCCAGACCGAGAGCCTGCAGTCGCAGCGCAATCAACTCTCCAAACAGATTGGTGCCGCCAAAGGCAAAGGCGAAAATGCGCAAGACCTGATGGCCCAGGTCAATGAAATCGCCCAGCAGCTTGATGCGGGCGCAACGCGGCTAGAGGCGCTGCAGGCCCAGCTCAACGATTGGCTGTTGACCATTCCCAATATGCCGCACGGCTCGGTGCCGGATGGCCGGGATGCTGAAGCAAATCAAGAGGTCCGCCGCTGGGGCGCGCCCGGGACCTATGGCTTCGAGGTCAAAGACCATGTTGATGTGGGTGGCCCACTTGGCCTGGACTTTGAAACCGCCACCAAAATTACTGGTAGCCGGTTTGCGTTAATGCGTGGCGATATCGCACGCCTGCATCGGGCTTTAGCCCAGCTCATGCTGGATACCCATACCCGCCAGCACGGCTATCAGGAGTGCTACACCCCCTATATTGTCAATGCCGAGAGCATGCGCGGCACCGGCCAGCTGCCCAAATTTGCAGATGATTTATTTGCTGCCAAAAAAGGCGGCGCCGAGGGCGAAGGCGAGACCCTGTATTTGATTCCGACCTCGGAGGTCTCACTGACCAATATCGTGCGGGATGTGATTCTTGATCCCGAGCAGCTGCCGATTCGGCTGACGGCCCATACACCGTGCTTTCGATCGGAGGCGGGCAGTTATGGCCGCGATACACGCGGCATGATTCGTCAGCATCAGTTCGACAAGGTCGAGATGGTGCAGATTACCGATCCTGAACATAGCTATGCCGCCCTAGAGGAAATGGTCGGCCATGCCGAGGCAATACTCAGGCTGCTGAAGCTTCCCTATCGGGTGATGGCCCTGTGTACGGGCGATATGGGATTTGGTGCCGCAAAGACCTATGACTTAGAAGTCTGGCTGCCATCGCAGAAGGCCTATCGTGAGATCTCTTCGGTGAGCAACTGCGAGTCCTTCCAGGCCCGCCGCATGCAGGCACGGATGCGCAAGCCACTCGAAGGCGGCAAGACCCGCACAGAGCTGGTCCACACGCTCAACGGTTCGGGCGTTGCGGTGGGCCGGGCCTTGGTGGCGGTGCTTGAAAACCATCAGCAGGCCGATGGCAGCGTGGTGCTGCCCGAGGCCCTTGCCCCCTATATGGCTGAGAAGATGGTGCTTACGCCTGCCGGCCGCTAGGCCCAAAGCAGAGCGCCGCCGGGATGCGGTGTTCATGGCCGCTGCCAGCGGCCGAAGATTTGATACAAAGAATGTGTTTTTAAAGAATTTTTTGTCACAAAAGGAGGCCGACCATGGCCCAGCCCCGCGTCTATGAAATTGATGGCCTCACGCCTGTCGTGGATCCGTCTGCCTACGTGCACCCCACGGCCGTCTTGATTGGCGATGTGCTCATCGGCCCGAACTGTTATGTGGGGCCAGCGGCCTGCCTGCGCGGTGATTTTGGCCGGCTGATTCTGGAGCAGGGCGCCAACATTCAAGACACCTGTGTCATGCATGGCTTTCCGGGCTCCGATACGGTGGTTGAAGAAGAGGGCCACATCGGTCACGGCGCAGTGCTGCACGGATGCCGCGTTGGCCGAAACGCCTTGGTTGGAATGAATGCCGTGGTGATGGATAACGCGGTGATCGGCGAGTCTGCCTTTATTGCTGCAGGCGCCTTTGTCAAAGCAGGGGCTCAGATTCCGCCACGCATGCTGGCGGTCGGCTCGCCCGCAAAAATTCTTCGTGAACTCACAGAGGATGAGATTGCCTGGAAGGTCGATGGCACGCGGCTTTATCAGGCCCTTGCGGTGCGAAGTCTGACCACCCTGCGGGAGACCACTGCACTCACGGCTGCAGAGCCAAACCGCAAGCGGCTACAAATTCAAGGCGCGGTGCCGCTGATGGATTTAAAAAATCGCACCTAGCGGCTAGGCAGTCTCAGCAAGCAGGTCTTCGTTTTTAAACCGCTGCGATAAGGCGGGCAGTGCGGCGGGTGTGCTGCGGTCGGCCAGCCGCATGCAGTCATCAAGGAAAGCCTCCGAGGCCGGTAAAAGCCGCAGATAGAGCTCACGACAAAGCAGCCGTGCCCGCTGTCCGGGCCAGTTCTGTGGCGCTAAAACTGCAGGTAATTCAGGGTCGCGCAGCAGCAGGCGGCGATAATCATGAATCAGCAAAATGCGCAGCAGCAGCGCCTGTTCGGGGCTTGCAGTGGTTTTGCGATCGGCCCGCAGTGACTCAAGAATTGGCTCGTAGATTTTGCAAAAGCCCAGATAGGCCTTGCCCAACTGCTCTAAATTCCAGGCCCGACTCACCATGTCTTGATCGGAGGCGCAGGGCCCAAAGCGTGATTCGGCTGCCACCATCGGCATTAATTTTTTTAGCGCGCCGGATAAGCCTTCCACCATCAAGGCATCAAAGGCTGCTGAAAGATCAGCACTCGGGTGTACATAACAGCCGGTGCCCATCATGCCGAATCCCTGCCAGAAAAGGGCCTTGCGTACGCGGTCTCGTTCGCGGGCCTGCATCTCGCCCACGGTGAGAATCAGACGCCAGCGCCGATCCCAGAGTGGCGCATTGGCGGCATAGATATGGCGTGAGGCCTCTTCAAATCGGCGCAGTCCTGCCGCAGTCAGTGTGTAGTTGGCGCGCCGGCCAACTGCCACGGAGTCCAGCCATTGGTCTTCGGCAAGCCGGGACACAGTAGTGCGAATGAGCCGCTCATTGATGTTCAGCGGTGAGAGCAGTTGAATCAGGCTGCCGAGCCAGATGCTGCCGCCCCGAGGCATGACCACATCGCCAAACACAGTAATGATGAGCGAGCCGGCCTGCATGCGCTGCTGGCGGCGAAAGGCATTCAGACGGGCTTCAATGCGAGCGGGTTTTGCCATGTTGTGTTGTCGTCAGCAGATCCTTTGGGCTGGCCCCATTTGCTGGTTGAAAATTTACCATAGGCCCAAAAAAATTGATACAAATTATTGACTTTTTGGGTTTCTATTTGTATCGTTTCGCTCAAATCAAAAACCGGCCCATCCGGCGAAGCCCGCTTCGCCACAGAAAAAGCCGGAGCGCCCGCTCAAGGAGGAGTCCCGGATGTCCCATCCATTGTTTGAAAAACACCGCACCACGTTGGAGGCGGCGCTGGCTGCGATTGCAGCCCGCACCTATTGGTCGCCCTTTAATGAAATGCCCAGCCCCAAGGTCTATGTCGAGACGGCCGCAGACGACGGCAAGCGTGACTTTGAGTCTCAACTCGGCAAGCGATTTGAGCTTGATCAGCCCGGCCAGACGGGCTGGCATGGCGGGGAAGTCTCTCCCTATGGGATTGCGCTGGAAGTCCAGTATCCCGTCTGTCCTCCGCAGGCCTTAATCGACGCAGGCCAAAAGGCGATGGAGTCGTGGCGTGATATCGGCGCAGAAGGCCGCATTGGTGTCTGTATGGAAATGCTGACCCGGCTGAATCAACATAGTTTTGAGCTTGCCCATTCGGTCATGATGACCACCGGCCAGGGCTGGATGATGGCCTTTCAGGCAGGCGGCCCGCATGCCCAGGACCGCGGCCTGGAGTCGGTGGCCTATGCCTGGCGCGAGCAGAGCTTTATTCCACAGACCGCCGTCTGGGAAAAGCCGCAGGGGAAAAATCCCCCGCTGGTGATGAAAAAACATTTTCAAGTTGTGGGCCGTGGCGTTGGCGTTGTGATTGGCTGCGGGACTTTTCCGACATGGAATACCTATCCCGGCCTTTTCGCGGCCTTGGCCACCGGCAACGCAGTGATTGTGAAGCCGCATAGCAATGCAATTTTGCCGGCGGCAATTACCGTGCGGCTGCTGCGCTCGGTCTTAAAGGAAGCGGGCCTTGACCCGAATCTCGTGTCGTTATGTGTGGCGGCCGAGCGTGAGTCGACCCGGGCCTTGGTCACCCATGCCGCAGTCAAGTCCATTGATTTCACAGGCGGCAATGCCTTTGGCCAGTGGCTCATCGACCATTGCCGGCAGGCCCAGGTCTATGCCGAGTTGGCCGGGGTTAACAATATCGTGCTGGATTCAACCGATGCCTACAAAGCGATGATGCGCAATCTGGCATTCACCTTATCGCTGTATTCGGGCCAGATGTGCACGACATCACAGGCGATTTTCGTACCCGCTGGCGGTATCCAGACCGATGAAGGGCCCAAGTCGTTTGATGAGGTCTGCACAGATCTTGCCAGCGCCATTCAGGTCTTTCTCTCTAAGCCGGAGGTCGCCTGCGCAGTCTTAGGCGCGATGCAGTCGGCCGACACCGTCAAGCGTATCGAGCAGGCCAATAGCGGTGCCTATGGCCGGGTGGTGCTGAAGTCCAGCCCACTTCAAAACCCCGAGTTTCCCAAGGCCGATGTCCGCACACCCGTGTTGATTGCCTGTGATGCCGCAGATGAGGCCGCCTACATGGAAGAGCGTTTCGGCCCGATTAGTTTTATGGTGAAGACTGCCAATACGGCTGCTTCAATTGCGTTGTCGGAGCGCGTGACCAGCACCCATGGTGCGCTAACGGCCGGTGTCTATTCCACCGATGCCAAAGTCATTGATGCCATGACCGCAGCCACATGGCGCTCCAAGGTTGCGCTGTCGATCAATCTCACTGGTGGCGTGTTTGTCAATCAATCCGCGGCGTTCTCGGATTTTCACGGCACAGGTGGCAACCCCGCTGCGAATGCCTCGTATGCGGATTCAGCGTTTGTTGCCAATCGCTTCCGCGTTGTGCAGCGCCGATATCACGCCTAGGAAAGACTTCTATGGCCTACCAGCATATTTTGTTTTCCGTTCAGGATGTCATCGCCCGGCTCACGCTGAATCGGCCCGATAAGCTCAATAGCTTTACCGAGGCCATGCATGCCGAGGTCCGCGATGCCTTGGATCAAATTCAAAACGATTCCTCGGTTCGTGTTCTGGTGATCACAGGCGCTGGCCGCGGATTTTGCGCAGGCCAGGATCTCGCCGACCCCTGCATGGCGATGGTGGATGGCAAAGTGCCTGACATTGGCAATGTGGTGGAGCGCAACTACAAGCCGCTTATCATGCGGCTTGCGAATCTGCGTGTGCCGACCATTGCCGCCATCAACGGCATCGCCGCTGGCGCTGGCGTGAGTGTGGCGCTGGCCTGCGATCTGGTGATTGCCGCAAAGTCCGCATCGTTTCTGCAGGCGTTTTCTAAAATTGGTCTGGTGCCCGATACCGGTGGCACATGGTTTTTGCCGCAGCGTGTTGGCATGGCCCGCGCGATGGGCCTAGCGATGCTGGCGGAAAAACTGCCCGCAGAAAAAGCCGAGGCCTGGGGCCTGATCTGGCGCTGTGTCGATGACGATCAGCTGGGCAGCACAGTTGATGAACTTGCCCGTCAGCTCGCAGTGATGCCGACCAAGGCCTTGGTCAGAATTCGGCAGGCCATGCAGGCTGCCCCGACCCACACCCTTGAACAGCAGCTTTCTTTTGAGGCAGGCTTTATGCGTGAGCTGGGCTGGAGCCCGGATTACGCCGAAGGGGTCGCCGCCTTCATGGAGAAGCGTGCGCCTAAATTCACGGGCCAATAGATCATGAGTGCCGCTCTTTCTAGTTCAACGCCGATTGCAGTCATTGGTGCAGGCGCGATGGGCGCAGGCATCGCGCAGGTGGCAGCAAGCGCAGGCCATCCCGTTAAGCTTTTGGATAACCGTCCCGGGGCCGCCGCCCAGGCAGTGCAGGGCATCGTTGCCCAGTTAAATCGGTTGGCCGAAAAGGGCAAGCTGACTGCGCAGGCAGCGCAAGACACCTCGGCAAGGCTCTCCGCAGCAGCGCAGTTATCTGATCTTGCCGACTGCGGCCTGGTCATTGAGGCGATCGTTGAAGATCTGCAGGCCAAGCGCAAATTGTTTTTAGATCTTGAGGCCACCGTCTCAAAAGATTGCATTCTTGCAAGCAACACCTCCTCCATTTCGATCACTGCAATTGGCGCCGTACTGGCCCAGCCCGGCCGGCTTGCGGGTCTACACTTTTTCAATCCTGCCCCGCTGATGGCGTTGGTGGAGATCGTCTCGGGCTTAGGCACCGAACGTGAGATCGCCGAGCTGCTATACGCATCTGCCGCCGCCTGGGGCAAGACCCCGGTGCATACGCGCTCCACGCCCGGCTTTATCGTGAACCGTGTGGCCCGGCCGTATTACGCCGAGGCCCTGCGTCTTTTGCAAGAAGGTGCTGCCGATCCTGCCACGATGGATGCCTGTATGCGTGAGGCAGGTGGCTTTCGCATGGGGCCCTTTGAACTCATGGATCTGATTGGCCATGATGTGAACTTCTCGGTCACCCGCAGCGTATGGAATGCGTTTTTCAATGACCAGCGGTTTCTGCCGTCGCTGATTCAGCAGGAATTGGTCGATGCAGGTTTTTTAGGCCGAAAAAATGGCCGCGGTTTTTATGATTATCGCGAGGGCGCTGCTGCACCCACACCCAAGACCGAACCCCAATCGCAGGCGATGGCTGCACTGAAGACCGCCCGTGTGGTGATCTGCGGCGAGTCGGCCGCGGCACAGACCCTGTCAGCGCGCCTTCAGTCTGCAGGTGTTGCCTCAGTAGCCGGCCCCTCTCACGATGGCCGGATTGCGGAAGTCTCGGGCGCTGTGCTGTATGTCACCGATGGCCGAACTGCAACACGCCGGGCTGCGGCCCAGTCGGATCGCAATGTGGTGCTGATCGATTTGGCTTTGGATTACAGCAAAGCAAAACGGCTGGCTGTCAGTGTTGCGGATCAGTGCACTGCCGATGCAGCCGCAGCCGCCATTGGCCTGCTGCAGGCAGCGGGCTATGCCGTGTCGCGATTCTCAGATGTGCCGGGGCTGGCAGTGATGCGCACAGTGGCCATGCTCGCTAACGAAGCAGCAGATGCAGTCAATCAAGGTGTTTGTGATGTGCCCTCTGTTGATGCCGCCATGCGCCTGGGCGTGAATTACCCGGCCGGGCCGCTGGCCTGGGCCGATCAGATCGGCCTTGGCCAGATCCGCGAGGTCCTTGGCCATCTCGCAGACAGCTATGGCGAGGATCGTTACCGAATCTCTCCGCTAATCCAGCAGCGTGCTTACGCCGGAAAGGGATTTCATGTCTGATCTGCCGTTAACCCCAGCACAGGCCCAGTCGCTGGCCGAGGCAACACGCGATGCCATGTACTCACGGGATCGGGCCGCACAGGCCCTCGGCATTCAGATCCAGGCAATTCGGCCCGGCTTTGCAGTGCTGTGCATGAAGGTCCGCGGCGATATGGTCAACGGCCACCACATCTGCCATGGCGGCATGATTTTTACGCTTGCCGATACAGCCTTTGCTTACGCCTGCAATAGTTACAACAAGAACACGGTGGCCTCGGCCTGCAATATTGATTTCCTGGCCCCAGGCCGCGAGGGCGCGATGCTCACCGCCGAGGCCCGAGAGCAGTCCTTATCCGGAAGAACCGGTGTCTACGATGTCACGGTGCGCGATGACAGCGGCCGAGTCATTGCGCTTTTTCGTGGCAAGAGCTATCGCATCAGCGGAGAAGTCATTGCTGGCCTAGAGCAGGCCGATCACAGCTAAAAAAGAAAATAGCTTGACCAAGGGAGATTCTACAAATGCCAAAGCGAAAACCAAAGTCATCGGGCGGACTGCATCCGATTGAGAGCGCAAGCCGTGATGAGATCTCGGCACTCCAGTTAAAGCGCCTGAAGTGGTCAGTGAAGCACACCTATGACAACGTGGCCCCGTATCGCGAAAAGTGTAAGAAAAAAGGTGTTCATCCCAGCGATCTGAAGCAGCTAAAAGATCTCGCAAAGTTTCCCTTCATGACCAAATCGGATCTGCGGGATCACTATCCCTTTGGTCTTTTTGCAGTGCCACGCGAAAAGCTGCTGCGGCTGCATGCCTCAAGCGGCACCACCGGCAAGCCCATCGTGGTGGGCTACACGATGAATGATTTGGATAACTGGGCCAATTTAGTGGCACGTTCGATTTACGCAGCCGGCGGCCGGCCGGGCGATATGGTGCATGTTGCCTATGGCTATGGCATGTTCACCGGCGGCCTGGGCGCCCACTATGGCGCCGAGCGGCTCGGCTGCACGGTTGTGCCGATGTCGGGTGGCCAGACTGAAAAGCAGGTCGCTCAGATTCTGGATTTCCGGCCGGACATCATTATGGTCACGCCCTCGTATTCCTTGGTGGTGGCCGAAGCCTTTGAAAAGATGGGAATCGGGCCAGAGCAGATTTCACTTCGCTGCGGAATCTTCGGCGCAGAGCCCTGGGGTGAGGGCATGCGGGGTGAGATTGAGCGCAAGCTGGGCATTGATGCTGTCGATATTTACGGCTTAACTGAAGTCATGGGGCCGGGCGTGGCCAGCGAGTGTATTGAAACAAAAGATGGGCCCGTCATTTGGGAAGATCATTTCTACCCCGAGGTCATTGATCCCCAAACCGAAGAGGTCCTGCCCGATGGTCAAGAAGGCGAGCTGGTCTTTACCTCGCTCACCAAAGAGGCCTTTCCGGTCATGCGCTATCGGACACGCGATCTCACACGGCTGCTGCCGCCCACATCACGCGCGTTTCGGCGGTTTGCAAAAATTACTGGCCGATCCGATGACATGCTAATTATTCGTGGGGTCAACGTGTTTCCCAGTCAGATCGAGGAGCAGATCCTTCGCGACCCCAGGCTCTCAGGCAACTACCAGATCATTGTGACCCGTGATGGCCATCTCGATAACCTGGAAGTCCACTGCGAGCTTCAGCCCGAGGTCTCCGGAAAGCTCAGCGCGGGCGATTCCCAGCTGCTGGCCAAAGAACTGCAGCACCATATCAAGACCATTGTCGGTGTCACCACCAAGATCTCTGTGCTGACGGCAGGCACGATTCCCCGCATCGAAGTCGGCAAGGCCAAGCGCGTCATCGATCAGCGGCCTAAGCTGGCTTAACTCGAGAGATATTCCAAATGACCACTGCTTTAATTTGTGATGCCATTCGCACTCCCATCGGCCGCTACGGCGGCACGCTGGCCAGTGTTCGCGCCGACGACTTAGGCGCAATTCCCTTAAAAGCCCTGATGCAGCGAAATCCCAAGGTGGATTGGGCTGCAGTCGAGGACATCATCTATGGCTGTGCGAATCAGGCAGGCGAAGACAGCCGCAACGTCGCCCGCATGTCAGGCCTGTTGGCCGGACTGCCGGTGGAGGTGCCCGGCACCACGGTGAATCGGCTCTGCGGCTCAGGCATGGATGCCATCGGCCTTGCAGCGCGGTCCATTAAATCGGGTGAGACCGAGTTGATGATTGCGGGTGGCGTGGAGAGCATGTCGCGGGCGCCCTTTGTAATGGGCAAGGCGGAGACCGCCTGGTCACGCAGTGCTGCAATCTATGACACCACCATCGGATGGCGCTTTCCCAATCCGATGATGAAAAAACTCTTCGATACCCACTCAATGCCGCAGACGGCAGATAACGTGGCCGAGGAGTTTCATATCTCGCGCGCAGATCAGGATGCATTTGCCCTGCGTTCTCAGCAGCGTTGGGCGGCCGCCCACGCCGCAGGCCGTTTCGCAGATGAGATTGTGCCGGTCACGATTGCT
Source organism: uncultured Bordetella sp. (assembly GCA_964440375.1). Classification (GTDB taxonomy): domain Bacteria; phylum Pseudomonadota; class Gammaproteobacteria; order Burkholderiales; family Burkholderiaceae_A; genus Lacustribacter. The sequence continues at coordinate 1,703 of CAYTRY010000025.1, read as the reverse complement.
GCAAAAAAAGGTGATCCGATTATTTTCTCGGCCGATGAGCATCCACGGCCTGAAACCACCCTTGAGATGCTGGCGAAACTAAAGGGAGTCAATGGCCCTGAGCTCACGGTAACCGCGGGCAATGCCTCTGGGGTCAATGACGGCGCCTGTGCTGTGCTGATGGCCTCCGAGCAGGCTGCAGCCCGGTATGGCCTAACTCCAAGAGCGCGTGTGATTGGCATGGCGACTGCCGGGGTTTTGCCGCGCATCATGGGCGTGGGCCCAGCGCCAGCAGTCCGCAAGGTCTTGGCAAAGACCGGGCTGTCATTGGCGCAAATGGAGGTGATTGAACTTAATGAGGCGTTTGCTGCCCAGGCCTTGGCGGTTCTGCGTGATTTGGGACTGGGCGATGCGGAGTCGCATGTCAATCCGAATGGCGGAGCGATTGCCATGGGCCATCCCCTTGGCATGAGCGGTGCCCGTTTGGTGACGACTGCCGTGGCAGAGCTGCATCGGCGTCAGGCCCGTTATGCGCTTTGCACCATGTGTATTGGCGTGGGCCAAGGCATTGCGATGGTGATTGAACGGGTCTGAGGGTATTAGGTCGAAGTCTTAGCGTTTAACTATCGAAATCTTTTATAGGAGACATGCAGCGTGAATGCCACCAATGTAGTGATCACCGAAGTCCACGGCAAAGTTGGATTGATCCGCATCAATCGGCCCGAGGCAATGAATGCACTGAATAACGATGTGGTGGATGGCATCTCCGCAGCCATTGATCGCTTTGAGGCCGATGACAATATCGGCTGCATGGTCCTGACTGGAAACGAGAAAGCCTTCGCTGCCGGCGCTGACATTGGCGCTATGAAGGATTTCGATTACATGCACGCCTACAAAACCGATTTCATTACCCGTAACTGGGAGCGGCTGCGTACAGCAAGAAAGCCAGTGATCGCTGCAGTGGCAGGCTTTGCCTTGGGCGGCGGCTGTGAGACCGCCATGGCCTGCGACATGATCTTTGCGGCCGATACTGCGAAATTCGGTCAGCCTGAAATCAAACTCGGAATCATCCCAGGCGCCGGTGGCACGCAGCGTCTACCGCGTGCCGTGGGCAAGGCCAAGGCCATGGATCTCTGTCTCACTGGCCGCATGATGGATGCGGCTGAGGCCGAGCGCGCCGGCCTGGTCGCCCGCGTGGTGCCAGCCGATCAGCTCATGGACGAGGCACTCAAAGCCGCTGCAGTCATTGCAGGCTACTCACTGCCCGTGGTCATGATGGCCAAAGAGTCCGTGAATCGGGCGTTCGAGAGCTCACTCACCGAAGGCCTTCTATTTGAGCGCCGCGTGTTTCATGCCACCTTCGCAATCGAGGATCAGAAAGAGGGCATGGCCGCCTTTGTTGAAAAGCGTAAACCGACATTTAAAAACCGCTAACAGGAAATCCGCCATGTCTGCCTATTCCACACTGGAGATTGAGCATAAGGGCCAGGTCGCCACCATCTGGATGAACCGGCCTGAGGTCTTTAACGCCTTTAACGAGCAGCTCATTGAAGATCTTCACAATGCCTGCAAGGCGCTCAACGACGACAACACCATTCGTGTGGTGGTGCTTGCCGGCCGGGGCAAGCATTTTTCGGCAGGCGCTGATCTGAATTGGATGAAGCGGGCAGCGAACTCCTCTGAGGCTGAAAACATTGCTGACGCCCAACGCTTCTCTGCCATGC
>CAYTRY010000024.1:0-21150 GCA_964440375.1 uncultured Bordetella sp. | reverse complement strand
GTGAAAGGCTGACACAGACCACAGTCAATGCGCCATCACTTCAGGTCGTGAACAACGTGGATGTTGCCATTGAGCGCGATGCGGATCGTATTCGCGATGCCTTATCGCGGCAGGCGATGCGCCCTGTGCGCTGGGTGGAGGTGATCGAGAAACTCTCTGCCAATGGCGTCACCACCATGATTGAGTGCGGGCCGGGCAAGGTGCTCACGGGCCTGGTGAAACGGATCGCGCCACAGGTCACAACATTTGCGATCAACGATCAGTCCAGTCTTCAGGCTGCGCTCGACGCGGTGTCTGCACAAAAGGAGCACGACGCGAATGGGTGAAACTCCAAAGGTCGCCTTAGTAACAGGCGCAACGCGCGGCATTGGCCAGGCCATTGCGCTGGCCTTGGGCCAGGCTGGCCACACCGTGATTGGCACGGCAACGACCGATGCAGGCGCCCAGAGTATTTCGCAGGCACTCTCGGCCCATGGACTCAAAGGCTGCGGCATGGTGTTGCAGGTCAATGATGCTGCCGCATGCGATGGTCTTCTTGATCAGATTGGGCAGCAGTTCGGGCCGATTGGCATCTTGGTCAATAACGCCGGCATCACCCGCGATAACCTCTCGATGCGCATGCGAGACGAAGAATGGGATGCCGTGATTCAGACCAATCTCACGGCAGTCTTTCGGCTCTCACGCGGCGTGCTGCGGGCCATGATGAAGGCCCGCTGGGGACGGATCATCAATATCACCTCGGTGGTGGGAATCTCCGGAAACCCGGGCCAGATGAATTACGCCGCTGCCAAGGCCGGCGTGGCAGGCATGTCCCGAGCCCTGGCCCGCGAGGTCGCCAGCCGAGGAATCACCGTGAACTGTGTCGCGCCGGGCTTTATTGATACCGACATGACCAAATCCCTGTCCGAGGATCAGATCAAGTCCCTGACCAGCCAGATTCCCGCCCAACGTCTCGGAACTCCTGCGGATGTGGCTTCATCTGTCGTCTTTTTGGCCTCAGAAGGCGCCGCCTACATTACCGGGGTTACCCTGTCCGTTAACGGCGGCATGGTGATGTCCTGATACAATCTGCCGCGGTTTTACCCCAAAGGAAAGAGCTTCATGGAAGACATTGAAAAGCGCGTGATTGGCATCGTCTCTGAGCAGCTTGGCGTCAAGATTGAGGACGTCAAGAAAGAGTCCAAATTTGTCGATGACCTCGGCGCTGACTCCCTGGATACCGTCGAACTCGTGATGGCCCTGGAAGACGCATTTGGCTGCGAGATCCCCGACGAGGAAGCTGAAAAGATCACGACCGTTCAGCAGGCGATCGACTACGTCACGTCCCACCTGAAGAAGTAAGCGGATTTTCTGCCGATGAGCGGTCCTTCACCATCGGGTGCCGCGGGTCGGCGCCGCGTTGTCGTTACCGGATTAGGCTGTGTTTCCCCCCTGGGAAACGATATCGGCACGTCCTGGTCGGCCCTGGTGGCCGGCACATCCGGTATCGCGACCGTTACCAAGTTTGACCACAGCGGCCTACCGGTGCATTTCGCTGGCGAGGTCAAGGGCTTCGCAATCGAGGACTACCTGCCCGCTAAAGAGGCGCGGCACATGGATACCTTCATCCATTACGGAATTGCCGCTGGCGTTCAGGCGCTGAAAGACTCCGGCATCGAGGTCACCGATGCCAATTCGGAACGCATCGGGGCCTTTGTGGGCTCGGGCATCGGCGGTCTGCCCTTAATTGAAGAGACCCATGCGGAGTACACCAATCGCGGTGCACGCCGCATCTCGCCGTTTTTTGTCCCGGGGTCCATCATCAACATGATCTCGGGCCACCTCAGCATCCTGCACAACCTGAAGGGCCCGAATGTGGCCGCCGTCACGGCCTGCACGACGGGGCTGCACAGCATCGGGCTGGCAATGCGATTGATTCAATATGGCGATGCCGATGCCATGCTGGCTGGCGGCGCTGAGTCCACGATTTCTCCACTGGGCATTGGCGGCTTTGCCGCAGCACGCGCCTTGTCAACGCGTAACGATGATCCGTCGACTGCATCACGCCCATGGGATAAAGACCGCGACGGATTTGTGCTGGGCGAGGGCGCTGGTGTGCTGATGCTCGAAGAGTACGAGCATGCGCGATCCCGTGGCGCGAAGATTTACTGTGAGCTTGCCGGCTTTGGGATGTCAGGCGATGCGTTTCATATGACAGCGCCGAACATGGATGGCCCGGCGCGTTGCATGCGCAATGCCCTGAAAGATGCCGCAACGCCGGTGGACCAGGTCGATTATGTGAACGCCCATGGAACCTCGACACCGCTGGGCGATAAAAACGAGTCCGATGCCATTAAGTCAGCCTTAGGCGATGCGGCACGTCGTGTCGTTGTCGGCTCCACCAAGTCAATGACCGGCCATCTCTTGGGGGGTGCCGGCGGCCTTGAGTCTGTCTTTACCGTGCTGGCTTTACATCATCAAATCAGCCCACCGACCATCAATATCTTTAATCAAGACCCTGAGTGTGATCTTGATTACTGCGCCAATACTGCCCGCGATCTCTCGATTCGGGTCGCCCTGAAAAATAACTTCGGATTTGGCGGCACAAACGGCACGCTCGTCTTTCGCGCAATCTAAGTGCGCGTTAATGCGGGCTGCCCATGAGCGATCAGCGTGAGACCGATGCCGAGCTCGTATTGCGGGTTCAGCAGGGCGATAAACGGGCCTTTGAACTACTGGTCGCCAAGTACCAGCGCCGTGTCGAGCGGCTGATTTCTCGGCTCATCCGAGATCCCGCCGAGGTCGAGGATGTGGCCCAGGAGGCCTTTATCAAAGCCTACCGGGCGCTGCCACAGTTCAGGGGGGAGAGCGCCTTTTACACCTGGCTGTATCGGATCGCGGTCAATACCGCTAAAAACTCTCTGGTCAGTCAGGGCCGCCGGCCCAGGCCCCTGGCGGATGCGCCGATCGAGGAGGATGGGGAATCTTTTGATGCCGCCGATGTCGTAGAGGACATCAATACCCCGGATGCGGTGCTTCATAGCCGTCAGGTGGCCGAGACCGTAAATGCCGCCATCGATGCATTGCCTCCGGATCTGCGCACGGCGCTGACGCTGCGGGAGATTGAAGGACTGACCTACGAAGAGATTGCAGAGGCCATGGATTGCCCAATAGGCACAGTCCGATCGCGGATATTCCGTGCCCGGGAGGCCATCGCCGAACGCTTAAGGCCGCTGCTCGGCACCGCCGAGGGCAAACGTTGGTAGGAATGCATCAAACCACTATGTCACACCACACTAAAAAAGAAAGTAATCGCAACAAGGGGAGCGCGTGATGAACGCACATGAGGAACTATCAGCGTGGATGGATGGGCAGGCTACCGAGAGCCGGGCAGAGCACACGGTCAAAAAAATCCTTCAGGATCCCGAAAGCCGTGCCCGCTGGAATGAATACCATTTGATTGGCGATGCGATGCGCAGTGCGGCCCTTGCCCGTAAAAGTAATGTCGCCGATGCGGTAGCGCAGGCCCTGGAAAGCGAACCCAATCATCTCGGTGCCGCGGCAATCACTTCTGAACATCGATCGGCTGTTGGCCGCCGAAAACTTTCTCGCATGGTTTCAGGATTGGCAGTTGCAGCAGGCCTTGCCTTTGTTGTCTTTGTGGCGGTCGCGCCGCAGATGCAAGCGCCTGGCGGCCCCGAGCAATTGGCTGCCGGTAACCCTGCCATCAAGGCCGCTGACAGCCCGGCTGCCGTCAACACCGCAGCAACCACCGCGGTGCTGCAGGATGCCCGCCTGCGTGAGCTTTTTGATGCGCACGGGTCCATGTCCATTCGGCCCGTATCCACCGAGGTCCGCTAATGCGTCTCCCGGCTGCACTGTCGCTTCTTGCTGCGGTTTCACTGAGTGCTTTGGCATTCAGTTCGGCCCATGCCCAGTCCGAGCCGCCCGTGATGAGTCTATTAGAGCGCATGCGAACTGCTGCCCAGAGCCTAAGCTTTACCGGGACATTCGTGCATCAGCAAGATGCGGTCCTGCAGTCGTCGCGTATCACCCAGACCCGCGATGCGCGGCAGTCGGTGACCAAGCTGCAAACGCTGGAGGGCAACCGCCAAGAAGTCATTAAACAGTCGGGCGAGATTCGCATCTATATGCCCGATCAGCAGCGGGTCAAGGTCGATCAGACCGGCCAGCCGCGTTCGGCATTTCCCGCGGTGATTGTGGGCAGTCCGGCGGCGGTGCTGGCCAACTACGAGGTCATCCCCGGCGGGTCGATGCGGGTGGCCGATGTCGAGGCCCAGGAGGTGCTGCTGAAGCCCCGCCACGAGGCCCGCTGGCCCGTCAGGCTGTGGATGGATAAGCGGACCGGCCTGATAGTGAAGTGCCAAAAGCTCGACCGGGAGGGCCGTACGGTGGAGCAGGCGGCCTTTACTGCCCTGAATTTCTCCCCAAAACCAGGCCCAGCCTCAAGCCAGCCCTCGTATCCCGGGGCCAAGGACTGGACGGTGTATAACGCCTCTTTCCAGCCCACCGGCTCGGCCCCCGCCTTAAAATTCAAGCCAGAGGCCTTGCGGGGCTTTGAATTGGTGGGGTCCTACGAGCGTCATGGATCGGCCGGGCTGGAAATGCGGCGTTATGTGTACTCCGATGGGGTTGCGGCGGTCACGGTGTTTGTTGGCCCGAAAACCAAGGATAGCCCGCTCGGTGATAAGGCCCACCGCACCGGCGCAGTCAGTATGGCCTCGCGAGAGTTTCAGGATGTTCGTGTAACCGTCTTTGGCGATGTGCCGCCAGAGGCCCTTCGGCAGTTTGTACAAAGTATTGAATGGAAAACCAATTTATGAATCAGGAAGTCGCTGTGCGCTCCACCATGATGAATCGACACGCTTGGCGTAATGCAGTGGCGTTGCGTATTGCGGTGATGGCGGTGGCACTGCTGGGCGTTGCGATGTCGATGACGCCTGTCGCGTATGGCCAGTCGCAGGCCCAGCCCTCATCTGTGCGCGGACTGCCAGACTTTGCTGATTTGGTGGAAAGTGCTGGGCCGGCCGTGGTGAATATTCGCACCACTGAAAAGGTACGCGTTCAGCAGTCAGGCCCGGGCCAGCAGATGCCCGAGCTGGATGAGAACGATCCTTTCTATGAATTCTTCCGCCGTTTTTTCCCGCCGCGGCCCAATGCGCCCCGTAATCCACGCGGCGCACCGCAGCCCGAGGAAGTGCCCCGCGGTGTCGGCAGTGGCTTCATCATTTCAGCCGATGGTTTCATTCTCACCAATCACCACGTGGTGGATGGCGCCGATGAAATTTTGGTCACACTGGCCGATAAGCGGGAATTTAAAGCCCGGCTCATTGGGTCGGACCGTCGTACGGATGTGGCGTTGGTGAAAATTAATACCACCGGGCTGCCGTCATTGCGTTTTGGAGATCCAAATCGGCTAAGGGTTGGCGAGTGGGTCTTGGCCATTGGCTCTCCTTTTGGTTTAGAAAACACGGTCACGGCCGGCATCGTCAGTGCCAAAGGCCGCGATACAGGCGACTACCTTCCCTTTATCCAGACCGATGTGGCGGTGAATCCCGGCAACTCGGGCGGGCCGCTTTTAAATATGCGTGGCGAGGTCGTCGGCATTAATTCCCAGATCTATAGTCGCACTGGCGGCTTTATGGGCATCTCATTTGCAATTCCAATCGATGAGGCCAATCGCGTGGCTGAGCAATTACGCTCGCAGGGCCGTGTGACCCGCGGCCGTATCGGAGTCGGAATTGGCGAGGTCACCAAGGAAGTCGCCGAGGCCTTAGGCCTCACCAAGACTTCCGGCGCCTTGGTGCGCAGTGTGGAGTCGGGCGGCCCGGCGGAAAAGGCTGGCCTTGAGCCCGGCGATATTCTTTTGCGCTTTGATGGCAAGCCGATTGAGAAATCTACCGACCTACCGCGCATTGTTGGCAATACCAAGCCCGGGGCCCGCGTGACAGCGCAGGTCTGGCGCAAAGGTGGCATGAAAGAAATCAGTGTCACCGTCGGTGAGATGGAGCCCGATCGTGTGGCCAAGGCAGCCGCTAAGCCGGGCCAGCCTCCTGCAACAGTAGCGGCCAATTGGCTCGGGCTATCGGTTGCCGATCTGACCGAGGCCCGTCGCGGCGAGTTGAAAATTAAATCGGGCGTACTCATCGAGGGCGCCGAGGGCGCTGCTGCCCGCGCAGGCATACGACAGGGCGATGTGTTGATCAGTGTGAATAACACCGATATCACCTCGGCCAAGCAGTTCGGTGATTTTGTAAATAAGTTAGATAAAACCAAACCCCTAGTGGCACTGGTCCGACGCGGCGACGGTGCCTTGTTCATCCCGGTTCGGCCCACCACGGCGAAATGAAAAAATCACAACAAGAACAACGATCGATGGTGAGTCTTGGAGCACATCCGTAATTTTTCAATTATTGCCCACATCGACCATGGCAAAAGCACGCTCGCCGATCGCATCATTCAGTTGTGTGGCGGACTCTCGGATCGCGAGATGGAAGCCCAGGTCTTGGACTCCATGGCTCTGGAGCGTGAGCGTGGCATTACCATCAAGGCGCAGACCGCTGCTCTGACCTATAAGGCGCGCGATGGAAAAACCTACGCGCTGAATCTGATCGACACGCCGGGCCATGTGGATTTCTCCTACGAGGTGAGCCGATCGCTATCGGCCTGTGAGGGCGCGCTCTTGGTCGTTGATGCCTCACAAGGCGTAGAGGCCCAGACCGTGGCCAACTGCTACACGGCAATTGAACTCGGTGTTGAGGTTGTGCCGGTACTGAATAAGATTGATTTGCCCGCGGCCAATCCCGAGCAGGCGATTCAAGAAATTGAAGATGTGATTGGCATTCATGCCCAGGACGCGGTGCGCGCGAGTGCTAAGACCGGCGAGGGGGTGCCCGACATTCTTGAGATGCTGATTGCCCGCGTGCCGCCGCCCAAAGGGGATCCGAAAGCACCGCTTCAGGCGCTGATCATTGACTCATGGTTTGATAACTATGTCGGCGTGGTGATGCTGGTGCGTGTGGTCAACGGCAGCCTCAAGCCAAAAGACAAAATTCTGCTGATGTCCACGGGTGCCAACTATCCGGTGGAGCAGGTCGGCATCTTCACGCCAAAGTCAAAGCACCTAGAAAGCCTCTCCGCTGGCGAGGTGGGCTTTGTGATTGCCGGCATTAAGGAACTCAAGGCCGCCAAGGTGGGCGACACCCTGACCCATGCAGGCAGCCATGCCGCCGCCGAGCCGCTGCCCGGCTTTAAAGAAATCAAGCCCCAGGTATTTGCCGGCCTGTATCCGGTCGAGTCGAATCAGTATGAGTCCCTGCGGGATGCATTGGATAAATTAAAGCTTAACGACTCATCACTGCAGTATGAGCCCGAGGTATCCCAGGCCCTGGGCTTTGGCTTTCGATGTGGATTTCTTGGCCTGCTGCATATGGATATCGTGCAGGAACGGCTTGAGCGCGAATACGACATGGACCTCATCACGACAGCACCCACGGTGGTCTATCAGGTGTTGCTGCGTGATGGCACGTTAATTGATGTGGATAACCCCTCCAAAATGCCCGATCCGGCACGTATTGAGGAGATCCGTGAGCCGATTGTCACCGTGACCTTATTCATGCCCCAGGAGTATGTGGGCGCGGTGATTACGCTATGCACTGGTAAGCGGGGCGTACAGACAGCAATGAACTACCACGGCCGTCAGGTCAATCTGACTTACGAACTGCCGATGAATGAAATCGTGCTGGATTTTTTCGATAAGCTGAAGTCAGTCTCGCGCGGCTATGCATCGATGGATTATGAATTTAAAGAATACCGGGCCTCTGATGTTGTAAAGCTTGATGTCTTGATTAATGGAGACCGTGTGGACACCTTATCGGTGATCGTGCATCGGGCCAATTCACAGAGTAAAGGCCGCGAGCTCGCTTCCAAGCTGCGTGAGCTGATTCCACGGCAGATGTACGATGTGGCCATTCAGGCGGCCATAGGGTCCAACATCATTTCCCGTGAAAATATCAAGGCCCTGCGCAAAAATGTGCTGGCCAAATGTTATGGCGGTGATATCAGCCGCAAGCGTAAGCTTTTGGAAAAGCAAAAGGCAGGCAAAAAACGCATGAAGCAAGTCGGCACTGTTGAGATTCCGCAGGAGGCCTTTCTGGCGGTGTTGCAGGTCGAGGACTGATCATGAATTTTGCCCTGATTATTTTTCTGCTTTGTGTGGTGACCGGCCTGCTATGGGCCGCGGATCGCTGGTCGTGGAAAAAGCGTCGGCCCGAAGGTGCGCCGCGCCCGCTTTGGCTGGAATACACCGCGGGCTTTTTTCCCGTGATCTTCGCGGTCTTCATGCTGCGCAGCTTTGTCGTGGAGCCCTTTAGCATTCCATCGGGCTCTATGATTCCGACCCTACGGATTGGCGATCTGATTCTGGTGAACAAGTTTTCTTATGGCGTCCGACTGCCCATTGTGCATACCAAGGTGCTGGATACCGGCGCGCCAGCGCGGGGTGATGTTGCCGTTTTTCGTTACCCAGAGGATGAGACCGTGGATTACATCAAGCGGGTCATTGGCCTGCCCGGCGATGTGATTCGTTACGAAAATAAGCGGCTCTTTGTGAATGATCAGCCCGTTGCGGCCAAGGCGCTTGACCCGTATTTTGATGCCGGCCGCATCTCCTTGCAGTTTGAAGAGCAGCATGGCGGAAAGCGTTACCGCACCCTGAATGATGATGATCGATTGCCCTTGGGGTTCTTGCCGCCATCTGGCGGCAGGGGCTGCCAGGTCACCGACCGTGGCCTGCGCTGCGAGGTGCCTGCGGGCCACTATTTCATGATGGGCGATAACCGCGATAACAGTAGTGACAGCCGCGTGTTCGGCTTTGTTCATGAGCGGCTCTTGGTGGGAAGGGCATTTTTTATTTGGTTTAACGCCGGCGAAGTCATGAGCGGCAAATTCGAACGATTGGGCGGCTTTGAGTAACACGGCACCGGACCTCGAAAAACGCCTGGGCTATACCTTTAAAGACCCGGCGTTATTAAAGCTTGCGCTGACCCATCGCAGCCACAGTGCCGCCCACAATGAGCGTCTTGAGTTTTTAGGCGACAGCGTGCTGAATTGTGCTGTTGGCCATCTGCTGTATCGGCAGTTAAAGCAATTTGATGAAGGCGATCTCTCGCGGGTGAGGTCCAATCTGGTGCGCCAGCAGGCCCTGCATGATATTGCCCAGACTTTATCGCTACATCAGTTTTTGCATCTCGGTGAGGGCGAGTTAAAAAGTGGCGGCCTGCGTCGACCCTCGATTCTTGCGGATGCCCTTGAGGCTTTATTGGGCGCCATCTTTTTAGATGGCGGATTTGCCGAGGCGGCCCGGGTGATCGATAGCCTGTATACGCCGATACTCAAACAAGTCGATCCCAAGACACTGGGCAAGGATGCAAAAACGCTGCTGCAAGAATTCCTGCAGGGGCTTGGCCTGCCGCTACCGGTGTATTCGGTGGTGGCCACGCATGGTGCTGCCCACAGCCAGGTCTTTGAGGTCGAGTGTGCGATTGCCAAGCTTGCCATCACCGTCTTGGGGTCGGGATCGAGCCGACGTGCCGCGGAGCAAATGGCCGCCACGCAGGCTCTTGCAGCGGTGCGTGAGGCAACAGCAAGCGTGCCCAAGAAGACCCGGCGCGCAAAGAAATCATCGCCCCCACCGCAGGCGGCGTTGGTTTTTGAAGATAAAGAGCGCAAGGCCTAACGGATCGGCTCATGACACACCGCTGCGCTGTGGTGGCCATCGTGGGAAGGCCCAATGTGGGCAAATCAACACTGCTGAATTACTGGGTCGGCCAGAAAGTCAGCATTACCTCCCGCAAGGCACAGACCACCCGCCATCGTGTCACTGGCGTATTGACCCGGCCGGGGCTTCAGATTGTGTTTGTGGATACCCCCGGCATACAGCGGCGGCACAATAGCGCATTAAACCGGCAGCTCAATAAGACAGCGGTCCAGGCCCTGACCGATGTTGACCTGGCGCTCTGGGTGATTGAGGCCACTGGCCTTACTGCTGAAGATGAAGCCACTTTGGCACTCATTCCGAAATCCTTGCCGGTCATCGCAGTCCTCAATAAGTCGGATCGCATCCGCTCCGCCCAGGACCGCAAGGCTGCCTACGCGCTGGGTGATCGTCTGGCCGCGATGCAACGCTTTCATGCTTTGGTTCCTGTCTCGGCAGAGCGCGGCAGTCAATGCGATGCCGTCATTCATGAGATCGCCCAGCTTGCGCCCGAAGGCGAGCCACGATTCGCAGAAGACGAGATCTCCGATCGCAGCGTGCGATTTCTGGCGGGTGAATTAATCCGCGAAAAGCTTTTTCGACTCCTTGGCGATGAGCTGCCGTATGAGACCACGGTTGTCATTGACCGATTCGAAGAGCAGCCCTCGGTAAGCGCCCCCGGGAAATTGCATGCGGACATTAGCGCAAGCATTGTCGTGGCCAAGGCCTCGCAGAAGGCGGTTGTCATTGGCGAGCAGGGCGCCCGTATTCGTCGCATCGGCACCGAAGCCCGGGCGGACATCGCTCGCCTGATGGATGGCACGGTGCGGCTTGAACTCTGGGTCAAAGTAAAAAGCGGCTGGGCCGATGATGCGGCCGCCATTCGGGCCTTTGGTGTCGAATGAATGCGGCGACTGATCGCGGGCTGGTGCTGCATGTCATGCCATGGCGTGAGACCAGCCTGATTGTCGAGGCCTTTACCCGCGAGCATGGCCGACTTGGCATGATCGCCAAGGGTGCAAGAAGGCCGCGGTCTGCACTGCGTGGGCTGCTGCAGCCTTTTCAGCTGCTCGATCTGCGTTGGGCTGGCAAGTCCGAGTTACGCACGCTCATTGCTGCCGAGTGGGTCGGCGGCCTTGCCATGCTCTCAGGGTCAGCGATCATGCCGGGCTTTTATCTCAATGAGTTGATGGTCCGGCTTTTGCCGCGCGAGGATCCGCATCCTGTGGTCTTCGATGATGTGCTGGCGACGCTTGGGCTTTTGGCACGGCAGGAGGCCGAAGGCCGCGGCCGTGAGATGACCGAGCCGATTCTTCGCCGCTTTGAATGCAATCTGCTGCGCGAATTGGGAGTGGCCCCGAATTTTGATCGCGAGACCGCAAGCGGCACGCCAGTGGCTGAGGCTGGCTTTTATCAATTCAGCCCACAATCTGGGGTCATTCGATTGGGCCCCCGGGCAATGGAGTCGGCCCAGGCGTCTTCTCAGGCCATTGATCTGATCCATGGCCGAACCCTCTTGGCCTTAGCCCGCAGTCAGCAATCGATTGAGCAGGCCGTCCACGCATTCGAGGACCCCGAGATCGCAGCTGAATCCAAGCGGCTGCTACGGGCCCTGCTGGGCCAGCACTTAGGCGAGGACGAGCTTCACTCGCGGCAGGTGATGCGGGATCTGGTTCGGATTTAAGATAGCGCACCTCCACAGGATTGGCATCATGATTGAACTCGGCGTAAATATTGACCATGTGGCCACGCTTCGGCAGGCCAGGCGCGGCATTGATCCGGATCCGATCTGGGCTGCGGTCGAGGCCCACCTGGGCGGTGCAGATGGCATCACCGTGCACCTGCGCGAGGACCGCCGTCACATTCAAGACGAAGATGTCCGCCGGCTGCGCACCCATACCCAGATCAAACTGAATCTGGAAATGGCAGCCACAAAAGAGATGGTCGCAATCGCCTCGGAGATCAAGCCCGAGATGGCCATGCTGGTGCCCGAAGGCCGACAAGAAATCACCACCGAAGGCGGATTGGACATCGTGGGCCAACGCAAATCCCTGGCCAGCACAATCCGTCGGCTGCGCGATGCCGGAATTACGGTGAGTGCATTTGTCGATGCAGAGCTTGCCCAAATCAAGGCGGCCGCCGATCTTGGTGTTCAGGTCTGCGAAATTCACACCGGGCCCTATGCGGCAGTCTTTCATTCTCAGGGCCGGGATGCACAGGCTCCGGCTGTTGTCGCTGAAATCAAAAAGATTCGTCGCGCGGGAGAAAAAATCCAAAGCCTGGGCATGCGCTTTAACGCAGGGCACGCCTTGAACTACTTTAATGTGCAGCCGATTGCTGCGCTGCCGGGGGTGCGAGAGCTGCATATCGGCCATGCGATCGTCTCGCGATCAGTGCTCGTTGGCATGCGTGAGGCCGTTCGGGAAATGAAGCGCTTAATGCGCGAGGCCCATCAGGCCAATGGAGCTGCCTAAATGGTGGTTGGCATTGGCACGGATACCGTCGTGATTCGCCGCGTGGGCCAGATGATGGAGCGCTGGGGCGAGCGGTTCGCGCAGCGGGTGCTTGGGCCAGCCGAATTTCAGGAATATCAACGACGAAAATCCCGTGGCGTTGCAGGCGCTGATCGTGCCGTGCGCTATGTTGCGAAACGATTCGCCGCCAAAGAGGCCATCGGCAAAGCCCTTGGGGTAGGGCTGCATCATCCGATGTCTTTGCATTCGGTTGAAATTCTTAACGATTCCCGAGGCGCGCCCAAGGCAGTTGCCCGAAAAGCATTGCAGGACTATCTGCAGGAACGTCATTATCAGATTCATGTCTCGATTTCTGACGAGATCGAACACGCCCAGGCGCTTGCCATTGTGCAGACCACAGACCGATGAGCCGATTGGGCCCTTTTATCATCGATGTCGAAGGCACGCGGCTTACTGCCCGTGATCGGGAGCTCCTTGCCCATCCTTGGGTGGGCGGTGTGATCTATTTCACAAGAAATTTTGAAAACAAAGCGCAGATCGCCGCGCTGACTGCAGACATTCATGCGGTGGCACGGCCGAAGGGCTGCGGCCGGCTTTTAATTTGTGTGGACCACGAAGGCGGCAGGGTGCAGCGCTTTCGCGAGGGCTTCACTGAGATTCCATCCATGTCCAGTATCGGAGCAATGGTGGCCGAGCAGCATGGCCCAAGCCGGCTGGCCGCGCTGGCCCGCGCGCGTCAGCTGGGCTATGTGTTGGCCAGTGAACTGCGGGCGGTGGGCGTTGATTTCAGCTTTACGCCAGTGCTGGACCTTGACTGGGGCAAAAGCAGCATCATCGGTGAGCGGGCCTTTCATCGCGACCCAGAGTTGGTCACTGAATTGGCATCAGCCCTCATGCATGGCCTGCTGCTGGCAGGCATGAAAAATTGCGGCAAACACTTTCCTGGTCATGGCTGGCCGCAGGCTGATTCTCATCTTGATCTGCCGGTTGATGAGCGGCCGCTTGAGGCGATCCTCTCGCAGGATGCGCTGCCGTATGCACGCATTGGTTCACCCGCCCTTACTGCAGTGATGCCTGCCCATATTCGTTATGACCAGGTGGATGCACAGCCCGCAGGATTTTCAAAAATATGGCTGCAGGATATTCTGCGGCAGCAGCTGGGCTTTGATGGCGTCATCATCTCGGATGATCTCGCCATGGCGGGTGCCGCAGTGCTCGCCCATGTTGCCGATCGCGCCTGCGCCGCCTTTGCGGCGGGCTGTGATGCAACACTGATTTGTAACCGTCAGGATCTGGTGGAGCAGGCGCTGGATGAAGTCCCGCGGCGAATACCGGAGTTTCTGCATGACCCGGGCCGCAGGGGGCTGGAGCAATTGCGGCCCCTGCAATAGGGCAGACCATGCAATTGGATCGCTCGGTCTATGATCCCGACTGCCGTGACTGCAGCCGGCTCGCCCAGTTTCTGGATCAGGTCAAAAGCCAGCATCCCAGTTACTTCTGTAAGCCGGTGCCGCCCTTTGGATCAGCACGTGCCAGGCTTTTGGTTGTGGGCCTTGCCCCCGGCATGCATGGCGCCAACGCAAGCGGCCGGCCTTTTACCGGCGACTGGTGTAGCGATCTGCTCTACGGCACTTTGCATGCCTATGGCTTTGCAAAAAATCCACGATCGCTGTCTCGGGATGATGATCAGGCGCTGATTGACTGCCGGCTCACCAATGCCGTGAAGTGCCTGCCGCCTCAGAATAAGCCGACGCCTGCCGAGACCAAGACCTGCGCGAAGTATCTGGCCCAGGAGATCAAGTCGATCGGACCTGAAGTCATCGTCTGCCTGGGCGCAGTCGCCCATGATGCGGTGTTGTCGTGCCTGGCAGGCAGTGAGCGATCGATTAAGCGTAGTGCCTATCGGTTTGCCCATGCCGCTGTCCATGAGGTCGCCGGCCTTCGTCTTATCGATAGCTATCATCCGAGCCGCTACAACACCAACACCGGCCGGCTGACTGCGGAGATGTTTTCAGCCGTTTTTGCGCTGGTACGGCAGTATGTCTGAGTCAATCATCAAGTCTCGGCTGATGTCGATGCCCAATCACCCCGGCGTATATCGCATGCTGGGCGAGGAGGGCCGGGTGCTGTATGTCGGCAAGGCCAAGGATTTAAAAAAGCGGGTTGCATCTTATTTCCGCGGCTCCGGCCTATCACCGCGAATCGCCAAGATGGTGAGCTTGATTCGCGATATTGAAATCACGGTGGTGCGCAGCGAGGCCGAGGCCTTGCTTTTGGAAAACAATCTGATCAAGACGCTGGCCCCGAAATTTAATATTCTTTTTCGCGATGACAAGTCGTATCCGTTTCTGAAGCTCAGTGGCCATGCGTTTCCACGTATCTCCTACTATCGCGGCGCCCTGGATCGGCAGTCGCAGTTTTTTGGGCCGTTTCCGAATGCATGGGCAGTGAAGGAGAGCATTCACATTCTGCAAAAGGTATTTCAATTGCGCAGCTGCACCGATTCGGTGTTTTCGAATCGGACCCGGCCTTGTCTGCTGCATCAGATCCATCGCTGCAGCGCCCCCTGTGTGCAGAAAATCCCAGCATCCGACTATGCCGATGATGTCGGCCGTGCTGTTCGGTTTTTAAAGGGCGGATCGGCGGAACTTTTGCGTGAGCTGGAAGAGAAAATGAATGCGGCAGCCGGCCAGCTGCACTATGAGCAGGCTGCCTCATTTCGTGATCAGATCGCTTCGCTGTCCAAGGTGCTGGAGCAGCACAATATGGAGACCCATCCAGAGCTGGACTGCGATCTGCTGGCAGTCGCAACCGATGGAAAAAATATCGCGGTCAACCTTGCCATGGTGCGCGGGGGCCGCCACCTTGGGGACCGGGTGCATTTTTCCTCAGCCGGCATCGAGCTGCAGGAAGCGGATCTCAATGAACTGCAGGATGAGGCCCTGCTTGCATTTGTATCTCAGCACTACGGATCGCATGAGATGCCGCAGGCCATTGTCGTCAACCGGCCCGAGTGTGTCGCGGCGATATCGGAGTGGCTTTCCGCCCAGGCGGGCAAAGAGATTCGAGTGCTGCATCAGCCCCAGGCCAAGCGGCGCGAGTGGTTAAGCCTTGCAGAGTCCAATGCCCGCCTTGGCCTGGCACGACGTGCCCAGGAGATGGGCTCACAGCAATCAAAGACACAGATCTTGGCCCAGACCCTTGGGCTAACTTCGGAAGGCGAGGATCCCTCGGACTTACGGATCGAGTGCTTTGATATCAGCCACACGGCAGGTGAGGCGACTCAGGCCTCCTGCGTGGTCTATCAGCATCACGAGATGCGGCCGGCTGAGTATCGACGGTTCAATATCCGGGAGATCACGCCAGGCGATGATTACGCCGCGATGCGCCAGGCCCTTGGCAGGCGATATGAGCAATTAGAAACCTTGCCGGATCTGGTGCTGATCGATGGCGGCAAAGGCCAGCTCGGTGTTGCGATGGAAGTCTTTGAAGGGCTCGGGCTTGATGCTTCGCTCTTGGTCGGGGTGGCAAAGGGCGAGGGCCGAAAGGTGGGCCTTGAGACCCTTATTTTTCCAGATGGCCGCGAGATTGCACTTGGGCCCGATCACCCTGCGCTGATGCTGATTGCAAAAATACGCGATGAGGCCCACCGATTTGCCATCACGGGCATGCGTGCGCGGCGGGCCAAGGCGCAGATTGGGTCCGTGTTGGATGATGTCGAGGGCATTGGTCCGAAGCGTCGGCAGCGGCTTTTGGCCCGATTCGGTGGGCTGGCGGGCCTAAAGGCTGCGAGTGTTGAAGATCTTGCCAGTGTTGAGGGGATTTCACGGCAGACCGCGCAGGATCTGTATCGGCGATTGCGTAGTTCATAATCCGCCGATGGTCTGGAACCTGCCGAATCTGCTGACATGGGCCCGCATCGTGGCCATTCCACTGCTGGTGGCGGTGTTTTATCTGCCGATGGGATTAAGCGAGCCCGAGCGTAATCTCTGGTCGACCATTATTTTTGTGGTGGCGGCCGTTACCGACTGGATCGATGGCTGGCTGGCCCGTAAGTGGAATCAGACCTCACCGTTTGGCGCATTTCTTGATCCAGTTGCCGATAAGCTCATGGTCTGCACGGCCTTGGTGGCGCTGATTGAGCTGGGCCGGCTCAACCCGATTATCGGATTGATCATTGTCGGCCGCGAAATCACGATTTCTGCCTTGCGTGAATGGATGGCATCTGTCGGCGCGCGGGCCAGTGTGGCTGTCAATTGGATGGGCAAGGCCAAGACGATTGCGCAGATGGTGGCGATACCGTTTCTGCTCTTTCATGGCAGCATTTTCTGGGGCCTGGTCGATACCCGGGCCTGGGGCCTGGTGCTGATCTGGGGCGCGGCCGTATTGACCGTGGTCTCGATGGTCTATTACCTGCGGGCTGCCTGGCCCGAGTTGCAGAAAAAAGCCTAAAAAAGCTAGAATCTCAGGCTTCGTGCAATGCGGGAGTAGCTCAGTTGGTAGAGCGCAACCTTGCCAAGGTTGAGGTCGCGAGTTCGAGACTCGTCTCCCGCTCCAATTACAAGCCCACCGGCGGGGTGGCAGAGTGGTTATGCAGCGGCCTGCAAAGCCGTGGACGCCGGTTCGATTCCGACCCCCGCCTCCAAACCTTCGTGCGATTTAGTGCGGCTTTTCTAGCCTTCGCGCTGCTGGCGCTCTCACATCTGGCTGCTTTTGCAGCGGCTGCAGATTCGGACATTCAAGTCCTGACCGAGCGACAGCAGGGCAGGATTGTCTCGAAAGCGAGCTTCCGATTGCCGCTGCGGCCATGTGAGGCCTTTGCGTTCTTGACGGATTACGAGGCCAATCTTCGGGTTCAGCCTGAAATAAAGGAATGGTCGGTGGACCGGGTTGCGGGCAATAAAGCGATTGTGCGCCGCCTGGTGAGGGATTCTGTACTGCTGTTCCCGATTCAACTGGAGACGGTTGTCGAATACACGGAAATGCGCCCAAGAGAATTGAGTTTTTCGTTGGTTCGCGGCGACCCGAAGTTCTATGCGGGCCGTTGGTCGATTTCCAGTGAGTCAGGCGTCAGCCGTGTTCTCTACGAGTCCGAAGTAGATTTTGCTCTCAAGCTGCCCACGATTGTGATTGATGCGGTATTTCGCCATCGGCTGCGAGAGCAGTTTCGATTTCTTGTCGACCTGGCAAGACAGCGCGATTATCAGAACGCTGAGGCCTGTCGTCTCGCCTCGGGTGGCGTTAATTAGCGGGCGGCCGAATACCGCGGCAGAGAAAGACCAGAACGGCTCCCTCGTGTGAGCTTGGGGTGACAAAGCGGGGCAGGCCAGATCGGTGGAAGGTGCTCTCAAATATCGTCTTACCTTTGCCTTCGGCCTCGGGGAACATCTGGGTCGCAAGTTCGGTGTAAAGATTTCGGCGGCAGTCGACCTGGACATAATCTTTTCGGGAGCGATAGTTCAGCAGGCTCCTCGGGTTCATGGCATGGGGTGTCGGCTCGAACTGCTGGGCCTCTTTAAAGTCCAGCAGAATCCAGGTCCGAAGAAGCTGCGGCCCCTCATTGGTCAGGAAATTGGGCTCGGTTGAGACAGACACCTCATCCAGATCTGCGAGCTTTTCAAAGCGGGCGTGGGCAGCGGGCGTATTCAGGCCGACCCATATCGACACGGCCAGGCTCAACCAGAGGCTTAGCCCACGGACCTTTCGGTGACTCAGAAACCGAGATTTAAGTGCAGCAGCTCTTTCCATACCTGGATTTACGGATCTAGCCCCGGCTGGGTTTACCGGCCTGTCGAATTTGACCATAAGGTTAAATATAGACCTTAAGACATTGATTTTTAATAATTTTTAAGAATAAAATCCGCTTATGATTCGACTCGTTTCGGCTGTCTCTGTTTTCGTCTTGATCTCGGGCTGCGCCAGCACGTCCTCAAAGACTTTCTCCAAGCTCGATCGGGACCACCCCGCCTTTCACTCCGATGCCTGCAGAACTGCTGCTGATGACACCCGGCTTCACGATGAACTGAAATTGGCCCGCGTGATTGCCTCGCCTGTGGCTCTGGTGCTGTCCGGTGGGGTGCTCCTGCCGGCCGTGATTGCTGCCAACGCCGGCCTGGATACTGCAGATCGGATCGATGCCTCGCGCATGGAGATTCATTGCGGCGGCAAGGGCAAGACCGCGGGCGAGATTGCCACTGGGGTGGTGGGTGGTGCCGCCCTTGGAATTGTGACCGGCCCAGCGGTCAATGCGGTGGCCCCAGTCCCATTACCTACAGGCCTTGGGCCCACGCCCTCAGGCCGCTAGTGTCGGCCGGGCCAGTGCCGGCCGTTGTTCTTGCAGCACCGGCGCCTGATCCCACTGCTGCTGCAGGCTCCGAAAAGCCTGAATCGGACTCTCTGCTCCCACGATTGCCTGAATCACTGAGGCGGATGCGCAGCCGGTGGCACGAATCGCCCCCAGATTCTGACCATTCACGCCACCAATGCCAATCACCGGGTGGGGAATTAACCGCACCCAGTAACGAAGGTTATCAATGCCCTGGGCAATCCATGGCATTGCTTTGGCGCGCGTTGGAAAAAGCGGCCCGCACGCAACATAACTCGGCCGGATGCTGAGCGCACGGGCGACTTCCCAAAATGCATGGGAGGACACGCCAAGTCGCAGGCCCGATGCTTCAATCGCATTGAGATCGGCAATCAACAGATCCTCCTGGCCAAGATGAACGCCATAGGCGCCTTCTTCAATAGCCGCCTGCCAGAAGTCGTTGATAAAGAGCTGGCAGTCTGGGGCATCACGCGACATTGAAATCGCCTCGCGAATCTGCATCCGTATCTCGGGCGTGAGCTGTTCCGACTTAATTCTTAGCTGAAGAATCTTGGCGCCGGCTTTGAGCATCATCTCCAGCTGATCCAGCCGATCAACGATGGGGTAGATGCCCGGACTGGGATTCGACATCTCGGCAAATGCTTGAGCGGATCGCTTTGCGACCCGAGCATCAATGAGCTCGGGAAAATGGTGGCGGTCTGTGATCCAGTCGTGGTGAGACGCTCCGGTCGACTCTGAATGCATCTGGCTGAGATCAGCCGCGGAGAGCTGAAATAAGGCAAGCACACAGGCATCCTCAATGACATAGCCGTGTTGCTGCCAATTCTGAACTGCTGTAAGCAGTGTCTGTACATTACTTTGATTGGCATTCAGATCAAGCCCTCGAGAAAGCAGTTCTGCAGAAAGCCGCTCCGTCTGAAGCCGCAGGCCGAACCGCTGATCGCGTATTACTGGTTCAATAGTTACTGTCATACCGAAAAAGGCTGGCCCGTGACGGGAGTCGAGGGTGTTGCAAAGGCCTGCGGGGGAATTACACCGGCAAGATAGCCCGCACGGCCCGCAGAAATCGCATCGCGAAACGCCGCTGCCATTCGCACCGGATCTTTGGCCTGGGCAATGGCGGAGTTCAGAAGCACCCCATCAAAGCCAATCTCCATCGCCTCGGCTGCATGGGATGGCGCGCCAATCCCCGCATCTACAATCAATGTGATGCTGGGGAAGCGATCCCGCATTCGAATTAAAGCCTCGCGGTTGGTGATGCCCTGGCCCGAGCCAATTGGCGCTGCCCAGGGCATCAGAATTCGGCAGCCCGCATCGACCAAGCGCTGCGCCACAATGATGTCCTCAGTGCAGTAAGGAAAGACCTCGAAGCCCAGCTCAATTAACTTAGATGCCGCCGCTACAAGCTCAAAGGAATCGGGCTGCAGGGTGTAGTCATCGCCCACCACCTCGAGTTTTACCCAGGGTGTCTCAAAAATCTCTCGAGCCATCTGTGCCAGTGCAATGGCCTCGGCCGCAGTCCGACAGCCAGCCGTATTGGGAAGAATGCGCTTTCCGGTTTTGCGAATCAGATCCCACCAGGCCTTGCCCGAACCGGCACTGACATTGGCAGCCTGACGTTTAATGCCCATGGTCAGCACCTCGGCCTGGCCAGCCTGAATCGCAGACTCCAATATCTGAGGCGATGGGTAGCCCGCCGTTCCCATCAGGAATCGACTGGAGAGTTCAATATCGCCAAAGCGGATCGGGTCAAGAGAAGAGGACATGGATTAGCCGCCGGTAATTGGCTCAAAGGTCATGATGTGATCGTCTGCAAAAAGTAGCCGCATGTCCCGCTCATTGCGGGCAACAAACTGGCCATTAATTGCAGTCGCACATTGCTCGGGCGCAAGTTTTAACTGCACAATTACGGCAGCAAGAGAGCTGCCGTCTTCGATCTGCATCGCCTCTCCGTTAACAAAGATTTGCATCACTCAGCGCTTTCTCAATGACAGCAGGCGCTAAGAGCCAGCCATGCCGAAACATTCCATTAAGTCGTATGAGCCCTTTTTCGCTGTCGACCCAGGGCAGATTATCCGGTGTTGCCGGCCGCAGATTGACATCAGTCCAGAGAATGCGGGCCTCGGCAAGCGATGGAAAGATGCTAAATGCCGCCGATAGGAGCTCCATCGTGCTTTGTACTGAAATCGGAGAGCGATCCTCGCTCTCGATTTCGGTTGCGCCGACAACCAATTGCCCATCGGGCCGGGGCACGATATAGACCCGCCAGCGCGGATGTAAAAGCCGAACCGCCCGATGCAATTGAAAGCCGGGGGCGGCCAGCACAATGACCTCTCCGCGCACCCCGCGCACAGGCACCTCTGCGGCAGCGCCTGTGCCGCGCGCATCGATCACCCAGTCGAATGATTCCGGGCCGTGACGCAGCTGCATGCATCCGGGCGTAATCCCAAGCACTGGCTCACCGAAACGCCAGCGGGCCTGCGAAACGGCAGCCGCAAGGTTTTGCATGGCCAAGGCTGGATAGAGATGGCCTTCTCCGATAAGCCTCCAGCAGTGCAGGCCAGCCTTTAGGCCTGGGGCAAGGGTGGCGGCTTCAT